>NC_018011.1:727500-1455000 GCF_000265365.1 Alistipes finegoldii DSM 17242
TCCGGCAAAACGGAGCTGGACGGCGTGACGAGCTACAATTTCGACGCGGCGATCGTCTTCTGGATCGCCGCGTCGGCCGTATCGTTCATTCTGGCGCTCTTCGTCGCCAAACGCTCGCACCGGTAAGCCGCACACAACTCATCCTCCGAATCAGGCTGCAAGAGATCCCTTGCAGCCTGATTTTTTACCCCGCGGTCCCCTTTTCCGCACTTTCGCCGGCATAGGCCGATCGTTCAATTTATAAATTCTATGCGTTGATTTTTAGAAACATCCGGTTCGTTGAATTTATTTGCACGTAAGAAATCCGCGCTGTTTCTTTGCTTTCGGAACAGAAAAACAGCTCCATTTTTCAGTCAAACTAAAAACGCAACAAAGATGAAGAAAATCATTATCGTACTGCTTGCAGCAGCTGCAAGCTTTACGGCGGCCGACAAAGCTTCGGCGCAGGAGAAAGGTTTGTGGATCGGCGGCAAGCTGGGCTACTGGCACGACAAGACGGAAGGCGTCAAAACCGATTCGTTCTCGATCGCTCCCGAAGCGGGCTACGATTTCAACAAGAGATGGTCGGTGGGCGTGGCGCTCGGTTACGAGTACCTGAAAGTAAAGGACGGCGGCAGCGCCAACGTCTTCACGGCGTCGCCCTATGCCCGTTACAAATATTATAACAAGGGGATTCTGTCGCTCTTCCTCGACGGCGGCGTAGGCTTCGCCTGCTGCGATCACGAGGGCTTTCAGGCCGGTATTACACCGGGACTGAGCGTGAAGATCAACGAGCACTTCAGCTTCCTGACGCAGGTCGGCTTCCTCGGCTACCGCAAGGACTACTTCAACGGCGGCAGCGGCGAGGCCTTCGGCCTGAAACTCTCCTCGTCCGATCTGAAATTCGGATTCTACTACAAATTCTAACCGACAACGAGGATATTCACGCCGCGCCGGTCCCGCTGGCGCGGCGTTTTTTTGACAACACAAATCCGCTGCACATACGCGCATGCCCATCGGACCTCGGCCGTCGGTTCACCGTGCAGTCTACCCGTTCCACGCAAACCTCATGGGAAGCCCCTCCGCCGAGGGCATGAAAAAAGACAGCCGCACTCCTGCAACTGTCTGATTTTCATTGGTGGGAACAAGCGGATTTGAACCGCAGACCTCCTGCTTGTAAGGCAAATTGCCTAAACCACCTAATCAATTAGCGGGCTTTATGTTAGCTAATGTATGTAACTTTTTTGCAAAACCGGTAATAAAAAATTAGTATAATATCAACAATTAAAAAAAACGCCACAAACACCTACATATCAGCTAATTGCGCGCCTATTGCGTGGGGGGGGGTGTTATTCAGACCTAATTTTCGCTCCAATTCTTCTACATGAATTTTTAACCGTTCATTTTCTCGAATCAGCTGTTCATCACGATGAAGAATCATCCCCACAGTAGTATCAGTTGCAACATTATCTACGACCTCTTTATCAACTTTCATTCTTCCCTTGCCCTGCATCAACCATTCAATCGACACGTCAGGGAATGTTGCAATAAATTTCGCCAATACATCTTCAGTAATACCCGTCTTTGATTCCAGTGTACCACGAGACACGCCTATTTTCGCATAAAATTCGCGTTTGCTAATATTAAGATTATCAGCAAATTGCAAAATTCTTTGTTTGATCGGCGAAATCTTTTGCTCTTTTTCTTGCATTTTGGCGAAATCTTTTGCAACTTTGCATTGTGATACATGCGTACTACATTCAAGTACCACAATAAACTGGGTAAAGATATAATAAAAACCACTGAAAGCCAAGCGAAATGGGCAAAAAAATATCATTCTGCGAAATACCAAGCACAGCTGGCTGGGAAAAATACCTGAAAAATCTGGAAGTTGATGCCTCCCTGAGTTTTCAAAACATTGACAATACTGCAGCCAACGCCCGCCAAGCGATCAAGAGATTTCTCAAAAAATGGCCCGGAAGAAAATTTTCAACTAAAACGTGTAAAGAAGATCATTCTTTCACGATAGTAAGGGTAAAATAGCATGGCACAGGAAACTATCAAACGACGTAAACGCAAACGCGGAAGCGAAATGTCCATGAAGGAACTCCAGCAGCTCGAATTCCTAAATGGCGTACAGGCTGCGCGATACTGTGGAATATCGCCCAGAACATTCTACTACTACCTCAAGCAAATCGACATACAGAAGTACACCCGCACAACCATGTCAAACGGGGAGAAAATACTCTACCGTCGAAATGAGCTGGATGAAAAATTGCGACCCAAATCTTTGATACAGACAGTTCAATTTATACATATTCAGGAGCAAAATCAATCTCTGACCGCAAAAAAGAGAAAAGCTCTTGGCCCTCAAGGTAACGCCGTGACGGTCTTACAGAGGGCAGCGAAGTAGATGGTCACAATTCGCGCATTGGTCGTAAGTACAGGTTCTCACGAGCGATGTATGACAAGGCCAACAAACAAAACGTCTACTTCGGACAGCAAGGGCGCATTGCAGAAAGTTATCTCAGCGCCCTTGCTTTATAAAAATTATTCAACTATGCCCGGAAATAAACCACTGACACGCGAAGAGTTCCGAGCCTACATGAAGGAGCGGGATCGCAAACTCAAAGCCTATGACACTGCCGAAAGGACAGTGAAGGTCATGTATAAAAGTCTGTGCCCGGCTTGCGAATACAACGCAACCCATGGTAAGAAAATCATCTATAATTGCCCAAATTGCAAAGTCAGATATTGGAATAATTGCAGTAAGAATCAGGTTAAGAACGGCGGGATATTATCCGCCCTTCAAAGCAAGTATGGAAATATCGAATGGGTCAAAGCCTACAACCCAGATGGCACGCTTTACTATGAGTGGAAACGCCACGAGCGTAGGTACGAGCAAGATATTGATGGAAGATGGGTTCCAAAAGATTAATAAAAAATATTGCGTTATGGCTGCTAAAACTTGCGTCACACAGAATGAAGTGCACCCCAAATATTGGACGGATTAGTATTTGTTTAGATGGCATGAGTTCGGTATTGTACCGGGCTCATGTTGTTTAAGTATTTCTTTATCCGCTTGTTATTGTAGTAGTCGATATATTCTTCCAATTCTTTTCGGAAATGGTCTATGGATGAGAATTTTTGCAAATATAATAATTCGGACTTCAATAATCCAAAGAAACTTTCCATAGCAGCGTTATCCAGACAGTTACCCTTGCGCGACATGCTCTGTGTAATACCTTTCTGTCTTAAACGGAGCTGATACTGCTTCATCTGATACTGCCAGCCCTGGTCGGAATGCAAGACAATACCCGGAGAATCCGGTATTCTGGCAAACGCATCGTCCAGCATCTTCATGATCTGCATAAAGTTAGGGCGTTCAGCTATTTTATAGCTAATAATCTCCCGGTTATATAAGTCCATAATCGGCGATAGATATAACTTTACGCCGCAAACCGAAAATTCCGTAAGGTCAGTAACCCACTTCTGATTCGGTTTTTCGGCTGCAAAGTCGCGTTGCAGAAGATTGGGCGCTATCCGTCCGATCTGTCCTTTTGTATGAACAGTATTTACGGAGCCTGACCTGACTTTTTATCCCGCAAATATTCATCAGCTTAAGTACGGTTTTGTGATTTATCGCATATCCGATCTTATTCATTTCAACGGTAATGCGCCGATAACCATAACGCCCCTTATGTTCGTGATATAACCTTATAATACTCTCTTTTTCGCGAGCATATTTATCGGGTTGTTTTGATTTTCTGAAGTGATAATAAAATGTGCTTCGCGCCATCCCTGCGGCTTTGAGCAATACTGAAAGCCGGCACTGCGGCCTTAGTCCTTCGATGGCTTGGGCTCTTTCCCGCTCTCGCGGACAATGCGCTCCTCGACTAAGGCCTGCAATTTTTTTAAGTAAGCATTCTCGGCACGAAGATACTCCAGTTCCTTAAGCAACTCTTCGTGCGGAGTCGTTTTGAGTTTGACTTTTTTAGTCTTCGATTTACTCATGGCCGGCCTCCTTCTTTGCGGTTTACGCCGCAGGCCTTCAGCACCTTGGTTTTGATAGAGCCGCTCCCATTGACGAATAACAAAAGGGCCCGGAATGCCGAAATGCACTGCTGTCTCCAGCAAAGATAGATGATTTTGGTGCATATGCTTCAAAACTGACAACTTAAATTCTGCACTGTAGCTACCGTGGCGCAGCTTAAGGCCGGCAAGGCCATGGCGCTCGAATAATGTTACCCACAAGTGAACTTGCGAGCGGCCACAGCCCAAGTGACATCCGGCTTCCCTAACCGAAAGTCCGCCTTCGAGTACCAGTTTTACGGCCTTTAAACGAATCTCATAATTATATTTCATAAAAAACACCCCAAAAGTGTCCAACTTTTGGGGTGCAGTACAGAACAAGGTCACAATAACCTTCAGCACCCCAGAGGAGATAGCAACTCTCAATCTTATCAAGGGAATAACTTTCTCCCGATCATACAAAAAGGCAATCATGCAGATGGTCGAGACATACGATGCGCTCTCGAAGGAGTGCTCTAACCTGAAAGCAGCGTCTCATAAATAACCGCTATTGACGAAGCCGTGAATCACAAGATAAAGACAGACATCGGGTATTGTGTGGTCAGCGACGATTGTGCGCTCGACGAAGAAGAACTGAAAACATTGGCTGCCGACATCAAAAAGCAACCGAAGCTCACACAACCGAATTTCTTTATCGACATGCGTTACGACTATAAATTCATCCAGTTGCAGGCATTGTTGAAAATCACGGAACTACTCCAACCGGTAATCCAAGGTAATATTAAGAACAAAACATCGGGAATCGCCAATATGGACTGCGTAAGCGTATACCAAGAACGAAACGAGGTGGAAATCGTACTTCCCCTCGCCTCTTTCGGCGTATTGCGACATTATTACGAAGAATTACGGGCCGCTTTGATTGCCATGCCTACTATCCAAGTCGATTACCCCAAATGGTCACATCAGTTCCGTAAAACACTACATGGCAAGGGGCCGCTCTGCACGTATGTAGCCATAAGTCGGGACGAGAAGAACAAACGCCGGGAATTGGTACATTTTTTCTTCCCGATCGAGGTAGCTGCATGCATGGTCACTCCCCAGTTCGGCTTTACAAGATTGCTTCAGCGCTCCCTCGAAAAATTCAAGAATATCTATACAACCAAAATCTATTTGCAGATTTGCAGATCGGCAGATGCAGGCAAATGGGTCGTAAGTTATTCTACCCTCCGGAAGATCTTATGTGTCGGCAATAAATTCCGGCGCTACTACGACTTTCGGAACCGCATTCTCAAAGAGGCCGAAAACGCACTCCGAGGGAACTCTAATCATTGGTTCGGTCTGGCTGAATGTTTCAAGAAAGGCGAGCAAGATCCTTACCTTTTGATCTTCAATATCTATTCGGCAAACAACCGACAAAACAGTTACGACGAATATAACCGACTCCGGGATAAGATGCTCTCGACAATGGTTGATTCCATGCATATTACGAGAGCTACGGCGCTGGCGCTTACGCGGAAAGTCAATATCCGCAATTACAATTACGTCTGGCGCAAGCATAACCTGCTAATAGCCAACATCGCCGGCAATGACGAAGTCCTCGACAAAAAGGCATACTATGTCAGCACCATGGAGCGCATCATCGAAACGGAGAAATACAGCAAACTCGCAGTACAACAAGATCTTTTTTAATAACCTTCAAAAACCGCTTACTATGAAAACGATCACGATCACAAATCTGAAAGGCGGGGTTGGCAAGACCACAACCGCGATCAACCTGGCGCACCGCCTCGCATCCGAGGACAAGCGAGTTCTCCTGCTCGACACGGATCACCAGGCCAACCTGTCCCGTTTCTTCAACGCCCAGTCCGAAAGAAACATCTACCAACTGTTCATCGGTAAGGCTGCTCCCCAACCCTACGCAATCTCCGACAACCTGCATATTATTTCTTCCGACATGGAAACCGCCACAATCAATTTCAGGTTGATAGGCCAAATGGCCTGGCACTCTGTTCTGAGAAATAAACTCGTGTCCAGTGGCTTTACAGCACTATACGACTACTGTATAATCGACTGCCCGCCGGCCCTCGATATGATAGTAACGAATGCACTGACGGCGGCAGATTACGTTTTGATTCCGCTTACATCCGGGCAGTTTGCGTACGATGGCCTCCGGAACATCATAGACCGCATCGACGAGATCAAGGAGAGCGCCAACCCACATATTGAAATTCTGGGAATTCTGCTGACGATGGTGTCCGAACGCACCAGAGCAGTAAAAACGGTGAAGGATATGCTCAAAAAGCATGGTCTGGACATCAAGACCTGCGAAGCTCGTATCCGTCAATGCGAGGCCTTCAAGCAGGCCGAACTCAAGCATATCTCAATATTCGATTACGACCCCAAATCCAACGGGGCCTGCGACATGGAGACATTTTTCCAAGAAATACGCCCGCGTATTGAAAAATAAAGAGCGATATGAAATCAGACAGCATTTTCAAGTCATTAGACGCTATTGCCACGGAAGGTATTTCCCGCAAAAAAAGAACGCTCTTTGCGAAAAAGGTCACGATCGACCTCGACGAGCAACACCTAATCATCCTGGACAAACGCCTGAAGATGGCCGGCTACCATGGATGTATGCGGGGCGTAATCTGGGAAGCCCTGGAACTCCTTGCAGATAAATACAACTTACAAAATAACGATTAACCATGACTGATAGCGAATATCTGAGCCAGAGAAAAGAACTGGAGAATCGTATTGCGCAGCTCGATGCCGCGCACCTCAATGACCGCGAATATATGGACGGCGATCATGTCCATATCGACATAGGCTGGAAAAGTGTACGCGGGGTGATTTGCGGCTGCTACATCGAAAAGGCTGACGGAAGTATACACTACTACTATCACCCGCTGAAAAAGGATGGTACTCCGGGGAAAGCTGTCAGATCGACATTTGTGGGTTGCAAACTTACGAAGCTATGAATATCGTGTATCTCTGCATAATCACCTTGTTCGCAGGGCTTACTCCCTCCGGACAAGCAAAAATCGACAAGTTGCTGAATATGGCTTCGAACTATCAACAGGTCGAAAAAACCATCATGCTCCTCATGCAGCCGAATAAGGTAATCACCCGGATACCTTGCATCTCGCCGTTGCAGGCCGAGGATCTTCGCCATATCCCGGTAAGTTCAGCATACGGCCAGCGGCTTCATCCGATCCTGAACGAATACAAACATCATTCAGGCGTAGACCTTCCGGGAATACTGGGCGAACGAGTATATGCTACGGCCGACGGCACAGTGGCGGAAGTCGGAGAAAATAAAGTAATCGGAAAATTCGTCAAGCTAACACATGCCTACGGATTCACGACGGTTTACGGACATTTAAGCCAAATTAAGGTCACTGACAATGGAACTGTCCATATCGGTCAGGTAATCGGGTTGGTCGGCAACACCGGCCGCAGCACCGGCCCGCACCTTCACTATGGAGTAAAGAAAAACGGCAAGGAACAGAATCCCCTGCCGTATTGCTATCTGTACCTACACTGGCTGAAAATGTTGAATTGTGAAGGGAAGAATTCCGCTACTTTAGATCACGCCTCTTCCGCTCGATCGTTGCCATCCGTTTCTTCACAGTGCGCCGACCTTTCTCCACGTAGTTCTTATACACGGCATCAGGAATCTCCACGATTTCGTCTTTGTGAGCTGCAATATATTCCTCAAGCAGCTTACTCATAATCTCACTATTCGAAACGGTTATGTTACCCTGACGAATAAAAGTATATTTCAACGTAAAAAATTTTCTGTGCTCTTCTTCCGAAACCGGGAAAGTCATTTGTATCATATTTCCAGCGTTTTGTGCAAAAGTAGAAAAAAATAACAGAAAAGTACCGGTTCTGCCCACATTATTATCATTCAAGATAATAAGTTGATTACACATCAAAATAAATAAATGCCAAAATTAGAATATATCACATTACATACTTGTATTTTATACATAATTTATGGTTATAACGTATTTTATTTATTTAACATATTATACATAAATATACGTTAATAAATTGATTTTCTATATATTTGTCGCATAAAACAGTTGATTATAATGAAACGTTTTCTACTCTTTTTCATCCTAATATCAGCATACTCAACGACATACGCCCAGTTCTCGTCCGTATCAACCAACATCGTCGGATGGGCTGCCGGGAACATAAACGCGGCCGTCGATCTGAACGTGAACTTGCACAATACGATCAACATTCCGGTATCAGCCAATCCGCTCAAGTTCGGGGATACCCAATGGAGCCATGTCGTCCTGCAACCGGGATGGCGACACTGGTTCGTCGAGCGATACATCGGACAGTTCGTCTCCCCCTCGCTGTTTTATGCCAACTACACCATAGGCTACGACAAACGCACCTTCAAAGGCAACGCCTACGGCATCGGCTGCTCATGGGGCTACTCGAAGCTCCTGAGTACGCGCTGGAACTTCATCGTCGAGATCGGGGCCGGTATCATCTATACCCCCTACACCGAGAAGCTGCGGCCGAAATATATCGGAGAGTTCGACGATGAGTACACCTACCATCACCGACGATTCCTGCTCGTCCCGATCAAATGCAACCTGTCATTTTCCTATTTGTTCTAATTCACAGATCCCATGACAACAACTTTTGAAAATTCCAAAGGATACAAAGTACTGCCATTGTCTGCCGACGAAATCAAGGTATGGCCACGTGCCAAGACCTGCGACCGCTGTGGCCGGAAAATCAGTTCAAACGGGTTCTACGTAGGAGCCGTCAATCTCATGTATTGTCCCGACTGCTATGAGGAGTGGCATGCCACGGCACCGGAGAAGCAGGAACTTCAATGTCCGCGGGAGAACTCGCATCTGGCAAAGGCAAACGAATATATCGCCGAAGGATTATCGGACATCAAATCAACTAAGAAATGAAACCGTATAGAACACTCGTTTACATAGTTCTGACCGTCCTGATGCTCTCTTGCGCCATGACGCACTCCTTGCAGCGCAGCACCCCGACGGCCGACATCCATCTGCCCAGCAATGGCCCCGTGGAGACACCCGAAGTAGAAGACGTTGAACGGGCTGTCACGCAAATGCGAAAAATCTCGATGAACGGCGGCCGTGACAGCGCCTATCTGGCCGAGGTCGAACGCGACTCCACGGGAGAAGTCACCATCAAAGGCGAGAACATTCAGACGGTCTACATCGTTGCCAAGTCGAAAACCGTAGCTGAACGCAACGGGGAGATTGCGATCGACTTCATCGTAGGCATACCCGCTGCTCTCCAGAGCAGCACGTGGGGGTTGTCGCTCACCCCGATCATAGAGAACAATGGGATGGAAGAGGCGCTGCAACCGCTCTCTATCCGGGGTGAGCTTTTTTCCGACATCCAGAAGCGCCAGTACTGGCAGATGAACAAGTACCTGAACCGCATGCTCGGCGACTCGACGGAGCTTACGTCCACCACCGGCCTGGCCGCGAAGTACTACGAAGCCTACAACCGCTACATCGCCGGCGGCCAGAAGCGCCGGGCCGACAAACTGGAGTCCACCTACAAACAAACGATCTCGTTCCCCTATTTATCCGATCCGCGGCTCGACTCCGTGCTGATCCGCAAAGGGGAGATCCGGTATTACTACACCCAGACCTACCGGCCGACGAAGGATACCAAGCGCCTGCACCTCTTTTTCCGCGGCCGCGTCGACGCCATCGACCGCAGCCGCTACGACCTCTCGAACAGCGACACGCTTACCTACACCGTGACATCCATGCTCTCGCTCCTGGACAACGAGCCGCGCTACATGCTCAAGATCATCGACAAGTACGTCGAGGTACGCGACCGCAACTACATCACCTTCCCGGTCGGCCGTGCCAATGTAATCGACACGATGGGCCAGAACCATGTGCAGCTTGACAAAATCGAGCGGCTGATGGACACGCTTATCAACCAGTACGAATTCTTCGTCGATTCTATCACCATTACCGCTTCATCCTCTCCCGACGGTTCGATGGCGACCAACAACCGTATTGCCGGCGAGCGTGCCCGCTCGATCAAGGAGCGCTTGGTGCGCAAGTTCGGCCACGAGGTCGATACGCTGATCCGAACCCGCTCCATCGGCGAGGACTGGACGCTGCTCAAGCGCCTGATCCGACACAACAGCGACGTGCCCAACTGGGAAAAGATTACGGACATGATCGACCGGAGCAGAAACCTCGACGTGACGGAGCAGCAGATCCGCCAGCAGTTCCCCGGAGACTACGCCTTCATGAAGGAGATCCTCTATCCCCAGTTGCGGGCCGTGGACTTCCGCTACAACCTCCGCCGCGTCGATATGGTCAAGGATACCGTCGTGCTGACCGTACTCGACACGACCTACATGCGCGGGGTGCAGCAACTCCGCGACCGGGATTATGTCGGGGCGCTGCGCACCCTGAACGACTACAAGTGCCAGAACCTTGCGATCGTGCTGCTCTCGCTGAGTTACGACGAGGCGGCTTTCGAGATTCTGGAGCAACTGCCGCCGGCCGAGAAGAACCCAAAAACCGATTACCTCTCGGCCATAGCACTATCGCGCATGAATCGACCGCGCGAAGGACTGGAGTATTACCTCAAGGCGATTCAGGCAGACCCGGTGCTGAAGTTCCGCGGCAACCTCGACCCCGAAATCCAGATACTCTATAAGCAGAACAACGTAAAATCTACGGCGTATGACAATTGAGTTAGGTGTATTCGACATCGTGCTTTATACGCTTCTGCTATGTACAGGCACCATATTATGCTACATGCTACCGCACTCGGTCTCCTTTCGTCGAAAAAGCTACGAGGCGATGGCTCTCGACCTTTTGGAGCAGGGAAAGATCAAGGACGCAGCAGACATCATGGATTGCCTGCATTGGTGGCATTTCACAAAAGAGACACACGCACTGGCCGCCTTGGTATACTACAAGGCCGGGCGGATCGACGAGGCAAAGGAACACTTGGCCATGATCTGTAAACCCCGAAATATGCTCTTCCTGTATTTGGCATCCAACGCGAAGCTCAAGACGCTATTCGACGAACTCAAGAAACACAACGAATAATATGAAATACCTCTGCTACATACTCACGGGGCTTTGGCTCGCAAGCCTTCTCCCCGGCTGCGAGATCCACGACGACATCGACGTCGATGTGAAGCGCAAGGCCATCGTATACCTGCGCTACAACTACAACGACGGGGAGCACGACACCATGGACGAGGTGCAGACCCTGCGCCTGTTCTTCTTCGACCTGAAGACCGGCAGGCAGTACCGCGACACGACGCTTACGCGGGACGAATTCCTGACCGATACCGGAGCCATGCAGACCTACATTTCCAATGGAGAATATGGGATTGTGACGCTTGCCAATGTAGGGCATGGCTCCTCGGTGTCGGCAGACAACATCCGGGACGCTGCGATCACCTTCCCGGGTACGGGTGCCGACCCGCTTTTCTTCAACCGCATCCAGACGCCGATCCAAAAGGGCGACTCGCTGCGCTTCGACATCGACCTGTTCAAGTCCGTTTACAAGGTCAACGTCCGTGTCGAAGGGATGCAGAACATCAACAACCCCGAAGATTTCTATTTCGGGCTGAACAACTACGCCGCTCTGAGTTTTGACAACAAGCCCTGCGGCGGCTTCAGAATGTATCGTCCCCAACTGGCCCGCGACCCGGCGGCCGGCACCATGTCGGGATCGTTTTACACGCCCTACTTTCCTTCGGACTCGCCAATCTCAATCGGCATCTATACCGATGATCCCGCCTCGATTTACGGGCATGAACTCTTTGTGGCCACGATACAACGCTACATGGAAATCGCCCCTAATCCGGGACACGACGTCGAGATAGACATCCGCATTCTCCTGAACAGAGCCAATGTGACGGTGATTATCTCCGACTGGGAAGGAACAGTCATTCAAGAAGAACATTTCGGAGCATAGGCTCGAAAATAACTTATTTTCTCACTTAATTTTTTAATCATCCCTCTATGAAAAAATTTTTTATGAAACTGACCGCAATCGCGGTAATGCCGATGCTGCTTGCAGCCTGCACGAAAGACGAAGTTAATCCTACACCGACCAACGGTGGAAAGGAAGGCGAAATCGAACTTATCCTGAAAAATGAAAGTGTAGCTGACGGAACCCGCGCCTTTGGCTCCGGCACTACCGAAAGTTGGGAGAAGTCGATCTCCTCCGCCGTACTTATCGTCTACAACACCTCGGGCACGCAAATCCTGCGCCGCGTACTGACCGCCGCCGAAGTGAACGGCTCGACCACGACGCCGATCAAGTTCGTACTTCCGGGCGTGAGCGCCGATGCCTCGTGTGATTTCTATGTCGTTATTAACCGTAACATAGCGGATAACATCACCACCAAGGCCAAGCTGCTCGAAGAGTTGGAAAGCGACATCGCCTCCTACAACGGCACCTACGCAAACGTCACGACAAAGGCCATGCGCTCCGGAGGATTCGCAATGACAGGAACCGTGACGGCAAAGATCGTATCCGGCACCACGGCCGTAACCGTGACCGTAAAGCGTGTCGTGGCAAAAGTCGAGATTCAGACCTCCATGACCGACTCGTTCCGTACCAAGTACGGCAACGGCTGCGTCGAGGTCAAGAAAATTACATTGAGCAGAGGAGCCGAGAAATCTTATCTGATTGACCAGACGGCGAGCAAATATGCAACCGTAAGTTCTTCCTTCACCTCGGCACAGGACGCCTACTGCGACAAGACCGGAGCGTCGAAAACGAACGCATACAAGTACAACAACCTTTTCTACATCAACGAGAAGGCCGCAGCCGCTACGGGATCGCGAATAAAAGTAGTCCTCGATGCTATCTATGATGCTGACGGCAACCTCTCGACTACGACCGACCAAGTACCGTTATCCTATGAAACCGAACTAACAGGCACCACCGACGGAAAGATGCTTCGCAACGGTTCATATAAACTCAATGTAAACCTCGACGGACTTACCGGTAAAGACATGACGCTGTCAATCGCCATAGCCAATTGGGAAGCACTTTCAACGCAGAACGTGAATGTAGGAAAGTAATCTATTTCATCATCCCCGCATTGTCGGGGATGATTCTGGCCACCGTAGCTCAATTGAAAGAGCACACCTCCCATCGGGAGCTGAGGTTGTGGGTTTGAGTCCCACCGGCGGCACTTTCACCAAATACATTGTGCCATGAAAATACGAATTATTCTATCCTTACTGCTTGTTATTACCATCGCATGCAGCAAAGACTCCACAGAACCGGAGACTCTCAGCCCGGAATCTACGATCAGCATGGCACTCGATTACCAGAGCCGAGAATACGAGTTAGGCGAAGTAATCGAGGCAACACTGACAATCACCGAAAAGAATCCGGCAGCAGACTATTTCCTGTTGAACACCTCCTGCAACGGAGGTAAGGCCGTGGCAACAGTAGACGGCCATGAACTGCAATGGCAAGCAGAACAGCAGATTCCCTACGAAATTGTCAATGACGAATTCTCCTCGAAAGTGCTGCACCTGAAGATAACGCCCCAAGCCGGGACAACAGCCAAACAGCCGTTCAACTTCGGGATCTATGCAATCTCGGACGGCGGGACAAAGGTCGAAAAAAGAATTTATGCAGTGAGTGTCAATACTGCGGAAATCATAACGAATGTCGAATGTATCACCCCGACAATCAATTTGGAACAGCAGTGCAAATTTATTTTAACAGCAACCAAAGAGAATTATGCCGGTGACTTTTTCGTACAACTGTCAACTGAAGGCAACGGATTTTTCATACTCGAAGACGGCAGTGCCGGAAATCGGTTCTACTGCCCTGCAGACTCCCATAATATGCTCTCATACCAGCCCCATGAAACCGGCTTACACAAAATCCACTGCATAGTAAAGGACGACATCAGTGTTTCCGAAGTGGACATCGAAGTCGAAGTCAAGGGGATTAACGGAAGCCTCACGAATCCCGAGCCCGGCGTATATATTTACTGCAATTCACTCTACTACCCAAGTTCGGCATGGCACCAAGAATGGAAAGAACAAGCTGAAGGTGTCGCAATCATCACGGAGGAATGCAGGTTTCTGATGGCCCCGGATCCCGTTATCGGAGATTGGGGCGGTGGTGAGTTCACGAGTGTTTCTGACCTCACGGTCATGCAGGACTGGAGAGAAGCCAAATTCGATTATAACGGCCGAAAAAACACAGAGGCATTACTCAATGCCAAAGACGTTATGCGGAAAATCGAGTTCACCGAAAAATGTTACAACTACAATAAAGATAATCCGGGCAAGTGGTACCAGCCTGCTGCGGGACAAATGTATCTGATCCGTCAAAATCTGGACGAAGTACAACGATGTCTGAGCTTGATAGGTGGCCGAAAACTAAAAGCCAACGAGCATTACATATCCTCCACTGCCGCAGATGGATTGCACCTTTGGGCAATCAGTCTCACACAATTCGAACGAATATATTTTTTCCTCTACGAACCCGACAACCGGACATATCCCGTCCGCGACTTGTAGACGGAAGAGCTGTGATAATTCAAACGACTACCCTATGAAACTTTTCAGAACGACACTCCTATACCTCTGGGCCATGGCAGCCTTCGGTTGCGGAAAATCCGAATATCGGATCACCGAGCCTCGGCCGACGCTCGAAGTGACGGCCTTGCAGGACGTCTACATCATCAACCAGCCGGCGTATCTCCAGCTCAAGGTCTCGCAGCAGGGGTACGACGGGGAATTTCAGCTCTCGGCCGTACTCAGCGAAGGGGCCTGCGAGCTCTCGATGCAGGGCAGCGACCTCCCGACCGACGGCACATGGGCGTCGATGTCCAACACTACGGAGATCCTGACGCTCACGCCGACGCTGGCCGGGCCGCTGCGCATATCCTTCGAGGTCAAAACCAAAGAGGGCGAGCAGTCCGGCCGCAGCTTCATAAACTTCAACGTTCAGAAGAGTCCCGCACTCGCACTGGAAGTCGAATACCCCGAAACGGCATCCGTCACCGAGCGGATCGAGCTGACGATGCTCCTCACAAAATCCGGATGGACAGGGGCGATCCCCGTAACCTACACGCAACTGGCAGGCAGCGGCACGCTCCAGTACGGAGCCGTGGCCGTCACCCCGGCCGAAGCGTTCTCCGTGCCGGCCAATAGCGAACAGCCGCTCTACTACACTGCCGCCGAGCGGGGCATGCACCGTCTCCAGTTCTCGGCAACGGACGGATATACCACCCAATTCAAGACTCTTGAGATCATCGTAACAAACTGACGACACCATGAGAACGACCTTATTTTACGCATTGGCGCTGTTCGTATCGGCCGGATGCTCCCCGTCGAAATACCGGATCGTCGAGCCGAAGCCGCAATTATCCCTGTCTACCGTCGCAACGGTCTGTGAACTGGGACAGGCCGTAAGCCTCTCGCTGGCCGTCTCTCAGGAAGGCGTAGATGGCAACTTCTCCCTCTCAGCGTTTATCCGCCAGGGGCAGGCCGCAATCACGCTCGACGGAAGCGACATGGACACATCGGGACAATGGGTGCAGCTCTCGGACAGGAATGCGCGCCTCGTGATTACACCGGCCCAAACGGGAGATCTGCTCGTAAGTTTTCAGGCCAAGTCACCTGATGGCGAAGTCAGCGAACAGCAAGACCTGAAGGTCACGGTAACAGCGCCATCAGAAATCGCGGCCGAAGCTGTCTGCGAAGCGAAGATCGTAAACCCCGCGGCCGATGCCCGGATTCCGGTGCAGCTCCACATTCAAGGTGTTCCGGGCGCAGACGGGAAATTCATCGTAACCCCGACCGTCAGTCTGGGCAAAGGCAAGATATTCCTGAACGGAAACGCCGTGAACGGCCAGGCTTGTCCCGTAGATGCCGACGTGACGTTCGAGTATGCACCCGAAGAGATCGGCGAGCAGATTCTCGAATTCGAGATCGCGGCAGGGAAGGCGTCGGCAAAAGCACGCGCATACATGGACGTCGTGAAAAACATCGTCGTGACAAGCGTCGTCGAGGGCTGCTTCACCATCGACGGGGCCGGGGAGCACAACGTTGAAGGCGAGACGGTGACGCTCGCCCTCGTAAACGAAGACCTCTTCAACTTCGAGGTCGAGGGCTGGTACGACCCATCCGGGCAGCTCCTGTCCGGCGAGGCGACCTATGCGCTCACACTCGCGCGCGACTGCATCACCGACATCCAGCTCAGGCTCAAGCCCCGGACTGTGACCATAACCCGGCAGGGAATTGCCCGGATAGAATTTCAATATCTCGTCATGGAAGGCGGACGTCCCGTACCGAAGGTAGCCTACGATTACCGCACGCAGTATTCGGCCGACTACAAGGCATCCGAGCCGGTGAAGTTCTACTACGAGGAGTACAGGCTCGACACATCGAAGATCCCGCCCGTAGGCCAGAAGTCCGCCGGGATGCCGACGATACCCAAAGGGGCGACGAAATCGACATTCCTCTGGCGCTGCGACGAAAAATTCTCCGTCTCGATACGCCCGGCCGACAACCCGGGCTTCAAGTTCAATTACAACGACAGATCCGTCGAGTCGCAAACGACGAAATACTACCTGCCCTCAGACATAACAATGACCAGATAACCTCAAATCGGCGTAGTTCAAAAAACAGAACGGCGCGTTCACTCCAGGACAGGGACGCAACTATGGGATTGTGCGGTACGGATGCGCAATGCGGGTGAAAGGCCCGCCGCCGATAATTTTTAAATTTCAGAACCATGAAACATATTGCAAAAATCATTCTCACAGTGCTCCTGCTGCCCGGGCTCTCAGGATGCGAGCAGCCTTCGACATCCGACCCCAAGGAAGGGAACGAGGTATCCGTCATGCTCGAAGTGCTGTCCGAGCAACTACACACTACCAGGGCGATTGCCGAAAGCGACATCGACGACGTGAACATCTTCATATACTCCGACACCGGAGGGCTGAAGCAGCACATATACGCCTCGGGAGCTTCGCACAAAATAGACATCGCACCGGGGCGATACAGCATATACGTAGCAGCGAACATACATCAGGATATGGGGGATTTATCCCTCACGAGGCTCCAGTCATATGCCATAACCGCCCCGACGGACGAAGGGACGCTGACAATGATCGGGTCGGACACCTTCACCATCGACGGATCGGGACAGGTATTGCCGATCTCCCTGAAGCGCCATGCCGCGAAGATCGCCTACAACATCGCGGTAGACCCGGCCGCCGGAGACATCGAGATCTCGTCCGTACAGTTATGCTCCATACCCGACAGGGAGTACCTGATAACGGATCTCACGGCACCGACAGAACCCGCATCCGGATTCCACGACTCCGAGATCCGCAAATTCCCCGACGGGAGCCAGCGCGCAAACGGGATATTCTATATGCTCACAAACCGTCAGGGCGACGTATCTTCCATAGCCTCGCAGGATCAGAAGAACCCCGACAAAGCTCCGAAGTACGCATCCTATCTCTGCATCCGCGGCCGAAGCGGAGAGAACAAGGTCGTGGACTTCGTAGTTTACCTTGGGAGCAACATGACCACGAATTTCGACGTGCTGCCCAACGAGGCGCA
Organism: Alistipes finegoldii DSM 17242; assembly: GCF_000265365.1. Lineage (NCBI taxonomy): Bacteria > Pseudomonadati > Bacteroidota > Bacteroidia > Bacteroidales > Rikenellaceae > Alistipes > Alistipes finegoldii. The sequence goes on from NC_018011.1 coordinate 745,131, forward strand.
CACCTACAACATCACGATCCTCAGCGACAGCGAAACAGACACCCGCATCACAAGCTACCTCTTCGAGTTTTACAGCTCATGGCCCCGGAGTCCCTATTGCATACCGGGTGACTACGGAGAATTCTCCGTGCGCAACGGAAACAGAAGCGACCACACCTTTACCGGGCAGCTCGAAGTGACGCAAGGCGACGCGGCGAGTTTCCGCTACGGCGACGGCGGAGCCTGGCACGAGGGAGCCCTGCACGACGTATACATCCCGGCAAAGAGCGACGCCAGGGGCGACATGGAATACACCCCCGCACTGATAAAAAAGGGCGTAAACCAGACGCTCGCATACAGGCTGACGATTACAGACGAGCAGGGGGGGGGAAGCAATACGGTTCGAAACTGGCCGATATCGCATCATCCGAGTTTGACAAGCAACTAAAAGCCCTGACATCTATCAGAGGGATCGGAATCACGCTCGCTACGGCACTGATCCTTACAACCGGAGGATTTACCTTCTTCGACAATGCAAAGCAACTGTCACGCTTCATCGGAATATGTCCCACCTATCAACAATCCGGAACATCCGTAAATATCAAAGGACATATAAACCGAAATGGCGATGAACACTTGCGATCCTTGCTCTATGTCGCCTCGTGGACTGCCTTGCGTTACAATGCGGCTTGTCGGGAATGCTATATCCGATTAAAGGCCAACGGAAAACCGTCCAAAGTCGCCCTGATCGCTGTGGCTAACAAACCCCTCAGAATTAAATTTTACTTTTTCTAATAAATTTAACAAACTATATTCCAGCGGATTTTACACATGTTCAAAGAGTTGCAACTTGCCATTATCGAGAGTTATTGCGATTTCGCGTGTTCCACCTGTGTTCCACGCGCCGTCCGCCTACCCAATCAAAATTGAAAAGTGAATCCCCGACATTTGCGGATGTCGGGGATTATTCATTCGGACAACCGACCCAAAATTTCTATTTCAGATCACGGGCCTTGATGCGCACGACCTTTCCGTCGCGCACGACGACCAGTTCTCCGTCCTCCTTCTTGGTCTTTTCAATCAGACGCTTTTGGGCAAGCAAAATGCCTGCATCGATTTTCTCCTGCATTTGCTTAATCTCAATCTCGCTCATAGCCTACGATCTTTTGATAAGATAACGGATCGACAATCTCTTTTATTTCATCCTTGACACCCCAAGCAACCTTGTGAATACCATCGGCAACACTATTATCATAGATTATCCAATAGTCACAAATCGGGGTATAGAGGGTCGTTAAATTCTTGATGCCGTTCGCATAACGCCGCCGAATCACATCCGACGGAATATTGTGCCCGCCCTCGCTTACTCGTGTTGCAACACGCTCGATAGCCTGTTCGGGTGTCGGCAACCAAAAGTATAGCAATGTCACAAAATAGCCTTTCGCCTGCGCCCGCTCCACGAATTTCACATAGGAACGGGTCGCCAACGTCGTTTCAAACGCAAAATCCTCGCCTTCGGACAAAAGATCATCCATTCGTTGCAGCATCAACCGTCCTGCCTCGATCGCAACGCTTTCGGGATTGAACGGCGACAGTCCCTTTGCTATTTCGTCGGCATTGACGAACTCCCGGCATCCCAACATTTCAGGCAACACGGTATAGGATGCAGTCGTTTTCCCTGCACCGTTGCAACCCGCTATGATATAGAGTTTCGGCATACTTCGTAACAAAGGTACGAACAAGCCGCGCACAAAAGCAAATTTTATTTGCGTTTTGTCGGGGCGGAGTACCTTCGACAAAGTCAAAGGCAACTATTTCAGATGACTTACGACCAAATACCAGTCTATAAAAATCACATTATACCGAGCAGCGACATTAAAAATCCGGATTTTTCCCATATAATTTATTTATCCACATGGCAAATAATCGGTCGGTTACAGAAAAAACCTTGTTAATTTCGGTGATAAGATCCTTTTCGAGTAGTTTCTTTGCGGCCGACTGTACCGAACTGGCCGAAGTAAGACTGTGCCGTTTGATGAAATCGGCAGATGTAATACGCTCGGCTTCGCCCTCCTTGGCGATGGCATAAAGCAACTCCTTCTGCTTTTCAGGAACGTTCGACAAAATCTCCCGGAAAATCGTATCGTTCGAAGCAATCATATTATCGATGGCAGCCCGGATCGTCTCCAACGTACATTCGTCGCCTTCGGGCGTATCGGCAAACGATTCGTTGAAGGTCTTTTGGATATAGTAGGTGTGCCCCTGAAAAAGTGCATAAACCTTTTCCACATCGATGGCGGCTATCGAACGGTTGCGCCGCTCGAAATGCCCGACGATAAACGGAATGTAAATCTCCGCAGGAATGGCTTTCAGCTCCAACATGTCGGCACTATGGTAGAACGGCCGGGCGGCTGATGCAAACATCTCCTGCATCATGTGGCGTTCGCTCCCGGCAAAGATAAAATGGCTGTTCTCCGACCTTTGGATGTGAGTCCGCAACAAAGCCTCTATGTTCTTCTCCGGATATTTGGCAATTTGCTGGAACTCATCGATCGCTACGATGCAAGGCTTGTCCGCATGAGACAAATATTGGAAAATCTCATCGAGCGTATATTCGGGCCGCTCGATATCTCCCAACTCCACATTGAAAGTGGGAAGATTGGTGATGGGGTCGAACCCGAATTTCCCGCTGATGGACTTAATCGTCTGAATGAAAAGAGTCGCCATTTTACGACTGCGAGGCAGGAGTGTTTCGTAAATCTCCCGGCCGAGCAGATAGGTAAATTCGCGGAGGCTCGACGTATGCAGAATATCGATGAAAAAAGTATAGTACTCCTTACCGATTCCCGGTTTGTCGTAACAGAACTGAATCAGTCCTGTTTTACCCATACGGCGCGGTGAAATGACAACCAAATTATTGCCGTTGGTAATCGACTTGACAAGCCGGGCTGACTCGCTTACCCGATCGCAAAAATACTCCGGAGCGATCTTTCCGGTCACGATGAATGGATTTATAATCTTCGCCATAGGAATATCATTTTTTGCAAAAATAATTATTTTATTCAAATTATGCAAATCGAATAATTATTTAAGCGCCCCCTCGCCGACATAAAAGCCAATTTTATCCACAAATTGCAATTATTTTCATCCAAAATCAAAATTGACACATCCGAATCATTCAGATTCAACGGCAAATTCAGAACACATAACTATCTGTATCTATTGTGATTAAGCGATATCTAATTTCAAAATTCAAGATACAAAATTTTAAAATACTTGGAATCCCTTAATTGCCGTTCTATTTTTGCAATGCCACGTGCGAGTTATTCTGTAATCGTATAATTGGAATCGATAATCCCGCGTATACGGTTAGTGCTGAGATAGTTGTTGCCATTCTATTGCAAGTAACTCATAACTCGTAACGCAATGTCGGTGGCGCAATCATCTTTTTATTAACACGAATGCAGATAGAATGGCACATTCCATCCGATTTCCCCGTCGTCACGACAAAGCCGACCGCAACGGACGTTACGCCGTCAGGCTGTGTATCACCAAAAACAAGCGGCGCAAATACATCGCGCTCGATCTCTACGCCGATCCCGCATATTGGGACGAGGCCGGTGAGCAATTCATCATCCTGCGCAACCTGAAAGGAGCCGAGCAGAAGGCCGAGAATAAACAACGCGAAGCCGACAATGCGCTGCTGGCGAAGTACAAGGTTCGCGCCCGCGAGATCGTCGAACGTTTCGAAATAGAGGGTATCGACTGGACGCTGAACCAGTTCGAGGACGCCTTTCTGAATACCTCCAAACAGGGAAAGTTCAACGCCTATTTCACCGACCGTATCGCGGAACTGCACGCGACGGGACATATCGGCAATTCCCAAACCTATAAGCAGACGCAGGACATGTTGAGAAGCTATGACCGGAAGCTGGATCAACGGCTCTTTTCCGACATCGACCTGCGTTATGTCCGGGGATTCGATATGTTTCTTCAAAAGCGGGGCTGTTGCGGCAACACGCGCAAATTCTATTTCAAGGCGTTACGGGCCATTCTGAACCGGGCCAATGCGGAGGGCGTCGGCTCGGTGGCAACCTATCCGTTCGGACGGGGCGGATTCGAGGTCTCCAAACTCGAAGAGGCGACCGCCAAACGCTACCTGCCTGCCGCCAAGTTATCGAAACTCAAAAGCAGCACGGCCAGCAATCCGCAATGCGAATACGCCCGCAAGCTGTTTCTATTCTCCTATTATTGTTACGGCATTTCGTTCATCGACATGGCGATGCTCACGGCCGCCCATATTAAACAAATGGAGGACGGCGACTATATCGTTTACAAGCGGCAAAAGATCAAACGGCAGAAAGGTGTCAAACCGATTTCGATCAAGATCACGCCTGCGATCCGGCAACTGATCGGAAGCCTGCAAGCGGCCTCGCCGACCGTGGACGATTTTCTGCTGCCGATCGTCACCCGCTCCGGCTATACGGGCGAGCGGCTCTACATGCACATTCGAACCCGTTACAGCAAGTATCAGAAATACCTGCGCCTGCTCGCCGAGGAGCTCGGAATTGATTTCCACCTGACGAGCTACGTCTCCCGCCATACGGCGGCCATGACCTTGCAGCGCAACAACATCCCACGCGAGGTGATTTCACAGATGCTCGGCCATGCCGATCTGGAAACCACGAACATATACCTCGACAGCTTCGACAACAGAGTGATCAACGAGGCGGCGAAAGTTCTCTAACGGCCATCACGGTTTAATTCTGCTCGCCTTTTTACGCTATTAGCACAAATATACGATTTAAAATCAACCGAATATGTATTTTTTCCAATCATCGCCTGTCAGTTATAAAAGGTTCATCAAACGGTTCCCCACCGAAAATAGTCTTATAAAACTGTACGCCAAGACTTGTGTTGATTTTGATATTGAATCAAAGCCCAAAAAGCGACGATGCCCGCATTGCGGCAGCTGTCAAAACGGCCCTTTCAGAAAGAATAATGAAAAATTACGCTTATGTAAAAGATGCGGAAGGACTTTCTCTATATTCAGAAATAGCATCTTCGACAAATCCAAGGCCGATTTCCGAATTTGGATGTATATAGGCTATTGTATGTTCTACTACCACCACGTCTATTTTAATGTGGACAAAATTTCTCGAACACAAATAATCCGAGAAACTCATGCACCCTCAAACGCTACGATCTATCATATATACGATGTCCTGTACAAATTATTCAAGAGCCAAAACAAGGTCGATATGCTACTAATATTCAACATATTCCTGCCATTTATGAAGATTTTCCACAACATGAACCCATATAGGAAAAAAGAACATTAGATAATCCGCTGTTAAACAGCGGATTATTTCTATTAAGAGCTATTAAATAGTTCGGCCGGTAAATTAGGTTGTAAACTTTTAAATTATTTACAAGAATATGAATAACATTACCGACGACACTCCGATCGCCATGCTGACGGTGGGACAATTGAAAGAGATCTTATCAATCGACAAAATTATGGGGCATCTAACTCCGAGCCGCGCTCCGGACAAAGAGGTGCTGACAGCCGCCGACGTTGCCCGGCTTACAGGGTACAGTATCTCTACGGTCTATAAGCTCACAAGTGAACGAAAGATACCGTTCCACAAACCGGAGCATAAAGGCCGCAAACTTTACTTTAACCGTGAGGAGATTCTCGACTGGTTGCAGAGCGAATCACACCCGACGATCGAACAGGAAAACATCCGGAAAATAAAACAATTAAAAAAACATTAGTCATGAAAAATGAAAAAACAACGACCAAGCCCGCATTCGACCCGGAGGTTCCGCCCCGTGAAGGGTTCATCTTCTACCGTACCTTTTATGAAGCGCTGGCCTCGATGAAGAACAGGGCAAGATTACATCTCTATGATGTGATTATGAGATACGCCCTCTATGGCGAGGAACCGACGGATCTCAACGGGGAGCAGATGCGAACCTTCATACTGATCCGTCCCCAGCTGGATGCCAACGAACGGAAACGGCAAGCAAAGTACAAAAAGAAGGCAATCAAAAAGAATAACGACGAAGAACTCAACGAATTTTTCACAAAAACCGAAGACGAAGAAAATGACAATCTACGAATACTCAACGATATACAATATGAATAGGTCGCTCCTAAAAGATAATTCTAACATGAAAGAAAACGAATATGACAATGGGTACATAGAAAGGCAAACAGTCAGTTCGAATCCCCCGGAACTCCCTCAGATCAGGGTCTCCGTGTTCGAGAACTACTTCGCACAGAAACCACTCGGCGATGTTGACCTGATAAAGTGGTGTAAGACTGCCAAATTCAAGGAGCAGGTTATCGCGTTCCGCACGACCTCCAACGAGAAGGTTCGCCAACGAATTAAACGCAACCTGCCGTGCATCACTCCCAGCGGGATATTCAAGACTCGGAGCCGTGACGGGCTGGTTCAGCACACCGGGTTCATATGCATCGACATCGACCACAAGGACAACGGCGTATTCGGGCCGGAGTGGTTCGATAAGAAGAGACTCGTCGCCAAGACCTTCGACAGCTTGTTGTGTGCAAGTATGTCGATCAGCGGGAATGGCTTGTACCTGATTTTCCGCATCGCTCACCCGGACATGCACCTGGCACAGTTCGACGCTCTGGTTCGGGAGATCTACGAGAAAACGGGACTCGTCGCCGACCAAGGGTGTTGCGATGTCTGCCGCTTGCGGGGAGCCAGTTACGATGCCTATCCATACATCAATCCGCACGCGAAGCCTTATCGGGGCGTGCTGAAAGAAAGAACCGCAAGGGCCAAAGTCCGGACGGCCCGGGAAAAGAAGCTGCTCGATGAAAAGGTCTATAAATTAATCCAGAAAATCCGTGAAGAGAAGAAGGATATCACCGACGACTATCACGACTGGTATTGCATCGGATGCGCCTTGGCACACGAATACGGCAAGGAGGAGGGGCTGCGGCTATTTCATCTGGTCAGCATGCACTCCAAGAAGTATTACCCGACCGACTGCGACGAGCAGTTCGCCAAATGTCTGCGGAGCCGGAAAATCGGGATCGAGACCTTCTTATGGATTTGCAAGAAACACGGGGTGACGTTCAAGTAGCCCGCCGTCCCGCACGCCGAGCCGGAACCTTTTCGAGGGGTTTCGGCTTTTTTTTATGATGGCCTCGGAACGTAGAGACTCCCGAGGCCGATTCCACCGAAATTTATACGGCGATACCCCATCGAGTGTTGTTCGAGCGAAAATAATTTCTAACTTTGTCACTGCCGATGTCCGCAAGGACTGCGGCAGACATACTGGAAGTGTTTTTCGCACGCCTTTCAAAGAAAATGTGGCAATTTTCAATAGCAAAGGACGACGAACAGCACTCATTCTTGTTTAGATCATGGCAGGGCGCATTCGGTGCGCCCATATCCCATATCTATTCGAGCGTGGGATATTGCCTCGTTTATTCTTACATGGGTTCTGCTACAACCTTCCGTTAGATAGACGAAATCGACTCCACGCTTTCTTTTTGCTACTAACCCAGCCATACAGGAGCCGGATGGCAACATAAAAACTTGTTGCTATGACCTATTACAAGGACACCTTACAGGCATTCTTGGATAATCACATCCACGAAATCCTCGGAAAGCTCGGCCGCGAGTTCGATTCCAACGATTTTATTACAGCATTCAGGCTGTTATTCCCCAATGAATATGCAACCGTGCTACGAAGAAGCGGCTCTTATCGAGCTATCCATACTTGGGTTGCCCGATGGTATCTTTCCGGCCGAACCGATCTACTTCAAAAAGGCGATATTCGGCAGAGGCAGAGCGACAACCGCAATCCAACAAAAAATCGCATGTGGATCAAACTTTAACATTTCAACAATATGGGCAGAAAATTCATAATAGAGGAGGTCGAGGAAGAATCTAAGTTCGGCTGCGGTAGTATCGTAGCGACGATAATTATTGCTCTTGTCATCGGACTGTGCGGCGGATTCAAATCATGTAAGGAAGACAAAAAACCGAAAGCCGTCGAGAGCCGGACGGAACAACCGCAACGTTTGGACGAAGTAAAAGTCCAATCACCGCCCTATGTCCCGAAAAGTTCGCATCCGAGTGTTTCCGCACCGACTTCAACCACCGCATCCAAGCCGCAGAAAGAAGCCTCAGTCGAACCCATAACGGAAACATCCTTCGATGATGATATTGAGGTGGAAGAGCCGCTTGTTTCCACGCCCCCGACCCAACAAGATAATAGCATCGTCACGGAGACCTATTCCGAAACGCCCGCTTTGACGGAAAAGGAACGCCGCAAAGCCGAACGTCAGGCCAAACGAGAGGCCCGACGTAGAGAGAAAGCGCAGAAAAACAATTAAAATTATCCTCAAGATTGATAAATAAACGGTTATTACCATGACAAGAATTACTGCTTATGTGATCCTCAAAGAATTAGGTAACGATGCGCTGCACAAGTACATTTACGAGAACATTGCCGAACCTACCTTTGACTCGCACCGGATCACCAATCCTTTTCCGCAGGATTTCAGAGACTATTACGAACGTATGCTGATCGCACATGCGGACGAAGGCGACATCCGGAATCGTAATGTAATCATCGCAAACCGTATAGGCATCTATCTCGGTCACAACAGCAGGGATTTGCAGATTGAAAAGATCGGAGAAGTTACGTCTACAAACATGAACGGAGAAGAAACCCCGACTTCGCTTTGGAGAAAAACAACCATGTAACACTACCTTTACTATCTAATAATAAAACTATGGAAGAATTTTACTCACCTGTATGGCAGGAATACCTCGGTGGAGTGAGCGGCATTGTATTTACAATCATCATCATTCTTTTATTCGTTTTCACGTTTCGATACTTGCGTAAAAAGCCTATTTCGCCCACTGCTCCGTCCCAAGTTCCGCAGGCACCGGATGAATTGCCGACAGTCGAAACCTCACAACCAGAACCGCTATTGATTCATTGCCCGGCCTGCGGGACGGAAATATCCCGTTACGCCCCGTCGTGCCTAAAATGCGGGCATCCAATCTGCCCGACCACGAATCCGAGAACCACATCACCGACAGATCATAACCAGACGATCATCATTCAGCAGCCCGTTCGTCAATCTAACGGGACAGGAACCGCCGGATTCGTTTTATCTCTTATCGCCCTGATTCTACCATGGTTCCCGGGAGTAGGCTGGGTGGTTTGGTTTCTGGGATTCATACTGTCTTTCATCGGCATATTCAAAAGCCCGCGAGGCTTAGCGATTACGGGCTTTATCATTTCAATAATCGACCTGATTATTTTAGTTGCACTGGTCGGAACCCTTGCCGGTATAGCCTCAATTTTATTGTAATATATAAAAAAATTAACTATATGCAAAGAATCACAAACAATATTTCAGCAAATTTAACATCAACCCAAGCGACAGAAAAAGCAATGTATAACATGGGTAAATTAGGATTTATACTATCTCTTTTTTCAATTCTTGGAAGTGGTGTCATATCGCCAGCATCCCTTATTATTTCCTGCATTGGAGCAACTTATCGTCAAACGAAACTAACAACGGCAGGAATAATTATTTCATCAGTCATGTTGTTACTATTCTTAATCGGCTCTTGTTTTGTCTATTATTACCTCTCTCATGAAGAATATTAATAGCACCTTTAGTGTATGCCGCAGCGTTCTTACGTTCAACTTATAATCTTTTCCCATGAATACAACTATTAGCTCAGACAATAATGAACAGACTCAAATACAAAATAATCGCATTGGAACAGCCGGACTTGTATTAGTCCTTATGTCGTTCATATTATTTTCTTTCGAAGGGTACATCATAAATTCATTAAACGATAAGAGTCTGTTTTTCACACTTATTTTACCAGTCTTAATAGGGAATTTATGGTTATTGGGACTAATATTTTCTATTATAGGCCTCCGCATTAACCCCAAGGGCAGAGCAATAGCAGGATTAATCATCTCTCTATTGCCGATTCTATTTGCTGCAATAAGTACTATGAGTCCCCAAATATCAACACCTATCCATTTTGAAAACGAATTAAAAGAACGCAAAGCACAGGTCATCGAACGCATCAAGGATGTCCGCACCGCTCAGCGTGCGTTCAGAGCCGAATATCAGCGTTATGCCGAAGATTTCGACGAATTGGAGAGATTTCTTCATGCAAATCCAACCGAATTAAGATGCGACATCGAGCAACTCCGTTACATTCCCAATTCCGACAACGAGTTTATCTTGGAAACCGGATTTACCAAGACATCCTCTAATCGTACCGGCCCTTTCATAGAAGTTCGTGCCCCCTACAAACTCTTCCTCGATACGATTAAATACCGGCAGGAAATAATCAATCTAATTGATGAAGAAGTAAATGTTTTCGACCGTTATCCCGGCATCAAATTCGGCTCGACAGATGAAGCCGATAATGATATTGGTAATTGGGAATAAAATTAATTTCTCGTATATAATTCCGGTCGAGGATAAAGCACATAGTTATAAGTTGTTATCCACATCCTTTCTGAGTCTTTATCCCGACCGTTCTTAGTTGTCCCGACCTGCCGCAACCCGGCAGGTCGCTTTGTTAAATCCCGACAGAAGATACTGCGATGCGATTACGGCTCATGTAGCCGGAAACTCGATAAAATTCATTAACCGCCTGTTTCAAGCCTGTGTATAGGGCTTAAATAAGCAAGCCGCAACGGCGATCTACCAGTACATATCGGCAGAAACGACCTGCGTATTCACAGCCGGAATGTATTACCCAAAAACAAAATCACATGAAAACCAAAGAAGAAATCAGGCACTATCTTGACACCCGATTCAGCCCGTCGGAAGACGACATGGTGCAAATCGTCCGGAACGATTTCGACCGTATTTTGAATAGCGCGGCATCTTGTGCCCTAATTACGGTCGAGGGTGCAATGCCCGTCTTGGCGGAACAACTCCGCACCGAATTGGAAGCCCTGCACATCGGAGCTGACCTCGACATGGTTATAAAAGTAAGCTATCATCCCGCATCGGAAATTAGTTTCGACGACCTATGTAGCCTCTTAACCGTCATCCACGAATTTGCCCCGCAGGTAAATATCGTCTGGGGTTGCGGCACAGATGCAAAACTGGCGGAAACCGACTATTCGATTCTGTTGCTGATCGGGACATCCGCAGAGTAAAATTTGCAAGGCCTGCCAAAACATATTGACAGGTCGTTTTGTTTCGTCGGAACAGAAGATACTGCGACGCGATTACAGCTCATATAGCCGCGAACCCGATAAAATTCATTATCTGCCTGTTCGGAGCGACTGCATAGACCCAAATACAGCAACCGCCCAACAACCAAATACTTAACGACTGAGATTGAAATTTTCGGATGGCGACCATTTATGTACCACTTGTGTACCACCGCTACTTTTCCGGCTATACATCACAAAAGAAAAACCCTCGATATTCGATTGAAGTTCCGGGGATTTACAAAACAATGCTGTAACCTAATAAGTTACGGCGTTGTTTTTTTATGAGGTAATGATTTAGAAACGCAAGTCTTGAATAAACTTACATCGAGGTTCATCCTGTCAAACAACTCTATACAAATATAGTGAATATCTGATAAAAAAGCAAATAGAATTTTTATCTCTCTATTTTCCGATTTATGGCGTACATCAGCGTCACCGCCGTGTCCCGTCCTGAAAAAGGTTTACAGTGATTGATAATTAAAGATAAACATTTTGGTTCAAAAAATATTGTCCTGATATAAGTTTACATATGCCTTCCGAACAACCGTCTTTCGGCCCCAATGATGTTTGAGTTTCCCGGTTCTAAGTTCCGCTTCCAAGGGCGTAAGCCAATCGCAGCTGGCATGAGGTCTGAGTGAATTGTAAAGGATAACGATCTGGTCGATGCGTTCTTTTGCTGCCTGAAAACTTTCAAAACATTCCTCGTCGATCCATTCGCTCTTCAGAATACCGTTCACCCGTTCGGCAACGGCATTCTCATACGGATCGCCCTTTTCAGTCATGCTGATGCGAATCCCATTATCGGTCAGCAATTTCACATATTCTTTCGAACAATATTGGCATCCTCTGTCCGAATGATGGATTAACCCTTGCCGTTTTTGCTGCGGAGTCTGGTCTATGGCCATCCTCAGTGCACGGAGCGCTCCGTCCCGTTCCAATGTCGTATTCAGATCATAGCCTACGATCCGTTTGGAATAGGCATCCGTTATCAAAGCCAGATATGCAAATCCTTCTTTCAAAGAAATGTACGTAATATCTCCGACCCATAAACGATGCGGCCGCTCGAGGTCGAAACCCCGGATCAGATTCGGATATTTACGCATCCAGTGCCGCGAGCAGGTCGTAACGCTGTATTTCTTCCGACGTTTGACCAGAAGATTGTTTTCCGAAAGCAGCGTAAATAACCGATCCCGACTGACCGGAAATCCGTCTTGTTGCAGCAAATGCCACAGTTTACGACCGCCGAGCCTGGGCATCAGTTTCCGGTAGTAACCCACCCGCTCCAAAAGAAGGGTGTCGGACAAAGATCCTTCCCTATTACGCCGTAAATGTTTATAATAGGCCTGACGGGTATAGCCGAACAACCCGCACAGAAACGACAGGCTCATTGCTGTGTGTCTTTCTTTGAGACGCTGGACTGTCCGGCTGCGGATTTTTTTAGCAGGTCGATACCGTATTCTTCTTGGAGGATATCTCCCATGATCTCATAGCCTTCCAGACGTAATAAAGCCTCTTCCAAGCGCCGCCGAAGGGCTTTGTTCTCGGATAATAATTCACTGGCTTCTTCACTCGTAACGCGGGACATGATCGGATAAGGATTAGGGGTACTCACAAAGCTACAACTATTTTTCGCTTTCCACCGCTGACCCATCTTATGAATCGTAGACATGGGAATACCATGTTCTTCGGAGAGTTGGCGAGCCGTCTTGACTCCGCTCAAATACTCCTGTAAAATCAGATGACGCAACTGACGCGATAAATAATGACGTGATAAGTCTGAATTCGTTTTTTGCTGCATAAGATTTACTCTTTTCTGTAAACCTTTTTCAGGACGGGACAGGGCAAAAAAAAGCCATCGGTGCGGACTGGAGCGGACTGGAGCGGACATCGGAACCGAAGCGTTTTACCCTGTTGTATATTGCGGCAGGATTGATTATTCGGGCAACTGCGCGAATCGCAAAATAAGTATCGGTTCAGACGGATACCCGAATCTTTAACCGAGTATCTGCGCAAAGGAACGAAAGGGCGGCAGACCGAATAATCATCCAATTATTCGTCCAAATATAAGGTAGTATATATAAATGATTTGACAGACGCATAGTTACCCAAACAACCATTTAAACACACAAGCAATGAAACAAGCAAGCATTTCGATCTGCAATCAAAAAGGGGGCATCGGGAAATCGACATTTACGATGTTACTCGCCAGTCATCTGCACTACACATTAGGCTATGACGTGCTGGTCGTAGACTGCGACTATCCCCAATGGTCCGTTCAGGCGCAACGTGAGCGGGAACTGTCGCTCATCGAGCATGACGATTACCACAAGCTGTTGCTGGTACGTCAATTCAAAGCGACGGGCCGCAAGCTCTGGCCTGTGCTGAAATGTATGCCGCCTGAAGCCCCCGAAGAAGTCGAGCGGCTGCTGCAAAGCGGCTACCATCCCCGTATCATTCTCTACGACTTGCCGGGAACGGTCAATGCCGAAGGTGTCATTCGGCTGCTCGCGTCGCTGGACGCTGTCTTTGTGCCCATGAAAGCCGACAAGGTCGTCATGGAAAGTACGCTCTCCTTTGCCCGGAGTCTCACCACTAACCTTGCCCAAGATCCGACCCTTACTTTACAAAGCGTCTATCTTTTCTGGACGATGATAGACCGTCGTGAACGAACGCCGCTTTACGATCGATACGAGGCCGTTATCCGCAAGCTCGGGTTGTCGCTTATGACAACTCACATTCCTTACCGCTCGAAGTTCAACAAGGAGCTGCTTGCGGACAATACAGGAGTCGGCCGCTCGACACTTCTGGCTCCGGCGCGAACCTTTGCGTGTGAGGCGCAACTCGAAATCCTCACAGAAGAAATTCTTACACTCCTCAAAATCCGATAACAATGGCCAAGAAACCCAAAATCGAAGTAGACGAAAGTCTTGTAAAACAGGTGATCGCAGGACAGTTACCTATCACTACAAAGGTCACACGGGTAATTCCGGAACAGATCCCATCCGGAACCGCTACGGACGCAATTCCCGCCGAACCGCCCTCTGTTCCGGAGATCGACACAGAAAAGATTCCGGATGAAACCCCGTCTGTGCCCGCAGCACAAGAGCCACGCCGTCGGAGAACACCACCCTTGTCCGATTATGAACGAATGTTTCTCACTCCTGTGGAATACGGCATCCGAGCCACACTTTATGTCAATGCATCGACGAAGCGTAAGATTCTGGAGATACTTAAAAGAATCGGAGGTGAACGATTATCCGCGACATCATATGTGGATAATATTCTACAGCACCACATCGAAACTTTCCGTGACGATATAAACCGGCTCGATCGTAAGCGGAATTTTGAAAAACTTGTTTAACAATGACTTAAAAATTTCTAATTATGCTTTACAGCTTTTTATCCGAGTCCGGTGTCCTCGACATTTCATTACTCGCTCTTGGCACAGGCATTATCGTTTTGTCAATCTTAGGGCTGCTGCACCTCGGGAAGCGACGAGGTCATAATAAAGCCGGACACTTTTCGGAGCAACCTGACGATTGTGCAATGCCTGCCGTGCAAACGGAAAATAGCGATGGATGGCCCTCGATGGAACAACCTCAGACAACTGAACTTGTATCCGTTGTCGCTGCACCTGAAGATTCTTCAAATCCCGATTCTCCGCCTTCCGAAACGGTCGTATCCGAAAAGCAGGATGTGAAGCCGGAGTGTGTTCCCGTACCGGACATACGATGGCGACGTTCGATGACATTGCCCGACTACAAAAAAACATTTCTTGTCCGGGTGGATTACGACCTCCGCGCCTCGCTTTATGTCAGTGCCCCTACGAAACGGAAAATCCTTGAAGTCCTGAAAAAAATCGGCGGCGAGCGACTGACCGCAACATCTTATGTAGATAATATCCTACGGCACCATCTCGAAATGTTCCGCGACGAGATCAACTGCATACATCAAGAACAGAATTACCATAACATCGTCTAAATTCTTTCTGCCATGAACAGCATAATTCTTATTGCCGCCTGCGCCGTATGTCTGGATCAGTTGTTTTTCCGGGGGCGGCTCGCGTCATATGTCGTCGACAATCTGAAAGGTCCGAAGAAAAAACACACCGGGCATAACGCTGCCCCTCACACGCCGAATGCCGGTACTGCACCCCGTCAAACTCCTGAAATTCTCGTGTCAAAATCCTATCGGTGCGGACTGGAGCGGACTGGAGCGGACATCGGCACCGCCCCGGCAGGCGGAGATGCTATATTTGCCCCGGCTTCGGAAGAGAAGTCCGCGATGCAGGGGTGGAACACCCTTGTCGTGCGGCCCTCGATCGGCGAAGACGGCGAACTTGCGGAGCCCAAAGCGCCCGCCGGCGCCCGATTCCCGCTTCCGGCTCTCCCCGCCAGAGCAGAACTCCGTGACGCGGAGGTTCATGCGATGCTCGGAGAGCTGGACTTCGGAGAGAGCGCCGTCATGGGCGATGCCACGGCCGAGGAGCGGCAGGCCATTGCCAACTTCGACATCCGGGCCTATGCTTAATTAAAAACGACCTACGACATGAAATGGAATAACGAATACGGCTGACGCCTTTTCCGCAGCAGGAAATACGATGTATCCGGTCGCAGAATGCTCCCAAAGCAGGCTGCGGCCTTTTTCACACCCTTAACCAAACTACTTGAACGATGAAAAAAAGAGCAATTTTCATGATTTTCTCCCTGTGCTCCGCACTCGCCTGCTTTGCACAGGGCAACGGCATGGCCGGCATCAGCGAGGCCACGAACATGGTAACGTCCTATTTCGACCCGCTAACGAAACTGATCTTCGCCGTCGCGGCAATCCTCGGACTGGTCGGCGGCGTGCGCGTCTACTCGAAATTCTCGTCGGGTGACCCGGACGCTTCGAAATCCGCCACGGCGCTGTTTCTCTCATGCGTCTTTCTGGTGATCGTCGGTACGGTCTTACGTTCGTTCTTCCTCTAAACGATGGCGGAATACCAAGTGAACAAGGGAGTCGGCCGTCAAGTCGAGTTTCAGGGCGCGCACGTAATGGTTCTTTGGCAAATGCGTCGATAGCAAGACGTTAGGCAAGTGTTCGATAGCCTATCATCGATCGGCTTATCCGAAAGGGAAACCGGACGGGGAGTATAGCCTGCCGATAAACTGATAAGTCATACAGTTACCAAGTATGCGACTGAATCAGGAGATGAAAGATAGATACGAGGATAAAGTCTGGATTGATTGAACGATAGTCCAAGTGGCACAACTCGAAACTGTGGCGGAAGGTAACTACAGACGCCATACTGTAACACACTCGATTCGACCTTGGAGGGTTGGGTGCAGAACAGGTTACAGCACAACTGCGATAAGCAGAAACGGATGAAAGTCGTATCCGACAATCTATCAAAGCTATGTTGCCGAAGAATTAAACGTGGATTGCCTAACCCGGAATGCCGAAAGGCTATTAGGTTTCAGACCTATGAAAATCCGGTATGGCAACGGAGCCACCGTAGTAGTCCGAGCGAGGGAAAGCCTCGTACATGGCGAAGGGTGGCAGCTAACATTTTTAATACAAATTAACGGATAATGTGTGAGACATTATGAGAAATCCAGAGAGAGTATTAAACAGTCTGTCAGAGCACAGCAAAGTTTCGAGCTACAAGTTTGAACGGCTCTACAGGGTTCTATTCAATTCGGAGATGTTTCTCCTCGCCTACCATAATATACAAGGTAGGCAGGGAAATATGACGGAAGGTTCCGACGGTAAAACTATCGACGGAATGAGCCTGAAACGGATTGAAAATTTGATTGATGCGCTCAAAGATGAGTCGTACCAACCAAAACCGGCAAGAAGGACGTACATCCCGAAGAAAAACGGGAACATGCGACCTCTCGGCATACCGTCTATCGACGACAAATTAGTGCAGGAGGTATTGCGAATGCTGTTGGAAGCAATTTATGAAGGTAGTTTTGAGAACACCTCGCACGGTTTCCGACCCAAACGCAGCTGCCACACCGCACTGATACAGGTGCAGAAGAATTTTACTGCGGCCAAGTGGTTTATCGAGGGCGACATTGAAGGATTCTTCGATAACATCAACCATGATGTACTTATCGGAATCTTGAAAGAACGTATCGCAGACGACCGCTTTATCCGGCTAATGTGGAAATTTTTGAAAGCTGGCTACATCGAAGATTGGACATTTCATAGAACATACAGCGGAACACCGCAAGGTGGCATCATTAGCCCGATACTGGCTAATATCTATCTCGACAAGCTGGATAAGTACATGAAAGAGTATGCCTGTCAATTCGATAGAGGCGACAGACGGGCAATGAACCTTGAGTACAAACGGTATTCCAGGAAAATTTGGTGGCTCGGCACAAAGCTGAAGCAAACCAAGGATAAAGATACTCGGAAGGAACTGATTGACGCGATTAAGCAACATCAGAAAAACAGGATGCACTTACCCTCTGTCGATGAAATGGACGAGGGATATAGACGGATTAAGTATGTGAGGTATGCCGATGATTTTATTATCGGAGTGATTGGCAGTAAATCGGACTGTGAGGCCATCAAAGAGGATATTAAGAATTTCCTCGGCGAGAAACTGAAATTGACGCTCTCCGAAGAAAAGACCTTAATCACGCACGGCAATAGAAAGGCAAAATTCCTCGGCTATGAAATCTATGTCCGACCATTCACGGATAAGACGTTAAGAGGCGAGAAATCGGGAGTACTTATTAAGGCTTACGGCAAAAAGGTAGTGTTGGAAGTGCCAATGTCCACAATGCGGGATAAACTTCTCTACTACGAGGCGATGGAAATTCATCAATTCGAGGGTAAAGCGAAATGGAAACCCACAAGCCGGACAAAGTTGCTACATCTGGACGACCTCGAAATACTGGATGCCTATAACAGAGAAATCCGAGGTTTTGCAAACTATTTTTCTATCGCAAATAACAGTTCACACCTGAATTCTTTCAAGTACATCATGCAATACAGTCTGTATAAGACTTTTGCACGAAAGTACAGTACGACAGCCCGAAAGATTATCGCAAAGTATCGACATCACAAAGATTTTGCGGTTTTCTATGAGGACAAGAAAGGAGGAAAGAAGATGCGGGTATTCTTCAACGGGAGCTTTAAGCGTAAAACAACCGCGATGGACGCGAGTTGTGATTATGTAGCCAACACGATTTTCAATACCACTGTATCAAGCCTTATACAAAGGTTAAAAGCGGGTAAGTGTGAATTGTGTGGCGCAACGGAAAACATTGAAATACACCACGTCAAAAGACTCAAAGACTTAAAAGGCAAAGAGCCATGGAAAATCCAAATGATTGGACGTCAGAGAAAGACGTTAGCTGTATGTATTCCCTGTCACAACAAGATACATCACGGGATAATAGACTGAATATGTTAGTGGAGAGCCGTGTGCGCCGAGAGGTGCAAGCACGGTTCGGAGGCGAGTTCTTGGAAACCTACCGTAGAAATACGGCAAGGCACCGGGTTCTTAGCCTACGACTCACGGCGCAGTACCTCGTGCTGTTCGTCGCGGGGCTTCTGGGCGTCTTCGTCTGCTTCGCCGGAATGTACATGAGCGGCGTCCCGCAGGGCCTGTGCATCCTCTTCGCCCTCACGGCCGGCCTTGCCGTCACGGGCGGCACCTTCTACCTGAACCGCCGTTTCGGCCCCCACGGGCTTCAGAAGCTCATGGCCTCGCGCCGGCATCCGCGGCGCATCGTTCACCGCCGGGCCGTCGGGCGGCTGTTGCGTTTTCGTCGAACCGTAAAACTGTAATCCTATGCGCGGAACCCTGAAAACCTCGACCTTGGAATCGAAATTTCCACTTCTGAGAGTCGAGAACAACTGCATCATCTCCAAGTTCGCCGACATCACTGCGGCCTACCGCGTCACACTGCCCGAACTCTTCACCCTCACGGCCGAGGAATACGAAGCACTGCACGGCGCATGGCTCAAAGCCCTGAAAGTGCTGCCGGATTACACCGTCGTCCACAAACAGGACTTCTTTATCGAAGAACGATACACGGCTCCGGAGGAGGGTTCCGAGCGGAGCTTTCTCGCCCGCTCTTACGAACGTCATTTCAACGAGCGGCCCTACCTGCGCCATACGTGCTACCTGTTCGTTACGAAGACCACGCCCGAACGGATGCGGCAGACCAGCGCCTCGTCCGTGCTGTGCCGGGGCTTCATCGTCCCGCGGGAGATGCGCGACACGGATGCCGTGACGCGCTTTCTGGAGGCCGCGGAGCAGATGGAACGCATCCTGAACGATTCGGGCCTCGTGCGCGTCGAGCGGCTTACGGAAGCAGAGATCGTCGGCACGGCGGACGACGCCGGGCTGCTGGCCCGTTACTTCGCCCTCTCGGACGAACAGCGTCCGGTCGTCAACGAGGATATCCGTCTCGACCCGGACGTGATGCGTATCGGGGACAAATACCTCTCGATGCACACGCTCTCCGATCTGGACATGCTGCCGCAGAGCGTGGCGACGGATTTCCGCTACGAACGCCTCTCGACCGACCGCTCGGACTGCCGCCTCTCCTTCGCGGCGCCCGTGGGGCTGCTGCTCTCCTGCAACCATGTCTACAATCAGGTGATCTTCCTCGACGACCACGACGAAACGCTCAAGCGGCTCGAAGCCTCGGCCCGGAACATGAACTCGCTGGCGGCCTATTCGCGCTCGAACGCCATCAACCGGGAGTGGGTGCGATACGTCGCTGTGTAAGTAATTGTTAAACTTAGATTTAACCCGTTGTTTCGTCAACGGTAGCCTATGGACAGATGCACCAATAGTAATATACTGTATCAAAGCTGTCCAGACAAGGTAGCCCTTCCGAAAGGAGCAGTCAGAACCGTGAGGGAAAGACAATGGCTGTTAGTATCATACAGTCAGGGAGCTTGGCTTGGGTGGTATGGTTAGCGTAAGCGAACTGTCGTCTAAACGTCGTAAGGTTGAAGAAGCCAAAGATACTGATAGGCTTCAGCCCAAAAGGGAAGCAGTCGGTTATTCCTCTCCATTCTGGGAATACACGAACAGAGTACTGCCGGTGTAATAGACAGAACCTAACCCACTTATAAGTTACTTGCACGGAACGTAGTAAGCCCGTATTTCTCCTGCCAATGACAGGTAAGCAGACCGTAAGGAATGCCGAATGGAGTGCGGGTATAGGATTGCAGAAAAAGCGAATGCCACCCTGTAATGGGGTGAATAGGGATTGAAACATCATCCCGCTGCGAAAGCAGGCTGACTTCTGCGGTAGGTGATTCTTTACAAGAAACTTTTAGAACTTTTAAAAGGAGAAAAGCAAATGAACGAAATTAAAAAATCGTGTGCATCGACTGACCAAACGCAGAGCAAATGGGACAGTATAAATTGGCTCAAATGCGAAGCTGCGGTTCAAAAGCTACAAGCGCGTATTGTAAAGGCTCAAAAAGAGGGTCGCCACAACAAGGTCAAAGCCTTGCAGTGGACACTGACCCACTCGTTTTACGCTAAAGCATTAGCGGTAAGACGTGTAACTTCCAATAATGGGAGTAAAACGGCTGGCGTCGATATGGTAACATGGAAAACGCCAGATGCTAAAGTGTGTGCAATAACCGAACTGAAAAGGAGAGGTTATACACCCCAACCTCTGAGACGAGTACATATCAGAAAGAGTAACGGGAAATTAAGACCATTGGGTATACCAACTATGAAAGACCGGGCTATGCAGGCATTGTATCTGATGGCACTGGCTCCCGTAGCTGAAACAACGGCTGATGCCAATTCTTATGGTTTCAGAAAAGAAAGGAGCACGGCAGATGCCGTTCAACAATGCTTCAATGACCTGGCAAGGACGACATCCCCACAATGGATCTTAGAAGGTGATATCAAAGGTTGTTTCGACCATATCAGTCATGAATGGTTGCTTGACAATATCCCTATGGATAAAGTTTTGCTCCGTAAATGGTTGAAAAGTGGATTTATTTTCAACAAGCAACTTTTTCCGACAGAGGAGGGAACTCCTCAAGGCGGCATCATCTCCCCAACTCTTGCAAATATGACTTTGGACGGACTGGAAAAACTGCTTGCCGATAGCTTTCCGATAAACCGCTCGAAGAAAAATTACTATACTCCTATGATAAATCTTGTTCGCTACGCGGATGATTTTATTATCACAGGAGAGAGTAAGGAGTTGTTGGAGAACCATGTTAAACCATTAGTCATTGAGTTTCTTCAAGCAAGAGGGCTTACCTTATCAGAAGAAAAGACTAAGATAACTCATATAGAAGAAGGGTTTGATTTTCTTGGGTTCAATATCAGAAAATATAAAGGCAAGTTTATCACAAAACCATCCAAGAAGAGTCGAAAGAGATTTTTAGATAAGGTTCGTGAAATAGTGGACAAGAACAAGTCTTCTAAGCAACAATCTTTGATACGATTGCTAAACCCAGTCATTAGAGGATGGGCGAACTACTACAAGGGGTGTTCTGCATCGGAAACTTTCCGTAAAACAGATGCACAAATTTTCAACAAACTATGGCGATGGTCTCGCAGAAGACATCCCAAAAAAGGTAAACGATGGATTGCCAACAAGTATTATCACACTGTAAGAGGTAGAAGCTGGACTTTTGCCGTACCGCTTGAAAACAGGAAAGTGGATAAATACCACACTCTTGTGAGATTGTCGGATACGAAAATAAAGCGACATATCAAAATCCGCAGTGAGGCCAACCCATATGATGCCGATTGGAAAGATTTCTTCGATCAATACAAGACCCGAAGAATGCTTGCACACTTAGACGGCAAGCAATATATCTATCGCCTGTGGAATCAGCAAATGCAATGTTGCCCTGTGTGTGGCAAGCACATCACACGGGAAACTCCCTGGAAAATTACTGAAATGACAGGGAGCAGTAGAAAGGCGAAAGTCCTAATACATGATCATTGCAGCCGAATTACTAACAGAAATAAATGGAAGTTACTATGAGCCGGCTTTTAGTTACAAATAAAAGTTTTGAATTGCTTGAGCCGTATGAGGGGAAACTCTCACGTACGGTTCTTAGAGGGGAAAGCTCCCGTAAGGGGGCTGACCTACTCGACATCGAAATGTACCTCAATGAGGCGCATTCGCAGGGGCTGCGCTCCGTAAGGTGCCACTGCAACGTCATGGCATGGGCCGAGAACGAAGCGGAGCTGAAGCGCATCCGCAACGACGTGGGCTCGCAGCTCGCGCTGATGGGATGCACGCCGCATCACAACACGGTGGACGTGCCGGTGCTGTTCTGGGCGGCGATTCCCGGCAACGAGGCCGACTTCCCTGCCGAGGAGAGTTTCTACACCTTTCTCGATCAGGCCCTCTGTCTTTTCAACGGGGAGACCAACTACCGCTCGTCGCTCTCGCCCTTCGGAATCAAGATGTCCGACCGCCTGTCGGGCATTCCGATTCATCTGGATATCTCGGATCTTCCGATGAAGCGCGGCGTCATCACGAATCGGAATAAATTTATCCTCGGACCGTCGGGCTCGGGCAAGAGTTATCTGACGAACCATCTGGTTCGTCAGTACTGGGAGCAGGGTTCGCATATCCTGCTGGTCGACACGGGCAACTCCTACCAAGGGCTCTGCTCGCTGATTCACGCCAAGACCAAGGGCCGCGACGGGGTGTATTTCACCTACACCGAGGAGGCGCCCATCGCCTTCAATCCCTTCTATGTCGAGGACGGAGTGTACGACGTGGAGAAGCGCGAGTCGCTCAAGACGCTGCTGCTGACCCTTTGGAAACGCGAATCCGAGGAGCCGACGCGCTCGGAGGAGGTGGCGCTCTCGAACGCCGTGAACCTCTACCTCTCGAAGCTCCGCACCGACCGCTCCATCGTCCCCTCGTTCGATACCTTTTACGAGTTCGTCGAAACCGACTACCGGCGGCTTCTGGAGCAGAAGCGCGTGCGCGAGAAGGATTTCGACCTCGAAAATTTCCTGAACGTGCTGGAACCTTACTATAAGGGCGGCGAATACGACTACCTGCTGAACTCCGACAAACAGCTTGATTTGCTGGACAAGCGTTTCATCGTCTTCGAGCTGGACAACATCTCCTCGAACCGGACGCTGCTGCCGGTGGTGACGCTCATCATCATGGAGACCTTCATTTCGAAGATGCGGCGGCTGAAAGGCGTCCGCAAGATGATTCTCATCGAGGAGTGCTGGAAGGCCCTCACCTCGGCCAATATGTCGTCCTACATACGCTACCTTTGTGCGCCCGTACAAGCTGCTTAGTAAATATCCCACTGGCAAGGGATTAGGTAAGTGTTCTTTGAAAAACCTATCATCACCCGACTTATCCGAAAGGGAAACCGGACGGGGAGTGTAGCATGTCGGGAACGTCGTAAGTCAGTCAGTTACCAGACTGCCACTGAACGGCAAGGTGAAACGATGGATATGAGGATGAAAACCGAATTGTTTGAACGACAGTCCGAGCTGCTCTACTTGAAGGCTATGACGTAAGGTAACTGAAATCGTCATACTGCGGTACTGCTCCGGTGTATAGGTACGGACGCAAGCAAGAACTTGCCGCAGAGCAACCATGATAAATGGTAAAGGACGGAAATCGCATCCGACAATCCATCATGCCAACAGTTACTAAGTAAGTAAACGGGGATTACCTAAACCGGAACGCCGTAAGGCTATGAGGTGCAGACCTCTGAATATCCGGCACGGTAACGGAGCCTCCGTAGTAGTCCGGGCAGGGTAACGCCCTGCACATGGCGAAGGGAGGCAGCTAATTTTCTTTAATACAATTTAATGGATAATGTGAGAGACATTATGAGAAGTCCGGAAAGAGTATTAAACAGTCTGAACGAACACAGTAAGGATTCGAGCTACAAGTTCGAACGCCTTTACCGGATTCTGTTCAACGAAGAGTTGTTCTATGTTGCCTACCAAAAGATCGCATCGAACGGAGGCAGTACGACCAAAGGCTCCGACGGTCGCAGTATCGACGAGATGAGCCTTGCCCGGATCGAAACGCTGATAGCCTCGTTGAAAGACGAAAGTTATCAGCCTCACCCGTCGCGGAGGGTGCATATCCCGAAGAAAAACGGGAAAACGCGCCCTCTGGGAATACCGGCTTTTGAAGACAAGCTGGTGCAGGAGGTAGTCCGCATGATTCTGGAAGCCATTTACGAGGGACATTTTGAGACCACCTCGCACGGTTTCCGACCTAAACGGAGCTGTCACACAGCATTACTTCATATTCAAAAGACGTTCAGCGGGGCGAAATGGTTTATCGAGGGCGACATCAAAGGGTTCTTCGACAACATTGACCATGATGTACTTGTCGGAATCCTGCGGGAGCGCATTTCAGATGACCGTTTTATCCGTCTGATACGGAAATTCCTGAAAGCGGGATACGTCGAGGATTGGACGTTTCACAACACTTACAGCGGAATGCCGCAGGGAGGTATCGTCAGCCCGATTCTGGCGAATATATACCTCGATAAATTAGACAAGTACGTGAAAGAGTATATCCGACATTTCGACATGGGAACCAAACGCAGGCCGGGCAAAGAGAGCAACGATTTGGCCAATGAACGAAAACGGACTGTGCGGAAACTGAAAAAGGTAAAAGACGGGACTGAGAAGGCGGCTTTGGTCGCAAGACTCAAAGCCATCGAACAGGAACGTGCAGCATTTCCAAGCGGAGATGAAATGGACGGAAGTTACCGCAGGCTCAAATACATCCGTTACGCCGACGATTTTATTCTGGGTGTAATCGGCAGCAAAGAGGATGCACTGCGGATAAAGGAGGATATTAAATCATTCCTATCCGAAAGCCTCGCCCTCGAACTGTCCGAAGAAAAGACGCTGATAACCCATACGGGTAAATCGGCGAAATTTCTCGGATATGAGATTACGGTAACACGGAACAATCATCAACGACGGGATGTGCAAGGACGTCTGCGACGCACCTACGGCAAGCGTGTCCGGCTGAATGTCAGCATGGCAACGCTGCGGGACAAACTTCTGGAATACGGAGCTATGGAAATCAAGCTCCGCAACGGGAAAGAGATTTGGAAACCCAAATGCCGTTCAGGATTGATATTCAACGACGATCTTGAAATCCTCGACCGATACAATCGGGAAACAGTGGGATTTTGCAACTATTACCTGATCGCCAACAACTGCGTCGTACTGCACAACTTCAGATATATCATGGAGTACAGCATGTATAAAACATTTGCGGGCAAATATAGGAGCACGGTACGAAAAATCAACAAAAAGTACCGTCTCAACAAACTGTTCACCGTAAAGTACGAGCAGAAAGGGGTAATCAAGTCCCGAACCTTTTACAAGACAAGTTTCAAACGCCGGACAACGGCGTTCAACGGAAGCTGCGACATCGAACCGTACTCTATTGCAGACGTGAGCCGAACCAATTTGACGGACAGGCTCAAAGCGGAAAAATGCGAATTGTGTGGGGCAACGGGCAAGCTGATTATGCACCATGTCCGCAACCTCAAAGACCTGAAAGGGAAAGAGAGTTGGAAACGGCTCATGTCAGCCCGAAAACGCAAGACCATTGCGTTGTGTCCGAGTTGCCACAGGCTGCGGCATCTGGGAAAAGTTTAGACTGAAAAAAATTAGTGGAGAGCCGGATACGCCGAGAGGTGTAAGTCCGGTTCGGGGGCGAGTTCTTGGAAACCTGCCGTAGAAATACGGTAAGGCGCCGGGTGCTTAGCCTACATAAAACCGTTCGCAAGTATTTCGGCGAGGCGGTCGTGGTGACGCAGGAGGTGGACGACATCATCTCGTCGCCCATCGTCAAGGAGTCGATCATCAACAACGCCGACTGCAAAATCCTTTTGGACCAGCGCAAATACCTCTCGAAATTCGACGGCATACAACGTCTGCTGGGACTGACGGACAAGGAGCGGGCGCAGATTCTCTCTATCAACCTCTCGAACGATCCTAAACGCCGCTATAAGGAAGTGTGGATTGGGCTCGGAGGCGTGCAGTCGGCAGTTTATGCCACGGAAACCTCGGTCGAAGAATATTTGACCTATACCACTGAGGAATCGGAAAAGATGCAGGTCATGGAGCTTGCCGAAAAGCTCGGCGGCGACATCGAAGCCGCCATCCAGCAGTTGGCATGCAAGCGCGAAACGAAAACCGAATCTTAATGCCCGCTGCCATGAAACAGTTGCTTTGGATATGCGCCGGCATCCTGCTGACGTTTACGGCCGTGCTCGGAGCGTTTCACCTCTTCTACGATTACGAATACCGCAAAATCCGTCCCCTGTGCGGAGCATGGCATTCGACGCTCGACGACACGCGGCTGGTGATCGAGCCGTGCGGTGATAAATTCCGCATCACCATCACGCGCCGCGGCACGTCCGAAACACATGCTCTGCACTACAAGGATTGCGTCTATTATACGGCCTACGGCGGACGCCGGATCGATCTCTTTTACACGCCCCCGGCCGATGCACTGCTCCTCGTGCCGGGCGACGCTTTCAAACGAACCTCAAAACTCAAAAACAATGAACAGTAACCAATCGACGCCTGCGTCGGCCGTAGCGGCCCTTCAGCAGGAGATCAGAACCCGCACCGAAGTCATCCGCACTTTGGCAGACCTTCGGGAACAACTCGACGCCGACCGTATCTGCGGAGCGTGGCTCTCGGCGGAAAACAACCTCTCGGCCTCGATACGCCGCATCGGCGAGGGCATGTGGCGCATCCTCGTTTTCGACCACGCGCTCTGCTACAAACGCCTCGTACAGGACGGCATCATCGCGCTGCGCCGCCACCGTCTTTGGCTCGGCGCCGACGACGGCAACCGCGTGATCTACGATGCTTCCACCGAGACACTCACCATCGGCTGTTACGGACGTTTCGTTCCGGAGGACTGCATCCGGCGGCAGGAAGACGACGCAATCAGTGCCGAAGCGTGCGACTTCAACGAACCGGCCGAATAATGGAGCGTCATTCGGTATTTCCGGGCTGCCCCTGCTTGCTGGGGCAGCCCTTCGGCAGACGCTGCCCGCAGTCACACATTTCTAAATCCGACGGCTATGGAATGGAAAGATAGGATTGCACGGCTATTCCGCCGCAAGCCGGACTGGGAAAGGGAGCATCGAAGTACCCTCATTGCCCGTCATGCAGAGAACCTGCTCCGGGAACGGGATATAAGCAATGTTACAGATCTTGTACGACGGCACCGGAAATCGGATCTGACCATTGCCGGAATCGGGCTGACAATGAATACAGCAACATCCCGCTTTCTCAGGACGCCCGAAGATGCGGCCGGAGAAGATGTACTGGCGCTGATGGAGGCCCTGCGCGGAACGCCGTTTGCGAAAAAGATCGGGTGCCGCCTCGCGGACGTTCCGGCAAACACCGCCCACTCCCTGCACGGCCTGCTGGCCATGCACACCTTTCTCTTGGATGCTTATTTGGAGCAGCATCCCGACAGTGGGCTCCGGCAGCCTCCGATGGACGAGTTGCAGGCCGCAGCGCATATCATCGACCGGCAGTTCCGCGCCGAGACATTCCGCGAGCTGCGCCATCTGGCAGAAACGAGAGGACGTTATATGCCCTCCTGTTACGTCGTACGCCTCTACGACTGGGACGCCGACATGGGCCGGTTGCAGAAGATGCGCGGGCGGCTGGACGGCCCGGCATGTGCGGACAATCCGCAGCAGGTGCAGCAGCTCCGGGAGCGAATCTGGAAGGCCGAGAACCGCATGGTGCGGGAAGCCGAGAGGATATTAGAGAGTGATCCGGAAATTTCCCTGCGGCAAACCTACATTGAAAAACTCGATGCCGAGTTGCAGACATTGGGATGGCTTGCACGCTTCCCGGAGCGAATCGACGACAGCCGTATTAACCGGCAGCTGCTCGACAAATACGGTATCGAGCCGGGCATCTCCCGCGAAGAACAATCCCGGCAGGTCGAGAAAGCCTTCCGCGAGCTGGATGCACGCCTTGTC
This sequence comes from Alistipes finegoldii DSM 17242, assembly GCF_000265365.1. Taxonomy (NCBI): domain Bacteria; kingdom Pseudomonadati; phylum Bacteroidota; class Bacteroidia; order Bacteroidales; family Rikenellaceae; genus Alistipes; species Alistipes finegoldii. The sequence continues at coordinate 773,355 of NC_018011.1, forward strand.
CGCATGACCGGGCGGCAGTCCTACGCCGACGATCTGTTCGAATCCCTGCGGCAGAAAGGCCCGAAGCCGGAGAAACATATTTCCGGGGTGCGGCAGAAAGAGATCAATTCTGCAAGGAAAGAGCAAACCGGACAACCGGCTTCGGGTCGGCGGATAAAGCGGTGATGCCCGTCTTCGGGTGAATATCCTCAATAACACAATCAATTCAAGCATGAAACAGAAAATCATCCTGCTGTGTCTGTGCCTTGTCTGCACGGGCCTCAGCACATACGCCCAGTGGGTCGTCTCAGACCCTACGAACCTCGCGCAGGGGATCGTCAACTCCACCAAGCAGGTCGTCGAAGCCGCCAAGAACGGCTCCACCATGCTGCAAAGCTTTCAGGAAACCGTGAAGATTTATGAGCAGGGGAAGCGATACTACGACGCCCTGAAATCCGTCAGCAACCTCGTCCGCTCGGCCCGCAAGGTGCAGCAGTGCATCCTGCTCGTGGGCGAAATCTCGGACATCTACGTCGACGGTTATCGCCGCATGGTCGGCGACGAGAACTTCACGCCCGCGGAGCTCGCGGCCATCGCCGCAGGCTACGCCCGCATCATCGAGGAATCGGCCGGGGAATTGAAGGAGCTGCAGGACATCGTGAACCCTACGGATATGTCCCTGACGGACAAGGACCGGATCGACGTGGTGCAGCGCGTCTACGGCGTTCTGCGGCGCCATCGAGACCTGGCACGCTACTACACGCGCAAGAACATCTCCATATCCCTGCTGCGGGCCGCCCGGAAGCGGGACATGGAGGGTGTGCTCTCATTGTACGGAACCGACGAACAACGTTACTGGTAGCCGACGATGGTACACATGCTTTCCCTTACGGACAATCTGCATACGATTCTCCGGGTGCTTTACGACGACATGATGGCGCTGTGCTATCCGATGTCGCAGGTCGCAATGGCCATCGCAGGGATCGGGGCGCTGCTTCACATCGCCTACCGCGTCTGGCAGTCGATGGCCCAAGCCGAACCGATCGACCTCTTTCCCCTTATGCGGCCCTTCGCCATCGGCATCTGCATCCTGTTCTTCCCGACGCTCGTGCTGGGAAGCCTGAACGGCATACTTTCACCCCTGGTAAAGGCGACGCATTCGCTGATGGTCGGGCAAACACTCGACATGGAACAATGGCAGGAGCGGCGTGAGCGGCTCGAACTCGAAAGCCGCGAGCAGATGCCCCCGGACAGCTACTATGCCGAAGACGAGGAGATGGAACGCGAACTGAATGAACTGGGACTCGACGACCAGACGCAGCAGGCCCTCGATCGTATGAATGAACAGCGTTCCTCATGGTCGGTCAAAGGGATCATCTTCAAATGTCTGGCGTGGGTACTCGAACTGCTCTTCGCCGCGGCGAGCGTCATACTCGACGTGCTGAGGACTTTTTATCTGGTCGTATTGAGCCTGCTGGGGCCGATCGCCTTTGCCATCTCCGTGTTCGACGGATTTCAGTCCACGCTGACGCAATGGCTCACGAAGTATGTCTCGATCTACCTGTGGCTGCCGATCTCGGATCTTTTCTCGGCGATCATCGCACGTCTGCAAAGTCTCGCCATGCGACACGATGCCGAACTGATGGCCGGAGGCTACAACTGGTATGTGGACTGGTCGAACAGTCTGAATCTGATCTTCATGCTCGTAGCCGTCTGCGGATACCTCTGCATCCCCTCGATCGCCTCGTGGGTCGTGCAGGCGAACGGATTCGCCGCCTATAACAAGACCGTCTCGAAAATGACCTCGCTCGTAAGCGCCGGAGCCGGATGGACGGCCGGCAAAGCATGGGCCGGGGCCAAAGGCGCCGGCTCGGCGGCATTATCGGGCGGTAAGGCCGTGGGACGCGGCATCATGAACGGCGCCCGGCTTATTTTCAGAAAATAAAATAACCCGTTATTATGGAATTCAAGTGTTTAACGAACATCGAAACATCGTTTCGGCAGCTGCGCATGTACGCGCTCGTCTTCGCCGGAGTCTGCGCCGTCGTTACCGTGGCGGCGGTCTGGATGTCCTACTCCTTCGCCGAACGGCAGCGGCAGAAGATCTACGTGCTGGACAACGGACGCTCGCTGATGGTGGCGCTCTCGCAGGACCTCGCACAGAACCGTCCCGTAGAGGCCCGCGAGCATGTGCGGCGCTTCCACGAGCTCTTCTTCACCCTCTCGCCCGACAAGGCAGCCATCGAGTCCAATGTCGGACGCGCCTTGCAGATGGCCGACAAAAGCGCCTTATCCTACTACAAGGTTCTGCAGGAAAAGGGCTTCTTCAACCGCCTGATCGCGGGCAATGTTTCGCAGATGGTCAAAGTGGACAGCATCCGCTGCAATTTCGACCGCTATCCCTACGAGGTTACGACCTTTGCCCGGCAGCGCATCCTGCGCGAAAGCACCGTCACGGAGCGGTCGCTCGTCACGACGTGCCGTCTGGTGAACGTTTCCCGCTCGGACAACAACCCGCAGGGCTTCATGGTCGAGGCGCTGAACATCGTCGAAAACAAAGACCTCGCGACCTATGACCGCTAAACCGCACTCCCTGCGCTGCCGCATCCGCTGGATGCGGCGGTCGCTGCGACGCCGGCATGACGCGCTCGCACCCCGCATCCGGGAGCGGATCGTACTCGCGGCGCTCGTCCTGCTGCTGCTCCTTTACCTTTGGCTCCTGTTCGCTATGGACATGGTACCGGAGCTGGAGATCGGGCATCCCGAATTATTACATCCAAAACCGTAAACGTTATGACAGAAAACAAGAATCCGGGAAACGACCCCTCGGCGGAGTTCGAACGGCTGCGCAAGCGCAAGGTGCTGCTCTTCGCGGCGATCCTCGGATGCATCTTCCTCGTCGCGATGTGGCTTATATTCCGACCTGCGCCCGTCAAGCCTCAAGAAGGGGCCGCGGGGATCAACACGTCGGTTCCGGACGGCAAGGCGCAGGCCACCGTCAGCGACAAACGCAAAGCCGCGGAACAGCTCCGCAGCGAGGAGCAGCAGCAGAGACGCATGATGACACTCGGCGACAACTCGTTCTCGCTGCTGGACGACGGGCTCAAACCTGCCGAGGAGCCTGCACCGGCGGACAACCCCGCACTGCGGGCCTCCGAGGCCAACCGGGCCATGCAGCGGCAGGTGCAGGGCTTCTACGCCGCTCCGCAGCGCAATGCCGAGGTCGAAGCCCTGAAAGAGCAGGTCGCAGCCCTGCAATCCCAGCTCGACGCCGAGCGGCAGCAGCCCGATCCGCTGGAACTGGCCGAGGAGCAGTACAAGCTCGCCCGGAAGTATCTCGGCGGCGGAGTGGCCGTAGATGAAGAAGCTGTTGAGCAGGCAAAGCAGCGGAAGGATTCGCGCCTGTCGGTCATGCGGCCCGTGCGGGAGGGTGAGGTCGAAGCATCGACGCTCGACACACGGGCGGATTTCACCGTCGAACGCAACTTGGGATTTCTCACGGCGGCAGGTGGCGTCGCGCATGCCGATACTCCGACCGTCAGAGCCTGCGTCGCCTCGACGCAGGTCATACGTGCCGGAAGCACCGTGCAACTGCGGTTGCTGGAAGCCGTGCGTATCGACGGAGTGACCATCCCCCGGAATACGCCGCTATACAGTCTTGCGACGATCTCCGGAATGCGGCTGCAGGTCGTGGTGTCGTCCGTCGAATACGGCGGACGGATCTTCGCCGTCGAAGCCGTAGCTTACGACATGGACGGCCAGCCGGGGCTCAACGTCCCGAACTCCCGCGAGCGGACGGCCCTCAAAGAGGCGCTGGCATCCGTCGGGCAGACTGCCGGCACGAGCGTAAACGTCACCCGTTCGGCCGGACAGCAGATGTTGTCCGAACTGGCGCGCGGAGGATTGCAGGCTTCGTCGCAGTATGTCGCCGGGAAGCTCCGCGAGGTGAAGATAACCCTCAAAGCCAACCATCAGCTATTATTGATTTCAAAACAGCAGTAAAATGAAAAGAGACCTTATTTATCTGGCCCTGATCGTCGCCGCAATCACGGCGGTAAAGGTTACGGCACGAACGACACCGGAAACGCCGGCGGAGATCCGGCCCCTGCGTATCGAAGCGGGATTCACCAAGACTGTACACATCCTCTTCCCGTCGCCCGTCACGTATATCGACATCGGCTCGATGGACATCATAGCAGGCAAGGCCGACGGGGCCGAAAACGTCGTGCGGGTGAAGGCGGCCGTGCGGAATTTCGCAGCAGAAACAAACCTGACGGTCATCACCGAAGACGGCGGATTTTTCACGTTCGATGTCCACTATGCCGAGAACCCGGTTGTCTCGACCCTCAATCTTACAGTGCAGGAACCGCAGACGGAAGGTGTGAAGAAACCGGCTGCCGCGGGCTATCCGCAGCCGACGGCCCCAGCATCCGAAGGCCGGGTGCTGCTGCGCGAGGTAGGCCGAGAGAAGCCCGCGACCATAAAACGCATGTTGAGCGACATATACCGGCAGAACCGTACGGACGTAAAGGGCATTCGCACGAAGAAGTACGGCATCGGGGTCGAGGTGCTGGGAATTTACGTCTCCAACGATGTCGTTTACATACATACTTGTATGTATAACGACACGAATATCTCTTTCGAAGTGGATGCACGACAGTTTATCGTAGCCGACAAGAAGCTCGCAAAGCGTACGGCACAGCAGCAGACACCGCTCGAAATCCTGCGCGTATGCAACGATCCGGCCGTTGTAAGGGGACATCAGCGTCAGCGGACGGTATTCGCGCTGCCCAAACTGACGATCTCCGACGACAAAGTGCTTTTGCTGGAAATCGTCGAGAAAAACGGAGCCCGCCATCAGACAGTGGAGATACCCGCAGGGGAATTGTTGGATGCGAAACTCCTGTAAAGAGACAGGCGGTCGAACCCGATGCGGAAGTTTTTATGCAGCAGTGGGAATGTTTCGAATCCGTGCGGCGATCTTACAGGAGCACTTTGCAAGAGGATATTCAGACGTGGTTCCGCACGCTGCGGCTCTGAAAGGCTGTTCGTTTCCGAACAATCAGACACCCCGGTACGGTTTTCAGACCGTACCGGGGTGTCTTTCATGCAGCTTGAGGAAACTCAATATTCATCTTCGTTGAAGAAATTTATCCGTATTGATTATCAATATATTATATCATAACCAATGAAATTTGCGCAAACAAACCGCACCGTCTGAGACGGTCTGAGGCGATGGGAGGAAAGACGGAACACACAAATTGTGTAGATAAATTAATAGCAAGGTCTGATAAAATAGTAATAATGTTAATTACCATTAAGTAATTATCGATGCATAACACTTCAAAATGCTATCATCACATTGACGCTAATATTTCATTTCGCTTTTGTACAAAAGGTTCGTAGAAATTTTTTCCTAGTAGTCTAAACACAATATCATAATCGTTATGTGCGGTCACAGCGTGTTTTTTGGTATTTACTTCAAAGTCATATATTTTCTGTAATGCCTCGTCCAATGACGCATAATAAAAATTATTATAGTTTTGCATTCTCTTATTGGGTTTGAATGGGGGGAGAATATTTCCATTTAGTTTACCTTCCATAAGCACGCACTTGCAATTGCACTTTGTCAAATGGGCTGCTCCATTTTTATCCTTATACACCCAAATATTATCATCCAATTGAATTTGATACTTCGCGAAATACGACTTGTCTGCCGTTTCGTAACGTATTTCAACTATATTATTTCGTCCTATCAGAATACGGCATCTCTTATTAAGATTTTCTATCTGACTATATAAGCCTTTAATCGCCTCTTCAACAGCAACGAGTTCATTACGATACACTTGAGCCTCTTCTTCATAATGAGACAATGGGTGTATTAATGGATGCAGGTACGACTTTATAGTCATAATTTTGACCATATCTTCACCTGTTTTAACAAACAAATCAATCAATGCCCCAATGTGTTTCGTTAGCTTATAACCAGGAATTAGTGAATAGTCATCACTCATAAATAATTCTTTTGGTAAATACTTCTCGCTAATCAATTCCTCTAACGCTTTTCTGAAATAATTGGCGGCAGCAGGTAAATCAACGGGGCGTTGACCATGCAGATATTCTTTAGCTCTATTGTATGCAGATGTTCCCACTGTCATAATAGGGACAAAAAATGATAGGCCATTATCAGTTTTTGGTAGAGAATATAGGTTAATAAATTTCCATCTGTTCCCATGGTGATTAGTAAGGAAATTCCTAGCTAGGCAATACCATGACCGATCATACGTTGCCATAATAATCTGGAAATCCTTAAACTCATGTTCCAATATATCCAATATGGCCCATCTATTCGATGAGTCAATACCTATAAAAATATCATCCAAGAACATCAAATGCAATTCCTTGCCAGGATTTGCCTTCAGAGCTGCTAGATAAAGACAAATAGCGATTGCAGATAGTCTTGCTTCGTTCAGCCCTTCCGTAAAACCTTTGATTGAAGAACTTCCAATTGAAATTTTTAATCTTAGGTCTTGTTCTATTTTCCATGCACCTTTCCCTTTAGTCCCGTAATCAAAAGACATAGATTTTAAGTCATAATCTATATGTAGCGCAAAATTGTTAAAATAATGTACCAAATAATTGTTTACCTCTTTAAACAAACTATCCAAGACAGACCTTAAGACCTTTTCAAATTTAACAAGTTTTTGGAGTCCTCGTTGATGTCTTACTTCATTGCGATTATATACATTGAATATATCTTGCTTGATTTGTTTCCATTCCAACGCTAAAGAACTATTTAATCCTTGGGCTGAGGCAACATGATCTTTTAATAGATGTTCAATAAAGAAATTAAACAGATTAGGGTTGTCATCTTCATACAAGTATACTTTCAGTAGGTCTTTGTAATTTAGAAAACCTTTTGTCAATGCTAATGACTTCAGAAATGCAGTACCTGCCACACTTGTATTGTCAACACCTTCTGCGTATCTATATTTCACAATATTATCAACTTCTCCCGTTATATCATTGTAATCACCTATGGTTAGAATTACTTCACCGGCAACTCCAGCAGGTTTATAACGGTTGGTAGTATAACTTACATGTGAATAGAAACTCTGAATAAAATCATTCAACGACTTATATAATGACGTCTTTCCACTACCATTTTCACCATACAATAGTACATTCTCTCCTTTCTCCATTGAGAATGTCAATCGGTCATAGTAAGCTCGTGAATTTTCTATCTCAATTTTTGTAATCTTTTTCATTTTTCTTCAAGAGAACCTTTTACACCTTTAGCTGCTATCAACTCTTCCATCAAACCACCACGTTCATGTATAATATGATTATATGACTTTGAAATGAATTCTTCCTTGTTTTGGTCGGGTACATCTTCTAATGCCATAGCACTATTTATCAGCCTAACATTCTGATAATTAAATAACTTCTGATTGATAACTTCCTCGACCATATAGTCTAGCACATTTACAAAAAAGCTACTCTGAATGTATTCAGGTGTTTTTGTATAATTCATCATTTTATCAAATACTTTCTGGATAGATAGAGGCACATATGGTATCATGATATCCTTTAGGCTCACCACAGAAACATTCCGACTACGAAAATCATATTCCCTATATACATAGCTACTTTGCAACATAGCAGCTATATAACTCTGACAAAATCCTAAACGGTTAATATGACAACCATAATATGCTTCAACATTTTCAGGACGTTCATACCTTATTTGAATCTGATCTTTGATCTTATTATCACGTTTTACATAAAAATCCACTTCCGCTGAATTCTTGAGACTATCTCCGTCAAAAGCAATAAAATCCATAATATCACCAAGACGAATTTTTACGACCTCTAAATCTTCGTTATTCTTATATTGCGTACGGAAATCATCCACCATCTTGATAAAATCTGTCCTCTTAATATCAGACGACATTGCCTTGAAAAGTTCTTTTGTTTTTACTATTATCTCCTTTTGTTTCTTGCAAAAATTTTCCCGGTCTAGTCCATTAAAAAAATACCACAGTGCATAAAAACTTTGTTGGGTACGTCTATTGTTCTCTATTCCCAACAACATGTCGAGATTTTTGCTTAGTGTTTTTTCAGAACTATCACCTTCATCCGACAACAGCAATTTCAAATTACGAACAAAAGTAAATTCCAAATCATTTACAGCAGCAACAAATGCATCTTTCTTTTTAGTATTTTCTAGAACTTTTGATATGTCTCCTTTTGAACGCAGGCGAATAGCAATACGTCCCCCTATCTTATAAATATCAAGCGGTCCATTTTCCGTTAGATCACATCCGTTCTGCTTAAGATAGTTAAAGTATGAAAGCACCGAATAATTGTTTTCATTCTCCATGCGCGTACTTGTTTTACGCATAAAAAACCAACTTGCGTTATTTCGATACGACGACTTAATTGTATTAATCAAGTCTCTATCCAAGTACGAGTTCCACATTTCAAATGTATCGTCCTTAATCGGATATGGCTTGTTATTCAGACGAATAAATAAGTCTAAAGGTTCGAAATCGGGATTATTCTTTTCGTTTATTTCTATCACCCATAGGTCAAAGCTGGTAATTTTATCTTGTAAATCTTCATCTAATTGAGCAAAACATTTACCATTCAGATCTGTTAAAATACTGTCTTTCAACAATAGGGCAAAGCCATCTTTATTCGATTTTACCATCTGCCCTTCTTCGTTTAGATATTTCCTGCCCAAAAAGGCCAAAATACTCAGAATTCGCTGTTGGCCGTCTATAACCTCGCTTATGCCATCCTTGCTTTTAAATATAAAAATGGGGGGCAGTTTTATGCCTAATAATAGACTTTCAATAATTTCGGATGATTTTTTCCTATTGATTACCTCCTCTCGCTGGTAAGGAGGACGTACAAGAAAACGACTGCGAGCCATAAGCCGGCAGATGTCATCGATAGTATATGTAGTAGGTTCAGGTTTATTGATACGAAGCTCCTGATAGTTAGTTGTTCCACCGTGTTTAACCTGATTTAGTTCATAGTTCTTATGTTTAAATTGTTCATTGGTTTCAATATATAGATTTTTATTGATGCCATAAACCTTTTCAATATAACAGGCCATTACGTTATATCTGTCAATAATCTGCTGTGAGAATGAACTTCTCACCATCGCAAAAGCACGTAAGTTATTTAAAATGTGCTTGGAAAACTCTGTTAATTCAGTTGAGTTCTTTTTAGGTAATTGTATGGCATTGTCTTCCAATATGGAAAATGCCCAAAATAGAACTTCAGACATAAGTCTATTATATGGCATTTCCTTATTGTCTACGGCCATTCGTATCTCATCAAGAATATCAAGTTTCTTCTTGAATGAAACGAACAAGTCTTCAAACTGATCAGATCTTATCTGCGAGGACAATAAATCATAGTACTTATCGGTAATCTTTTGCTTGGCCTTTGAATAGTATTTGATAGGTATCTTATGGATAACGAGTAACTGACGTATCTTCTGAAGTAACACCTCCACTTTTTTGTCTTCATACTTAAAGAGCCTGTCAAATTGTTCGTGCAATTTCAGATCCTTTAACTTCTCCTTAAAGAAGAGATTCAGATCATCATCAAAATAAATAGCTTTATCTATCTCAAGATTTTTTAATGGAGTAATACCTGAATTGTAACGTTTAAATATCTCTTGTTTAACGGAATCTTCATCCAATTGTGTCAACCCATCATACGAGGCAAAACTGAACTCAATCACACGCAACTTAGTATCAAGAAAATCGTTCTTGAGCTGCTCTGGCAATGAACCGAACGTCTTCTTGTCAATATTCAACACGTCTAGCTTCTTTAGACCAGCTTTACTTAAACGGAGTTCGCCATTTAAGAATTTTAAAATGGTTTCGTAGCGTTGTCTTCCATCTATGATTTCTGCACCTTTTTTATTGCGAAAGAAAATGAGTGGCGGAATCTCTGTACCGATCAGAATACTTTCCAAAAAGTATGTAGCCTTCTCTCCATCCCACACATAATTACGCTGGTAAGGTGGAGCATACTGCGTTTTTTTTACTTTATCTTCATTGAATAGACTATCTATCGTAACTACTTTAGAGTCTTTTGCCAGCCTGTTTACAAATATTTCCGTTAAGTTCATATTCTCTTTTTCTATAAATTAATACGTCTAGTAAATGCAAAAACAGTAGTTAAACCCCTGATTGTTACTCAATATAATATGCATTTACTTAATCTATTATTTTCGGTTCAGGATCCCAATAGGACAAAGATATTCATATGCTTCGTGCCACTTGGCTATTTCTAGAATGCTCAAACTTAACGAGATGCATTTGGGACGGATTGATCTCGTTCCTAATATGCTATCAATAGCGCTCCAAAGAAAATAACGTACCTTTCGTCCCATACTGAAAAAATGTTTAAAATTTAACAACAGGGGTCCTATACTCACGAACTCTTGTAAAGGTATGAAATTTGTCGAAACAAATCCTGGTTTCCTTAAAAAAATATTTTTGAGATCTAACCCTCGATTTTGAGAAAAAAACGTAATTTATCCAAACAAACCGCAACATCTGAAGCGGACTGGGCAATGGAAGGCAATAGTGGATAAACAAATACTTTTGTATTCAATTAGGCAATTATAGTATATATTAGAAGTCTCATATAATTCTAGGCTATATTTAATATAACTTTTGGGCTGAGTAGTACTCTATATTTCTGTAATTATCAGTATATAAAATAGCAATGGCAATATGACACAATAAAGTTCTCGCAAAAATTAAATATCACATAATATTAAATATTCAGAGTAGGTACCAAATATTGAGGATAATCATTTAAATGAGACTTCCAACAGCAAATAGTTTTTTGATTCTGTTGATGGGCTAATTGCGACAAAAATGATTTAACTGCTCTCTCTTGATTCCGAGTAACCCATGGGTCTAGAACTATTTCATCAATCAAATCATACCAATTGTCTATTTTTCTTCCAATTATATTATCTTGATGCCTAGAACAAAATTCGCTATCAACTTGCATAATAAGTCGAACTTCTTGTTCTTGTTGATATGGCATCCTTTTTTGCAAAAGAAACAAAACCTGTTGTAAACCGGTTTGGTCCATTAACTGAGTAGGATTTGTTATCGTAAACTTTTCAATAGCTTCACTATCAAGATATTCTACTTTACCGATAAAGTATGTCATTATATTGAATGTGTTTTCCACAAGATTGTTTAAAGAATAAAACATTGCCCCCAAAAGTTTCCGTGGTGTAGATCTCACTTTCACCCAAATCTCGCCATTGTCATCATCGTTTATATTGTCATAGCAGCTGTTGGTATGTTGTTTATTAACTTGCCATTGTAATGACGATTCTTCGATAATAGTCCAGCATTGGGCATAATATTGATCCGCAAGGTTTGATATTTCAATATCCATGTCACTTTTTATACTATGGACTCTATCACACTTAAAGATGAATTGCTCAAACTTATCTTGCCATAAACATGGACGTACCAATATCCATTCATGCATAGGTTCGGAATAAAACTGTTGTAAATATTCCCATTTCATATAACGATATATAGGAGTATCTATATCAATATTAATAGAGTTAACCCATATCTCCTTCTCTTTTCCATCGGCAGAAGATACAGGATTGCCACCTGATTCTATAATATATCTATGTCTTTCGTTTGCATCAAATGGATTCATGTTTTTTATTCTCCAATATTGAATTAATGTTCTTATTATCAATAATATAATGACGAGACTTCATGAATTGACATCGTAGAGTTCCCGTAAAATTATGGAAACTTGATTGTCTTTATTACAATCTAAGATTCTTTAATACAGGAAAGGATGTAGCTATTCGAAATAATAGAACATTCTTTTAATTTAATTTCATTTCTCTTCGCATCTGCTTCACGTTCATCACCGGTATACAACTTATTTGACAGTTGTGAAAATTCTGTGTTATATTGTGGATTTGCAAGGATTTCCTCTTGTATATTATTGTATAAGTTTATTAGATTACAAAGATAGTGAAACCAATCGGCACATCGAATATAATTCGCTATATTTGCGCTATTCAATCAAGGCATAATATGAAATTAAATAGGATAAAAGCCGTTCTGGCAGAGAAAGGTATCTCTCAGACATGGCTGGCAAAGCAGCTTAACAAGAGTTTCAGTATGGTTAATGCCTATGCCTGCAATAGGATCCAACCAAACCTTGAGACCCTTCAGCAAATAGCTGTCATCCTGCAAGTTGACTTGAAAGACCTAATCACAGACAAAGAAGAACGATAGTAGAATTACGAACTATATTAAAAAATGCGGAAAAAGAGTAATAATATCGGAGAATGGTTCCTACTAAGGTCTGTTGGAGACGAATCCGTCGATATACTCTTTATCGTGCGCGACAACAGCAAAAGCCTGCCTGATGAGCTTGTTTGCGACAGCGATCATAGCGAGTTTTCCCGATTTTCCGTTTTGCCTGAGCCTCGTATAGGTCTCTTTGCATTGGGCATTGAACCTACTGGCAGGCCAAGCGGCGATATAGAGAAGTCCTCTAGTGTATGCGTCTCCGTTTCGGTTGATATGCCCTTTGATGTTTACCGAAGTTCCGGACTGTTCGTAAGTGGGACAAATTCCGAGATACCGGGACACCTGCTTGGCATTTTGGAAGTAGGTAAAGCCTCCAGTAGTGATGATGAGCGCCGTGGCAAGCGTTATGCCTATCCCTTTGATGGTCGTCAGCAGCGCGAGTTGTCGGCTGAACTCCACTTCGACAAGATCCGTGAGTTCCGCCTGGAGCCTGTCACGCTTCTTTTCAAGGAACTTGATAGTTTCGTCTACGGTATGAGTTGCACCTTTGTCCGGGACAGGCAGACATGCAAGAGAGCCACGAAGGTTCGACATGGCGGTAATCTGCTTAGTAAGTTGGCGAATGACGGTTCTTTTCTGTCGGAGCCGCAGGATGGCCTCTCCCTGTACCTTGAAAGGACGCGGGTTCATCTTCTCTCCGTACAAGGTAATGAGTCGTGCATCGCTCTTATCGGTCTTGACCGTAGAGAGCAAGGCTTTGGCGAAGTTCTTTACCTTCAGCGGATTCTCCATGCTGACAGTAATTCCGGCGACATTGAGCATATACAGCAGCAAGGCGCTGTAATTCCCTGTCGCCTCCATAACACAGTGGATACTGCCGTCTTTGGGGAGAGTCCCGATAAACTGTCTGATACCAGCGGTCGTGTTGTTAAAAGTACGGATCTCCCCGCCTTTGTCGGAGGAGTAAGCTACCACGAATGTAGCCTTGCTCACGTCGATTCCAATGTACCTCATGGCCGTTCATTTTTTGGTTTTAACGACATCGCTTACATCTTGGTCCTTCATTGCGAATACGGGCTCAGACACCTTACGAACTATCCGGATTCTGATGTAAAGAGTATGGGGTCAGAACATAATTCCCGGTTTAGAAAACCAATGAGAGATCGGACTTATTCCATACTCTGATGTCTTAACTATTCAAATTTAATTAACTAATTACAAATATACAATGAAAGATATATTATCATACGAATCCGACATTTGGTCGTGCGCCGATTTACTCATATCATCGGGAATCAAGCAAAGCAAATTTCCTGATTACATGATGCCATTCTTCGCTCTCATCATGCTCGAAGGGCGTATGCGAAATGAAATGGCAGATATTGAAGCCTCCGAGGGCCTGACCCGTGAGAACAACCTGCAGGAATTTATCGAAGCGTTCCGAGACCGTGAGTGTGGATATAACGACTACATTGTTCGCGAAGGTAAAACACTGTCCACCATTTGCAATAATGACAAGACATTTGAACAGGATTTCCGAAGTTATCTGGCAGGCTTTGATGGGACGCTCAAAGAATTGCTCGGTATCGAGCGTGGTACCGACGACAGCAAATACCTCAATCTGGACGGCATGGTTGCCGAGTTGCGGAAGAAAGGTATTCTGATGCAGTATATCACCCAATGGTCTCAAATAGATCTTTCTCACTACAACAACTCGGAAATAACCACTCTCGAGGAGCATATCAAACGCAAATGGGCCGACATATCGGCAGAAACGGCCGGAGAGCAGTACACCCCGGAAGATATTATTTCGCTGATTGCCGAAATCGTTGCAGCGAAGATCGATATCTCCACCGATGACTTTGTACATATCTACGACCCGACGTGCGGTGGAGCCAACCTGCTGTTCGGCGTTGTGGACCGTTTGCGCGATAAAGCCGGCTACAAATATATAGCTGCTCACGGTTGCGACTGGAACGATGCACTATACGCATTGGCGAAGATCGAATCGTTGTTCCGCGAGAATACCGAAATCAAATATGGCAATACCCTAACCTCTCTGCCGTTCAAGGGCAAAGAGTTTGACGTCGTTGTAGCCAACCCTCCCTACGGAATTCCGTGGAAAGGTTATGAGAAAGAGATTCGGAACGACCAAACCGGACAGTTTTCATTCCTGCCTACGGTGAGCGACGGGCAATTGCTCTTCTTGCAGCATAACGCTTGGCATCTGCACGAAGATAAAGGTATTGTCGTAGAAGTAAACAACGGCTCGTCGCTGTTCAGCGGTGATGCCGGCAGCGGCGAGAGCAATATCCGCAAATATCTTTTCGACAACGATTGGGTCGAGGCCATTATCCAAATGCCGTCTGACGAGTTCTTCAATACGGGTATCGTCACCTATTTGTGGATTCTCAACAAGAATAAACCGGCAGAACGAAAAGATAAGGTAATCCTTATCAACGCAGCCGATCTTTGGCAGCCGTTGAAGAAAAACAAGGGTTCGAAACGCAAGGAGATGAACCCCGAGCATCGTGCAGCCATTGTCCGTGCATTGGTTGAATTCAAGGATTGCGCTATTGCCAAAGTTTACGACAAATGGCATTTCTATTTCAACAAGCAGTCTGTCGTTCTTACCGAGACCGACAGCGAAGGACGCTATGTTAGTAAGACACTCAATACAGACGGAAAGCCCTATAATATCAAGAACATTACGTCTTACTGTCAGGATGGGACTTGGATATGGCCGCAGGATAATGACGCCGAATCATTAAAACTTCGAAACTCTGTACTTCACCATTTCGGGATCAATGCCTGGTCTGTCGTGATTTGTTCCGATGCGATTTATTGGGTAGATAAAGAAAACCACGAAATCATGCGCACCACATACGCCGGAGAGCATGAGTGTCTGGGTAATGGTGCTATCAACGTACAGTTCGGCTATAATAAACGCCGGGAAGAGCATACCATATCTGCCAAAATTGTTGATTGTACGACCAAGGACTCGGAGATTATTCCGTTCGACCCCAATCCCGAAGTCAATGAACAAGGCATCAAGGATTTTCTCCAACGCTATATCTACAAGCCCTATACGATTGGTGAGAATGTCGTGGGTGTCGAGGTGAATTTCAACAAGGAATTCTATGTTCCCGAGACCGTTGAACCGGTAGATTCCATCCTTGCCGAAATCTCGGATATTGACAAGGCAATCGCAAATCTTGAAAAGGAATTAGGGTTATGATCTCTATTTTTACTGTATATTCGGATATATGCAAAAAATCGGCGCCTGCTCATTGGCAGATCCGTCGATTCAAAGACATCATAACCTCATCTCGAAGTGGAATATGGGGTGATGAAGAAAAGGGAGATGCCAATGATATAGTATGTTATCGTGTTGCAGATTTCGATTATTCTAATCTATGTCTTAAGTTCGACAATATTACATATCGCAATGTATTGCCGGAACAAGCTAATGAGAAATTGCTGTCTGAAGGCGATTTATTGTTAGAGAAATCAGGTGGTGGAGAAAAGATGCCTGTCGGACGTGTCGTGCTTGTTAATTCCCCGCAAAGGGCTGTATGTTCTAATTTTATTCAAGCTCTATCGGTGAATAAAAAGCAATCTGCGCGGTTTGTTCTATATTTATTTCATTCAATATATTCCAACCGAATAAATACGTTATTCTTCAACCAAACCACTGGTATCCAAAATCTAAAAACAGCTCATTACCTTGCCCAAGAGATTTTTTTACCACCTTATTCGGAGCAGGAGGCAATTGCGGCATATTTGGATAAGGAGTGTGAGAAGATTGGTCGAAAAATAGAACTGTTGGAGCGCAAAGCCGATGCTTACAGCCGACTTCGTCGCTCCCTGATCAACCGCGCCGTCACCCGTGGATTGGATCCCAATGTTTCATTAAAACCATCTAATATTGAGTGGGTCGGAGATATTCCTGTACATTGGACAATATCGCGATTTGCATATTTTTTTGCGGAACATAATATCTCAAACAAAGGGGTGAATCATCAAAACCTTCTCTCCTTGAGTTTTGGGAAAATTATTCGTAAAAATATAGACTCCTGCGATGGACTTTTGCCAGCAACATTTGAGACTTATCAAATCGTAGAACCGGGTAATATAATTTTTCGTTTTACTGATTTACAAAACGATCATAAAAGCCTGAGAGTCGGTTTAGTTAATGAAGAAGGGATCATTACATCAGCCTATACTTGTGTACAAGGGAATAAAGAGACATTACCAAAATTCGCGTTCTACATGCTACACTCGTATGATATAAAAAAGGTTTTTTACAAACTTGGTGGAGGAATGCGCCAATCTTTAAATTATAGGACAATAAAAGACATGAAAGTTGTCTTTCCTCCAATTGATGAGCAAAAAGAGATTGCCGTATATCTGGATGAGAAGTGCGCAAAGATTGATGCCATCCTTGAAAAGATAAATACCGAAGTAGAGCGTCTGAAGGAGCTGAAACGCTCCCTGATAAATGAAGTAGTAACCGGCCAGCGAGCCATCGAGACAGAATCGCGCTCCTAAAACTACATTGGATTATGACCGAACTTGAGTTGCAAAGTGAATATGTAATGGACTTTTTCTGCCGTCGTGCAGATGGTCTTGGTTTTCGTGAAATAAAGAATAATGCCGTTTCGCCCGATTTGTTTATTCCGGCCAATCTGTATGAGTTCCTGAAAGAGAATTCGCGCAAGGCATGGAACAACCTGCTCAAAAAGAGCGAATACAATGGCGACGAGCAAAAATTGCTTCGGGCCATTATGGATATGATTCGCGAGAAGATTGAGGCGAGTGCCAACGTGGCAATCTTCCTGAATAAAAACCGAACCATTACATTCGAAGGCGAAACTCTGCAACTTATTTATGTCAGTGGTTCGGAATTGCGCGGCGATGAGGACTTCAACAAAAACATCTTTGCGGCTGTCGAGGAGATGAGTTATTCATTCCACCACGACGCCAAAAAGATATTCGCATTTCGCCCCGACCTGTCGTTCTTTGTCAACGGCATTTTTCTCGGCTACGCCGAATTGAAGAGCAACTTCACCAATCAGACGGCTAAAACGAACGGCAGGAACAAAATCATTACCGACTACCTCGAAGCCGTGTGGGAATATACCAAGATTGCCAATGGCAATGATGTATCGCAAACGCTTCGTCGTCGCATGCTCCGGCCGTTTGAGAAATCGATTCACCTCGTAACCACGGACATCACGGACACATACATACTGCGGGATCCGGGACAGTTCTTTGATGAAGCAAAGCGAGGTTTTCAAGATAATACCATCTCGATCTCTTCTTTCCGTCCGGTGGTGGAGAAGGTATTCAAACCCCTCCCCATAAAGCAGGTGGAGGCAACCGATCCGCGCGTTCGCTTCGAAGAGGCAATGCGTTCGCTCTACTCCAAGAAGATGATCGAGAAAGAGATCCTCTACTACAACTTCATGGCCTACACCTATAAGACCGTAACGTCTGTTGTGAATGGCCATAAAGTACAGAAGAAGGAGTATAAGGACAAAACAGGTCGTCTGATATGTCCGCGTCCGAAGCAGAAATTCGGCTGCGACCGGATCATGGAGCGTGTTCAGGAATTTCTGGACCACGAAAATGAACCCTTGTATTTTATCAACCGACTGCGGGCCGAACTGCAAGCACTCAATGCGCCACAGGACCTGATAGACCGCGTAGTGGCCGAGAGAGACAGTTATTGCAACAACAAATATGTCTATTCACTCTTGTTGCAATATGCTGCAGGATTCGGCAAGAGCAACATAATAGGTTGGACAGCGCTGCAACTCAAAGATCTGCGTTATAAAGGCGAATGGGTCTATAACAAGATTCTGCTCGTTGTCGATCGTTTGCAATTGCGCGACCAGCTCGACTCGATGATGCTCAACATGAACATCGACAAGGCCATGTTCGTAGAGGCGACCGACCAGGACACCTTTGTGAAGGCGTTGAGCGACAAACGCCGTATCATCGTCGTGAACATTCAGAAATTCTGGGAACTCAAGAAAGCCATCGAAAAAGCCGGCAAGGATTTCAAGAATATGCGCGTGGCTTTTCTTATTGATGAGGTACACCGCTCAAACACCGATGATGTTCATCAGGAGATGTATTCGGCGTTCGATGAACTGCAGGACATTTTTGATGAGGACGGAGGGTTTATCACAAAAGGTTCTACAAAGAAGAATCTGATTGTCGGTTTCACGGCAACTCCTAGCGACCGAGTATTGGCTCGTTTTGGCGAATTTCACAGAAGTACCAACTTTATTAATCAGCTATGGAAGCCATTCGATTCATACACCATGAAGGAGGCCATAGCAGACAGTTACATTCTTGATCCGACGAAACATATTATTCCCGTACCTGCAAAAATGTATTTTGAACTCCCCAATGGCGTTATGCAGGCTATAACGGCAGCCATGAATTCGGGACAGGAGGAACGGGTATCATTCGCCAAAAAGCAAATATACGAGAACCCGGACCGAATGAAAGCAATTGCCGAGTTCGTGGTCAATCGGCTGCTTTCATTGGTTTACGGGAAAATTCGTGGCACGGGAAAAGCCATGCTTGCGGTTAGCTCTATTCCGATTGCTATTCAGTACTGTAAAATCATTCGTCGGTTGATGGCGGAGAAGACTGCATCGGGAACTTTTGCCAAATATTCCGATGCACCTGTCGCTATCGTCTACTCCGATAATCAAAAGTACGAGAAATGTTCGTCGATGAATGGCGGTGTGACAGAGGATAAGGTGATAGACAACTTCAAGACGGCAAAAAACGGGCTTATCATTGTTGTTGATAAGCTGCAAACGGGGTTTGACGAGCCCAAGCTACACACGCTGTTTCTCGATAAGGAGATTCGCGACATTAATGCCATTCAGACAATCTCGCGCGTAAATCGCAAGGCCAAGTACAAAGAAGAGTGCCATATTATAGACTTCTCATTTGGCAACGTCAACGAAAAGAATATTCGGGATGCTTTTGCCAAGTTCTGTGGTATGGTTATCACGGACTTTGATCCGCTTCGTGAGAAGGCGATTATTCAGGAGCTGTATCGAGAATTATTGGCACAACCAATCTATATCAAGTGGTTCGAGCGATATAAATCGTCTGTCAATAATGCAGAGGCCAATGCCCAGCTATGTCTCGATATGGACGCTGACATTCGGGCGTGGATCAAGAATGTAATGGAGGCGCATGCACAATACACGCAGGATCTTAAAACGCATAGCGAGGAAACGGCCTCCACAAGCGACGATGATCCAGCAAAAGCACTACGCAAAACCATCGGCCGGTACAACTCTCTGCTGGTTCTCTTGCAAGGTGTAATCGAATTGGATGCTCAATTTAAAGATGCCGTATTTATTGACTTCTGGCAGCGATACTGCAATATTTATCGCTCTATATTTGAGCAGAAAGATTCTATTGGCTCAATACACACCACCTTCGACGGAGAAATCGGGTTGCTCGTGAGTGATGAGGTTGAGATTGAAGAGCCTCAGGAACAAGACGACGCTCCCGAAAACTCCAGAAGCAAGAAAAATACGGGAGAGAACCGAGGTGGATTAGCCTCGATATTCGATACCCTTGCCCGACTAAACGCAACTGAGCAAGAACGAGAACAAGAGATACAATTCTACTTTACAAAGACAAACGAATTTTATGAGTTTCTAAAGTCCGACGGACGGTTTATGGCAATGTTACGCAGTCCGAATTTTTCGCGTGATGAAATAGAAAAAGAGTACAACAAACTGATTCGTCGCTTTCTTCGCCAGGCTGAAGATGTTAAGATAAAGAAACTTATTGACGAGAATAAGGAGATGTTTCTTGAGGACTTCAAGAACAAGATAGTCAATGAATGAGACTGTAAACTTGGGGTATTTAGTAAAGAATTTCATAACTTTATAAACACGCTTTAGTTTACAGTCCCCTTTTATTCATCTCGAATAGACGTCTTATCTGCGTATAGACTTCTTGGACGTGTTGTTGACTATTCGGATAGCATAAAGTAGACACCTCCTCCGATACGCCTCTTCCTCCTCATCCGGCCTTCTTCCGTCCCAGCGAAGGTCTGAGTCGGCGTTGCCACCGCCTCCGCTGGATGCAACAGCGACAGGTTGTCCGCCAATCAAAGCATCAGCGATAGAAAAGATTCGTTCCCGCACAGAAGGCTCAGCCAGTTGGTCAAGAAACGTCTGCATCTGTTCTGTCTGATTATTGTTGAGATCCGTCAGTCGTGCATACTCCTGTTGTAGCCATTTAAACTCCCGATAGTCCAGCAACGCATTATTCTGCACCGCCTGTATTTGCTGTTCGGCATCTTTCCGATACAGTTCTTCAATCTGACGGACAATCTTCACGAATCGTCTGGCGATAGACCGGTTCTGCTCCTCAATCCATTTGTCGACCCCGAATATCGGAGGTTTACCAGTGATTCGTGGCGGCTCAAAATCTATCTTGTGATTGCGGAAAGGTTGCACCACTCTACCGACACGGTCTATATTCTTTGTCATCTTCTCCAGTTCCTGCTCCTTTTCTTGAAGCTTACATGCCTTGTCTTCAAGTTTGGCCTGATACTCGGCAATGAGTTTCAGTATGTCGGTTTTCTGTACTTCATACCTATTGAGAGTTATCTTGCCGGACGCCAGTTCCTGCTCCGCCTTTGCAAGTTGTTGGTTATAACTGAAAATCTTTGCTTCCAATCTCCGTATCATAGTTTGCAGCCCCTTGACTGCTTTCTCCGCCTGTTTCGCATCTTTGGCCAGTTTCCGGATATAATCGCGTTTACTAAGATGGTTGACGTTCCGGCCTTCAATACTGTCACCACGTTCCAACCCGTACTTGCTCCCTACCTCTTCATATAGTGAGGTGTGCATTTCCCGAAGAATATGGCCATACTCATAACGGCTCTTCCCGAACTTAGCCGACCACATGACGCATTCGCGTCCGCTTTTGGCTCGTTGTCCGACAGGAACAATCAAGGCATGGATATGTGGACTGCTCTCATCAAGGTGAACCTGGAATCCTATGATGTTTTTCTGTCCGTACCGTTTGGCGCACCAGTCATAGACATCTTTTGCCCATTGTTCGATTTCCGGACATCGTTGGAGATGGCTGTTGTCTGCGCCCTTGTCCAGATTTACGGTTTGGGGGCCAAATGCCATCTCAAGCGTACGGTCATGATTACCTCCGAAGATAAATTTCGCACAACAGTTTGGTTGAATTTTGCTGTCCGGCTTGAAAGGTTTCCAGCCCAGTTCAGTCAACCGTTCCTGCAAACGTACTTCAAGCGATTTCTCTTGATAGCCTAACGGATGAACTTTCCCATCGGGCCCAATCTCGAAATTCAGTTTCATTCGGGTCTTGTCATAGTGATTGGTCGGATCCTGATTCTTTCTGTCAATCTTGTCGTCATTCCAATGCCTTTCGTTTTCATTCGCCTCTGATGTGCCGAATGACTTCCCGGCTTCAACATGCATGGCCTGTTTAATATCTGTATTCATATAGGGTATTCTTTTGATAAATGATTAATATTTGAGCTTGCTCTTGTGCCAGTCCGCTCTGCGGGACAATGACCGGATTTTATTGCCGTCAGGTAAAAAGTCCTTATTGGGTTAAGGACTTTCTATAAATCCTCGGAACAAGTTCCTTTACTATTCAATAAGTTCCAAATCCAGTTCATCAATGAGCAACTGCAATGTTGGATTACGTTGTATCATCTGATGGAGTATCTGTCTCTTTGATGGTGAATACAGGAAGAAGTCTGCAATGTCCAATCCTTGGCTGCGTTGCTCTTCATCGGATGTACATTCCAAAACATTGGACACAACAACCCGTTTGCATATTCCAGACAACAAAGCAGACTTTTCTTTCCATTGTTCGGTTGCTCCTAAATCAGGGATGAGAGTAACCTCTCTGCCTTTGAGGACCTGCATGGCTTCACTATTGAAACAACCGTTCTTACCACCTGTTGCCAGCCATATATAATCGGGGATAAAATGGCTCATTACAACAGCGGTCTTTTCACTTTCCACCAGCATTACCGGAGACGATGAATTTTTCAGAAGATGTTCTCCAAACAGACATTGCTTCAAATGGAAATCCTGCAACTTCAACTCGGAATGTGCCCAGCTGACAAAAGCCTGAGGCTCTTTAACCCGATGGCCTGTCTCGGCATTATAGCACATTACCTTGCCGGTTCTTACCTGTCCATTTATATCTGTCTGCCAGAAAACCGTTGCACCTCCCCATTTTGAAGATGTCCCTATGCGATACATTTCAAACAATCTGCTTGCCTCATTTTCGCCAAATACATGACAGAAATACTGATATAAGGGGTTGATTGAATAATGTAACAGACTCCTTAACACATAAGATGAAGGAATATACGAAGGGGCAATACAAGACGGAATTTTATCTGCCGTCTTATAAGGGGCAGAAAAAAGTGACTTGCCGCGTCCCTCATCCATTTCTAATACATCAGGATTATCCTTGAAGTATTCCTTAGGTGTATAGTGGTAGCCACAACTGTTTTCATGATCACACTTGCCGACATTACCGGGAAAGCTAATGCTGCCTTGTTCATCAATATACCTGACAAAACATCGGCTTTTACCACAGTTCGGACAAGTAGTCTTGCTTCCAGGGCGGTATTTCTGCAAATGGAATCTGTATTCACTCATGGTCTTCTGATTTTAGTGTGGTTGCACTCTGCACTTTTGCACTTTGAGAAGATTGCACGGTATCCTGGCAAGATGAAAGTGCAATAGTGCAAGGTGCATCAGTATTTTCTGTCATAAGTTTGCGATAGACTCCATGCTGAAGCTTTTCTATAAGAGGGTGTTTAAGCCGGCATAATTGGTCAAGCGCATAATAGACGGTACGTCGGGACATATCAACTTTTCTACCGGCAATAACAGCATCCCCGGAAGTGAACCGATCTTCCAACAGAGAAAGCCAGGCTTCTTTCGTTTCGCCGATACTGTTTATGACAATGGTTTCCTGAATCCTCCTGTATGTTTCCTCATAATAATCAATCATACGGATCGCCGATTCTACGGAATCCCGCTCAATATATTGCATATCTCCACTATCAGTAGCCCATTTCATTACCTGAAACAACAGGGCAAGACGTGCTACATGGCCGTTGAGTTTCATCTTGCGGCTTTCAACATCCGCATCATCCTCAATGGCATTTACAGCATCAATAATTCCATTGTACCATTCATAAAAGTGTTCTTCCGCATCATCAGACATTGTAATGATACGAGGATTGACCGTAGTACCCTTGTCATCAAGAATACAGGGGATGCTTAAGATTCTGTTGATTATTGTCCTCCATTGATTCATGATGTCAGGACGGGCCGTATTCCGTTCTTCCCGTCTCCATCCGGATATCTTCCTGTTTTTGGGATAGACAAACAAAAAACGGTCAAGCAATCCGTTGGCAAGGAACTCTGCACGGAAGACTTCCTGCAGCATATTCGTCTGTACTGAACCGATGACATTTATACATGGATTCTTGATTAGAACAGGACGTGATTCTGATTTGCGGATAATCTTTAACGGCTGTCCGCTATAAGCTGTCAGCAGATCTTCAATGAGGTTGTTCTTGCTGTTGTACCTTTTGACGGAATTGAACAAAGCCAGGATTTCATCGACGACCAATGTTATCCCACGCTGATTATGCTGATGAATATTCATCATCGCCTCCGGGGTGGAATCATAAATGACCGTCGTTACAAAATTCGGTTTCTTGAGCAGTTGTTCTTCCCCGTCACTTCCGTGCTTGCCTGCAGACATGGCTCTTTCATATTCGTCATATTCCTCGTTGTATTTCTCATGCAGCCGGTCATCATACTCATTAATCGGCTTATAGATAAAACCGAGGGGAGGAGTCTTTCCGAGCCCGGGACGTCCGACCAGCATCATATAAAGGGATGGGCAAGTTTTCCACTCGCCCTTTATACGGATATGACAAGAGTTGCCTATTGCAGTAGCAACAGCAGAAAGAACAATAGACGCAGTATATTCCACATTGAAATTTTCGTATCTGGCAAGATTGAGGATAATCTCCTGTATCTTGTCCGGGAAGGCATCCAACGGAAGACCTGTTTCCGGAACGCCTTCCACTTCCGAACGAAGCATGTTGGTCAAATGAATGGTGTCAAACATAGCCACCTCCTTGCTGTTTTGGAAGTTCATCACCAATAGCGAAAGCTTCATAATGGAAACGACGCAGAAAGCGGTCTACGTCTTCCTGCGTGTACCAGTATTTATCACCTTCACGCGAGTAGCCGAGATAGCCGTTGTCTCGCAACTTTTTCAGATACTTTTCTTTGATGTTCAATTTCTCCATCAAAGACTTGTTGTCATATAGACGGTGTCCGCCTTCATGAGCCGGAGGCGGCAGTTTCTCTTGTCTCTCCACTATGCTGAGAATCTTTTCAAGCAATTCCCGGTCGCATAGCTTCTCTACATTCGTTTCCTTAGCCATACTTAAAAACAATTATGGCCGATTGCCCTGATGCACACTCAGACCTTCAGCCTGGTTATACGATATGGTACGATTGTGCACATCGCACCAGAATCACGGCACGAATGTATGAAATAGCTGAGGACTAATAAGTTACAATAAATTATCCAATGTTAGGACAGGTGTTATGGAAAGTTATGATTCTGCCACAACTTTGTATGTAACCAGTTGATTACCAGTAATAAAAAAGAGAAAAATAAAATTGAAAAAATCGAAGATTGCCAGATGAAGCAAAACAAAATGCATAACAAGCCCGAAGCTAAGATCTGCCAAGAACAAAGATAATACTCTTCGTTTTTTGTTACTTCTGAAAAAACTTATCGATTTCTCCGGCATTGTTAGGGACGGGCATATCCCTCCTGTTCTGTCGGGACTGTCCGATACCGGTCTGCTCAAATAGTGCGTTAAGCTCTACATCGGGAAAGAGTCCGTTGCCGAATTCCCAAAAAGTCTTCTGTTCGTATTTGGAATATTCAGGATAATCGCCGCAATATATTCGACCACACATATAGGCAAGAAGAGCCTTTGTCCCTTTCCAGCTATAATGGGACCCTACCTCTTCAATATATCCGGCTTCTATTGCTTTCGCAAAAATTGTACGGGCAAGTGAAGTATCAAGCCTTCCCGACAATACAACCCCTTTGGGGGAATCAGAACATTCTGACTGATTATCTATGGTTTGAACGGTTTGCTGGTTCTTTTCCCTAAGTTTGATACGCAGTTTTTCTGCTCCGTATGCAAATAGCCCCGATAAGACAAGGGCGGTAAAGATGCCTGTTATTACTACAGGATCAGGACGATTGTCCTTTATAGGATCAATTATCCCAAGTCCTATAAGGAGCAGAGTTCCTATAAAAAATACTATTGCGGCTGACCACATAATTATCCTATGGTACTTATTAAAGATGGTAGAAAGCAGCAATACCAGAACAAATGCGCACACC
This sequence comes from Alistipes finegoldii DSM 17242, assembly GCF_000265365.1. Classification (NCBI taxonomy): domain Bacteria; kingdom Pseudomonadati; phylum Bacteroidota; class Bacteroidia; order Bacteroidales; family Rikenellaceae; genus Alistipes; species Alistipes finegoldii. The sequence continues at coordinate 799,181 of NC_018011.1, forward strand.
AGCAATAGAAATATTTTCGTAATAGTCATATCAAATCAATTTTAGGTGTAAAATTAATGATTGTTTATAATAGCCATCTACAATTATCAGAGAATTTCGAGATAAGCAAAATCCTCTTTCAGACGTGCCACTTCCGCCGACAGCGTTTCGGGCAGGAATTTGGCATAAACTTTTTCGGTGACATCCGTACTTCCATGACCGAGCAAACGACTGACAACCGACATGGAAAGTCCCTTGTTCAGTGCAAAGACCGCAAATGAATGCCGGGCGACATGCATTGAAAGGGTAAACGGAAGCCCTATCTGTTCTCCGACAACCGCCAGCGACTGATTGATACATTTCGTTGCATTGTTACGGGCTTTGTACAGAGCTTCTGCATCATCAAGATCCAGATCGTCCTTTACTAAGTTGAATACATACCGGCATCCGGCACGTTTCTCCTGCCACCGGTGAAGAATATTCAAGGCAGGTTCCGTAAGAGGAATTACATGGCGCTTATTCGTCTTGATCATGATTTTTCTCAGTTCCTTCTTCTCAAAATTGACATGGCCCCACTGCAATGTCATAACATCGACAACACGGAGTCCACAGGCATGGAAGGCAAAGAAGAACATTTCCAAAAATTCCTTACGGCGCGGTTCTGTGAACAGGTATTGTAATATTCCAACAGCGCAGACATCTGTTCCTTTGAAAGGTACTTGCCGTCAAACTCGTTGTCTTCATCCGCGAGAGATATCTTTGAGGCGATACGCATATCCTGAATCCTCGCATTGACGGCATGGTCTATCATCTTCATTTCTGAAGCATAGGCACATGCCTTCAGAATCGGAGTCAAAGCATGGTTGATCGTTGCATCGCTGTTCTGTTTTATCTCGCGGCGCCATCTGATGTATTCGTCAATCAGTTCAACCGATATTTCACCTAAATAGATACTGTCCGGTTTATAGGTACCGTTCTTTGTTGCACGGAGAAAGATACGGAAAATATTCATGCCGCTCTTGCCGTTTTCATAGCGGCTGCGTCCGATTCGGTTTCTCGAATAATCTGATTCAAGCCTTTCCTGAACAAACTCGATAAAATCCTTTCCTTTGTCCTCCCGTGTGAGCGGTTTGTCGGCCAGAAAGTCGGCGATCACCTGTGCCGTAATCTGATTGGGATGTTTTTCCTGATATTCGGCTAGCAATCCGTCGATCTTGTCCGCACGGGCAAGCAGCAGGCTGTTGATCCGGTTGGCCTCCGGACCATAACTTGCCCTCACACCTCCGCGTCCCTTGTTGGCTTTCTCATTCCAGTCGCCCAGCCGGACAAAGATGTTCATACCCTTGCGTATCACCTGTCGGTTCCAGGTGTATTCAAGCTGGACAAGATACTGTTTAGCTGGATCGATCTCACCCCGGATATGCAGGCGATAGCGTCCCAAAGGATATAGTCGTTTCGGTCGTCCCATACTGGAGATGTTTGAAATTAAAAAAACAGAGGTTGCGGTAATACTCACAAACCTCTGTAAAGGTAATGAATTTTGTCCAAACAAATCCCGATTTTCCCTCCGAAAAACGTATTTTATCCAAACAAACCGCGCCATTTGAGGCGGGGAAACACCGTTGTCCAAACAAATTAAATCCCTGCCAATCTTATTGATTGACAGGGATTTAATAGCTGTTTTTGTGCTTAAAATCGCACTAATATTCCTCCTCGTTGAAGAAGAAATCGTCCTTGGAGGGGTAGTCGGGCCAGATGTCTTCGATAGATTCGTAGATTTCACCCTCGTCTTCTATCTCCTGCAGGTTTTCGAGCACTTCGAGCGGCGCACCCGAACGTACTGCATAGTCGATGAGTTCATCTTTCGTTGCGGGCCAGGGGGCATCTTCGAGTTTCGATGCCAGTTCAAGTGTCCAATACATGATTCGGTAAAGTTTTATCTCTCTGAATTTTCCGGAAAAACAAGGCTTTTCCTTACAGGGATGCAAAGGTAAAGCAAAAAAACGATGCCCGCAAACGGAACGATCCCCACGGCCTACATTCCGGACGTTCGAATGTCCTAACATCCGATTTCTACGGATGTGTCCGGCGTATAGGACTATGCGGTATCCCGGGGAGAAGAACCGAAAATCGCAACGAGAATTCCGATCCCCGCAAAGGTTCGTGAATCCGAACCGGAGATATGTCGCCGCCCGAGGTATCCGGGAAGACAGCATGCCGCCGTACAGCCGCCGACGGACTTTTTCCAGACACTGACAGCGTCGTAAAGAATTTCCGCAATGTAAAATCGGATATTATCCGGTATAACCTATATGGAATTTTCGTATCTTTATGGAAACCTAAAACCTATCGAACCATGAAATTCTTCATCGACACAGCCAATTTGGAGCAGATTCGCAAGGCGCATGAACTGGGCGTTCTGGACGGCGTAACGACCAATCCTTCTCTGATGGCCAAAGAGAACATCCGGGGTACGGAGAACTGCAACCGTCATTACGTTGAAATCTGCAACATCGTCGAAGGGGACGTGAGCGCCGAGGTCATAGCCACCGACTTCGAAGGAATGGTGCGAGAGGGTGAGGCGCTGGCGGCACTGCATCCCCGCATCGTCGTGAAACTGCCCTGCACGGCCGCAGGAATACGGGCCGTAAAATACTTCGCGGCGAAGAATATCCGGACGAACTGCACGCTGGTATTCTCCGTGGGGCAGGCGCTGTTGGCGGCAAAGGCCGGAGCGACCTATGTATCTCCGTTCGTGGGACGTCTCGACGACATCTCCGAAGACGGCGTGGCATTGGTAGCCCACATCGTGAAGGTCTACCGCACCTATGGTTACAAAACGCAGGTGCTGGCCGCTTCGATCCGTCATACGCAGCATATTATCCAGTGTCTCGATGCGGGTGCCGATGTGGCGACATGCCCCCTTGCGGCAATCGAAGGGCTGCTCAGACATCCGCTGACGGACAGCGGGCTGGAGAAGTTCCTCGCAGACCATGCACGCCTGAATGCCTGACGGGTCACCGGCAGCGATAAAACGGCAACGCCCCGATTCGAACATCCGAATCGGGGCGTTGTGGCAATCATTTCTTTTCCAAAAGCCGCTGGAAGGCGGGAGAAGGCTTAAATGCAGGAATGTCGTGTGCCGGAATTTTGATCGTCGTATTCTTCGTAATGTTACGCGCCGTCTTTTCTTTGCGATGCTTAATCAGGAACGTACCAAAACCGCGGAGGAAAACGTTTTCCTTGCGGATCTGTGCGGCTCGCACCTCTTCCATGAAACCTTCCACGACGGCTAAAACGGTCACGGCTTCGACGCCCGTTTCCTGGGCGAGTTGCTTTACGATATCTGCTTTGGTCATTTTTGTAAGTTTTTGTCCGACAAAGATAAACAAACTTCCGAACTGAAAAAAGCCCATCGACAATCCGATGATTATACCAACAGGTTTATTGTATTGCCGCAGAACGGCGCATCGTGATATTAGAAAATAAAAATCCGGGTTCGGACATTTTTAACATGGATACGGATTCATCTCTTCCGACCCCGTTTCATAGAGGTCATATCCTTGTCCTCCGCTACGGGACGTTTCTGTTCTTTTAACGGCCACTGCGAAAAAATATGCTCTTGGCGGACTGTCATCTCTTTCAGTCGTCGGGCGATCTGTTTCCAGTCGTATTCGAAATTCAGCATGACGATATCCTCACCGAAATCGATGTCATCGAAATATGTGAGTGCCTTGAACGGGCGGATGACATTTGCCTGCGGAAATTTTCGTTCGTAGCATTTGAGCATCTCATAAAACGGGATGCGGGTGGACAGACAGGCGATATCCACGAAATCTTTGAGCCGCGAACCGTCGTCGGCTATCGCAGACAGCTTCATGGCGACGATATCCTCGATGCTGTATAAACGGATTCCGGATTCCGCATAGGGCTGCCGGAGATATGCATATTTGTGAGCTATGCAGTCGATCTTAACGCCGTCGATCATGCCTTTCAGCGTGTCGGGGCGCCTGAAGGCCGTTTGGAATCCGTATCGCTGCGAAAGAAACGCTTCGAGTTCCCCGGCGTCGAACGACTCCGGAGTGAACAGATCCAGATCGACACTCACACGATGCCCCAGATATAAGGCCAAAGCCGTACCTCCGGCCAGATTGAACGCCGCAAGCCGGGGCTCGGCCTCCAACTGTTTCAACAACCCAAGTGTCTGCGGCGCAACTGTCTGCGTGTGTAACATCTCAATTCCTCTTTTTTAAGGCCGAAAGCCGTACATACGAAATTCATATCCTGCGCCGAGAGTGTCGGAACCTCTTTGATAATTTCCCGGAAGCCTTCGATGCCTCCGTAGAGGTCGAACGCCGCGAAGTAGTCCCGGAGCCATCCCCGTTCTATGATGCGCTGCACGACGACCTTACGCGAACGCTGCCAGTCGAACTGCGTCAAGTCATAGTCCCAAAGTAATGTCTTTGAGACCTTGCAGCAGCCTTTATTTCGGATATAGTCATCGAATATGGTCATGAGCCGGAGTTCGTTTCGTTTTACAAAGATACGGATAAGCCGAGAGTAAACCAAAACTTGTTTTGAGTTTACCGAGGCGGAGTATCTTCGGCGAAGCCAAATATACGAATTATCCTGATGATATGCAATTTCCGTGCTTTGTCCGGCATACGCCTTCAAGAGTTGTGTCTTATCGCTCGTCATTCGCCGCAGCAAACATGGGACAAATCGGATATACACTCCCCGACGAAGGTCGGATACGGTGGTACGGACATCTCCGAACCGATTGTCCCTGTCTGCAGCATAGCGCAAAATTTTCATACGCATAAATAACCGGTTTTTCAGGTGTGGGTCGCCCAGCCGTGAAAGGGACGGTCGATAAAACAGCACGACCGATCCGGACATCCATGATAAACCAATCCGCCGACAACGCCCAGACTCCCGTCGGGATAGCGTTCCTTGAAGAGGAACGAATAGGGCGCGAAGTCCCTGTAAAGTTCGATCTGGCACGGATGATGGGGATTTTGCTCACGGCGTTCGAGGCGCTCCAAACATTCCCGAAGCGTGCTGTCGCCGATGCTTTCGGCGTATTGCACTACCTTATCGTAGTGCTCCTGACACATGATTTTCATAAGGCTTGATTTTTAGGTCTATTTCCCCATTCCGGGGTGTTGTTCCAGAAAGAGCATCCGCTGCCGGATATAATGCAGCAGCGGTTCTCCGTCGCCGACAGATTCCATAATGTTGTTCGTTCCGCCAATATCCTTCAGCACTTTCAATGAGAAAGAGTTGTGTATCTGCCCCGAATCGAACTGCAAATCGTGTCCGGACTCGGTAAAGGTGATGCAGACAGGTCTTCCCCGCTTTGTTCTGCCGAAAACCGTGATAGCACCACGCAGGTCTATCGGATAAAACTCGTCGTTATTCTCCCAGTCGATCTCAGGAGTCAGGCGGACGATCTCCGCCATGACCGGACGGAGCAGCCCTTCCGTCCAATGCGGATCATTCAACCGCTCCCGTTCTTGCTTCAGATGTTCAATCTCCCGATCGATCTCCTTGCGGCGCTTGTCGCACTGCGTTTTATGCAGGCGGTAGCGCGTAATGATATTCTCAATAGCATTATATTATGCATACCAACTGCACCGCAGGGGCTGCCCGTCCCATTTCCACGCAGTACGGTATGAGTCGATGCGGATATAATTTTTCGACAGACGGTGCGTATGGGTCTTGCCCTTGAAAACATCGGGCAGCGGGACGGTCGTTCCGCACATATAGCCGTCTTCGGTAGTTCGCTGGTCGAGCTGCCGCAGGTCTACCGCGCTGCCGCGGATCGCTATGACCTGATAGAAGTCGATATTGGTCTGCTCCCAGCCCCACGACGAGTAGAGGATGTCGCCGACGCGCAGCGAACGTCGGAACTCCTCACTCGACCGCGCTACGGCTTCGTCATGGCGCCGGAAGCGCTCGGCCTCCTGCCGGATACGCTCCATAGCCTTATCGTATTCTTCCGGGGTGTGGGCCTTGTAGACATACCGGGGGGGGGCGCTTCATCCCCGGTGTCCATGCCGCGATACAGCGGCCGTTACGGCCCTGAAACCGGACAAGCGAGATGTTATAGATCAATTCGGGAGCGAAGCCCGTCCCCTGCGCGAGACGCGCGGCGTTCTTGTTGATGCGATAGGTTTTCATTGTATTTCGGATTTAGGGTTCGTTTCTTCTTCGACGATTTGGAACTTGTCGGGATTCCAGCCCTTTGCGAACAGCGCGGCCTGCGCGTCGAGGACGCTCGGAAAGATGCGGCGCCTCTGCCGCGAAAAAGAGATGTATCCGACATAAATACGCCGCACAGGGCTTCTTTGATATTCGAGGTGGCAGCGGCACGGAACGGGCCGATAGTGCAGGAAGCCCCGCATGCGCAGCAGCAGGCCACGTTCGTACTCCTTGTCCTCGCGGCAGCGTTCCCACGCCTCGTATTTGTCGATGCCGTCGGTCAGCAGCGTGTAACCGACAGCCCGGTCATAGCGGGTTCGGCCCTGCCAAAGGCCCTTGAAAAAAAGCGACAGCAGTTCCAGTTCGAGCGTCGGACGGCCTTTCGTGCGCAGCGTTTCTGTCAGGGATACGACCTCGTCGTAACGGAAGTCGAGCGGGCGGATGTTGTTCGCCGCCATGCGCACCATCACCCGCAGGTCGGGGGTAATAGTGATACGTGTTATAATCTGATAGCTCATAATGATATGCAATTAAAAGACCGCAGCTTTAGGGCTGCGGCCTGATTTGACAATACGTGAAATGTCGTGTTATTTCGGATTGGTCGTGTCCCGGAGCTTCAATCCGAAATCGCCGCAGGCCGTACGCAGATCTTCGCTGAACTTGCTGCTCTCGCAATAATAATCACCCATCCGTCCGGCCAACTCCTGCAGATCGCCGTCCGTAATCGTCGCAGTATCGTATCCGTGTCTTTCGAGTGCCGCACGGTTCAGAAAGGCGATGTCGAACTCCGCATTCGGATCGTCCTTACTCGGAATGCTTCGCAGCTTCTCGGCGGTGAACCGGTAAATCTCGTCGGGGTACTCCTTCTCCGTCCGGTCCGTATCCCCGTGCTGCCGGGAGAACTCGTCGCCCCAGGCAATGAGCGTCGCGGCCGTATCGCGGGAGTTGTCCGAGGGCCGGAACTTCCTGCGCCCGGCTTCATAGGCGATATCGACCAGCACCTCGGCATAGTCGCGCAGGGACACATTGCCCGGAAGCGCTGCGGGCTGCCTTTTCATAAAGGCGGTGATGGCCTCGGCATAGATCCGGAGTTGCAGACGGTCGCGCTCCTCTGCGGCTTCGTCGCGATCCAGCCCGAATTCCGGGGATTCATGTCCGTCGAGGAAGTTCTGCAACTCGCCCAGCCGGAAAACGTCGTAGCGCGTAGGATATTCCGGCAGGCAGCGTTCCACGAAATCTTCCGTAAGATCGCTTGTCGTCTGCGGCGCAGCTTCGGCGGACGGGATGAAATCGTATTCTTCCAGCCATTCGACGATGCCTTGCAGGGTATCGCAGGAGAGATTTTCAAGCGGAAGCGGGAAACCATCCCCGCCGTCCATCAGGCAGACGGGAGTCAGCCCGTCCTCACAAAATTCGAGGGAGATTACATTGCGATAAAGACCGTCGTATCTGATTGTAAGGGGCGACTCGTAATACTCCTCGTAGGCGAGGCCGTCCGTATCTGCCAGCCGCTCGCGGTCTGTCGCATCGGCCAGATAGGTTCCCAGGCGCCCTTGCCGGCTGGCGATGACCGAACGGATGACACCGATCTGATAAGTACGCAGTTTTTCGAGTGTTTCTTTGTTTTTCATAGTCATAGAGAATCAAGTTATTTATAAGAAAATTCCGGTCTGACGAAATAGCAGACCGCAGTATGCCGCCCGTGGTCCTTGACGAGTTTCACGGGTTGGAGCGTGTTGTAGATGCGCCGCTCTGTAACGGGAACGTCGAGCGCCTTCCACTCCGTCCGGGGCAGGGCGACCTGCTCGTCCCGGTAGCCCCAGACGATGACCGACTTCGGATTGGGAGCCGCGAATACCGTTCCTTCGCAATCGGAGAGAAACCGTCGGAACTCCTCCTCCGTCCGGAACGAAATACAGTCGCCGCGGTAAAGGTTACCATGCAGGTTCTCCGTATCTTTGTAAAGGCTGATCTTGCGCCATTTCTCGGTGGAGAAATCACCGTAGAGCGGATCGCCTTCCCGGAATTCCCACAGCGGCACCTCGGCGCAGAACCGGACGACTCCGTTGCCGCAGGCGCCGCAATGGCCCCAAGCACAGAAATCCCCCGGCATAGCACCGGAAGGCTTCAGTTCTTGCGGCATCACGGCTGTAAAAGGCCCTCCGCTGACCGAGCAGCCGATACCGTCGGCTGTCGCCCACACGAAAGGCACGTAAGGGCACAGGCAGATCGAGCGCATTCCGTCTTCACGGACCGCCTCGATCAAGGCGTTGCCATGGAAGTCGCCGTGGCGCGTGGTATAGCGCACCCGGTCGCCGACCTGCGGGACAAGCGGGTTGCGGGTACGTTCGATATGACGCACCAAAGCATTGGCGGCATCTACGTCCTCTTGCGTCAGGCAATGTTCATGGTCGTAAAGCGTATTCATCGGCAGCAGTGTTTCGCGGCTGTACCGATCTTCGGTTTTATCTTGTTGCATATTGCTGATAATAAAAACGCCGCGACCTTTCGGCCGCAGCGCAGATTAAACGATTTGTTTATCAAGGTTTAGGCAGCTTCGGACGGAATCGCATCCGGGGTTTCCGGCTCCTGCTCTACAGCCAGCCGTTCGGAAATCATGCGTGCCGACCGGTTCACGTCCGTGAGGATGTCGAACAGGTAGGTCGGCTCTTTATGGAACTCCGCCAGCCAGTCCTTGATATAGGCAGCGCTCTCCTCGCGGGGCGTCGTGGCGAAGCCCAGCATCGCGCCGCACAGGGCCGCCGTAAGTTCGGCGACCAGTTCCTCCCGGATATAATCGGCATCGCCATAGCAAGCGCCAAAAGAACGGTTCAGACGCTCCGCATGCCCCGTGCTGTGCGTGACTTCGTGGAGAAGTGTCGTGTAGAATGCCGCGCCCTCCGGAAACTGCCGTTTTTCGGGACAGACGATCCGGTCGAGCGTCGGTGAATAAGAAGCCCTGTCACCGGATTTGAGCAGGATGGGACAGAGCCACGACTGCTCCATCAGCATCCGGTCCAGCGGCTCGCAAGCCAAACCGTCCGAGTAGTCTTTCGGCCCGGTCGGTGTCGTAAGCGAGGAATATCGCTCCGGATGCCGCTCCTGCATATCCGTCTGGTCGATGTTGAAGACCGGGTAATAGCGCATCACGGGCAGCACGTCGTATTGCCGCCGCTGCTCCTGCGGCAGGCGGTAGTATTCCGCCAGTTCGATCTTTTTGCGGGTCTCCTTATGGCGGATGTACAGTTTCCAGAAGAAGACCGGAAACGACCCGGAGCCTTTGAGGATATTCAACCCCTCTTCCTTGGCTTGTTTGAAGGTCATAAAGAGCGGCGTACGATAGCCAGCGATCTCCGAGAGGAACAGCAGCATCAGGATATTCCCGCCCCGGTAGGGCGTGCCGCGCAGATTGCGCGGAAGACCGTGCGCAAGGTCGGCGATCCACGGCTTGCGCCACTCCTCGGTGAGCGTCTCCATTTTCTTTATCATCAGCTCCGTCAACTGCGGAGCGATCTTTTCAATCAGATTCTTATTCATGGCTCTTATCTTTACGTTATTCTTCCTCCGGAGCGGTAGCTTGCCGCCAAAGACGGATCTTTTCGTCGTTCGTCCTGCCGTTCCACCACATGTCGCAGGCGTCGCGGAAAGCCTTGCGATCATCCTTCGGGCTGAAATTTTCCGGATTCAGTCCGGTGATAATTTCCCGGTCTTCTTCTGTCGTTCCGTCATTCCACCACGGCTCGACCGTATCGGACATCAATTCGCTCTCGCGTACCTGACGGGTGTGTTCTGCACAGTCGTCGCACCATAAGTCATCTTTGTCTTCCGCCATAGACTGTACTTCGTACGTGTTGCTGTCCACCCAGACTTGGCAGGATACCCGCAGCGAACCGCACGCCCCGCAGCGCCACGGATCGGCGGGCATCTCTACTGTCGGTTTTTCTGCAATAGGTGTCTGTTCCGGAATCTCTGAAATCTTATTCATAACAGTAGTAATGCAAAGACGGAGCAGGCATAACCTGCTCCGTCGGTTTGGACATTTAGTTCATGTTGTTACTATGCCGCCGTTTTCATCTCCTCAGGCATCCGGATATCGGGTTCGATATCCGGGTCCATAGGAATAATCAGCGGCTCCGGGGTGGGTTCTATAGCGGGCGTCTCGTCCGGCAGCAGCTCGGGCATCTCCGGTTCGGCATCCGGTGCCTCCTGCATCGAAACCGCCATCTCCTCGGCCTCGGCTTTTGCCTGCAAGGCGTCGATCTGTTCCTGAAGACGGGCTTTGCGACGCTCGTAGACTTTCAGATACTCCTGCTGCACCTTCTGGCTCTGCTCCGAGAAGTTCATATCCGCGAAGCGGCACATCATTCCCGTCAGAAGCGTTTCGTCCGTACAGCGGTACTCCGGAGCCGCCGAGCGGAAGTAGTCCACCAGATAAGCGCGAACCAGCGCCGCCTGTTGCTTGGCCGTGATACGACCCGCCGCAGCGAACTGCTCCCGGTCGGTCAGGCAAGAGCCCTCCTTAGGCCGGAAACCGCACTGGCGGAGTTTCGAGTCGCTCATTACGCGCTGCATCACGGCGTAGTAGAACATCTGCTGCTCCTCTTTCTGCAAGGGCTTGTTCGCAACTTTCACATCGAGGAAGACACGCTTCATATCGGTCGTGATATGCTCGTAGCAGATTTCCCGGTAACGACGCTCCTGTTGCAACAGCCCCTCCAGCGGCGAAGGCGGAACGACGGTGACGAAGACCTTATGCTCATCGTCCTGCCCCTCGTTTACCGTCATTTCCCGCTCCTCATCCTCGATCTCTTCGTAGCGGAACTCGATATCGAGGTTACCGATGACGGCGTACTTGCGCACGCGCCCTTCCGAGATGTCGAACTCCAACTGCTGTGTCTCTTCGGCGAATGCCGCCATTTCGGCTTCGTACTCCTCCTGAGCCTCGGAGAACTCCTCTTCCGATTCGAACTCTTCGGCCTGCGGAGCGTCGGGCATCTGAGGGCCTTTATCGTAGTGATAAACGCTGTATTCCAGCTCTTCGACGTGATAGCCCTCTTTCTCAAGAGCTTCGAGTACTGCGGCAGGCGTTTCGCCGTCCGTAGCCAGCGTCGTACGCGGATCGTCTTTGAGGAGTTTCACAGCCTTCTGTACCAAAAACTCGTTGTTCTTGCGGATCATGCACTCGCGGTTTTGACAGCCCGCGCAGCCACCCGCGCATTCGTCCTTGAACAACACCTGATTGGCCGTGTTGTGCTGGCAGGAAAGGCACTCCGTCTTATCGAAGTTGTAGCTTTCCAGCTTGGTCATATAACGCTCGTAGAGCCGCCGGGCGATCTCCTTGATCCGCGCGGTCTTCCACGAGCTGTAACACCCCTCGGCGAAATGATCGTCGTAGACCTCCTGCTGGATGTCGGCGGGATATTTGGCGATCTCCGTAGCGACGCCCACCGAAATCTCCTCCTTGTCGAGCATCCCGGCCAGGGCATCGATCAGCTCGCAGAGTTTCAGTCGCGAGCGGATGTAGGCTTCCGACTTGCCGAACTTGCCCACGAGACTCTCGATCGTATGCCGCCCCGACTGCAAGGCCCGCTTGTAGGCAGCGGCCTCCTCGCGCGGCCGTACGTCCTCGCGTTGCAGGTTCTCCGTGATGGCGGCATCCTCGGCCTCGGCGTCCGACAACTCCCGGATAAGGGCCGGGATGAATTTCAGGCCCGCCATTGCAGCCGCCCAATAGCGGCGCTCGCCGTAGACGATCTCGAAGCCCTCGTCCCTCGGACGCACGCAGATAGGTTGAAGAACGCCCGACTGTTTGATGCTCTCGGCAAGTTCCAGCAGCGTATCCTCGCGGAAATTCTTGCGGGGATTGTAGGTCGAATTGACGATCTTGTTCAGATCCAGCAGCCGGACATCCGTCTCGGGATGGGCTGCCGGTTGTTCGGCAGGACTGGTTTCTGCGACAGGATTCACAGCTCCGATATCCGTTGCCTGCGGTTCGGCGGGTTTCATGTCGGGACTCCCGGCTGCAACCGGGTCTTGCGCTTGCGCCGCAACGGCCTCGGAAACGGCCGGCGTCCGAACTGCGGTCTTGCCGCCCTTCTTCGATTTCGAATTTGCTTTTGCAGTCTGCATAACATGTAACAGTTTTTACCGTGTGTCTCACGTGTTTATCCGCTCGCACGAATTTTATTGTTTTTATCGCGCAAGCAATGAATAATATGTTATGAGGCTTTATATCCCGAACGGATCGGTTGCCTCGGGAAGATTCATAAGCCCGCGGCGCAGGTGCAGGGGCGGAAAAATACCGCAGCCCCGGCGAGGATGATTTTTCCGCCCCGGAGCCGGAGAGGGAGGCCCGGCCGACCGGCCCGGGATTATCTTTCCCGGGGCAACCGACAAGGAGATAATTTTTATGATTTCTCGGTATATATTCCGGGATATTAATAGCGTATCTGATTGAATAATGGCTTGATTAATGTAGAGTTTGCAATATAACCGTAAAAAAATTACGGCATAACAAAAATAATATATTATATTTGCAAAAATTCACCTATCATGATGCTTGCAAAGTTTTCAGTCAAAAACTATCGCGGTTTTTCCGAACGTATAGAGTGGGATTTAGCCACACCTAACAATTATGAATTCAACACCGAAGTTATCAAGGACGGCATCATTAAAAATGGGATCATCTATGGCCCTAATGGTTCTGGTAAAACAAACTTTGGGTTAGCACTCTTTGATATTGTAAACCATCTTGGTCAGAAATGGAGAAAATTGGATTACTACGCCAATTTTGTATATGTAGGAAAACTAAATGTCCCGGTGGAATTTGAATATGTATTCAAGGATGCTGACAGAATAATCAATTATTGCTACTCAAAAAATAATATCGGGCAGCTTTTGACGGAAAAACTATCCGTCGATAATATATTAGTATTCGAACGAACCGCTCGTACATTCAACATAGATACCAATGAATTTCCGATGGAGAATACGACCAAACGAAATTTGAAAGATAATGCCAACAACGTATCCATTATCAACTTTTTACTCACATCATATCCGTTGGCAAAAAATCATTACCTGCTAACAGTGTTGCAATTCGTTGATTCAATGCTATGGTTCCGGTGTCTCGACACACGAGAATTTATCGGATTGGATCTTGCACCAACCAATCTTGATGAATATATCATCCAGAATAATTTAGTAAAAGATTTCAGCGAGTTTTTACACCAAGTCAGTGACCAAAAGTATCAATTCGCGAATCCTCGACCTAATGACAAACTGCTCGTTTGTAAAATAGGCGGCAGAGATGTTATCTTTGATAAGATTATCTCAACAGGCACGAATGCACTGATGCTTCTGTATTTCTGGATACAAAAAATGAGAAGCGCATCATTTGTTTTCATAGACGAGTTCGATGCCTTTTACCATTTTAAATTGGCATTCGAGGTGTGCAAGAGGTTGTTTGCTCTGGACTGTCAGGTTTTCACCTCTTCGCATAATACTTATCTGATGACGAACGACCTGCTACGGCCGGATTGCAACTTCATCGTAAACAACAATAAAATCAAGCCTCTTAGCGCATGTACTCAAAAGGAACTTCGGTTTGGGCATAATATCGAAAAGTTATTCAGAGGTAATGCCTTTCAATTATGATTTTGTTTGTTTTTGAAGGAGCCCGAAGAGAGCCGATGCTTTTTGAGAGCATAAAATATCTGTTTTTTGAAAAGGAAACGGATACGATAGTTTATTCTTTTGGAAACAACATTTATAATCTTTACAAGCAGATTATGGAGTTGGGAACTGGAGACATTGTATCCTTATTACGGGAAATACACCGAGGCAATGAAGAAAACCCGTTCAAAGATATTGCCAGTTCCTCGGATTTCGCCGAAATTTACCTATTTTTCGACTATGACCTTCAACATAAATTCCTTTCTCTGGAAGAGATTAATAGTAGATTGAAGGATATGTTGGAATTATTCGACGACGAGACTTCAAACGGAAAACTTTACATAAACTATCCGATGATCGAATCGATCCGATATACGAAAGAACTTCCTGATAGAAACTATTATCAGTATACAGTCAAATGTGCCGAATGTCATGATTTTAAGCGATTATCTTGTGAATTTAGCCATTATGACAATTTGGATTATATCTTGATAGATCGCCATCGGACGCCTAAAATATGTTTGAATGCAAAAGATTGCTGGGAGCATCTGAAAACCATGAATGTATCGAAGGCTAATTATATATGTACAGGAGAAAATGTCATGCCTGCTGTAAAAAACGCCATAGCTCAAGATAAAATTTTTGAAGCACAACTTCAAAATTATATCAATAAGCCAGTGCCAAGCGTTGCAATATTAAATGCCTTTCCTTTATTTATATATGATTATTTCAAGGTATAATCGAGGGTGGGGCGGAAGCCAAAGAAATGCAAAACATTTCCGATAAGACATAATACGTTCAGATTTACGACCATTTTATAAAGAAAGGCGATAGATTATATTATCGTCTTTCTTTATTTCTACGCCCGTTCCACTACGACGATCTCCGCACGGCAATTCGTACGTGCGAACGGCTCCTGCATGGGTGTCCGGTGGCGGACGATAAAGTGCCGCATCGTCTCCTGCACGGATTTCGGACACGGCTTGTCGATAAAGCCGTACGGCAGAAGCAGCACGGCCCGATCGCCCGAGTGTTGCGTGCAGGAGAGCCATTGCAGGAAGGAGACACACTCCGCAATCTCGAACGGCGGATTTGCGATGACGTTCTCGCAGCGGAAATCGATCTCTCGAAACTGCATCCGCAGTGCGGCAGCTTCGGAATAAAAACGTGCATAAAGATCAACCAGTTCCGCATCGGTATCAAAGCCGAGGATCGCCGACGGGTGCACGCCTTCGAGGATCAGGGCGCGTGTAAGCTGCCCCGTGCCGCAGCAGGCGTCCACGACACGGCTATCATTGTCGAAATAACGCACGGCCAGCGCCGCCATCTGGCGGGCCGTACGGTCGGGTGTCAGGTATTGCGAGGCATAGACACCCTTGCGGCGCTGTCGTTCGCACATCGCGTCATAGGGCCAGTTATCGCCGCCGTAGAGGAACGGCAGTTCATTGTGTTGCTGCCAGTAGTCGAGCACCTCCGGCAGCGTGTCCGGCCAGTAAAAGCTACGCCGCAGGTAGTAGTTCAGAAGTGCCGGGCGTTTTGTGATTCTTTCAAAGATTTTCATACGATCAGGTTTTTACTCTTTATTCTTTCGCTGCGCCGCAATCCAATCGGGATCGCCGCGGCGGTAAGCGAGGAGCTGGGCGGCGTAATCGTGGGCTTCACGGGCATTCTGCGCCCGGTAGTGGAACATCCATTTTTGCCCGCATCGGGGACATTCCCAGACGACCATCGTGCCGGCAGGGGTTTCGGCAAGACCCAGCATACAGGGCACTACGTTGTAGTGCGGCGGTTCGAAACCACATTCATAACAGGTGTAGATACCGCGGTTATAGCGTCCCTGCGGCGGAACGCGCAGGGACAAAGGAATATCGATCATATAAGTATATGGTTTAGGTGTTCGTATCTTCGGGCGAAGCCGCGACTCCGTCGTCTTGGCAATAGTCGAATTTCATCAGCTTGGCGACACGGGCGTACTCCTCGTCGTAGTACGTGTCGTATTCTTTCTGAAACTCCTCCTTGTAATGGGTTCCGCCGTCGGGATCGTCGGGGTCATCGGCTTCGACGAATGTTTCGAAAGGTGCATCGTGTGCGCTCAGCAGCCGTCCGACGGCCAGATCGCAGGCAATTTCCATAATCGACGTGTTGATCGCCTCCTTATGGCTACGGTAATATTCGTGTAAATTCATGTTTTTGTATTTTAGCGTGTTTTTAGTTCGAAGAGCTGTATTCCTGCCGAGATTCCGCAGGGATATTTCGGAGGTGTTCGCAGATATTTATGTCCGCATAACCACCGTCCGGTAGAATTATTCCGGGCCACAGCCTGTTTCATGCGTCATATTCTTTCCAGAGTCGGATTTGTTCTTCCTCGGATTGTCCGTTCCACCACGCCTCGCAGGCGTCGGCAAGCACTTGGCACTTCGCTTCGGAAGGTTGTCCGTGATACAGGCTCCGTCTGCCGCCGAGTAAATCATAACCGTAGGATCTCCGTTATTGTTTTCTATATCCAGCGGATATTCCGTTCCGGGAATCTGATAGGCTGCATCTTCTTGGTAGGTCGGATCGTTCGACAGTTCGTCGAGTTGGCCGTCAGCACACAGCTCCTTGACCTTCCGGGCTGCCGTTTCGAGACTCGCGGTTTCAATACTGAAATACCGGCAATCTATGACAGTTATTTTTTGATTCCGATAAAATTCATAGCGTTTCATTACACGATTATTTGAGGTTAATACTTCGATACTTCCAGTCCCTTTTTCGTCATGCTCATCGAAAAGCCCGCCTCGTGGAGCTGTTTCAGTACCGAAGCATTGCTTTCGTGGATAAGAATCGGATAGACGTGGGAGTAGTTGTCGGCAATCGGTGTGTTGAACGACACCGTGATCCGGTTGTTCCGTGGAAGGTATAACAGACCTTCAGTTTGAATTTTCGTCGCATAGTGTTTAAGAGTTAGCGTTGTCGTTTTCAGACCATTCGTCGACTGTCGTCGCATCGTAGATGCCGTACCGGCGTATTTCGGCGTATGCCTGTCCTTCCCGGAGCAGGGGCTGCCGGGAGACGAACGTTCCGGAGAAGTTTGCCAAAGCCAGCGGAACGAGCCACTGGAAATCGCTGCCCCGACCGCCCATGACCTCGCACGAATGAAAATCGGCGGGAAGGGTTTCGGAATCGAGGCGACACATAGTGAAAAGAGCAGAGATGCCGTTGATCTCGGCCTCGCGGAAATCCCTGATATCCGCGAAAGGAATGGATGATTCGTATGCCATGATATGGAAATGACGCCGCCCGCTCGTTGCGGAGCAGGCGGCAGGTTATTAAAGAAAGATTCGGTGCCACGCTCCGCGCAGATAGACGTTACCTTCCACATAGAGCGTATATAAGTCCGCAGAGACAATCCGCAGGAACAGAGTCCTGTCGCCGCGCAGTTTCCCGATCTGACGCCGGAGCGCTTCGGCGGGAAAGGGTTTGCGCGAGATGAACCGTCCGCGGATCTCTGCCTCCGAGGGGATGTATTCGTACAAGCGGTAGTTGAGCGCCAGCCAGCGAAGGATTTTACGGCGGGTTTTCGCATCGTCCGTCCGCAGTGTGAAACGGTTGAAACAAAGATTGTTCATCGTAAATCGGAGTTAGTTCAGTGACAAGGCCTGACAGAAATAGTCCGTATAATCGAAGTCCAGTCCCAGCCCAGAACAGGCCGTTTCAAGATCGCCGTAGCACAGAGCCCCGGCATCCCGCAGTTCCCGCAGATTGCGAAGTTCCGCAGCCAGATATTCTTCGGCACGACGTTCGCCGCAGCGGCACGCAGTGCAGATATTTTCGATAATAATGTTTCGTTCCATAGTCGTTTAAGGTTTAGGTGTGAATTTATTGTCGGAGAGTGCAAGGAAATCGTCGAGCGTGCGGCACCGATAGTCCAAAGAGATCTTTTCGCTGTAATCCGTCTGCCGGATATCGAAAGTATAGGTCAGGCCGTTACGAATGATCTGGCCGTGACTTTTGTCATGAACCCAAACCACATCGGACAGAGCCTCCAACCGGTTGCGGTACCCGATTATTTTGCGTTCGTTCTCCGCATTGATCCGTTCGAGGTTCCGGAAACCCTGCGTGAGGTATTCCACCCAATCGTCAATCTTCTTTTTGGTGAAGACCCCGATACGATTCGGTTCGGATTGCTTGTCGAAGGCCTTGCCGTAGGAGTAGTTGTCCGCATACCGGAGGAACGTCCAATCGAATCGGAAGTCGTAATAAGGTTTCGGATAGAAGTATTGGCGGACGAGAAACAGGATGCCGTTTCTCCAGAAGCCGGTGCAGGCTTCCTCGAAATAGTTCTTCAGGCTGTCTGCGGCGTGTGTAACACGGTAGAACAAGGCTGCCTCCGGAACGAACTCCTGCACCGCTTCCAATACGGCCGATGCGCTTCGAATAGCCCGCTCTATGTTATCCTCGGCATTGGCGAGCAGCAGCTCGTCGAAGGTCGACTGATCGATCCACTTTCTCATCGCTGAGCAACCTGCCTGCGGCAGGATTCCGTTTCCCGCAGGTAATCGTTCAACGCAGGCACAAGGATCGTACACTCGGCATCGGGCTTTCCGAGAAAACATTTCACCTTTACCGATGCCTCCACGCCGTCCCGGGCGTAGGTCTTGAAGCGGTAGTCGTAACCCGCCACCGCAATCTCGAATTTTTGATGTTTCATCTTCGAAATGGATTTTGATTTGACATACGGCCGGCAGATCCCCGCTATGAAAGTGAGAAGCCGGCTTCGGGGCGGGATTATCAGCGACGGCACGGACAAGGCAAATTTTTGAGGGGCGATACGACCCGAAGGGTGGAGATCGTGCGAAAAAGCCGAAAAGGGCGTAAGCCCCTGACGCTATCTTGCCCCGCAGACGGCGTTCACAAAGGGATTTTTAATTATTATTCGTGCTGTCTCAAAACAAAAAGAGACTGCTGCGGATGCAGTCAGTCCCTTTCAGCACGAACGGATCAGCGCACCTCGAACTGCGGTATCCGGGAGAGGGTCTTCCGCAGCTTCCGGCGGTAGAAAAGTTCAGTAAGCGCAAGCAACTCGTAGGCATCGTACAGCATCTGTCCGTTGACGGTACGGGCGCGGATCATCCGCTTTTTGCGGCATTGTTCGAGCTGGTGACGGTCCAGACCCAGCACCTCGCAGACCTTGCGGGCCGAGAGGAACATCGGGCGGTCGCTGTGGCTCAACAGGTGTTCGAAAAGCAGTGTGGATTGTGTCAGCATGAAATGCGTGCGGAGCAGTTTCTCCAAAGCTCCGGACTCCACCAAATAATACTTGTCAGGCATAGGGTTATGAATTAAAGGTTCCTGATCCGGTTTTTAAGTTCTTTTCGCTGCCGGCACTCCGTGTCGATCCGCTCGACAAAACGGTTTATCTCGGCAGCGGAGAACATAAGACGGCGCCCGAAGTGGAAGCCGGTGAGCTGACCGCTGACGCAGTAACGGCGCAACTGACGGTCGCTGATCTTCAGCAGGTCGCAGACCTCGCTCACTTCAAGGACCGGGGTGCCGCAAAGCATATTCCGGTGCCGTTTCATATAGGCGATATCCTCGCGGATCTCGCGGACGATTTCCAAAATCTCATCGGATCGTTCCATAGTCGGATTGCAGTGGGTTTGCGCTGCAAAGATGCGACGTCCGAATGATGAATTCACATAAGGCAGATAAATACCTAATATGTTATTTTATTGCCGGGATTTATGCCTCTGCGGAGAATTTCGCGGCCAGTTTGTCCCGCAGCATCGTAACCTCACGGTCGATCATCGGCGGGGTGACTTTCGCATAGATTTGAGTGGTGGTGATATTTTTATGTCCCAGCATCTTCGAAAGCGTCTCCAGACTCACGCCGTTCGACAGGCAGATCGTCGTGGCGTACGTATGCCGGGCAAGGTGGAACGAGAGTTGTTTGTCAATGCCGCACTCCCGGGCGATGTTTTTCAGGCTGTCGTCGATCGAATCGAGTGTAGACATGGCAAAAACACGTCCGTCGCCGGTCAGACCCCGGTACTTGTTCAGGATGAACAACGCATACGGCAGAAGTTTGACAACGTATCTGGTTTCGGTCTTCTGGCGGTTGCCGCTGATCCACCACTCGCCCTGCGCATCCTGCTCGATCCGGTCATAGGTCAGCGAGGCCATATCCGCATAGCAGATGCCCGTAAAGCAGGAGAACAGGAACATATCGCGGTTATAGTCCTGACGCTTATACCGCAGCTCGGTAGTCATCATACGCCGGAGTTCATCTTCCGTTAAAAAACTACGTTCCGGATTCGGAGCCGTATATTGATAGAGGGAAAAGGGGTTGCGAGGCATCCAGCCGTTGTTGAACGCGATTTTGACAACGTATTTCAGGCATTTGAGATAACCGCTGACGGTCGTAGGCTTGAGCCCCAGATCGGATTTAAGGTAGACGTGGTATTGCTCGATGAACGACTGCTCCAATTCTGCCAAGGGCATATCGCTCACGTTATACTCCTTACGCATGAAAGTCCGCAGATGGTCGATGGATTTATAGTAGCGGTTCCATGTACCGTGGCAGCGGTCGATGCCGACACGTTTCTTGAGGTCGCCGGTGAATTTCTCGAACGCTTCGAGAAGCAGCCGGTATTTCTCGCCGAAGCCGAGATAGGCATTCTTGACCTTTTCGGCCGTAACGTATGACTCCCGGTCGCAGATATCCTGATAGTGCTTGCCGATCTGGGTGCGGATGTTGTCCAGATGACGGTTGATGCGATCCGCTTCGAGACTGCGGCCTTTGGCGCGGCCGCCGCTGACCTCCCAAAGCATCTCCGGAACGGAGAGCTTCGCGCTGAACTGCGCGATGCTGCCGTTGACCGTGATGCGACCCATGACAGGGACGACTTTCTGATCTTTGTCTTTGTTCCTTTTAAGGTAGAACAGAACCTTGAACGTGCTGCGCATAAACTCTGCTTTTTAGGGTTGCAAAAATAATTTCAGCAGAGTCGTATGTCAAGATGAATAACGATGCAAGAAACTGAAAATCACGTTTCTATGAATAATAGAGCGAAAGAAACGAGGTAACGATTTGGAAACCGAAACCTCGTTTAACATTACCTTATTCTACTTTTTCTCTAAAACAAAGGCACTGAAGAAAAGTGTATAATTATTTGATTATCTTTTGCTTTACACTTTTTTATACCTCTGTTTTTTATCCCCGGAAATTCTCTGGAATATCAAGGATTTTCCATCAGTCGGGGTGACTGGATTCGAACCAGCGACCACACGCCCCCCAGACAAGCATTCGCTATCGCTACGACCGACTCAACATATATCGACGGGTTTGTCTCGACTAAAAAATAATTCTCGGTTCATTTTTTTACCTCTTTATTTGCTTTTTAATACAGTTCGTTATATTTGCACAGAGACGTTTAATATTAGACCGTTATAACATACATAACCATCAAAATCGACGAGGTGACGCCTGAGATTCAGAAGACATTGGATTATCTGACGTCTTTGTCCGGCGTGACGATTTCCTCGACTCCGGGTACTTCGAGAAACTGTCAAATTGTTAGCGATTAATCATTTGACAGCTTTATTTTATCTGCCATGTCCGCAATTTGTCCGCGTTTTCCGCAATACTGTTTTTATATTCCGAAAGCGGTATTGAGGCGAATTCGAGAACTACACAAGAAACCCTTTGACAGAGGCTAAAAGTACAAGAAAGAACGGTAGCATCTTTCATGCTACCGCTTGATTTGTTCTCAGATAATTAAATCTGTTATTTTATCAGGCAATGATAAATCACTATGTTCATCCACATATTGCCTTATTTTATTGTTATATTTTTGTTTTATCTGCATGCTTTTTGGCATATTCGTAGTCTTCGTCCGTAAATACGAAGATATATTCCACACTCCTTTTTCCCTGCATTTTTTTTTCGAAAGCTGTTGCGGAACAGAAATTATGGTAGGTATCGCCATCCTCCGAGTGGTGAGTTATTGTGGTTCCATCGTCGAATTTAATCTGTGCATCAACTGGATTCGGTAAACCATATCCACCATCGATACTGTGCTTTGTTGTGAAAGTTGTGCCGCTTTTTAGCGCAACCGAGCCGGTTAAAAATTCGCTACTCGGTTTCTCTACAATTATTTCGATATCGTGCTGGCTGGCATTCTCAATGCGGATCTCCGTATTATATAGATAATCTGTGTCACAACTGAAAAGCATAGAGAAGAAGCCAAGCAGTAGCAAGGTAAAAATCGTTCTGTTAGTTTTCATAGACAGCGAATAATTGGTTGATTGTTTCCGGGGTTAAGTTATACAATTGCGCAGCATACTTATTTTTCGCTGCATAATCCAGCAGCAGTCGCTTGACATCAGCAAATGTCTTCGATCGGAAAACGATATCCTCTCCATTTGGCACTTTCCATAAGTACTCTGTTATTGGTATAATAAGCAGCATTTAAGGCTGCCGCCTTTTATCCGGCAGCAGCCTCGCAATGATAAATCACTTTATCAGGTCGGCAAGATTGTCGTCGGTGAAAACGTAAGTAAACCGGAAATAGTTTGTAGCCAATTTCTCTACCTGATAATTGCTCCTATTCCGAATCGCCTTATTCGGTTCTAATAGAATCGTTTTGGAATCATCTATTGTCATACGACACTCGATCTGCGGAAGATATTCGAAAGGAAACCCGATCGCATCCGGTGTAATGTCTTTCACTCCGTCCGACCAAAAATCAATGCAATAAGTTTGGGTCGGAGCCATTATAAACGTAGTAGTTTCAAGTATCGTCCAGGATATAATAGCTCCTTTTATTTCGATCTTGTGAGAAGATTCATTTCGATAGACCCATTCTCCATGATGCACATATTCGGTGTGAGAAGTATCGCAACCCGATAACAGCCAGCAAAACATTACAATGCTACCAAGACGCAAAGAGTTCATCCACATATTGCTTTGTATTATTGTTATACTTCCGTTTAATATTATCTCGCCATTTATTCCATGTATCGCAGCCTATGAGAGCGCTCTCGATTTGTGACATTGTATAACCTTCGACTTTGTCACCTTGCGCATAGGTCTTACCGTTATTTTGCCAGTCATCAATTTGTGAATCTACAAGATCAATGACTACATTTGTATAATTAGGCGTCCCTTGCGGTCGTCCTCTGTATTTGGAATAGACCATTCTTGTTAAATACCATTGTACTCCTGTTGCCCAACTCTCGACCATCTTATCTTCAGCATCATGATAATCCCGATAACGATTCGTGCCAGGCTCCTTAACAATCATTCTCCAGTGAGCAGCATGTGCTAACTCATGTATTGTAGTTGCATAAATAGCATCCGTTGTGTTTTGTGGATTATATAATTTGATTGCACTACCCAAACCTAAAAATCGTCTGGCGGACTTAAAATTACCATTGCTGCTGTTATTTTGTTGATTGATGGCTTTTAATCTCATTTTAGTTCGCCAGAAACTATTTTGAGGCGGTCTGCGTAAACCGCCAATATCTTTGTAATAATAATGGTAGGCTGCACGAAAAACTGTTGCTCCAAAAAATTCTGATTGTGATTTTGAGCGTGCAAAATGATAATCCCAATTTCCCTTCCTTTTAGGCCCATCATAGAAAACACGAACTCCGTCGCCATTTACTTGAAATTCATACCGATCAAGTCCGAAAGAGTAATTTGCAGGCCGCTTAAAACGTCCATTACAACTATAATATCCGTCTGCATTGACAAAGCCTGTATGGGTTGTAAACCATCTACGGGCTTTGACTTTTACTCCTTCAACACCTATCGTTTTCCCAAGTACTTCATCATAATAGCTAATTCTGCCCGCCGGCCTCCATTTACTGCGGCCTCGTGTTTGCGGCCCGGATTCATAGTCTTCGTTATCGTTTCCTGTCAAACGCAAAGATTCTTCGACCAGCGCATCAGCCAATGCTTCATTCCATTTTGTACCGGAACGGGTCATAATCCCGTCATCGTCTTCATCCTTGTCTTCATCGGGAATAAACAAGTCGGAAAGAATTTCATAATCAACGCCTATGGTACTCACCGCAGGCCATTTTGCGACTTCGATGGAGGCGTATTGATAAGTGGGCAAGCTATCCGGAATTGTAGGATCATGGTAATAGCTGCCATATTCCTCGATTTCATAATCCAGTGGAATATCATACCAGATAATCGTAGAATCCTGCAGGATTAAATCCAATTCCTCGGATGAGCGGGGATGAAACTTCACGTAATAATGCGTAGGCTGAATATCCATGTCTGTAATTCCGGCTCTGGTTTTCGGTGAGAGGTTTGCCAGAGCTTTACGCATATTCCCCACTGAATAGGGATTTTCAAGTTGCTGCCCCAGTACAGTCATTCCATCAGTAATAATTTGAGATGAAGTCGGGGGTAACTCAGACGGCAAACTAACAAAATCTTTCTGGCAGCTAAACAGAAGCCCACAACACAAAAAAAGTAAGGTCTGTTTCATAAAGCTTAAATTTAGTTAATAATATATTTTATCCACTTATTATGGTAATTTCCTAAGAGCGAATATATATAAAAAAACGACATTCGAGAATATATTAGAGACATATTGAACATAAAAATATTTGCATTTTACGCATTTTAATTCTAAAACATCTTGAATTCTCCAAATCAGAGTGTCCGATTTTATTACGCATCATCATAAAATTGACCTAGGAATTTTAATTCATATCAGATACTAATTAAATATGACATTTTGAACAACAACGCACTCTATTGTAATACTTCATACTCATTAAAAGCATGAAATGGAGTCATAAACACAAACTCAAGTAAGAATTACAATACTACTTTTCAATATAAGCCGGTCGGATTTGAGGTTTTATATGCTCAAATCTGACTGACTTATACATATTTTGCTGATTGAAGAATATCGTCGTGACAAGCAGCGTCGAAGGGTGTTTCACCATCGACGGGGCCGGGGAACACAACGTCGAGGACGAAACCGTAACGCTCGCACTCGTAAACGAAGATCTCTTCAACTTCGAGGTCGCAGGATGGTACGACACCTCCGGGCAGCTTTTGTCCGGCGAGGCGACCTATGCGCTCACACTCGCGCGCGACTGCATCACCGGCATCGAGGTCAGGCTCAAGCCCCGGACTGTGACCATAACCCGGCAGGGAATCGCCCGGATAGAATTTCAGTATCTCGTCATGGAAGGCGGACGTCCCGTACCGAAGGTAGCCTACGATTACCGCACGCAGTATTCGGCCGACTACAAGGCTTCCGAGCCGATAAAGTTCTATTATGAGGAATACCGACTCGATAGGTCGAAGATCCCGCCCGTCGGACAGCGATCGACAGCAATGCCGACGATCACCAAAGGAGCGAGAAACTCGACCTACCTCTGGCGCTGCGACGAAAAATTCTCCGTCTCGATACACCCCGGCGACAATCCGGGTTTCAAATTCCACTATAACGACAGATACATAGAGTCGCAAACGACGAAATACTACCTGCCTTCAGACATAACAATGACCAGATAACCACAGATCGGCGTAGTTCAAAAAAAACAGAACGACGCATTCAGTCCATGACAGGGACGTGACTATGGGATTGTGCGGAACGGATGCGCAATGCGGGTGAAAGGCTCGCCGCCGATTAATTTATAACAGCAACACTATGGAACATTTTGCAAATATCGTCTTAACCTCGCTCCTGCTAACAGAATACAAGCAATATTTAGACATTGCACAAATGTTATTTATATAACATTTTAAAGGTAGCGGGCTGTTTTTTGCGGCTCCACACAAGAAATAAGTTGAAGGCTTACCTAAAACTATTTTTACACGAGAATACTTTCGCGGCAAGAATTTCGTTATATTTGCAAAAGACAATTTAATCTACAACAACTATGACGCACATTATGATCGAGGATAGTAGCCCTGAAGCGAAAAAACTGCTGGCTTACGTTCGCACATTGCCGTATGTAACGGTCATAGATGCAAAGAAAAAGGGATTCGCCGAAGAGGCTGCGGCTTGTAATGCCGTTCCGGTAAGTGTTTTCACGCAAAAATTACACAGCCAAATTGACGAATACTTCGACAAGAATGCGTAAGGTTGCAATTTCGGAAACGGTTTTGGATAAAGTTTCTGAGCTAAGAGCATTTCTCACCGACGAGTTAAAATTGTCGCGCGAGGCAGCACATAGCCGGACTGCAAGGATCGACGCTTTTCTCGTGTCTTTAGCCGGAGCAGCCAATTATCCCTTGTGCCGCTTCAAAAAATGGCACCGGCTCGGATATCGGTGTGCAGTATTCGAGAAAGATTGGGTTTTCGCCTACGAAGTATTTGACGAAGGCATCATCATTCAGGACATGTGTCATACCGCCTTCCTGAAAGAATAAATCATCGACAAAACGCAGAACCAGCTCAACAAAATAAAACGGTAGTCCCCGGAAACAGTACGCTTCCGGGGACTACCGTTTTATTTAAATACTTGTAAATATTCCTATTGGACTTTTGCACAGCGAACCTGACATGCCCAACTCCTCTTTGTATCAATATTCCATATAGTTTCGGTTCGATCTGTCAATTCCCATCGTTCCCCCATTCCTTGAGTAGCTCCGGGATGGCTTACCCAAAGAGGACTATTTGTTGCATATCTTCTTATCTCACCAGACCACCAGATAGCACGAGCACCTTGAGTATACCAAGCCCCAACAGTATCACCTTCGTATTTCGGACAATGCCAACCATATATCCAACTGCCAATTACCAACAAATCGTGCAATGAATTAGGCTTAATAAAACCAGTCCAAGTTTTATTATTCGGAACCCGATAACCTTCGGGACAAGGATCATATACGCTCTTTTCGCCAGACCAACCATAAGTTGTCAACTCTCTACCGTTGGGATCTCCCCATAGAGCATCATCATTACCAAACCAATCGTCCGCTTCAATAAATTGTGTGGGATTTTTTATCGCATCTTCGAAAGTGACGGCATCTTTCTGCATTCCCCTGAATGTACTGAAGAAAAGGCCAGTTTTCCCATCACCATACCTGTAGTCGTTGTTTGGCCACAAGGGGTCTTTACGGCCCCATTGGTATATCGCGCCACCATATCCCACAGATGCCGCGTTATCACTTCTAGCACCTAAATTGCAGTGCATAATCTGGAATTTTTCACCTGAAGCATTTGTATATTCTTCATCCTTGATAGTACTTTGAGGATGCCAGATATGCCAACTCCAAAGAATTTCACCACTAACATCCACAATGGCCACCCCAATATTTCCCCCGGTGTTAGGATACCATTCATCAACCCTTACGGTCAATTTATTATTATCGAGTGTCAATACAGGGTCAGATTTTGCATCAGAATAAAGAAGCTTTGCCGATATGCCTTTATACTCGTCCCCGGCATAAATCCCTGTATAGGCATAATTTAATTCTTTAGATGTTCTATAAGGGGTGACGTCAAATGTCACCGGAGTATCAATATATACGATACAATTTGCTGTCCCATAATACAATCCGTCATACACCCTGACCCGATTGTCAATTTCATTTTCCCCTTTGATAACAAGGTTCATCGTATGCTTCGTATTTCTCCGCACATCGAAGTTCGAAGTACTGTTTTCACCGAGATAGACAGTATACTCCAATACCTTATCCGCACCTTCAGCCACAATACGCATATACGTCGCACACACGGGAGCATTCTCTGGCGATTTGTCTCTGGGATCTGTTATACTCTCCACCTCACCCTGACAATTCTCAAGCATATAAAACACCTCGGAATATGTCTTATCATTGTCGATATTGACTACATCGGCGTCGTAGTATTCCCCCTTATCAGTCGAAGAGGGATTCGCTCCGAACAACACTGTTGAACGCGGCACATTACAGAATTGAACTGAACGCAACTTAATATTTTCCGACACTGCGGCATCGACGGAGATCGTGTAGGCGATCTTTGCCGCGGCCCGAGTCACCTCCAGCGTTGGAAGCGTCATGGCCCCAAGAATACTGACATTCATACTTGCCGTCATGGGAATATCATCGACCATGCCGTCAACAGAATATTTATATCGTATAAGTTCTGATTCTGTCATTCCTCCCATATCCTTGTGAACATTCGTCACAACGCAAAGGGTATAGGTTCCGGGGAGGATTTCGAATACGAACGACGGGGCGTATTCCGGATAGTAAAAGTGGTAATTGATATTATTGCCGAAAAAATAGATATTAATGTCATTAATCGCATCTTCATCGATGGCACGGGTATCCATTTGTTCAGATTTAAGTTTCAGCTCTACCTGAACAGGAGTGTCTTCCGTTGCAGGCGGTGTGGGGGAAGCCGGAAGATCTCCCTCGGTACATGATGCAAGCATCACGGCTGCACTTACAGAGGCCGTAAGCATCAGTTTCAGCATCTTTTTCATAATAGTGGAAATGAGTTTTTACGCAAGTTTTTATTTGGTTAACAACAATTAATCTTCTTTATTGCCGGTTACAAAGCCAATCGGCTGACGCGACTTCTTGGCTTCCGGTAGTTTCACAGACAAGGCCCCAATGGCCTCATAAATCGCATCGATGTCTTTTCGCATGTCCTCACTCAGATCATTCACAGCCTCCAGATTCTCCCGGCAGTCATGCTCCACCAGCTGCAACCGGCTACGCAACTCCAGCAACTCGGCCGAAACTTGGGTAGATTGCAAAATATAGTTGCGCATTGCTACAAAAGCTCGCATAATGGTAATGCTCGTTTGGATTGCAACTGAACTCCTTAATACGGCCGATAACATGGATACACCTTGCTCTGTAAACGCAAAAGGCATATACCGAATACCACCCTTGTTTGAGGTCACAGATTGTGACCTCAAACTGATTTTTAATACGTTATACTCGGATTCTGTAATTTCAAACATAAAATCCGAAGGGAATCTTTCGCTGTTGCGGCGTACAGCTTGTTTCAATACTTTTGTCGGAACTTGGTAAAGTTCCGCTAAGTCGAAATCCAGCATTACCCTCTGGCCGCGAATCTCGTAAATTTTATTCTGTATGATCTGAATATCCATTTTCATTAATATTTCACCAATTTCCCTGATTGGTATATTTTACCAATATTTTTGCATCTGAAGCTATCAGAATATCACTTGAATTTTTTATCATATTATTATACTCGTGGGCTTTATTACTATCAATAGTAACCTTGATAATGCCTTTTCTCCGCCTTTCTTCCTTTTTTAAGAGTATAGCGTATTTTGCTGTAATAGGATAATATAAATTGTAAGCCCCTTGTTTATTTGGTCTGGCATCTACTATGGGTTGTATTCCTGTTATGAATGGAACATCAGAATCATTTATCAATAATGTAATGTGGTAATCGTCTGGCTTGGTTACCATATCATCGACTATCTGCATCGACATAATCATCATCAAAGGATAAATCACATTTTCAGACAAGCCGACGTTTTTAGGAGAGGTTAGTTGGTTGGCTTTTTTCAATATACCCGGAGTTCGAAAATATTGAGTTCCAAAAAACAACAAAAAATTGACTTTTGATCGTTCTGCCTCCCACCAATCAATTTCCCCAGAACCTATTTTTCGTAAAATATCCGCAGCAGTAGCTTCTATCTCTGCATACAATTCTTCTATTAAATTGTTCGCAAGCGTATCTACTATTTTATACGGGGTCTCGGCATCTCCAGATGTTTGCGGCCATGTATAGTCTGATACTATTTGCATCAGACTATAATCGCGCAAACGAATTGTACACTTTTCACAAACGAAACGTACAAAAAAACTTTTTTTCGGAGCATTTAAAAAGCGTTTAAGTGGTTTTTAAACATAACTTAAACGCTTGATTTTTATACGAAAAAACCCTGCTTTTTTCTTTGTATTTCAGAATATTATTTGTATATCGAAATATGTTGAATAAAAGTGTCATGCTGCGACCTTGTCGAGCAGTTCAACGATATTCTGTTTTATCTTCATTGTGTCGCGCTTCCATTCGGTCAGAGTAAAACCTTTCTCGTATTGCGGATATGGTTTTTCTTTTCCACAATACCGGAAATGCTTGCAGAGAGGATAAATATAGCGATACGTCTTTACGACCAGCACTTCAAAATCACCCAGCAGATAGGCCATGTTTGCACGTAAATATGCCGATGCCGATGTTGTGTTCGTCAATATCTGCTCATGCGTAATCTCTCCCGTCCTGCGGTTCCGCAGGAACTTCGTGTAATGAAATCCGAAATATCGGAAGTTTGCGGCTTTGTAGATCGTTCCGCACCCTAATCGACCATCGGCGAACGATTGAATCGCCACGACATCGGAGTCAATCTTGCGCAGCAGTTTGATAGATGCGGCAATAAGCACGCTTTCGGCGTTGTGTCCAAGCGTGTCGTCAATCCACATTCGGTTAAGTTCGCACATCCAAGCCCGCGGATTCGGATGCGTGAATATCTTCGCTCGCGGGTTTTTCATATACCCGTAAACAGCGACGCCCAAACATTTATCCGGTTCTTCGGCCCGAAATATCCCGAAGTTATATTTGCCGAACCCGCCCTCGTTCCACTTATGGGAGTAGTGGTTCTTCACAATCAGGTCCTTTGCTTCGGCCTTCGGCACTAATTTGATAATCAAACTTCCCAACGCGGAAGTATTTTTGAGGACTTGCAGCTCCTCGGTGTTGCTATTCATTCAACGATTTTATACCTTTGTGACCTCACCACGTACTAAAAACGCCGTAGCACATCCGAAGGCTTTAGCCCTCGGTGGATGTGTTACGGCGCATTCGTTCTGCTGTACGTGGTGAGATACTACAACAGACCGGGGGCTTTTTCATGCCCCTATTTTTCATGTTTCTATTTCCATCGGCCTATTGCGAACCAGTATATGGGTTCTCCTGCCGGATGTGCTCCTGCGCTCTCGGCATAACTTTTTCGGGCTATGAAATATGATGCGGTTTTGCTGTTTACGGAAGCGGATGCAACGCCCGTTTTTGCACCGAAAGCCACCGTCGTGATTACACAATAAGGCACTGCGTAAAAGGTTATCGGGAAATAAACGGTTATGGTTCCCGTTGAGTCGCCCCCGGTGTTATACCCCCATTGCAGCAGTATCCCGTCGGGTGCTTTGTAATAACCATTGGTTGAAAACGACTTTTCCAGCGAAACGTTCGCAAGGTCCTTCGCAGCCTTATTATTCCACATTGATTTTTCGGTGTCGGACACGAATAGGTGCCCGCCGTCCTGCTCTACTCGTTCGGCGGGAATATTGCCCTCAAAATCCCCCCCCCGGCATACGGGAGGGCATTCCATGCCTTCACGCCGTCCCCGATCTTATGACGGCTTGTATCGGACTCGTAGACGACTTCTCCGGCGAATAGTACAGGATTCGTCGCAGCCAGCGCGGCTGCCGTGTACATCGGGTGTTGTATACGTCCTTTCATTATCCTATCAGTTTTTTCACCTGCAATTTGCATTGCTCGGCGTATTCAAAATATGCAGCGAACTCGTCCGGCTTCGTGTCCCGCTGGCGAAGTATCGCCAGCTCGTCGGCGATTGAGTACCGCTCCCAGATCAGCGATTGCACCTGCTGTTCGTAAGTCGGTGCCGGAGTATCATCGACGCACTCCGTCAGGATGGGGACCCCCTGCTCATTCTCGGTAATCATCATGCCCGCGGCCTGCCCGTCGAGTAGTTCATGCCACCGTTCCTCGGTGATCTCCACGGCCCCGTCGATGGGGGCGTCATAAAATCCTTGCTTCCAGTATTTCATAATCTTTCGTGTTTCTATTTCCAGCGGCCGATTGCCAAATATTGAAAGGTACAACCCGAATTACCATATTCGGCTTGGCCATTCGATAGCCGTTTGATGTACCTCGGTCGCATTGTAAAATAGGATGCCGATACCGGGTCGGCCGCAGCTACTTCAACGGCTGCGTCTCCGAAGGCAGTAGGCGTGGTAATGATAGCGTAGGGTCTCGCGTAAAACGATGCCGGAAAATACACGGTAATAGAGGTTGTCTGATTGCAGCGGGTTCCCCATGCAAACATCATCCCGTCAGGAGCTTTATAATAGCCTTCTGCATTGAGTGATTTTAACAGACTGACATTATCCAGATTGCTGTTCGCCTTTGCGTTCCACGTCGTCTTTTCGCTATAACTCGCAAACTGATATAACGTATTGGTGGAAATATACGAAGCCGGAATCGCCGTTAAACTTATAAAGCTGCAGGCGTATGAAACAACCGCGGCAATCTCCTCATCTGTACTTTCGAATATTCCGGCCGGAAACTCCGAATCATCCACCGAGCCGAAAGCGATGGCATTATTTTCTGCTACAAACCCGAAAACCCCAACGGTCGTGGTGCCCTCTATGTACCACACCATACATTGCAGCCCTCCGAAGCGCACCATGCGGACCTTGCCGATAGCCGTTGCCGCAATGACCTTTTGAAGCACATCGTTAATCGGGGCACTCGTTCCTAAGAAATCTGCCACAGAATCAGCCCCGGCAACGGGAGTCATTTTCGGCAGATCACCGCCCGCATCGTATGCGAGATCATTCCATTTACTTATCCCGTCGCCGACCTTGCGCTTTCGAGTGTCGGATTCGTACACAACCTCACCTTTGAGCAGGAGAGGATTTGCGGCGGCCAACGCCGCCGCGGTGTACATCGGGAGTTGCAATCTTCCTTTCATCGTGGTTGTTTACGGTTAGGACATTCCGGGAATGGTGCATTGAATAACGAGCGTGCTGGCCTTGAATTCGTCCAGCGCGGATTTCGCGGCGGCGGTTCCGGCCCCCTTCGCATCGTAAACAGCGTCAAAGTCGGTTTTCAGCCGATTTTTCAGCGCGTCGTATTTGAGCTGAATGACATTCGACGCCGACACCTCGATATAAGTGCCGTCGCCCTTGTAGACATCCACGAGGTCCTGCACGGGCAGATATTGCGGGGTGTTGTTGTTTTGGAACAGGAACTCGACGTACTTGTCGCCGACCTTCGCCCCGGTATAGGGTGTGTTCGCCGTCGTAACGGTCTTGATCGACGAACCGCGCAGCACTTGATCGAGCGGGATGTTAATCGACACGCCGACCTTGTTCCCGCCCTTCTTCAAATGATAGGTCGATGCGAAACCGCTCTCGGTGGCCACCTTCTCGATGGTGTATTCGAGGTTCCACTTGGCCTTTTCCGCGTCCGTTGCGAAACGGTGCGTGGCATCCTCGGCAATCATCGAAGCTGCATGGGTTGCCGGATGCTGGTAGTTGTTCGCACCTGCGGCGATGCCATCGAGCTTTGTCTTGTCGGCCGCCGACATCAGACCGTCGGCCGCATGCGTGGCGGGCGTTTTCTCGGCTTTGTTGTTCCAGCCCGCGATTTGGGTATCCGTGACAAGGCGGTGTGTGGCGTCGGCCGCGAGCTGCGCAAGCGTGGTCGGCTGTCCCCAACTGAGCGCCGACCAAGTTTTCGTGCCGTCGCCGACCTTGAATTTCACGGGGGACGTGCCCTCCACAAATCCGACTTCACCTTTGAGAAGAACGGGGTTCGCCGTGGTCCATTCGGCCTCGGTTCCGGTTGTGTGTGCGATGCGAGCCGCCAGCAGAACTTGCTCCAACGCCGCCAATGCTTGATTGTCTTCCATTGTATTTTGTATTTATTTGTTGCCTATCAAATCCGCCGGGGACCCTCCTTGAAGGGTTACGCGGGTAGTTCGCTGCACGCAGTCGTTCTCAACGACCGACCGCAGGTTATCCAGTTGTTCGCGGAGTTGATCGATGGCCTCGTCCGACTCCTTTTTGTGTTGCGCGAGGTCGCTCGCGGTCTGTTCGACGGTTTCTTTGAGTTTCTGACCATCGGCCGCGGATAATTTGCTGTTGAGTTGATCGGCAAGGCCATCGACGCCATTAATGGCGATCTTGTCCTCGTTCTTGTGCCAAAAGCTATCCCAAGCGTCCGAGAACTGTGCGGCCGTGGGATATTTCCCTTTTCCGAACCATTTGCGGAGTTGTGCCCGTGTGATAATTGCCATTGCTCCTTGTGTTATTTCGTTCGCATGATGTACGCCAGCGCATAATACGGCGGGCGGTTCTCGTGGGGCTTGTTCCCGCCCGTCATATAAGTGCGGCCGTCGCCCTCGTTGAGCGCATTCGCCGAGCCGCCGCCCGTGAAACGTTTTCCCGCGTGTTGCAGGAACAGCCCGTGATCGTGCGCGGGGAGTTCCTCCACGGTGAGCTGGTGGGTTTTCTTGCCGCCGACCGCACCGAGGGTTTTGTAGTCCTCGTCGCTGCCGTAATGGCCGACCACAAAGCGCCCCCGGAGATCAGGTAGACGAAAGAAGCCCGCCGAGGTCGTGAGCTGGCGGCCGTTGCAGTCGTAGCCGTTGTTGAACGCCGCACCGATGGCGGCGAACAGTTCCGGGTACTCCGTCTGCCGGAGCTGCTGCCCCTCGCAGAGCAGATACCCGTCGGGAACCCCGCGCCCGGCCCACATTTCGACCATGCCCAGCGGCGACGGCTTCATGTCGGCGAGAGCCTTGCGCAGGGCGGCCAGCTCCGCGTCGAGCGCGGGCAGCGATTGGGCCTCGCGGAAATCTTCCCAGCGGTAGTTTTCCTCGCCGACGCCGGGCGCGAGCGACCGCCTCACGTATGCCTGCGGATAGTCGTAGCCCTGCGCCTGCACGGAGATCACCTCCTGCTTGAGGTACATGCCGCTGCCGATTGCGCCGCCTTCCCAATACAGCACCTCCCCTTCGGGGTGCTCTCGCGTGTGCAGGAATACGTAACCTTCGGCCCGGCGGGCTCCGTTATCCATTGGGTCGCATCCGAGCAGCACGGCCTTGTTTCCGGCGATGTTGCCGATAATCGACACGACGTGCGCGTTGGTTTGCAGGTAGTCGAGCATTTCGCAGTCGGCGGGAAAGTCCTTGTTCGGCTGCAAGAGGTATCTTCCGTGTATCTGTTTCATTTCAAATGAAGTTTATCGAAAATCGTTTTGATGCCAATTTGTAGGTGTTCACAACCCCCGTCACTTGGGCGAGGTCTACTTTGCCGTACAACGCGACGGGCAGGTTCACCCAGAAGTCGTAGCCGTTCACGCCGCCATAACCTCGGCGGTTCAGTATCACGGCCCGGCCGGAACCGCGGGCCGGAAGCCGAACGCTTTGGTCGGTGTCCCGGTGGTGCAGGATGATATATCCGACGTTCTCGGCATTGTCCGTGATCGTGATACGGCGGTCGATGGGGTCGAACATATCGTTCAGCACAGCCCGCAGATGACACACCTGACCGTTTTCCTGAACCCGGTACTCGGCATCGTGTTTCCACAACACGAATTGCGTGTGCAGCCATTGCAGGGGCGACACCGCGGCATAGGCCAGCGCCGCGAATCCCGGCTTGCGCCAAAAGGTCGGCAGCAGGAGCAGAGCCAGCCGTTTCACGTTGATGTCGTACTTACCCATTGTAGACCTTCATGTTCAGTTTGATATCGCCCATCTCGAAATATCCCGCCGCCGGAACACACCGGGCGTCAATCGCAGTAACCACGCTTTCACCTGCGGCAACGGTGGTTGCACTCCGGAGTTCGGGTATTCTCACGCCGTCGATCTTCTGCAACTGATCCACGAGTGCCATGTTGGTATATTCGCCGTTGAAGGGCAGGTTTTCGATGTAGTTCTGTATCGCCTCGCGGCAGGTACTCTCGACCGCCGAGGCGAGCAGTATCGGGTCGAAATAAATGTCCAGCTCGCAGTT
This sequence comes from Alistipes finegoldii DSM 17242, assembly GCF_000265365.1. Taxonomy (NCBI): domain Bacteria; kingdom Pseudomonadati; phylum Bacteroidota; class Bacteroidia; order Bacteroidales; family Rikenellaceae; genus Alistipes; species Alistipes finegoldii. Next base: position 834,786 of record NC_018011.1, read on the forward strand.
GAAGCGGTCGGGGGCGATGTTTACCAGCGCCGTCCGCACCCCGGCGTCCTTGATCTCGGCGATGTAGGCTTTGAGTTGGCTCTCGGTCTCCGCGTCGAGCGGACAACGGCGGCCGCCCTTTTCGCCCGCAACCTTAATCGTCAACAGCGAGGCGTCGTCGCTCTCGTCGGCGACGGCATGCTTGACGACCCGCGCGGCCGTGATCTCCTCGTCGGTCATGTCCGCCGTGTCGTACTCGTCCGTGTCGGGGATCAGCGTCCGGTCCTTCATATAGGCCAGCACCATATCCCGGTACCACTTCGGGCGGTGCGGTTTCATTTTGTCGATACTGGCGTTCACCTCGCTGCGGAACGCTTCGAATATGTTCTCCAACGTCCACGCTGCGACTGCAAAGAGGTAGAACAGCACGCTCTCGACGGAGAGTTTCCCGAAGAAGGCCGCGAAGCTGTCCCCGGCCGTAAAGCCGTATAGTTTCGCCGCCGTTTCGTTGCGCATGAAGTCCGCCTCGATGGACTCCTTTATTTCCGCTATTGTTCTCATCGCACCATAAAATCAACTTCAATTCCCATGTAACCGATGCCGCCGAAGGGAGCGGCTTCGATTTCTTCGTCCGACAATTCCGTCGCCGGGCGTATCTGCCGGGCCGTATATCTTTCCAGCACCATCTTGTCGGCCACGGGTGCAGTTTCGAGCTGCGCTCCTGCTTCCAGCGGTTCCGAGACACTCACGTCGTTTGCCGCCGCGAGGTCGAAGGCCGCCTCGACGCCGCCGCTGGTCTGTACCGCGATGTCCAAGAGGCTCTGCCTATCCGATGGTGCTATTTTCGCCATTGTACTCAATCGTTATCTGTCCGTCCTTCATTTCGACGCGCGACACGGACAATCCGCACGCCTGTAACATGGTCTTTGCATCCGCTTTCCACATCGGATTCGGGGACCCGCCGAGCATCTTCAATATTTCGGCCCCGATAAGCGGGTGCTCTTTGAACTCCCCGCGCACGGCCCGCAGAACGCACTCGGCCGTTTGGGCCGTCGTGTCGCCGACGGCCAGCCGCCCGGCGGTCACCTGCACATCGCCCGTTTCGGGGTCTATCAATATTCCGCGCATCAGTCCTAATGTTTCACGCTGTCGTTTTCCAGCTCCGCAGCGACGGTTTGTGTCAGTTGTCGGCTCGCCCATGCCGTGGCCGCAGTTTTGAGAGCCGCGCCGCCGTCTGTTCCCGCGGGAACCCATGCCGAGAATACCGCTTTCAACTCGTTTATGTCGTTCTCTAAAGCGTTGAGCCTTCCGGCGGTCTTTCCCGATATAACCAAACCGCCCAGACGCCCGCCGTTCAGCGTAATGCCTTCGTCCGTCACCGTCGCCGATGTCCGGCCGATGTCGAGTTGCACCTTGTCGATCTGGTCGCACAGCACGACCACGGCCACGGCCGGGTCGATGAAGGCCACCACAACGTAACTGCCTGCGGCCGGGAACTGCACAACCCCGACCGAGCCGTCTTGCGACGCTTGCAGGTTCACGCCCACGAGCGGGGCGCTCTCGTCGATGGGCGTACAGTCCACCGTCCGGGCCTGCTCGTCCACGGCGTCCACCGTGCATATCTTACAGTACAACTCGGCCCCCGACATGGCGAGAACCCGTATAGCCTCTTTGAGTGTCATTCCGCTACCCTTAATCCGATTGTTATCTCCTGCCGGAACCCGCCCGTCCCGTATTTTATCACGTTCTTATCCGTCTGATATATGCCCCGGCACACACCGTCGATCTTGATTCCGATGTTGTCGAGCTTGTCGATCAGCACGGCCCCGAAGGTGGTGAAGGACCCGGCCAGCCCGTCGCGTTTCAGTCGTTTGAGTTCCTGCTCGGCCCATGCCTTCAACTCCTTTTCATCCTTATTGTAGGTGTGCAGCGTGCGGCGCTGGCCGTCGGCATCCCCGACATCGACGCGAATCCGTTTGTTATTCGGCCGCAGGGATATTGCCCGTATCTTGATCTTCACGTCGGCGGCGTTCTGCACGTCGAGTTGTGCATCGTCGATCAGGTTCACCCCGGTTGCAAACACCTGCTTACACTTCGTGTCCCGCTCGAACAGCACCCCGCAATACAACACGGGTTCACCGTCCTCGATGCGAAAGAACGACCGGATGCCGCCCTGATCTTTCAACTGTCCGAGCAACTCGGTGACGGTGTTCGCCGTGACGCGGAACTGGCCGATGTGCTGTTCGCCGAACACCTTATACTTCACGCCGAGATTCTGATCGCGCAAAACCTGCTCGATGGTGGCCGTTTTGTAGGCGATCTTCTTCGCATCCCGCGATTTGAACAGAAACATGTAATCCTCGCAATGTATCTCGGTGGGATTTTTCAGCCCTATCGTCGTGATAAAACCCCGGAAAGCGAATTGCAGCTCGCCGTCATACCCCAGCCACACCGATACCTCGTCGCCCCGCTTGATGGGCATGGAATTCTCGCCCAGCCAGCGGACTTTTTTCGGCAGCGTCACGACGCACGTATCGGTGAGCGTGTCGATGTCGCGGGTGATCTCCACCCCGGCGACCTTGTCGAACCGCCACGTCTTCGCACTTTTGATCTCAATTTTCGCAGTCAGCCGAAACATTGTTTAAAGGCCCTTTAAACGGTGTTTAATAGTCGGTGTTTTTGATTACGTAGTCCTCGTCGGACAACGCCTTCACGTCGATAGTCTGACGGTTCGAGTGCGTGTCTTGGTTCAGCGCGAATCGCGTCACCACGATACGGCTGATGTCGAACAGCTCGAAGAACACACTCGACACTTCGATGGCCTTGTTCTCGTCGAGGAACTCTCGGACTTCACGGATGCCCTCCTCCGGGTATTCGTCCACGATCACGCCGTCGCGCACGGCCACAATCCCCACCGTTATACTGATGTCATAGTCGCCGTTGGAGATGTACTCCTTGATCGTACCACTCAGCCCGACGAGCGTCGTGCGGACCATGTGCTTCTCGCGTGAGATATTCACGACTGCGTCGTTCACAACGAGCGTGCGGCCATCCTCGCGGCGCAGCGTCAGTTCGGTAAGCACGTAACGGCTCTCCCAATAGCTGCGGTCGGTGATCGGCACAGACAGGTCGTGCCCCGCGATGTCTCCGCCGTGGCCTTCCCATGACGGGGCTTTGGCGTTTTGCTGCGAGGGTTGAAAGCGGCAGAGGGCAAAGCGTGCCTGCTGTGCGACGCCCGCGGCCACAAACCCGAAACTTATCACTCCTAAATTCCCCATCACATTGCAAGGTTTACGTCGTTCACCGCGCTTAAAACGGCCTCGGCGACCAATTCCTTCACCCGGCTCATATCTTCGCGCATATTGGTCGTGTTTACCTCGAAGCGGTCGATCAGCCTCTCGATATTCACGGTGATGTTACGGACCTTGTCGGCCTTTGCGCTTGTGGTCCCGATGCTTTGCAGTCCTCCGGCCAGCGGGTCGGGGTTGGGGGTCGGGGTTGGGTTCGTAGTTTCGACACCTGACGAGGCTTGCTCTTTGGCTGCGGCGTCCGCTTTCGACTTGGCGATCTCCGCGTCGTAAGCCTTCGTGAAGGCTCCGCCGACCTCGGCCCCGAAGTCCGAGAACCCGCCCTTCATTTTCTGAATGGCGGCCCGGATGCCCTTGCCGTCGAACTTGAACGCTGCGACGATCAGGTCGCCCAAACCGCCGAACACGGTTTTTGCCATGTTCCAAATACCCGTAAACACGGCTTTGAACGAGGCCCAAAGCCCTTTCAACGTGGCCCGGAACTTTACGGACGTATTCCAGAAGTAGACGCCCACGGCAACCAGCGCAGCGATGGCGGCCGCAATCCATCCGATGATCGGGATGTTCATAATAGCGACACCCACGGCCCGGCACGCAGTCACGGCCGCCGTCTTGAACGCCGCGAAGCCCGCCGAGGCGATACCCGCGAACGTGACGGACGCGGCACCGCCCGTCACCAGCGAGAGAACATAGGCCCCTATCGCTTTGATGCCGGACCATATCCCGACTGTTGCAAAGCGCAGCGTGGCGACGGTCGCCTGCATGATGTTGCGCATGAATCCCAGCGCTTGCACCTTACCGATGCTCAAATAGCCGTTATACATTTGCAGCGACAAGATGGCCCGGCCCATCACGCCGATCACCCCGTGCCACATCCCGGCGAAATTCAAAGAACGGATGAAGACGATGCCTTTTCCGATGCCCAGCAACAGCGGTGTCATCTGCGCCAGCGGCACAAGCGAACCTACCACGACCTCGACCCAAATCCCCCAGTCGCCCGATGCGTTGAACAGCGAGATTTTCAGATCGTCGAACTTGGCCCGCACGCGGGAGAGTCGTTCGTTGTAGCTTCCCATGATGATCCCCGCCTGCTCGACGGCCGTGTTCGTGCCGGTGATCACCGACTCGTAACGGGTCACTTCGTCGATGCCCTGCACGAGGGCCATTGCCGCGTTGCTGTTTTCCCGGCCGAACAACTTCGTGAACAGCGCCGTGTCGTTGAGTACCTTTTTCAGCGGGGTTAGACGGTCCGTGAGGGACTTCGATTTGTCGGTGAGCGCGTTGATGTTCACGCCCGCCGCCGTCAGTTCCTCCTTCACGTCTTTGGGCAGGAAGCGCCCGGTCGAAAGTATCGCCATGACGTTACGCAGCGCGACACCGCCTTCGGCTCCTTTCTTACCCGCCTTGTCGAGAACCTGAATAGCCGCGTTCGTCTCCTCGAACGACACGCCCGCCGCCTTGGCCGCCATACCGCATTGCTCCAGCGCGACCTTGATCGTCGGCAACTCGGCGGACCCCGCCTGTCCGGCGGCGGCCATGACGTTCATCATCTTCGCCATCTGACGGCTCGCCTCCATCGGGTCGGCCAGCGACACCCCATATTGGTTCATGGCCGTCGTCAGCACCTCGGCCGCAGCCGTGGCGTTGCCGCCCATCGTCTTGCTCAGAACGGCGATATTGTCGCCCATCGCTTTGAGCGCCGAGGGGTACTTCGCCAGTTCGGGCGAGAGCTGCGACAGCAGGAGTTTGTACGACTCGACGGATTGTGCCGCCGAGCCGCCGAACGCCTTCGCCGTATCGCGGGCGTAGCCTTCAATCGTCCGCAGGCTTTCGCCCGTTTCGCCCGATATGGCCGAGAGGTCGGCCAGCGAAGCGTTGAGCGCAGCACCCGGCTGCAGGGTTTCCTGCATCGTGCGGCCCACGCCCTCGATGTACTGCGTGAACTGATTTAGTGCGAGCAGCTTGCCCTCGAAGCTATCCCACAGCCCGACGGACTTGTGGATTTTGTCGTTCAGGTCCTTCACGCCCTGCGTGATGCCCTGCACGACAACATCGCAGTTGCCCGTGATATTGAAGGAATAGTTAAATGCGTAGCTGCTCATTCACTACTTTTTTGGTTCTTCCGCAAAAAGTTTCTCTAACAGTTTTCCGAGCGCGAGGAGGCGCGTTCGTTCCAGCCATACAGCCTGTTCATACAGTCCCGCCCACTCGTCATAGGTCAGCGTGCCGGGGTCGATGTGAAAGTTCGCCCGGATCAGGGCGCACCCCTTCGTAATCGTCTGCTCGTCCTCGATGTCCGAAAGGGTGTGCGCCCCTACAAGTTTTTTATTTCCGTGTGGCAGGTGGCGAACAAACTGCCCAGCGCACCGAGGGCCGACGTTTTGAGAATCGCATCGCTCTGAACGAGCGGGCTGCCGCCGAGCCAGCAGTTCTTAAACATCGTGTCCGCACCTTTCAGTTCGTCCTGCTTGCTCACGGCGTTAACGGCCGACATTACATCCATCGTTGGACGACGGAAATAAGCGACATGGTGTTCCTCGGCCATGTCGTCAAAAACATCTACCGTAACGACGCGGCCGTTGGCCTGTTTCCACGACTGGCGCATTTCGTCCGTGACACCGCCGTCGAGGACGGGATACTTGGCACGTTTGGCAGCCAGTTCCTTGGCTTTCTGTTCCTGTTCCTGTTTATTTTCCATAGTTGATTGATGATTGGGTTATACCTTCGGCTGGCCCCACTCGATGTGCGAGGGGATCAGCGGAAGCTCGACCTGCTGGTTCAGATCGCCTTCCTTCCAGTCTACCTTGTTCTCGTCGAACTGGCAGTTTCGAATCTTGTCGGTCGTGATGATACCGCTTTCGGGCAGGTAGGAGACCGTAATGTCGAAGGGGGCGATGTCCTGCAGGCGGCCGTTCGGGGCCTGCCGCTGCAAAGCCACGATCTCGCTTTTGTAGAGGGTAATCGACGCCGACGGTGTGATGCGTCCCTTCGAACGGGACACGGGATGCCGTCCGGCTCCGTAGTTGTTCTGCACATCCTGCTTGTCACCGTATTTGATTGCGGTGATCCCGACGAACGGCACGCCGTTCGCTGCGGCGACGATGTCGCCCCAAGCAGGTTCCACTCCGTTAATCAGCGGCACTCCGTTTCTGATGTTCATTCTGTGTTGGATTTGAGGTTAGACACTCTCGGCAAAGCCGATTTTCACCTTGAAGCGACGCACGACACCGACGCCGACAGGCCGGATTACGAACTCGATTTCGGACGTAGAAAGCACGTTCTGATCGGGGTCGATTTCGACCACGTAGCCGCTCAGCTCGCCCGCCTTCTCCATATCTTCAAGGGCCTTCTGGGCCGTGGTCTGCAAGAACTCCACGCTGTGAGTCTGCAACTGCCCCGTAGTCTTGTCGATGTAGACATTGCCGCCGAGCTTCGGCAGCAGGTAGGTGCGGATGCCGCGCACGGCCTTGTCCATCGTGCGGACGTTCTCGATGTAGGCGTAGTCGCTCGTCGGGGCGTCCATCGTGTGCGAGTCGTTCATGTACGACCCGGACAGTCCGGAGTAGGTCACGAAGAACAGGTAACGCGATTTGTCGAGCGCCTCGACGACGGCGCGGTCCAGCGTTTTCAGCAGCGTGCCGTCACCGAAGGCCGGGACATCGACGCCCGTCGGGAATTTCTCGATCCACGCGATAGACTCGTGAACAGCGGCCAGCGACACGATGCCGAGGACCACGCCAAGACCCGAAACGGAGGCTTTCTCCGTGTTTTCTGCATCGACATATAACGCTGCGCCCGTTGAACTTCCGGCTTGCCCGATCACCGTCCATACGCGCTCCTTGTCACCCGCGAGATTGCTCGGCAGCGATGCCACGGCCGAGACCTTCGGAGCGTAGATGATGCCCAGCGGCATATCCTGCTCTTCGAGCGTCGCAGCGACCCCTTGCAGGGCCGTGAGGTTGTCGGCCGCGAGGGGTGTGCGTCCGTCCCATACGCCGAGCTGCCGGAGTCGGCCGTCGGCGAAGTTCTGCATCTTCTTGACCTCGGCATAGGTGTTGGCTCCTTCGGGGTTGGTGAAAATGCCGACGTACAGGCTGATGCCCGGATTGACGCGGAAGATTTCGGAAAGCTGGTAGTGCAGGACCCGGATGTCCCAGTTGTCAGCGTCCGCCGTGATACCCAACGCCTCGGCCGTTTCGATGGTCGAAACGGCTTTGATGCGCTCGCTCTCGGAGAAGCCCGAAGGCAGCGCGGCCGAATAGATCACCAGTCCGGAGATATGATCTTCTCCTGCCAGTTTCTTGGGGATGTTCCCGTTGGTGCGGATGAATTTCAAAGACTGCATTAGGCTTTGTAGTTTTCGTTGGTAACTGCGACGACGAGCTTGTCGTCGAGGGTGTGGCCGTGGTTGTCGGCGTCGCACTTCACGAAGAAGGGCGTGCCGTCCGAGGTCACATAGACCGTCTGTTTGTCGGGGTGGCTCCGGAACACCTGCTTTGCCACGGCCTGCGCTGCGGTGTCGCGGATGGTCTTCTTTGCGGCAGACGCCTTGCCCGAACTGCGTGCGGCACTCTTTGCCGGAGCTTCTTTCTCGGACCGGGCCGACGGTTCGGCCGGAACCTGCTCGGAGGCGGGGGCTGTGTCGGGCTGCTCAGTCGAAGCGGAAGCCAGTTCTGGAGCCTCGCTGCCGTCCGGTTCCGGGTCGGCCTGCGGCTGATCGGGTACGATGTCCGCAGGCTGTTCGGCCGGGACCTGTTCGGGGTTCTGTTTCGCTGCGGCCTTGCGGGACGCGGCTTTCGTATTCTTGTTTGCCATTGTGGATGGGTTACTTGTTCTTGAAAAAGCGGTAAAAAATGTATATCAGCGACAGCAGGCCCACGAAACAAAGGGCCTTTTGCCACCATGTAAGACCGCGGCGGCTCTTGGTCGTGGTCGCGGTGTCGGTCGCCGTCTGCTGGTCCGACTCCCTGCGGAGTTGTAGCTGGTCCTGTTCCTGCGTCATGCTCCCGGTCGCCGTGCGGGTGTCGCGTGCCTGCGTCTGCCGCAGGCGGCTCGAATCCTGCACCGAGTCGGAGCGGAGGCGTCGCTGGGTCGTTTCCCGCAGCAGGGGCGGCTTGCCGGTCAGCGTGTCGGCCGGGCGGCTTGTGTCGTACTCCCGTGTGACGGTTTCGACATCCTCGACCGTGGTCCGGTTGCGGGTCCGCTCGATGGCGAGCTGCTCGCGCAGGGCCTCGCACAACTCCCGAAAGAAGATGCTGTCTCGCGTGATCTCCCGATCGGCGGCGAACTGCTCATGCGTGTTATTTGTCCGCTGTTCCTGCGTCTTGGCAAGCCGTTTCTGCGGACTGCAATTCGAGAATAACAGGACACTCAGCAGCGTGAGGGCAGGTAGATACCTTGCCGATAGCCTTTTCCAGTCGTGAAACATTCGTGTTGAGTCGTTTTACTTGGCCTTCGAGCGGTCGCACGATATTCTGCATGATGATCTCGTTCCCCAGCCGGGCGTTTTCCAGTTCCTTGCGGTTGGCGTCGGCCTTCGCCGAGGCAACCTCCGCCCGCAGCTTCGCAATTTCGGTGTCGTACTTCTGCCGGGTAAGCCGGGACGAGAGCCACGCAGCCACAGGGGTCGCGGCTATGCCGATAAGGGCGAGGATTATTTCTGCGGGCATTCGATTCCAATAGATTTAAGCCATGCCGCAACGTCGAACGACGGGCAGGCTTTACGGACGCCCGGCAGGTCGCGGTGGCCGACGATTTTCACATTCGGGTGTTTCTCGTGGAAGTAGATAACGTAGCATTCGAGCGCCTTCCTCTGCGCGTGTGTTCGGGTGTCCTTCGGCGTCTTGCCGTCGGCGGCACAGCCGCCAGCGTAAACAATATGCCGCGCCACACCGTTGTAACCAGCCGCGCCGTTTGTTATTTCCCACGGGTCCACGAATGCGTCCTCGTTGTTCCCGACCAACCGCTCCACCGTGCCGTCCAAGTGGAAAAGGTCTGTATATCCGACCTGACGCCAGCCCCGGCCGCCCTCTGACACGGGGGCCGTGTGCCACCGCCGAATATCGGCGGCGGACACTTCCCGGCCTTCGGGGGTTGCGGTACAATGAATGACCAGATATTGCAGAGCCTTTTTCATTGTATTATGCCGCAGGGGTTTCCGATGCTGCTTTTGCGCTCACGATGGCGCCGAAGCCCTCGTTACGCAGCGGCAGACAGATCGTGTACGTGCGCATCGAGAAGATGTTCTGCTGGTTCTCCGGGTCGAGATCGGCGGGGCGCAGGTAGGACTTCGTCGAGCCGTCGGCACGCATCGCCCGCTTGGTCGTGAAAGCTACCGAACACTGACGGTCGTTGTCGCCGATAACCGCGCCGAACGCCTTCTTTTTGAGCGTCGTGGTGTCGTAGTAGGGACACTCGTCGTACTCGTACACATCGAAGCCGTACATCTTGGCGATCTTGCCCGTGGTGTAGTCGTACATCTGTTTCTCGAAGCGCTGGTCCGTCTCCAGCAGGTCGGCGACATGGTCGGCACACAGTACGAGGATGCGGCCTTCTTTGGGGATTCGCAGTTTGTCGAACTTGTTTTTCAGCGACACGATGTCCGCGCGGATCAGTTTTTTACGACCGTCGGGTGTTACGTCACCCGTGGTTGTGATAACCGGGGTCTTGGCCGTGTTCTCCGCGGGAGCCAGCGAATGGATGGCCCGCGAGTACTTCTTCTCGAAGAACATGTCCTTGTGTTTCTCGATCACGAGGGCCATCTTGTCGTAACCGATGGCATGCAGTTCATCGTCGGTAATAGGAGTCGGGCGCGACTGGAATTTATCGAGCTGCACGGACTTGTCACCGTCGGGGAGTTCCTGTACGGTCAGCGGGTAGGTCGTATTGTTTACCAAAATTTCAGGGTCCGCACCGACATCGACGAAGTGGATGGCGTCGGCTTTCACATACGAGTCGTAGGCGCGAATGGCATTGTACCAGCCGATGCTTTCCGCGGCTGTCCGGAAGGCTTTGATAAGTTCGCCCGTCCATGCTTCGGGATAGATACCCGCGGCCAGCACGCCCGAAGGCATGAAGCCGCCGCACAGCGCAGAGGCCGCCGACATGCCGTTCACGGCCGCGATGCCCGCAATGGGGTTAAAGTCGAATACGCAGGCAATGGTGGCTCCGACTGCGGAATTGACACCGAGCGCTGCGAGCATGCCCAAAAGGGCAAGAAGGAATTTTCTCATTCAGAAAAAGGGAATGTTTAGAGGTGAATCTACTTGAGGGAGTTGGTGAAGTTGGGCGCGAAGCCGTAGTGAGCCTTGTACAGCCGGATGTACTCCGAGCGGTTCTGCTCGCGCAGCTCGATCTTCTGCTCGTCGGACATCTTGTCCCACGAGAGCGTCATGTTGCCGCCCTGCGGTTTGCCGCCGTCGATGAAGTCCATCGGCTTGGATGCGGGCGTCATCATCGCCAGCGTGTCGCGCAGCGTGTCGATGCCGGCCTTCTTGCCCAGTTCGATCATCTTCGGCATCTGCGCCTCGGTGATCTGACGATTGTCCTTCGCCGCCGTCACGGCATCGGTGATGCGGGCCAGCGTGAGTGTCTCGTTCTCGGTTTTCAGCGCCCGGATTGCGGTTGCTGCGTCTGCTTCGGTCGCCGTAGTCGGAAGGCCGAGCAACATCAAAATTTCATTCATCTGAAAAATCTTGTTTTGGGGTTTGTCGTCGTTGTCGGGTTTGAGAAGCGGCAGCAGGTCGTTGTCTTCGCCCTGCGCGAGTGTGAGCAGCTTGCCGCCGCTGTACAGGCGAACCTGTAAGGCGTCGTCGTTCGCGCCCACGTCCACGATTGACACCTCGACGAGTTTCGAGCGCGTGACCGTCGGCCGGGTCTGTCCCTGCACCACATTCTGCGGGTCGTCCGACCATTCGAGGATTTCGATACCTGCGGACAGCATGCGCAGCGTGCCGCGCTCCCATTTGGCTGCGATTACCTTCTCCTCGTCGGTGTCGCCGTCGATCTGCGGCGTGCCGAACAGTCGGTCGTTCTCGACGCGCAGGTCGTTCATCGTGCCGATGGGAATACCTCGCTTGTGCATATACAGCACGATGGGGTTCTTCTCATACTGCGAAATGTCGAGACCTTCGGTCAGGACTCGCGTGCCGTAGGCGTTCACGCTGTTGCTGGTAATGACTGCTTCTCTTGCCATTCAGTTTTTTTTCGGCCTCGGACACCGCCGACAGAACGTCGGCGGGTCGGTCGGCCTCGGATGCAAAAAAGGTTTGTAGCGGGAGCGGGACTCGAACCCGCGGCCTTGAGGGAATGAACCTCACGAGCTGCCAACTGCTCCACCCCGCGATTCGGATGCAAAGATGCAGGGCTAAATCCGGCGTAACAATCGGAGTGTAAAAACCTTACACTTCATTTTACATACTTCTGTTTATGGCGCAACTTTGCCCCGTCGAACGCCCTCGCAGGGCATCATTTTTTTTCGTATGAATGGGTAGGAAAATCGCCGGAGAATTGAAGGAGTTCGCCGAACTTCTGTATATGCAGGGCACGCCGCAGAACATCATCGCCGAGAAGATCGGCGTGTCGAAGAACACCATCGGCGCGTGGGTCGCGGCTGGATGCTGGGCCGAAAAAAAAGTAGCGCAATCGCTGACACGGAAACAAGTCGTGAACAACGTACTGCGCTCTATAAACAAAGTCGCCGAGAACCTCGGCAATTCTTCCGACCCCACGGCGGTCGGGAGTAGCAGCGACCAACTGGCGAAGATGGCCGCCACCATAAAAACCCTCGACAAAGACGTGTCCGTCGTCGATTACATGGAGTGCTTCATGTCCTTCGGGCGCTGGCTCGAACAACGCGCGGAGTTCGACCCCGATGTCACGGCCGAGTTCCGCAAAGTCGTAAACGATCTGCAAAACAAATTCGTCGTCGAGCAGCTCAGTATAGGTAAAGTACAATAACGATGGGCAACAATGTTGTAAAAACCTATGCCGAGTGGCGGCAATGGTGTATTTTCGTAAAAGAGCGGACGACCGTTCGCCCGGAGTCGCCAGCCGAGAAGCAGGCCCGCATCAGGCGTGCCCGGACCGACTACAACTTCTTCGTAAACCATTACTTCCCGCACTACACCGACGACCCGGCGACGGGAAAACATACCGAGTGCGCCCCGTTTCACATCGAGGCCGCGAACCGCGTCCGCAAGGACCCGAACTATAAAGGAGTCGAAAAGTGGGCACGCGGTCACGCCAAGAGTACGCACTTCGACATCTTCATGCCCCTGTGGCTGAAAATACAGGAGCCGCGCGAGATCAACGTAATGGTCCTCGTTGGCAAGTCCGAGGAGAACGCCAAAACGCTGCTCGGAGACCTGCAGGCGGAGCTGCAATACAACCAGCAATATATCGCCGACTTCGGCGTGCAGTATAACGCAGGCGATTGGCAGGACGGCAAGTTTGTGACGGCCGACGGCTGCGCCTTCTTCGCCCGCGGCCGCGGGCAGTCCCCGCGCGGCCTGCGCTACCGAAGCCGCCGCCCCGACTATATCGTCATCGACGACCTCGACGACGACGAACTGTGCGGGAACGAGGCACGTGTGAAGCGGCTCGTGAATTGGGTGAAGGAAGCCCTGTTCGGAACGCTCGACGGCGGCCGCGGACGCTTCATCATGGTCGGCAACCTTATCAGCAAGAACTCTGTGCTGGCAGCGATGGCGAAGGCCAAAGGTATACACGTCTCGCAGGTGAATATCCTCGACAAGAAGGGTAACGTGTCATGGGCCGCGAAGTGGTCGCGCGAGGAGGTGCAGAAGATGGCCGATTTCATGGGCTACCGCTCCTTCCAAAAGGAGTACATGAACAACCCGATCACCGAGGGCGTGGTGTTCCGGCAGGAGTGGGTCCGGTGGAAGAACCCGCTGCCGCTTGACAAGTACGACTATCTCGTGGCCTATTGCGACCCGTCGTTCAAAAGTTCTTCCAAGAACGACTACAAGGCCATCAAACTGTGGGGCAAGGCCGGAACCGAGCTGCATTGCCTCGCGGCGTTCGTCCGGCAATGTTCCGTCTCCGAAATGGTGCGCTGGTGGTACGACCTGCACGAACGGATGCCCGAAAAAGCCGTAGCCGAATACTACATCGAAGCCAACTTTTTGCAGGACATCATCCTCGACGAGTTCACCCGCGAGGGAAACATCCGCGGCTATCAGTTGCCCATCCGGGCCGACCGCCGCAAGAAACCCGACAAGTTCCAGCGCATCGAGGCGATCTCGCCCCTGTGGGAGCGCGGCTTCGTGTACTACAACGCCAAGCAACGGAACGACCCCGATATGCTGGCCGGACTCGATCAGACCTTATGCTTCGAGAAAGGCATGTCGGGCCATGACGACGCCCCCGACGCCGACGAAGGGGCCATTTACAAACTGCAACAGCACACCCGACAACAGGCGTTCACGCCGTCGGTCGGGTACAGGCATATATCAGCTAAAAATTTATGGTAAAATTATTCAGGGCGCTGGTATTCCAGCACCGACTCAAAAAACAGATCCGCATCGCCGACGAACGGAAACGCCGGACCGGAAAGAAACAGTTTGTAATCACCCTCGGCGGCCGTCCGCTGTGTGTGTCCAAAAAGCGCATCCGCACGCTGATCTCCGAGCAGGTCTACCGCCGTGGCGTGAAGGTCGCCGACATCGCGGCCATTGCCATCTATAAAACCAAGTAGCGAATGTTTCTCGAAGATCGGGATTACAAGGTCGTCTGCAACGACGACACCCTCGACATCATCACGCAGAGCGACGAGCAGACCCGCCGCGACGCCGAACGGAGCGCGCAGGAAGAAGTGGAAGGCTATCTGCGCGCCCGTTACGACACGGCGAAGGCTTTTGCACAAACGGGCGACAAGCGAAATGCGATGCTCGTGCGCGTCACGGTGAGTATCGCCCTGTTCTACCTCGGACAGTCGCTACCGCAGTTCATGGGCAACGAGCAACGCGAGACCATGTACAACAATGCGATTGCATGGCTCAAAGACGTACAGAGCGGCAAGGCCATGCCGGACTTGCCGCTGTATGAATCCGAGGACGGCGAGGACCCGCAGAACCCGGTGCGCTTCGGCTCCCTGCCCGCCCGTAAATACACCTATTAAAAACCTTTCAAACACCGTTTAAACACCGATTGAATGGGTAAGAACAAGGCCGCTCGAAAAGCGGCTCCCGATTTCGAATCACGCACATACGAGTCCCTGATGGCTGCCGCCCGCGCGGCCAAAACCATCGAGCAGAAGCGAGGCGTCCTCATCCAGCTCAACGAGGTTGCGGCACGTCTCTCGCAGAAAGATATTGCGACATGGCGGCAGGCATGGCAGATGGCGCTCAATGTCGAGAACCCCAAGCGCGGCCGACTTTACGACTGCTACACCGACGCGCTGATCGACCTGCACCTCACGGGCTGCATCGGCCAGCGGGACGGCAAGACCCTGCAAAAGAAATTCGTGCTGAAAACCGAGGACGGGAAAGAGGACGATACGGCAATGAAGATTTTCGAGCGCCAATGGTTCGCGGACTTCGTGAGCTATGTGCTTGAGTCCCGTTATTGGGGGCACTCGCTCATTCAGTTGGGCGACGTTACGACCGTGAACGGCGTGCGCACCTTCACCGACGTATCGCTTGTGCCGCGCAAGCACGTTATACAGGAGTACGGCGTCATCGTGAAGGATGCGGGCGACGATCCCCAGCAGGGCGTGAGCTACCGCACGGGTGGACTTGAAAAGTGGTGCGTCGAGGTCGGCAAACCCCGTGATCTCGGCCTGCTGCTCAAATGTGTGCCGCAGGCATTCTCGAAGAAGAACATGCTGGCCTACTGGGATGTGTTCGGTGAAATTTTCGGCATGCCCATCCGCATCGCTAAGACCGCCGCGCAGACCGGGTCCGAGCGCAGCCGCATCGAGTCGATGCTGGCGAACATGGGCGCGGCTGCATGGGGACTGTTCCCCGACGGAACCGACATCGACATCAAAGAGTCGAGCCGGGGCGATGCCTTCAATGTTTACGACAAGCGAATCGACCGGGCGAACTCCGAAATGTCGAAGGGCGTACTGAACCAAACGATGACCATCGACAGCGGCTCGTCACTCTCGCAGAGCGAAGTGCATCTCGAAGTGTTCGGCAACGTCTGTGCAGCCGACGCAACGATGGTGAAGAATATCGTAAACGACAAGCTCATTCCCCTGATGATCGAACACGGATTTCCGTTGCAGGGGTTGATTTTCGACTGGGACGAGGCGGCCTCGTTCACGCCGTCCGAGCGCCGGGAAATGGAGCGCGTCGTTTTGCAGTATTACGACGTGGACCCGCAGTATTTCATCGACCGCTACAAGATACCCATTACCGCCAAACGTGCGGACGGTTTTTTCGAGTAGGGACTGACCCCGACGGCGGCAAGGACAGTCCCGAAACGAAAACCGCCACGCATGCCGCGAAATCGGCGCATTATGCTCTCTTGCGCCAGGCGATGGCGGACTTGTACGCTCCGGGAGAACTGACGCTAAAAGCGGTCCAAAAGCCCGATTTCGATCATGGCCGATTCGACACGGCGGCGCGTTATGTTTACAACAGCGGCGGCTTCACCCCGGAGATGCTCGAAAGTAAGCCCGTGCGTGCGCTGATCGACGAGACGAACCGTGTTCTCGGTTCGACGATCACCGTGTCGCACGAAACACCGCCCGAACTGACGGCGGCGCTGCGGAACAACGTGTTCATCTTCTCCGGGCTGAAAACCTATCACTCGCTTTCCGAGGTCGGGCTGTCACTCACCAACAAGGATGGCAGCACCAAATCGTGGCCCGATTTCTACAACGAGGTGAAGGCCATCGACGGACAGTATAACGGCAATTACCTTTATGCCGAATACAATCACGCCGTCCACTCCGCACAGATGGCCGTGAAATGGCACGAGTGGGAAAAGGACGGCGACCAGTACGATCTGCAATACCGCACGGCTGGCGACGAACGTGTCCGCGAGGCGCACCGCCAGCTCGACGGCGTGACCCTGCCGCCGAGCGACAAGTTTTGGGAGCGCTACCTGCCGCCCAACGGCTGGAACTGCCGTTGTAATGTCGTGCAGGTCTTGCGCGACGACTATCCGCGCTCCGACAGCGACAAGGCCACGGCCATAGGCGACGAGTACACCCGGACCCCGAAGGCGCAGATGTTCCGGTTCAACGCGGGCAAGACCCTCGAAATATTCCCCGCGAAGCACCCATACCGAAAAGCCCCGGCGAAGGTGAAGAAGGCCGTCGAGCAGATGGCCGTCGAGCTGCGGACCCCGCAGGAAGTCGTCGATTTCCTGAACGCCTCCGAGGTGCGCCGGGCATGGTTCGAGCGCGGATTCAATTCGTTAATATCGACGACCGAGCGCGGCGTGAACGGATACACGGATATGCGGGGATTGATCGCCATGACGAAGGCACGGCTCGACAACGTGCTGGCCGGACTCACCAAGCTGCGGCAGGGGAAGGAGATCACCTTCGACGAGGCCGATGCGCTGGCGACCTTTTGGCACGAGATCACCCACAACCGGAACAAGCCGGGAAACATGCGCATGACATCTTTACAGACTCAATATATGGAGTTAGCAAACGAGTTCGTAGCGCGCAAGACCCTGC
Organism: Alistipes finegoldii DSM 17242; assembly: GCF_000265365.1. Classification (NCBI taxonomy): domain Bacteria; kingdom Pseudomonadati; phylum Bacteroidota; class Bacteroidia; order Bacteroidales; family Rikenellaceae; genus Alistipes; species Alistipes finegoldii. Next base: position 851,730 of record NC_018011.1, read on the forward strand.
CGGAGTTCTACGAAGGAGTAGGCGGAAAGATGCAACATCCCGAATTTATGGCCGACCGCCAATCGACGGGATATAATAGGTGGGTGCGTAATTATTGTAAAGTCATTGAATTGACGGGGGCGGATGCCGAGGAGGTTCTTTCTGCTGTCCGGGAACATCTGTTCAGCCAACCATACGCCGAGCAGGATGCGGGATTGGTGAATGCGCTGATGCAAAGCGGCGCACTCAAAGCAGACGGGACGAAACTGAAAAGGTCAGAGGTGAAACGGATTGTAAAAGGCTGCTTGATGTTCGGCGAGGATATGTTACAGAAATACGTGGAGTCTATTCGTTGAAGACAGCCCGGTATTCATCGCCGAACTCGGCCTCGATGGCGGCCGCAAGTTGCCTGTCCTCGCAAAATTCAGCGAAAGCCATGAATGTAATGGCCCGATTCTGCTCGGACATAGGAGCGTTATCCGGACTTAACGACTGCATAAAGTCCTCCTTGTCGGCCTTGCTATGCCCGCCGAGAATCTCGTCGAGGACAGCAGGGTCGGTAGTAAAGTCGAGGAACGACTTGCTCCGGAGCTGTAAATTACCGTAGTCCATTGGATAAATGATGCGTTTTCGCAAAAGTAATGGTTTTCAATGTGAAAACAAAATAAATGCCGAGAAATATTGATCTCATGCCCCGCGTGTTGAGCGACATGCGGGTAAAGCTGGCGGAAATGTTCGATCAGAACTTCCGCGAGCAGGGATTCTTCGGGGCCAAATGGCGGCCGAAGAAGGTCTACTCGAAGGGCGGAAGTCCCACGATCTTGATCGTGACCGGGGCGATGCGGCGCGGCATCCGGGCGCAGGTGCGCGGCCGCAGCGTCGTGTTCACCTCCGACAAACCCTATACTGCCCTGCATAACGAAGGCGGCGTGTTCCGGCAGAACGTCCCGGCCCATTACCGCAACGTGCGCGGACGTCGCTCCATCGTGCGGGCGCACTCCCGGATGATGCGCATGCCGCAACGACAGTTCATCGGCGACCACGCGAAGGTGCAGCGGGCCATCGCCGACATTATGACCCGACACCTCGAACGCATCAGCCGCGACCTTACCAAAATCACCAAGATATGAGAAAGACCCTTTATTTGGCCCTCGAAGAAAGGCTAAAACAGATTGTTTTCGTGGATGGCGAGCCGACCTTCGAGCCGGATGCCGATAAACGCAAAGGCAAGCGCCCCGTGTTCCAGCACTTCGACATGTGGAACGAGAACATCCTGCAACTTGTCAAACAGCGACCGTTCGCAACACCTGCGCTGCTGGTCGAATACGACCCCATCCGCTGGAATTACGGCGGGCATAAAGTGCGAGAGGCCGATATTCTGATGCGGTTGCATGTCGTTACCGCGACGGCGGCCACGGCCGAGGCGGGCGGACGTTATCAGGACAAAGCCCTCGAACGCTTCGACATCATCAACGGCGTGACGCAGGCCCTACTCTCGTTCAGTTTCGACGACGGCGTCCGGCAGGCCGGGACGTTCCGGCAGGCCGAATCTGCAACCGACCACAACCACGAACAGGTTTGCGATGACATCGAAAGCTGGGTCGCCTTCTGCCGGGATGCGTCGGGGTGCAAGATTCCCGGAACCGCATCGTCGGTGCAGCGTTTCGAGCTGCGGCCGGGCCAGTAACGAACAACCCCCGGCCGTATGGCTGGGGGTTGTTGTTAAAATAGCGAGAGTTGCCGCTGGCGTTCGGCTTCTTCGGCCTCGTTCAACTCTTTGGGCGGGGTGGAAATGTAATTGAGGAACGTGCGGTAACACATCGGGTACACCGGGTAGACATGCTCCCGCCATACTGCCTTGTAGCACTTTTTCAATACACCAGCTTCGTAATGTTCGTTCACGATGTCGCAAACCAGTTTGATACGTCGCAGCGTGTTGATATTCCTTTTTACACCTTTTTTGCCCATTCTCCGAAAATATCGCTATCTTTGTCAAAACTTCCACCTTTTGACTCGTTGGCTGATATTTCGGTCGGCGAGTTTTTTTATTCCTGCTGTCTGTCTTGGCCCGTGAACGGCTCGATGCGAACCGTTCCTTCGTTCACTTTCCAGACACGGCCGAAGCCCTTGCAAATCGGACAACAGACGGACGAGACTCCTGCGGGGCCGGATGCGGTATATAATACATCATCACTAACTTGCCCCCGGCCGCCACAGTTTCGGCACAGTTCGACGGTTGCCTTGCGGTACTCTCGCGTTTTACACATTCGGCTTAATCCTCCTTCTCTTTTTTGGGTTCGACATAAAATGTTTCGGCTTGGCCTACGATGATGCCACACTTCTCCATCAGCGGAGCGATCTCCTCGTTTTCACGGTCAGCAAGGAGTTTGTCTTTCGCAATCGCTTCTTCGGTGCGGATGTACGACGGCAGGAACTCCCGGACCAGTTCCAGCGCGGCCGCCCATGTGAAGCCCCGGCGGGGTTTGAGTTGCGGGTTGCCTGTGCGGAAGCCGATAACGCCGTGCGTCGTTTCCATGCTCCGGCGCTTCGAGAACAGCACCTCGCGCTGTTCCGTGGCGAATACCTGCATGACCTCGAACGACTCGGCTTTCTGCTGCTCCAGCTCCGCGAGCCGTTCGGCGTTCCGCTCCCGAATGGCGACGAACTCCTTGTCCATTTCCGCGTTGATACTCTGCACATCGGCGTCCGCTGTCGCGTAACGGCCGAAAGCTTCCTCCATCTGTTCGCGCGTGATGCCCGACACGATGATCTTCTTTGCTCTTTTTGCCATAAAATTCGTTGTTTTAATTGTTCGATTGCCTTTTTTGTCCGGGGCCGATTTGACCGTTGGTTATTTCGCTTCCAAAATTGGAAGGTTCGCCTCCGTGGGAATGTATATAACCTTGCTGGGGACGTTGTTCTGCTGGCGTACCCACAGGTATTGAATGTAGGTCGGTGTAATTGACCCGTTCTCGATGCGGATAGCCTCGGCAGCACCTTTCGCCCGCTCGATTTCCGCCTGCGCGTTGAGTTTCTCGGCTTCCAGATTGGCTTTCGCTTCTTCAATCCGGATGCGGCGATTTTGCTCCGCCTTGGCAAACTCGGCTTTTCCGGCCATTTCCTGCTGCCAAACATTGTAGGAGGGACAGCCGACCAAAAGAGCTGCAACCAAACAACAGATGACCAATACAATGGCAATCCACCCGGTTGCGTAATATGTCGTTTTACCGTCGTAGCCGTTCGATGATGCAAATAATTTCATAATGTTTCCTTTTTTGTGGATTAATTTTTCAGTTGTTTGCTATGTCATACTATGGCCAGAATCAATGCTTCTGTGCATATTATCTGCCCCCCGCAAATCGTTTGCTAATTGCTTATCGCTTACAAGAGGCAGCAGGGCCTTCATAATCATCAACTGATTTTTCAAGATAGCGCTATCCATAAAGTTCATTGATTAAATTCCGGCTTACCCTTTGGTAAAGGGCCTTCCGCCGCGCTTTGTCGAGAACGTTAATGACCTTGTCGTTCCGACCTTTCATACCTGCGGCGACAAGACTATCCACGACGTTTTTTTCAGCGCCGCAGATGAACGATACTCCGGTGTGTGCTTTCCCATCGGTGGCTTTGCGCATTGCGAAAATGCCGAGGCCACAATCCTTTTCGAAGTCCGGGTCTGCATCGATCATCGCTTCCAATTCATTGATGATCTCCTTCATCCGCTGGATGAAGTCCGTTGATTTGCCGGGTTTCTTTTCCTTGGCAATGTCAATCGTCGCCACCGGAAGGGGGCGATTCCCGACGAGGATTTCAATGTCGCCCCATTTGTACTCCTTGGGCGGACGGATAAGGTTTGCGGGTGCATACTCAACCGCATAGGTCAGCCCTGTAACCGAGTCGAGGACGTTTACGGCCATCTCCGTATGCAGAACTTTCTTTTTTTCGCCGAATAGCGACAGCGGCACAGGTTCAAGTTCTACAAATTCCCGTTCGTAGGGGTCGGCGATGATTTTGTACTCCACGTCGCCGAGACGGGTTGTGCTGTTCGTTTTAAGGCACACGGCCTTTGCGAAGTTCGGCTTGTAGCCGAAACCGATGATTGATTTGTCGTTCATAGTGGTATGAAATTTAATTTACAGTGGGTTTTTCGTCTTTCAGTCGTATTTCACAGCGGCATAATTTCACTTCACGTCCGCTTTTCAGCATATCTGACCGTATTTTCGTGGTTAAAAAATCTGCCATTATCTTGCGCAATTCTTCTGTTGCAATAAGTTCATCGTCAAAGTCATCTTCAACAATCAATGATTGGGTTATTATCACTCTTGCCATAGTTCTGCGGATTATAGTTGTTTGATGATGATGTCGGCAAAACCTTCCGTTGTATTTCTGACGAGTTGAGCGAGAATTTCATCCGGGCCTCCTTTGTAGTCCATCAGCAACCCGACGGTCACATCATACGGAAGCAAAATAGAGCCGATACGGATTTGAACCTTGACAACTGGCCATGACTTGGGAAGCCACGATACATGCACGTTGCAGTCCATGCCCTCGGATATGGTTATGCGCTTTTCCAGTACAACGGCGCGGCGGAAGTTTACACGTATAAACCCCTTATCGACGAGCCGCAGGGCGAATTGTTCGAGAAATCGTTCTTGTGTGATTGTCATGTCAGTTAGGTATTTGTCGTTGTTCACTCTGCGAGTAGATCGCCATGCTTACCAGCTCGTCGATCATGCGGGAATCTTTCTGCTTATTGAGAAAGGCGTTGTAGACATTGCGCAGCCGTTCGGGAGGAATGCGGTTGAAGTTGTCGGACTTCGTGGCCCGACACGCAATCGCTTTGATGTCGGCGATGTTCTCCGGCTTGCCCTGCATCCGCAGCCAGCCGCCGATGGCCGCGATCACCTGCTTACGCAGGCGGTCGAGTTTCACAGCGTTGCTGTCAAGCCGCTTTTCGAGTGCGCGGCAGATGTTCATCAGATCGTCGTTGTTGATGTCCGCAGAACTCTCGACGCCGTAGCCTTCGATGATCGCGGCCTTCTCCTCGGCAGACAGGCGCAGCCTGCTGCAAAGGGTGTGAAACTGCCGAAGCAGCCACTTCTGTTGTTTTTCCATTACACTTGTTGCCATATTATTCAGTTATTCAATGTTTGCCAAATATTCCGCTGCGCCTTCCTCCCATATCACGAAGTCCTCGCCGCCTTCGCCCTTTTCCCGGTCCTCGAACCGCGTCGTCGTGAAAACCTTGTACCCCTCGACGTGCATCTTGATGTCGGACAACTTGCGGATTTTCTCGGCGATGGCGGGCGACGGTTTGCCCTTGTCGTCCTCGTGCGCGAGGAACACGAACAGCTTGTTCGGGAAATCGTTCACCAGCTTTTGATAATCCGACATCCGAAGCCCGATCAGACACATCACCGAGTCGATGATTACCACGTTCGGGCTCTTGCGCTTCGCCAGCCGCGCCCGCAGTTCCGGGATGCCTTCCTTGTCGAGCAGGATCACCTTCGCCCCGACGGCTTCCATGCCGACCCGGTTCCATGCCTTTTGCAGCGAGAGCGACAACCCCTGTTCGAGGGAGTCGAAGGCCACCTTATCGACGAAGTTCGTGAGGTACTTGGCGAGTTGCAGGGCAAACGTCGTTTTACCTACACCGGAATTGCCGAAAATCAACCACGACCCCTTTAATTCGGGACGGCCGAGGGCCGCCTTGAACGCGCCCTCGAACGGGGCCGGGTTGAATTTCGCATCCGCGACGTTCTTGTTGCTGATCGCCTTTGCCATTTAAAGAGCGTTTAATTGCCGTTTAAAGCCTCTTTTTTCGCTGCGTGAACACGCCGTTTCACGCGCCGCAGATCGCACTCACAGTCGTCGATGATCTCCTCGATGGTCGCCCGGTCCGTGACGCCGTTGGCAATGCACACAGCGGCGACATCTTCGTTGTTCACGACGGGCATCGGGATAAACTTTCGCCCCACACGCGAGTAGATTTCCTTGTAGCCTTTTCGGTTTGCCTTCACGCCGCGCGTGATGCGCTTCTTGAGGTAGTCGGTCGCGCAAATGACGATGCCGCACTGATCTTCGAGTTTGTTGTACAGGCTGATGAAAAAGTACAGAACTTGATCGCTCAACTTGTCGGCCTCGTCCATGACGATAATCGGCGTAGCCTTGCGTTTGAGGTTGTAGACGGCCTCGGAAACCATTTCGGCAACCGTGCTGCCCGTAGCCTCGACGCCCATCACCTGCAACAACTCGGCGAAGAACTGTTTGCGGTTCCAATACTCTGAGCAAGACAGCACGAACACGTCGCGGTGCTGGCGGGCGTATGTCTGTATCGCCTGCGACTTGCCGCACCCGGCATCACCCGTCACGGCCAGCACCAGCGCGTTCTCTTGCGCATCTTGGAGCAGGTCATACATGCGGGTATAACCTTGAGTCTGTATAACTACCCATTTGCGCGGGTCGTAACCGATCTGCGCCGCGATATTACGCCACATCTCCTCGGTGATTAACTCCCAGTTCCCGTTGAAGATTTGCGAGATTGTAGCGGCGCTTACGGCGTTGAGCGATGCGGCGGCCTTGTTTTGGCTGCCCTTCAAATCGCAGTACGCTTTCAGCAGGTCCGCGATGGCTTGTTTTTCGGTGTCTTTCATATCAGTAGAGATTAAATATTGATTCTTTCTTTATGGGTTTCGGGGCGATCTCCTCGACGGTCTTAACCTCGATCTCCTTCACATTCACGGCCGCGAGCCGCCGGGCGTTGCGCTGGTCCTTGTGCTGGCCTCGTGAGTCGCAGAGTACCGCACGGGCAAGGGGGTTGTCGAGTTGCGGGTTGTGGGCGAACAGTTGCTCGACTCGTTTGTCCGCTGTGGCAATGAACCCTTTGGCGTAGTCCTCTAAATGCGTATTGTATTGCTTCACCCGCGCGAGCTCCGCGGCGTCGCCCTCGGTCCGCTCCACCAGCGCCATCGGCTGCACGTATTTGCTTTCGAGCATGAACCGCAGCGCACCGTCGTCGCTCACGGCCAGCACTTGGTCGAGATTGTCCGGGTCGTACTTCACGTTCCAGCGAATGTGTGCGTACTGCCGGAAACGCAGGTCGAAGCAGTCGTAAGACCTGCGGGCGCCGAGCAGTTTCACATTCAGTCCCGAACCTTCGAGGGCGTTCTTGTAGCCCGTTTCCGCGCCGAAGTTGAGCAGGTATTGCTCCGTCGATAGCGGCAGACGGCGGTTTTCGGGAACCTCGGCCCACAGTTTCAGATAGTCGGCACGCTTAGCGGCGCGTTCCGCCTCGATGATATTTTCGATCTGCATCCGGCAGCCCGCCTCGTCGGGGAACTCCTTGCGGTAGGCGTTCAGCGCATCGGCGTTCGGCTGTTTTTTCTTGTCCGAGGTGATACCGAAGCCCGACCAGTTGCGGCACAGTTGGCAGTAGCCCTCGTTTAACGAACGGAAGTAACGCTCGACGGGTTTCGACTTGGCGTTCTTCACGCGGGCGGGCGTCACCTTGTCGCCAGCGACCGCATAGATCGGGAACATGGCCTTCATTGCGTAGTGGTCGCTCTGTATTTGGTTGGCCCGGTAGCGCTGGCCGAACAGCTCGGCTGTATGGTTCACGGCGTTGCGAACAGCCTCTTTTATCAGCGCCGAGTTCTCCTGCTCGCCGATGGCGTAGCCTATCGGGTAGTTCGTACAAGGGTCGAGGACCACAACCACGGTGAGACGGTTCGAGTAGGTCGTGACGGTATAGCCGTTCTTGTCGGTGGCCGTCCGCTGGAAATACAACTCCACATCCCAGCCGTCGAGGCTCCACATGTAGAGCGGCAACGCCGGGCGGCGGCGTTTCACCTGCATCGAGCGGTTATTGTAGAACTCCGAAGCGCCCAAGCGTCCGGCAGCCGTTTCCAGCCCGTATTTTTTGCGCATTTCCTGCACGGGGCGTTCCGTGATCGTCTTCCATCCAAGTTGTTCGGCAACGGCATTGTAGATCATCACGACCTGCTTGTCGTTCAGGTTGCGGGGGTCGGAAATCAATTTGAGTATCGTGGCCTTCTGATCGTCGCTCTCGACTTTCGCGGCGTTCGCATTTTGGAACTTGCCGGAGATCAGCACCTCATAGTTCGCTTTACCGCCCCGGAAGAACTCGTTAAATTTCTCCTGCAAACGGCGCGGATTTTCGGGCAGCGAGTGCGGGAATCGGTCGGCGATACGGGGCAGCGCCTTTGCCGCCTTCGCCCAAAATTCGGACTTCTTGACGCGCGGTTTGCTGACGCGCATGCGCTGCGAGTTGGCCCGGTCGAGCCGTGAGTGGAACGCTTCGAGTATCGCGGCGTTATAGGCGTATTCCTGCTGCTTGGTGAAGTCCAAGCCGCGGGTGCCGTCGATTTTATACTCCGCGTAGAAGTTCATCGCAACACCATCCGGAACGATCTCGTCGATAAACTCCTTGCTCGCGGCCTGCGCTTGCAGATCGGGGTAGCGGCGGTAAACCTCGTTTTTGTATTTCACAGGCAGGCTATCCACGGCGAACAGAGCCTCCGTCCCATTGCAGGCACGGCGGACTTGCTCGATTCTACCACGCTGTACCGACTTTTGTATCGCATCATAACTGATGATTCCGGCAAAGTCGTCATACGTTGCGCATAGCCTATTGTTGTAAACTTCCATTGTTTAACCTTTTGTTGTTGCTCCCGTGACCGGATTCGAACCGGCAACCGTCATCGCCTTGTAATGTGCCGCTCCACCATTGAGCTACACGGGAGTCGCGGTTTCCCGCTGAAATCGCTATATTTGTGCGTTCAACTACAAACTTTGCGATTATGGATAAGAAGATTGCGCCGTGGCGACTAAATTATGTCATAAACTACAATGATATAGGCGCTCTACACGCTTATCGAGAGACAATCCTTGCAATTCTAAAAAACGTCGCACGCCTTCGAGGAATCGAGTGCGCGATACAATCGCCAGCGACATCGCACGATGACGTTTGTTTACCGAATTCTCAATTTCAAGAAGATAGTCTATTTGACCTTGTATATTTCCGGCACGGACAGCCGACAACAATTTCTCGTAGTGAGTTCCGGAAAATGCTTGATCACATATTTGAGCCCTATAAATGCAAGTGTTTTGATCGCGTCGAGGTTTGTGCGCAACTTTTGAGCGCTTTGCCGAAATTCCCTTTCCCGGAACATATACCGGAGCCGCCTTCTGCGCTATCTCGATTTGTTGTGAAAACTTCGAAACTGCCGAGTTAGCAGCCATTTCGATAATTCGCTCCAATTCGTCGCGGGAGATTCTGTAATACTTTTCCATAGAAGTTTATTTTACACATTCAATTTTCCGGAGTGCTACGCAGCTTGCAACGAAATTCCCGACGGTCAGCAGGTGCGACCACAGGGGGTTCGTGTCGGCCCAGCCGCATACAAGCACCAGCGCCAGACACCACCACAGCCCGACCAGCTTGCACGTTTTAGGCAGTGCGACAAACTCACGGCCCAGCAGCCGGATAGTCCAATATTTCAGAAAGCGTTTCATAAGGGTTCGGTTATTCTGTTGCCGAGGTTAGGTTCTCGATGACATCACCCGCGGCCGTCATCGCTTCGTCGAGGTACTCAATCACCGTCTGGGCGCGGTCGCCTTTATCGCCGTCTTGGAAGGCTTCGGGCATGTTGTTGTAATACTCCTCCTCTTCGGTTCTGATCTCTTCGATCTCCGACTTGATACCCTCCGTCTTCTCGATAAGGTCCCGGAGGTGTTTTCTGCGTGTGTTGTTCATAATCAAAATAAGGCTAATTGAGTGAATGTAAGTTCGCGCCGCTTATCATCTATCTGCTTAATCATATTGCGGATGTACGGTGCAATCGCGCTCGGTTTGACAACATCGGAATTGTCGCCGGAATCATAATCACGCTCTTTGATACAGTATGGTAATTCTTGTTCAAAATGGCGGCGGGCTTCTTCCAATGCAGCTAATATTGCCTCGTTCTCCGTCGCATAGCCACCATTTGGCATGTCTATGAAACCTGCTGCACAATGGCTGCCCGATTTACTTGTCGAATAGTCTTTGCCGTAATCCCAGCGTCCATTGGGAGATTGAGCAGTACGGATTTTGACATAGCAATAGCGGTTTGATAAGTACACGGGAGTGTTCGGTGTGACACACACATCAGTGACATTGAAGTTGAAGCCGTGATATTGCAGCACAGATTCTTTTCCGGTATCAATTCCGGCGACCCGCTTTGCGTCCAGATATGAGCACCACTCCTCAAAAGTGAACTGCTGTCCGGTACATCGGCAGATGTGATGGATTTTTTTCATATCATTTATTATTCTTTACTACTCCGCCGCGGTCGATTGCCACTTTGCGGATTTTCTTTGCGAGGTCGGTATTGGTCTGACCACTCAATGCCTCGCTGACGGTTTTTCGGGCTATACCGAACAGCCGCGCCAGTTTTGCGACCTCGCCATGCTCCACGAGTACTTTTGCCATAGATTCAATTATTTTCGTATATTTGTCGCCAAGGTTACATTTGAAACCTCGATGCAAATATAGATAATTATCTTTACTTGGCAAGATAAAAATCATCATTTTTTATGAATGAAAAGGACAAAATAAAACAATACCTTGAATATAAGGGAATTAGCAAAAATAGATTTTACAACCAAACAGGGCTGTCGGTAGGCTTTTTGGATAGTGGGAAATCGCTGGGAGTAGACAAGGCAAAGATAATTATCAACAAATTCCCTGATTTAAGCCTTGAATGGCTGGTTATGGATAAAGGCAATATGCTCAATACTGAGGATACACAATTATCTGGGGTGAATATTGCCGAGCAGTTTCCTTTACGAACGGACCGGACATTGGATTTACAGAGCGTGCCTCTTTACGAACTTGACGCTGCGGCTGGACTGGTGGCGCTCTTTGCTGATACAACACGCCCGACCCCTATCAGTCATTTGCAAATACCTAATCTGCCGCCCTGCGATGGGGCTATATATGTTCGAGGGGATTCCATGTACCCGCTTCTTAAAAGCGGCGATATTGTTCTATACAAGGAGATCAACAACACAAACGGCTGTTTGCTGTGGGGCGAAATGTATCTTTTATCTTTCACGCTTGACGGCGAAGACTACATCACTATCAAATACGTACAGAAGTCAGAGGTTGAAGGATTTGTGCGGCTGGTAAGCCACAATCCCCACCATGCCCCGCAAGAAATTCCGAGGGATTCAATTCGTGCGGTCGCGTTGGTAAAAGCCAGCGTCAGATTCAACACAATGGGGTGAAAAATATTTTTTTTGTGCCATTTTTACCGAAATATCGGCATAAAGAACTGAAAACAAGACTTATAAATAGCAAAAAGCACCGTGATTTACCGGTGTTTTTTTGGTATTATAGGGGGTCGAATCGCTGAAAAATGCCCGTTTTTTGATTGAAATATGGTATTATAGGGGGTTGAATCGGCTTAATTTGTCCATCCAACTGTCCGCCCAACTGTCCGTCCAACTCCGAAAATGCCCGTTTTTTCGACAAAACGAAATGTACAATTTTCGGGGAAAGGTCGAAATATGGCCCGGTTTTCAAAGGCTGTTTAAGGAGCGATTAAACACCGGGCTGCTTTGCCCTTTTTTCGCCGATTTCGCGCCGTCAGGTGGTTCTCGTTAGGAAACGGGCACAAAAAAAGCGTGCAATCCCAATACACGCCTGTAAAATCGAATCTAAATCCAAGTACCGGAGCCGTCCGAGGCCGTCAAATCACGGTATAATCCCAATAAATCACATTTCGTTTTTCGAGCCAAAATTTGACGCTCTGCTGTAAGTTATTGGTTTTCTGTATGCTGTACTGCTTTTCCTGCTATCCTCTTTGTACTTTTCGTTTGTCTGCCCATAAGACCTCCAGTAAGTTCATATATCTTTATAAAATCTATTAAAAAATTAGATATATCAGGACTTTTTACAGTTTTCACGAGCCACAGCAAGAAATCTCTGTCTTTCTCTGTGATCGGTTGAACCCTATAAAAATCTTTGCTTTGGGCAACTTTTTTCAAGTCGCCTCTAACTGGGATTGGCTCGCCACCTTTTATAGACTGATAAAGCGTTTTTTCCGAATTATGCCATAATTCCAAATAGCAACGAGGGACATAATGCTGATTTCGCTTTTTCTCGATAAATTTCGGAGATAAGTTAACGCCGTTTTCTGCGGCCCATTTCTCAATTATCGCATGTGCTTTTTTAGTAGTCTCTACAATTTCATTATATTCCGACTCATCTTGTATTTTGGTATCAACAGCCATGTTTTTTGTGATATTTTGTTAAATATTCATGCCGCCCAATACTCATAAAATTGAGATAGGACTCATGGTAGCGCCTCCACAGATCTTGTGGCAGCACATGCGAATGTGCTTTGATCTCATCATGAGTTAGCGTGTCCGGCAACTCTACTCCTGTAACAACGAAATAAGCTCGTCGCCCGGCCTCTGTACGTGTATATTCTCCCTTCGGCATAAATTTTCAGTTATTTTTTAGGTTCTGGCAGTACGTCATCAGCAATCTCGTCCAGAAGCATTGCACATATCGCCTCCTTCTCTTCATGTTTCAAGGCATAGCTGTTCAGTAATGCCTTCAGATACGGGATCGCCCGCCGGACAAATTCCGTATCGGCTTCCGGCTTTATCATTATGCGACCACCGCCAAACAACCAGCCGAACATCTGGTTGGCTTTCGTATGCCCCATGTAGAACCCGCGGCGCTTCGCCTCCTCAAGCAATGCCGCATCTGCCTTCAGCGTGGAGAATACCTCTTCGACACGTTTGATCTCGGGAAACGGATAGGCCATCAGGCTCAATCTCAATTTATCTTCAGTCTCCGGCATATTTCATCCAATTTGTTGAGTCGTGAAGGGAAGAAATTGTCTGTTATTCATCTACTTGTTCGGTATCGACTTTCCGCAGCCTCCATGCAACAGCATATCCGGTTTCGATATAAGGATAAACCCAGTTACATACATGGTCGCCCACGATCTTCCGGATCGTCCCGTCTGAAAAAAGGACATCAACAAGGCCGGTCGTCGGAACTGACTTCGTTGTAGGCTCCCAGCCAGCCAATAACTGATGCCGTTCATCAGACCGGGCACGGTCAATAGCCAGATAAGCCGTAGACACATCGACCATGTTATCCCCGTTATTCATTTTGATAGCATCGTTGTCGATAATTTGGTATGCCCAATCCTTATTTTCCATCTTTTTCCCATTGTTCTTCTTGGGTCTGCTCCCAGCCGGCTGTTTTCAAATAGTGCCTCATACGCTCTTCAGGAATAGACCTGCCGGCTAAGAACAGGCGTTTGTCCCGCACAGCCTGCTGTCTGATATATTCGCTGTTTTTGTACCAAAGAGGCTGCGTTATCAATAAAGAGAATGCTTCTTTCAGTGTCATAAGATATATCTTTGGCACAAAGATAGTAAGCATTTCGTCAAGAAACAATTTCGTTTCCAATATTTTTCACTCAAAACCCATTTATACCATCGTATAGACTTTATGGACGATGATTAAAAATAGTACTTCAGCCCGATATTGGCCATCATCTTAACATTATCGAACTGAGTCTTTATCAGGTAGGTCATACGGGGCTCCAGAGCAATAGCCCAATGCCGGCCGAGGACATACTCGACGTCACACTGCAACATGAGGCCGTAAACAAACTGGTTACCGTAAGGCAGAATGTTCCCTTGGCGGGATCGCTGATCGCACTGCTCCCCGCCCAGAAGTACGCCGCCTGTCGGCGACACGATAAACCGTCCCAGCGGGATCGCATACCGGTAGTGCAATACCCCAAGCCACTGCGACGTATGGAACGAGTCGCCCTGCGTCGCGTCATAACGGGTTCGGTCAAGGATAATCCCGGCCCCCAAGATCGAACGTTCTGAAAGATAGCTGTCGATCCGCACGGTGCTGACGAACCCTCCGACATTGCTTATTCCACCGCTGACTCCAAGAGCCACCTGCCCCTTATACCCGATCTGCGCCCGAGCGCTCATGGCCGCAAGCAACATGACAGCCACCACCAATGCCTTTTTTATCATTTCTTCTATTTTTAAAGTTATTATACTTGCCGCGAGCGAAAATGCCGACCTCTTCGATCAGCGTTCCGAGTAGCGATAAAATCGCTTTCCCCGTCATATTGCCGAGCTCCGCCCCCGAAGAGAGATACCCCGACAACCCCATCCGAAAAAACCTCATAGCTTGCGGGCTTCGATAATGAACGTTTCTGGGATTCGCAGCCCGATATTTCGATCCCCGCCCTGTTCGAGCACTTCAGCCAGCAGCACCTTATCCTTACCTATGGTAAACTTCTCAAAGCAATAGATCACCTCGGTTATACTCTTCGCCCCTATCGTATGGACATCGACATCGGCCCCGACAGGCAGGATCTGCAACCGCTCCTGAGAAGATGTTTTCCGGGTCTTCCTCGCCGTAACCGAAAAGGCGATATAGTCTACATCAAAAGGCACGTTGCTATTGTTCTGAATGCTGAATTTGAAAAATATATGCGTCCTATCGACATACACGCCCTTGAGCACGAAAATCAGTTTTTGCAGTTTCGCAACATTGTTGGTCACAAGGTATGCCCCTTGTTCGCTCACCTTTGAAAACAGGGATGCGGAATCAGGCAGCACTGCTTCGGCTGCCGCGACCGCATCGACGTCCGGCACGCCCGGTTCCGCCACAGCCGGGGCATCCTGCCTCCCGGCTTCGTCCTGATAAAATGCCATTGCCGGCCGAATAATGTAGTTCACGCATTTCGCGGCATCGTTATACACCAGATTAAAGGCATAGTAGTAACCATCGCTGGTCACGACATTGAGGTTCGTTTCATCCAGCGGCATAACCGGCTGGATGTAGAGCACCTTGCCGTCACTCTGTGTCAAAGCGTCGAAATTATCCGAGGGCCCGGCGATGTAACCAGTCCTGAATTTGACAATATCCGCAGGAAAGATCATTTGCGTCACCTTGTCTTTACGCCACTCGATCGTATTCTGGCCGTACGATGTAGTTGCCAGACACCCGGCCAGCATCAAGAATAATAATCTCTTCATTTTTCTACGATTTTAAGTATTACGGTCTGATTATCTATCAGCTTCACCTCGGTGCTTTTTGCAGAGCGCACCTGATTGCCCACACCGGACACGACAGACCCGACGACACGGCCGATCGTACCTCCATAGGCTGACATCGCCGTGCTCGCCTCCTGCAACATCGACGAGGACGATTCCGAGTTGGTTATTTTCCCCACCTCGTCATAGTCCAGCGGAATGCCGGCGATCCCATCCGATCCATACACTTCCAACGGCAATGCGAAAACGCCGTTGCCGAGGCGTACGGAATTTATATTTATCGTCAGACGGTTCTCGGAGATCTGCGTATATCCGGCCAGAAGCGTATTCTCCGGGATCGTGACAGCACCATAGCGGATCGGCTCCTTTGTCCGGAACAAAGCGGTCTGGCCACTGCGTACTATCTGCGTTCCGTGTATCACGGCCCGGAACATCGCAGGCCGTGCGGAATCGCTCCGGGCAGCCTCGGAAGGGCTGCCCATACCCCAGTTCTGGCGCATGGCCCGCCGACGTCGTTCTTCGGGCGTCTCGGCCGGAGCCGGCGGCACGTCCGCAGCGGGTGTCTGCTGCGTCGCAACTTCCGGCTGCTCCCGTGCCACCGTCCGTGTATCGTCAGGCGCTTCCTCGTATATGCTCCGGACATTCCGGGAGATCTCTTCGTACGCCTGCTCGAACCGGATCTCCTGCGCCTTATTCTCTACGGCCGGAGCTGCGGAAGCCGCGGCCGCAGCCTTTTCAGCCTCGGGTTTCTTACTTACGGCGGGCGGAGGTGCGAAGCTCGCGGCTGAACGCCGGTAGAATTCATCCTTTTCATTGGCGTAGGCCATATACGCTTCTGATTTTGTCGTGAAGGTCTTATCCGCAATCGCTTCGCCGATCGTCTCCACGGAATTCCTCTTGCCGGGCCTATCCTGATCCTTCTTCATCAGATAAAGCGCCAGAACCAGCAGAACCAAGGCTCCAATGACTATCACGCTGATTTTAATTAACTGCTTGTTCATCTTCCTTGACTTGAATTATTTTCCGTTCCAAAAACGGCTCGATCCACAGGCCGTGCGGGTTGTTGGGCCAGCTGCGCTCGATCACCCGGATACTTCCGTCGGCGAACACTCGCCAGAGCCGGGCGTAGCCGGTGCCCTTTTCATGAAGATCCACCGCCATTTCGAACGCAAAGGTGCCATCCTCGTTCGGCGTGATCCGAAGTTCCGCGATCTTGGCCTCATAGCGGATGTTACCCTGGATAAAGCGATTGAAAAAACCGGCTTCCCTGCGCGCGATATACATATCCCGGATACTGTTGCCGCCGAGCCACCCGGCGGCTTCGGCCTTCGCCTCCCATGTATCCTGCGTCAAGGCATACCAATCATCGACGAACATGGCCAGGTGATGGCGAATCTCGATCTCGATATTATCCCTGCGCTGGGCATACCGTGCCGGAATAACTTCTCCGTCCGTAGCCACGTAGTAGGAGAACTCCAGCTGCTTGCCGAGCGTTTCCCGACGTTCGAGATAGTTGAGTATAAACGACACCAGCACCAGTAGCAGGCACAGGACGGTAATCAGGTTGTTACGCTCCAGTATTTTTCGAAACGACTGTATTTTTTCAGGGATCATAGCTACATTCTGAATAATTTATAACTCAATTCCATGACGCTTTGGTAGGCTTTGAATCGGGCCATGGCGATCATAAAGAAGCCGAGGATGGGCGAACTTGCGTCCGAAGCGTAAATTCTGAAACATTCCTCGCAGAAGGAATCCGCGACATACAACATGGGGCTGCAGGCCAGCAGGGCGATATAGATCATAAACCACTGCTTCCAAAGCGACCGGAAAGGCGACATGGCCCCCAGCACCAAAATCAACGGGGCGCTCCAGTAGATAACCTTCAGCCCTACGGCACGTATCGTCAGAAACGTCGGGAAGCACAGGTAATTCACCAGGTCGGCAAAAGGTTTCAGGACTCCCTGGGCGATTAGATAACCCGCTGCATTCTGACCTGTCCCGCTCTTGAGAAACGCATTCATAAGTATATTCCCGAATGACGTGGAGGAATCAGGCGGCGGAACAGACCCGTCGCCGAGATTCGACTCCTTCATAAATTCCGCGATGGCGCTATCGGCATGGAGCTCGATAGGCATTAGGGCATTGACCAATGTCTCCATGAATCGTATCAGCTCCGGAAACAAATACACGAACAATCCGCCCAGGAATACCCAGGAGAGATCTTCCCAAATATCCTTCGCGGGATTATTCTTCTTCTGGAGATAGATCATACCGCCCTGCAACAGCACGAAGAACCCCGCAAGACGACTTACTTCAGGCGGGATCTCAACCTGCATGTTGGATAGGTCTGTGAGAAAATCGAAGCCCATATCGCTCAGAAATAGGTGTTTAACATTTCGCTGTTGTACTTGATCGCTTTAGCCTGGACGTCGATATAGCTGACCTGCGAGTTCAGCCGGTCGAGATCGTCGAGGACTTTACGGGTCTCGGCAAGGCGCTCCGCATCGCTCATCACCAGAAACCTGTCCGAAAAGACCTGGGCCCCGTAAGCCGTCACGTCGATACATTCGCGCGTCACCTGGTTGCACAAATCAACCAAACTCGTGGTGTACTGCACATCGAGCCGAAGGTTGCCGATCATTTCATAGACCTGCTTGATACGCCCCACGCACGCGGCCGACCGGGTCGCTATCTCCTGCACGTCCCGGATCGTGGCCAGTTTATTATTCACCTTTTCAACCGCGTCGATGCCCTTGTTGATACCGTCTTTGACGTTGACCATCGTTTGATAGGTCTGCACCATCTGTTGCAGTTGCTCGGCATGGTTCATCGCCTCCTGCAACTCCAAGCTCGGAGCCACGACGGCCACCTGAGCCTGTGCGACACCCCATCCCAGTATAAATAATCCTGCTAATAATATCCGTTTCATAGTCTGTAAATATTAAATTATTAATGTTCTTTCTCATAGAGTTCGATCGCCGCGGCCATCGACTGCGTTTCTTCATACAACTTGCCCAACTCATTGCATATCTTACCTTCGGTCTGGAACGCCAGATACGTCCTCGGGCTGACGCAAAGCGTCATTATCGTAGATTTCTTCTGGCGGAAAATGTAGAACGACGAGTATCTGGGATCATCCGTATAGTTGTTCTCAAGGGCAAGGACACAGTTGCGGTCATGCTCCGAGAACCGCTTGGCATACTTCTCGAAGCCTGTCGGATCTGCCCCGGCGAGAAATATCGTCGTGGCGATATTTTTCATCAGCGCACCCGCAGCTCCGCCTTCTTTCTTGTAGCGATCCCCGGCATTCAAGGCCAGCTGGTCGAGGTTCTGCAGAACGATACATGCCGAGCCGTCCTTCTTGCGAATCGCCTGCATCTGATATAACACGGCCGAAAAAATCATGTCCATCTGCATCAGCTCCGCGAACTCCTCGTAAATAATGAATCCTCGTTTGCCGGGCTGTTCCCAGACAAGGGTGCGGATCGCAATACCGATCAGGTGGACTACGATACTCAGCAACTGGGGCTTGGCCTTGATATTCTCCAATTCGAAGATCAGCAGCCGCTTACCCTTGAGCCGTGCCGTAGGATTGTCGCTTTGGGCCAGCACATTCTCATAGACACCCCCACAGCACCACTCGCTGCCGTTATGTATGAACTGGTTTATATTGAAATACTCCGGCCGGATCTGGCATCCATCCAGAATTTCAGCGTAATTATTGCTCAACCACGCATAGAACCCGCGCCACGACGACTCTAAAGGCAAGTGCAAATACATCATAACGATTTTGCGCAGCGAGACCCTCTCCTCGGCCGACGGCACCGCATCAGGCTTGATGATAAGCCACAATGTCTCGCAAATATCGTCGACCCGCTCCTCTTCGGACGAAGAGCCGAAAGCGAACGGATCGAGTCCCAATGCCTCACTGGGGCTATATCTGAAAGTGAACACTTCTTCCGGATCGTACAAACGCGCGGCCTTGTCGTAAGAGCCGCCGCAATCCACAATGATATTGATGTATTCGGCTGTCTTATCATGGTGGTAGGCATCCACGACCTTCTCCAAGGTCACGGTTTTACCGCCTCCCGTCATACCGACCACGGCGATATTCCTCGAATCCGCATACTTCTTATTCGCATCGTAAAGATCATAGCGAAGCGGCATATGATCCACAGGATCGCTGAAGAACACACCCTCGGCATCCGACTCGTATCCCCCGACATTCTGGAACAACGCGATAGCCTGTGTTATATCCGCGATATAATAGGCATCGCTGTCCATGCACGCCACGGTCGCAGGATTGGAGCAGTAGACGACATTTCGCAATTCCACACCCGTCGGCACCACAGGCTCGAAATGCCGCTGCTGCTTGAGGAAATTCGTGACGATCGTCCGGTATTCCTTGACCTGTTGTTCGCTTTCGCCCCAGTAGATGATATTCGTATGCCCCCGGACAAGCATCGCCTCCATGTTGTCACCGATATTATGGCGGGTCGTTTCCATTCTATTGCGCTGATCCTCGGCATCGTCCGAAAAACCACGGTTTTTTCGCAGCATTTTCAACGTCGCCTCGATCATGGCATACTCCGTATCATGCCCGGTAATCGTAATGATCTGGTTGCAGATGTGCGGAAAAGGCAAGCCGATACCCAAATCTTCGAGCGTGCCGATCGGAACTTTCACCCCACGGCCCGGATAGGGCGTGCGCAGCACTTCGGGGAACTGGCGTTCATGCTCGATGCTCACAGCTCCGACATAGTTATCGCCGGCACGGACATAGCGTTTCGTAGCGTAAACATCCGTCAGGAAATCGCTTTGATAACCGTTGAAATAGTAGTGCATATATTCCCGGATCTCCGGCTCGGACAAAGGCCGAATATCCAGCAGTCCCGATCCCTGCAACTGCAAATACATCGAATCCAGCGTATTCAGGAAATGAGAATAGGCGCCATCCTCTTCCTTGAATTCCTTATGCGAAAGGGTGACAAAAGGGTTCTGTGATTTGGGATTGCGCGTCTCTCGGAAACCCGTATAGACGATGAACAGGTACGACGTTCCGTTGGTTTTCAGGCGCGACCGGGCATATGCCTTTTCCTCGCGCTGGATATAGGACATCTCCGGCATACACGACGCATCGAAGTACGACCGGTCATAACGGTCGCTGCGCATGATGATCGTACCCCGCGGCAGATCCTTCAATGCCACGCGCCAGATCTCTACGATCTGGTCGTATGCCTCCGCAGTATAGGAATAGGCCGGCGGTAACAGAAGACGGTAACAGAATACGACGTCCCCCTGCTGCGTTATCATCCTGTTGTTCGCGTACTCCTCGACCAGGGACGAGGCATCGTACTGCTCGCTCCTTGCGCGTGAATACGACTGCACGACAAGATAAAGCACCAGCCCGACGATCCCTATGAACAGTATGAATACAGCTACGAGCATATCAACGGTTTTTTAAGTGAGAGGGGAACTGTTTCCCATAAGTCAGGTTCCGGGACAGGCGGTCTATATTGCGGAATATCCAAAAAACGACAACTCCCCACGGAATCCAGAACAGGACAAAAAGCGGATTGAAAATGACTATGAGGATCGGTATGCAGGCAATACCCACACATGCCATGAATCGCTCCGCAGGCATGCCTGCGACCATTACGCGGTCGCGTAAGCGTCGGTTGATATAGGACTCCATTATCGCAACAGAACATTCATACCGGCATAGATCAGACCCGTAATTATCGCAATGACGATCACGGCATAAAGAGCGTTCGAGAGGATCTTCTTATAATTTTCCCCGTTATCCATCAGGTTGTTTACCATCCAGTAGACCAGCGCTACGAGTGCCCCCAAACCAAATAATACGGGAATGAGGGTCTTCACATCGCTTTTTACAGAGGAAAGGCTCCATTGCGATGCCTGCTGCGCGAACAGCGAGGTCGCATAAATAGTCGCTACGATCGTAAAAAACAGTTTTTTCATAACACCTTATATAATTTATTGTTAATTAAATGATTGCATAAATTCATTCGCCTCCCGGCGTATTCTGACGGCAATTTCGTGCAGCGCCGCACGATCCATACTGCGGATTTTCGGTGGTAGTTCTTTCTTCCCGCTGATGTGTTTGAAGCGGAAGCGTTTGACATCCCCGTAGAAGTACACGAACTCCCCTTTTTTCAAGAGGTAGAAATCGCTGGCTATATAGCGGGGCTGCTTGACGCCGCGGCTCGTAACCGTCGTTCCGTTCGAGGACGAAGAGTAGGATTTCTCGGTTTTCACGATCCGGGGCATCAGCCCCTCGTAATATTTCGCGGTCTGCTCCGTGCGGGTGCGGCCGAAGAATTGGTGCGCAAGGTTCGACAGGACTGTACGCTGGTTGAACTCCTTGCCTCCTTGGGTACGTTGAATCTGGCTCAAATCCTGAGTCGTGTACACCACACAGACATGAAGGCTCCGAAGATACGCCATATAGTTCTGGACGCGGGGACTGGGAAGCTCCGCGGCTTCATCCAGCAGCGCGACCGCATAATCGTTATCCTGATCGCCCATCATCAGCAGGCCCGCATCGGCGATCATGGCCAGGATCGGAGCGTTCGAGGATGAATTCTTGGGTTCATTGACCAAAGCCAGCGCTTCGCAGTTCCCCGGACGGTTGATCCGCAGGTCGATGTCATTGCCGCTCAGCAGGAAGAACCCCGCATCCGTATTGATCGTATTGAGGGCCAGAATGACTGTTTGCAGGATATTACTCGTCGTTTCAGGATTATCCGCCCCCTGGAAGAACACCGACGCCATAGAGGAAACCTGCGGATCGCGGCCCAACATCTTCTTCAGCCTTCCGAACGGGATCACCTTTTTGCCTTCTTTCAAATGAAGGTTATCCGGATCGTTTATTATCGACATCAGAAAAGGAAGGTGGCAGCACTCCGGTTTGTAGAGCTTCAGATACCACGTTATGCTTTCAAGCAGCGAGGCTGCCGTATTTTTGAAGAAGCCGCCCGTCGATGTCGAATCTCTCGCGTCACCGCCCTGCGCAGCTATCAGGAAAGAGTCGATTCTCGACTTAAGCGACTGCTCGTCTTCGATGTACATGGGGTCGATCGGATTTATGCGCACACAGCGCTCATAGTCGAACAACGCGAATACATGGTAGGGAATCCCGGCCTCCGCAAAGAGCGGATAGACTGCCTGCGTAAGCTCGTATTTCTTCAGGTCGTGCAGCAGCATGGACATCCTGAACCTGACGGCATGCCGCACAAACGCCATGTTGCAGCTCTCCGTTTTTCCGCTACCCGATCCCCCGTTGATGTAGGTCTGGTCGTCGATACGCTTGATTTAGTGCACATGGCCCCGGCTGTCCTCGACCTCCATTGTCAGTTTCGACCACCCGTTAACGCACCGGGAAACGCGAATATACACCCACCGATACGTCGGTATCAACACAATAAGCCCTGCGGCAAGGGGCAGCGCCCACGACCAAAGGTAAGTCACGATCTCCAGCCCGGCCCAGACGTAGATATAGCCGGGAACCATGAACGCCAAAAGTATAGCACAGACACCCAGCGGCTTGCACCAGATATAAAGTACCGGAAGCAGGGCTGCCGCTATCGCCAAATATTCGAGCAGGTTCATAACGTCGATTGATTTCCAAGGATCAATACTATAATTATCAACAACATGGCAGCGACAGCGATAATGATATTCGAACGCTCCACAAGCCTCGGCACAGGCTCGGAACCATGAGCTTGTCCGGCCTTCTCGTTTTCTTCCCGGTACTTCTTATCCAGCATCGCCTGCTTACGCATCATATACCATACGACCGCCAGCAAGATCCCGCCCAGCAGCTTCATGGCAGAAAGCCATGTAAATTCATATCCATTCATCTGTATCAAATATTTAAATCCGTGTTCCGTCGGTTTACAACTCAATATCCTTTCGTGAGTACATTCAAAAGTTTGAAAGCGCCTTTCAGCAACACCTGCTGCGGCGTCAGGGGTATGACCTTCACCAGATTGGCTTTCGCCATCGCTTGTACCGCAACTTTGTGACGCGCAGCATGTCCGAAAATCTTATATTCCGGGGTCGGGAGTACGGAACGTTTACAGGCTGCCGCAACCCTGCGCTGCACCTCTTCCTTGTAGGTCTTAGCCACAGCAGGAGAAAACCGCTTATTGATGTAACGGTTGATATAGTTTTGCTGATTACGTACCTTTGCGAGTTCCTTCGAGGGAATCTTCGTCGAGACATACTCCTGGATCAGCTCCCGGCGCTTCTCTTCGATCAGGGGATAGATCTTCTCCTGCAAAACCTTTTTATAGTATTGCGCCTGCTCCGCAGAAAACGCCTTATCCACGTAGGCTGCGAATTCGTACTCGTTTTTCAATCGGACGTCCGGGCCGAACTGCTGCATCCCATATCGCTCGAACAGCCTTTCAGAATGAGGCGACAACTGCCGCATCAACTCGTTATTCGCGTCGAGCAGCCGCTCGGCATATTTATCCTGATCGGGGGTCAGTTCGCGTAACAACTGCTCCAACTGGCTCTGTTTTTCGACCACGACATGATAATCGGGAAGTTCCGACGCGAGAAATCCCTCTATCGCCTTCGCCAACTCTGCCTGACGCTCGATCTGGACTTTCTCCAGCCCTTCGAATATTTCCCCCAGTTCTTTGCGCAGAGCGCCGTATTTCATGTCGGGGTGTTCCTCTTCCAATATGTTTACGACACCCCGGCGCAGATCGCGGATCGCCTTATCCAGTTCTTTATCCTCCAGGGCCAAGCGTAATAGGGTTTCCTCTTTCGCATGGACGGTCAGTCCCCTATCCGCGAGAATCTCCTGCAAGCGCACCACCGGCTGTCCCCGCTCTGCGACATACGAATCCAGTTTCGCGGTCAGGGTTTTTACACGCTCCGGTTCCAGTCCGAGGATCTGGTTCTTCAGCGATGCGAAATCCTGCGGCCGCTCGCAGCGTTGCGCAACTTCCGAGACCCTCTTCCGGGCTTCTTCCGGCAGCAACCGTTCACGCGCCATCTCCTCGAAGCCGCGCAGATCCCGGATCCCGGCAGCGTCTTTACCGAAGAGCGCGAAGGCTTGACGGTTCACGAGCTCCGGCTCCCTTTCAGCCCAATATTCCCGGATAAAATCCGCGACTAAACGCCGCTCCTGATCCGCCATGTAACGACAGGCGTTGTCCAGGATTACCGACCGCCCGAGCCTCTCCTCCAAAAATTCCGTTTTTACAAGGAAGCAGTCCGTATCCCGACGCAATTTGATACTGTCGAAAAGATAATTTTCACGGCACCATGTGTCGGAGTATATCTCGACCCACTTATCGAAAACTTCGCGCCGGCGGTCGATGGCACGACGCATCACGATACCGCGCCTCAGTAATTTATGGGTCGTATATATCGGACTGTATCCTTGGAATCCCGCGGACTGAATCGTTTTATCTCCGACATTCGCAGCGACGCCTTCCGCCCAGGCAGGCATTGCCACGCCTTGCATGGTGTCCAGCCGGGCCAATTCCAGCTGGAGATCGTGCAAGCCGCACTCCATCAGTTCATCGGCATTCGCATCCGGACTCAGGGCTTTGATCTGCCGTACCAACTGCCCCTTGATCTGGTACAACTGCCGGGCATCGAGGGATTCGCATTGCAGCAAATTTTCATAGTATTCCCCATAGCTGCCGACTTTCAGCCGGCGGAACTCCAGGGCCTCCTGCCGCCGGACGGCGCGATCTTTCATAAGCTGCCGTTCGTACGCATAGGAAGACTGTTTGCGCAGATGCTTGGACTGCTCATAGCTTTCGGTAATGAGCCGGCTATGTACAAAGGTCTTATCGAAAATTCGCTCGCACGCGACTTTATAGGCTTCGCGGTTAAACCCTATCCTCACTTTCCGACCATTCAGGACATGCTTCTTACTGCCTCGGCCATTGGCATTGGGACTCAGGTTGAAGGAATTCGTAATATCACGCCGGCTGACAGCGATATGCACGTGCCAGTTATCGCCGGTCTTGGCCATCATCGGATGAAGGATCTCCTGGCTCCCGCCCGGACGAACCTTGTTTTCACGGATAAGTTTCCGCTCCAGCGTTGCAATCTTACGAGTGATCTCCTTCTCGTTATCCTCAGTAATACGCTGCCGCAGTTTCTCGATCTCCTTATAAATTTGCATATTCTTGCGGACTTCGGGATCGCTCTTTTTCCAGTAGCGGTCTTTCTCGACCATGCCGAACCACAACAGATCGTTGTTATCCTTAACCTCAGGGTGTCCGAAATTGCGGGCATAGGCATCCATACATTTCACCGCATATTCCTTGAGATAGGTGCGCATAAGAGTATCTTCGAGATCCGCAGGGACGACTTCACCGGCATCGGAGAGCGCTTGCCGCGTGTCGGCAATGGTACGGCGCAGATGCGCGATTTCCTCGCCGGAAGGAGAAAGCGAGAAGGTATAATAACGGGCCTCCTTCTTTTTCAGACCTTTGACATTGGCGTCGATCGCCTTCGTAACATCTTCACAATCGAAGGTACTGCCACGCCCGTTGAAAAAATATTCGCGACCCTCGACACGAACCGAATCGTTTTGTTTATCCAGATATGCAGACAACTGCCGGGAAGTAGCGTTCCCCAGCTGCTCCTGAACAAGACTTTCCTTCTCAAGATACCCGGCAAAATCCATCACAGAACTCTGACCGTATTTGGTGTTATCTACATAGTCTGTGATATACATAATTTTTCGTATTGGCTCTTGTAACGCACATAATCCTCTTTCGACAGACGGATTTGCATAATCGGGTTGCCCCGGAAATCAAAGGCGTCGGTCGCAGTTGTGAAGAATTTTTCCAAAAGCGACAGCGCTTCCGAGAGTCGGCTATCCTCTGTTTGGACGGCTGAATCATCATCGAGATCCGGAGCACCGGGCTCAGCATATTCCGAAAGCACTGGACGATCATCACGACGCAGCAGGGACTTGATAAAATCTTCTGTCCGCGATACCGAACCCGCAACTTTCACAAGCGTGACCTGATGGCCGACTTGGTTTTGGAGAATAGCTTTCAGGGCGTCACCTGCCGAGACCTCATAATCCAAATTATTCGTCGCATAATGCAGAATAATTCGTGAGGCAGCAATCCCCAAAGTCGTACATTTTCGCTCGGCAATAACACATAACTTTTCCTTAGCTTCTTGTGTTAATCGTACCGCAGAAAGGCTCTGTTTCCCCGTAACCTTTTTTGCCATTTTTTATGAGATATTTGATTAAATCGCCCAAAACAAGCGAAAAAACACACTTTATTTCACACCGCAAATATAATTGTTATTTAGTTATTTAAAGTATTTTTATGTTTTTATTGTGTATTTTGTATATTACGCTCATAACATAAATATATTTTATTTAATTGTATTCTAATAATTTACAATGTTTTTACAAAGCGAAATGATTCTTCCATCAGACAACAAACGAAAAGGCTCAGTTACGTTACTTGCAACAATTATTTTTCTACAAATCAATACATTACAACAAACATGTAACGTAATATGCAACAAAATCGAGGAAAAATTGCATCCGGCCATCCCACATAAACAACTACATATCAACACATTAGCAATAAAATCATAAAAACAGAATCACGCTTCAGCGTGATTCCCGCTTGTTCACAGAAAAATGTTACAGGATCAGCCGGAATTCGGCGGACGTAAAGGCGACCCGAAGAGGGGCAAGGCGTAATGCCCCTCTTCGGGTCAGATTGCGCTTGCGTAATCGCGCCTTCGTCCGTTGAAATCCGGATGTCCGTAAGGCATCGGGCGGGCACCGGGCTATGGAAAATTTCCAGAATTTTCCGAAGCCCGTTGTCCGTAAAATTCGCCCCGGCAGAGCCGGGGCATCGGGCGGGAATAACCGCCCGGAATTTTAGATGCCGGTAACATTTTTTTACCGATCTCCGGCGTAGCCGGGTGGGCGGCAAATAGCCGCCCGCGGACAAAATCGGCCCCCGTCGATTTTGTCCGCCCTTTGCTTCTTTCTTCACGAAAGAAGGAATCCCCCATTCGGGGGAGAAAGGGGGGCTTTGTCAGCCGCCAAAGCGAGGCTCCGGCGGAGCGCATGGCGGCGTACAGACAAATACCTATAATTTGCGCCGAGCTTGTCGAAGGCGCAAATCGCGGCACCGAAAATCTCCGCAAAGCGGAGTTTTCCGGTGCCCGCCCCGCCGAGGCGGGGTGTTGAATAGTGAAGGGAAGAAAGATAAAACCGAAGCTATTCACCGAATCCGGGTTGCGAAACACGCCTCGGCTGCGTCCGCAGACACGCGGCGAAGCCTTGGGCCGGAAGGCCGCGCCGGCTTTGCGCCGAGGACTTGGGCACGTAGCGGGCATTGCCGCTACCTGCCCAAGAAACGGGGTGAGTGACTTTTCTTGGGTTCCGGTTTCTTTGTGTCTTCAAGACAAAGAAAGCGGACGCGGTTTGAAGTGCACCCCAAATATTGGACGGATTAGTATTTGTTTAGATGGCATGAGTTCGGTATTGTACCGGGCTCATGTTGTTTAAGTATTTCTTTATCCGCTTGTTATTGTAGTAGTCGATATATTCTTCCAATTCTTTTCGGAAATGGTCTATGGATGAGAATTTTTGCAAATATAATAATTCGGACTTCAATAATCCAAAGAAACTTTCCATAGCAGCGTTATCCAGACAGTTACCCTTGCGCGACATGCTCTGTGTAATACCTTTCTGTCTTAAACGGAGCTGATACTGCTTCATCTGATACTGCCAGCCCTGGTCGGAATGCAAGACAATACCCGGAGAATCCGGTATTCTGGCAAACGCATCGTCCAGCATCTTCATGATCTGCATAAAGTTAGGGCGTTCAGCTATTTTATAGCTAATAATCTCCCGGTTATATAAGTCCATAATCGGCGATAGATATAACTTTACGCCGCAAACCGAAAATTCCGTAAGGTCAGTAACCCACTTCTGATTCGGTTTTTCGGCTGCAAAGTCGCGTTGCAGAAGATTGGGCGCTATCCGTCCGATCTGTCCTTTGTATGAACAGTATTTACGGAGCCTGACCTGACTTTTTATCCCGCAAATATTCATCAGCTTAAGTACGGTTTTGTGATTTATCGCATATCCGATCTTATTCATTTCAACGGTAATGCGCCGATAACCATAACGCCCCTTATGTTCGTGATATAACCTTATAATACTCTCTTTTTCGCGAGCATATTTATCGGGTTGTTTTGATTTTCTGAAGTGATAATAAAATGTGCTTCGCGCCATCCCTGCGGCTTTGAGCAATACTGAAAGCCGGCACTGCGGCCTTAGTCCTTCGATGGCTTGGGCTCTTTCCCGCTCTCGCGGACAATGCGCTCCTCGACTAAGGCCTGCAATTTTTTTAAGTAAGCATTCTCGGCACGAAGATACTCCAGTTCCTTAAGCAACTCTTCGTGCGGAGTCGTTTTGAGTTTGACTTTTTTAGTCTTCGATTTACTCATGGCCGGCCTCCTTCTTTGCGGTTTACGCCGCAGGCCTTCAGCACCTTGGTTTTGATAGAGCCGCTCCCATTGACGAATAACAAAAGGGCCCGGAATGCCGAAATGCACTGCTGTCTCCAGCAAAGATAGATGATTTTGGTGCATATGCTTCAAAACTGACAACTTAAATTCTGCACTGTAGCTACCGTGGCGCAGCTTAAGGCCGGCAAGGCCATGGCGCTCGAATAATGTTACCCACAAGTGAACTTGCGAGCGGCCACAGCCCAAGTGACATCCGGCTTCCCTAACCGAAAGTCCGCCTTCGAGTACCAGTTTTACGGCCTTTAAACGAATCTCATAATTATATTTCATAAAAAACACCCCAAAAGTGTCCAACTTTTGGGGTGCAGTACACTTTTGCTCCTTTTATCGCGCTGGCAGGATAAAAGGAGGTCTCCCCTGCGGGGGACGGAAGGGGGTAGCGAGGAGTGAACCGAACCTTTTGAGCCCTTCCACGGAGCTCGAAAGGAGAGGCGCGACGAGCGGGTCGCGCTTCGAAGGGCACGAAGTCATCGGGTTCGTGCCCGCAGCCGGAGGCTTCCGCTCTCTGCGCCGATCGGCGCAGGTAGGGGCACGTCCCGGCGCAGCACGGCCGCATTGTGGCCGTGCTGCGCCGAGGGCGACCCGGAGATTTCTTTGCCCCGCTTTCTTTGGCTCCCGTAGGCAAAGAAAGCGGGCGGGCTTTTGCTCCTTTTGGCCCGGTTCCAAAAGGAGACGCATGCGGACAACACAAAAATGCCCCGGCATGCGCAAGCTGCCGGGGCATAATGTCGAGCAAAACCGCTCTAAGCGACCATCGCGCATGCGAGCGTAGCGAGTCGTCGGGCATACCTGACCCGACGCGATGGCCGCGCAGTCTATAACGATCCAACCCGGCCACCTGTCGGCTCAGATATACCGACAAAAACAACACCCCTCTTAATAAATCCCGGCCGGGCCATGAGGCTCCGGCCGGGATGTTGATATGTGAAGGGAAGAAAACAAATTTTACGCCGCAAACCGCTGCGGCACGATGTTCAACTCGTAAAGTTTCGCCACCAGCGCCTCGCAGAGAACCCGCGCCATGTTCACTTCGACGGCGTTGCCGATAAATTTTTTCTGCTCTTCCTGCGTGCCGATCAGTACGTAGTTCTCCGGGAAGCCCATGATCCGCATCAGCTCCGGGATGCGCAGCATCCGCATCCGGATGTCCACCAGTCCGTACAGCGCCATGAATTCCTTTATCCGCACCAGCATCGGCGTATCTTCCGGGTAAATCTCGTAAACCAACGTTTCGTCCTCCAGCCTGATGAACGAGGGCAGCTCCTTGCCGTCCGCTACGGCCGTCACCAGCCGCGGAGGCCGCTTATCCATGCGGGCGATCAGCGTGAAACACGGCCGATCGGTAGCGGTACCCGCCGAGGCGAACTGCGGGTTCATCAGGTATTGCCATTTGCGGTTGGCAGTCACGGTCTGGGCCGGAGCATCGAGCGAACTGCCGACGTTGCTGAAGTTGGTGTTCATGATCCACGGCGTGACGAGCCGCTGCTTCGGGTTCGTCATGACGGCCGGAGCCGGGCCATCCGTTCCTGACGTCTGGCCGCCGCCGGAATAGTAGTTGGCGAAGAACGGACGCACCAACTGAAAGCGATCCTTTGTCGTAACCGTCGGTGACGGCCGCTCGATCGACGAGTTGAACCCGTTGCCGTAGTAGGCCGAGACGAAGGCGTGGTGATCGCGGCAGGTGATCGCGCCCGCGGGCGCATCGACGGCTGTGCATTTCCCCTCCGGAGATCCGCCGAAGTGCTTGCAGAGGTAGTACACCTTGGCTACGCCGAGACGGTTCTGCGTCGCCACGGTCGGGCACGGTTCGTCGATGCCGGGTGCGACATACTTCCCGGACTGGTTCATCGAGTTGTATTTGACGAGGAACGCTTCGCGCCCGCCGGCGACGAACTTCACCAGCCCCGCGTGGATGCGGGCAAGCGATGCCTCCACGAGCGACCGCTTCCGGTCGAAGATCGACTCGCCCTCGTCCTCAAGGTCGAGGACTTCCCGCACTGGCCGCCACTTGCGAAGCTGCTGGCCGAACAGGTCGCCCTGTGCCGGGTTCTTGGTGTGAGTCGGTTTCGGAAAGACGATCGGAAGGCCGCGGCGGGCGAAGATCCCGAAGAACCGCCGGCGGGAAGTGTACGCCCCGAAGTCGGCGGCGTTCAGGATGCGGTGGCCGAAGTCGTACCCGTAGCCCCGCACGTTGTCGATCCATTTCCGGTACAGTCGCCCGGCATCCCTGCTGACGGGCTTGCCCCTCTCGTCCAGATCGCCCCACGACATAAACTCCTCCACGTTCTCGATTTGGATGTAGTCGGGGTTCAGCGCCTCGATGTAGCGGAACAGGTGTTCGGCCAGCGTGCGGCTGTCGGCGTCGCGCGGAAGGCCGCCTTTGGCCCGCGAGAAGTTCGTACACTCCAGCGAGGCCCAGAGGACGACGAAGGCATCCGGGTACTGGCGGCGCATCCGCGCGAGGTGTTCGAACAGCGGCGACAGCTCCAGCGTACGGATGTCCTCCGTGTAGTGCAGCGCATCGGGGTGGTTGGCAGCGTGCGAAGCGATGGCGTTGGCGTCGTGGTTCACGCAGGCGATCACCTTGGCGCAAGGATCTCCGCCGTGCCGCGCAAGGTGTACCCCGGTCGAGGTGCCGCCCGCACCGCAGAAAAGGTCGATGTACAAAAGTCGGATTTTATCGTTTGAATTCATTGGGATAGCTTTTTTTAAACAGGAGAAATCGGCAGCCCGGCCGTGATGGCCGGGCTGCCGTGTTGAATAGTGAAGGGAAGAAAAACAAAAATCGTTACCGTCCGGACTCCTTGATTTTGATTTCATAGTTGACAAACTCCCCGACCCGGCTATGGCCATACATGAGTTCCAGAAAATGCTCCACACTTTCAAAGGTGACTTTAATTCCATGCATGTCGCAATAATAACGGCCTTGCGTACTCTCATACAATTTCCATCGGGCAAAATTCCAATCTTCGATCGTATACCAAAATCCGTCGTGTGTTATAACAATCGTTCGCATAGTAAAAAATAGCGGCTGACCTGTACGCCGCAAGGTGTCAGTAGTTGATGATTTCGCCATTGCCGATCGTGATTTCCCGAAGGACGCAATCGACGGTGATCCGCCGCCCGTCGATGTCGATCTGCCAGCCTTCGCAGAGGTTCCGAGCCCAGACCAGACGGGTCGTATCCATTTGCAGGCCGTAGTAGATCCGGCGGCCTTCGCGGAACGTGAAGTTATGCCGCCGGATCTTCGTCGTGATGGTCTTAACGATGTCCATACCGGTAGTTTTGTGCGACGTAGCGCAAGGTGAAACTCTTGACCGCCCTATACCACGACTGCGGCGTCTCGATCGAGCGGTTCATATACTCCTTACAGCTATACTTGCCGTTGGCCGAAAGCGCCATGTACTCCTTGAGCTCACCCGTGATCCGCGTCCGAAACAGGTAGAACCACTCCCATTCGCAACACAGGGCGAGCTTGTCGGCATAGCACAACCGCGAGGGCCGAGCATCGTCCCGTCGGGAGTGGAACCGGGAATGATGCCGCGTGAACTCTTCCCAGCGTCGGCCGAAGATCCGCATGATCCGGGCCCCCAGCTCGACATGCGTTTCGCCTTCCGGGCCGTCCATGTTCGGCTTGCCCAGATAGCCCCAGTCATGGACGATAAACGCAACCCAGAGCCGGGGATCAGCCGGGAATCCGTACAACCGCCCCCAAGCGATGAAAACCAGAAAAGGATGGATAAAGATGTTATGTGCTCCGAACAGGAGGCTTTTCGTACCTACTTTCATAATTTGCAGAATTTAATTACAACGACATGACGGCCGCCAGTTGGGCCTGACGGTATTTCGGGAAGATCCAGCCGGCGACCTTGCGGCCCTGATAAGTCAGACTGGAGTTGCGCTTGGCCTTGATACGCTCCAGAACCGACACATCGGAAGGTTCGTCGGTAAAGATGGCCAGGGCCTTCGCTGAATAGTCTACGACAAGAGCCCCGCGATGCAGACGCCGCTGGGCGATAGCTGCTTCCTCGCGGCGCTGCTTCTCGGCGGCCGCCGCACGGGAAATGACCTCTTCGACCTGTTCGGCCGCCAAGAAGGTCGGGTAAGCGAGATCCGCGAAGAATCCGCTGGCCGACTCGTGTTCATCGAAGATGAAACGCGTGCGGAAGTTCCGGAGCGACTTGAGCCCGATCAGCGTGTAGGTATAGCCGGCATGCTCGTCGAACATGATTTCGGTGACGATGCACTTCTCACAAAGAGAGTCCCCAAGCATGAAGCGTTCGACCACCTGGTGCAACGTCACGACCTGTCTGGACGTGTCGTAAACGATGCCTTTCGTTAATAATGCTACCTGTGCCATAATCCTTTGATTTAGGGAGCGGGACGTCGCCCGCTCCGGTTTTCGAATCGTAAAATAATCTCTGCCTTACCTACGCAAAACTCATTTTGTTGAATAAATTACGGGCTATCGAATCGGCTGAAACCCAGCACAACCCGCGAGTAGCCTCAAATAATTCGACACTGGCACACATTTCGCCAGGACTAAAAAGCTCTTCGCGCCGTACGTTTCTACCGTCGGCCAGATCCGGAGCGATCTCTACCGCTTTGCAACACAGATCGGCACGTACACGATCGCTCATATCTCGGCGAATCAGCACAAACTTTGCACCGCCAAAAATTCGGGTGAATTCCGTTGGACGGTAATCGTAATAATCGGTCATAGCATCGCATTGACTCGAATCATAGGCGTATTTATTAGCGATCGCCTCGACCTCTTCAACCTTTGGCCCGTCTTCATATGATACTGTTATCTCATCACCTCCGGAAAAAGATTTATAACGAACCGAGAATGTAATTTGCGGAAATACGGCCCGCAATTCGCGGCGCAGATTCTCCGCGGCACTCTTCGGGTACGGTTTCAGGTCAGGATACCGGGCAATCATTTGTTTTGCTGCATTGTTAGAATCGTTTTTCATAGCTGTAATTTTTTAAGAATTTGAATTATGCGGCATATTACCAGGATATTATACCATATCTTTTTTTCAGCAACCTACGGGCTGCTTGTGTTCCTTCGTTATCCGGGTGTCCTCTGGCCACACTCAAGAGGGCTTCCAATTTCGTTTCATGCGGCGGGATTATCTCGCCCGATTTCACCAAATTGTTATATTCGTCTATGGCGGCTTTGCGTAGCTTGCTGTATTCAATAATTGCAGCCTCCGCCTCTTTCTCGAATCTTTTTTGCCCCCGAGCCGTTAAGCGCATGTTTCGCCATTTGTCATCCATGTACCCACTTATCGGAGACCTCAGCCCTCGTTGCCCTAAATAATCATCCAGTGATATTTCCATAGCATTAAAATTTTAAAATGTTTGTATTTGCGCTCCGCTGGGGCTTCGCTCCCCGCCATCCGCCGACCACATCGAGCGGAGCTGGTTAATACGTCAAAGAACTTGTTGTCGAAAACTCGCTAACATCCTCGTCACGCCCTTTATCCTTTCTATCGAACTATCATTTTCTCGAAGGTTTGCCGGGCTGTGATTTCCCTGCCGACGGATGTTTTCAAGATTTCAAAGAACGAGGGTCATCCCCTTACACGTTGCCTTCAGAGCCTTTCTGATACTCGTATGGGACGCTGACATTTTGTAATGAACATGGAGCGGCCGCCCGCTCCTCTGGAATGGGCATAGGCGGCCGCTCTCTACCGCTGAACCGGCGCAAGGGTTCCGGGAAATATTTTTGAAAAAATTTCTTCAGAGTGCCCCGGCCTGCCGGGGTAAATTTTTTCATCATAAACATAGTTCCCGAAGGGACTTCTAAGAAAATATTTCCCGGGTTCATTGCCCGGCAAAATGCAGGGTCACTACTTTGTATCAGAATGGCCTGAAGGCAACGCGTATGGGGTGACCCTTCAGGTCGCAGAAAACTTGAATTCTGACAGAGGCCGGGTAAAAACGCAGCCCGGTCAGACCCAGAGAGAAAATACCGCTCTCCCTCGCAACGCGAGGGGTGCACTGCCGCGACGTGGAGAAAAGCGCGACTTGCAACGCCCTGCAAGTCGTGCTTTTTAGGAGCGATCAAGGCGCCGGCGAACGCCGGCGCCGAAAGAAAGCCCGCGACAAAAGGGGCCGAAGCCCCTATGCCCCATTCTCGGCCGGAGCCGTGTCGAAAAGCCTCATGCACAGCTCTTCTTCGAAGAAGCGAACGACCTGCTGCACGTCGCTCAATACCGAGAAGATAAAGACCGGTTTCTCGCGCAGCTCCCTCAGCCAAGCCTTCAGGTAAGCTACGTTCTCGGCCCGGATGCCGCTCGACACGCCCAGGCCGAGGCCGACCAGGGCCGCCGAGAACTCTGCGACCAACTCCTCGCGGCCGTAAGCCGCCGTCGACGGCTCGCCCAAATGGCGGTCGAGACGGCCCGCCGAGCCGGTCGAGTGGCTCATTTCGTGCAGCATGGTCGAGTAGAAGGCTTCCAGGTCGTGAAACTGCTCTTGGCGCGGCAGGACGATCCTATCGTCACAGGGAGAGTAGAAGGCTGCATCTCCCGACTTCTGGAGAATCGGGCAGACCCACGACTGCGCGGCAAGCAGCCGCTCAAGTACGGGGTGCACGCTCCCCGACGGACGTGGCGTCATCGACTGACGCTCCAGGAGCTTCTGCCACTGTTCCGGGAAGCGCTCCTCGAAATCCGTCTGATCGAGGTTCAGAACCGGATAATAGCGTAAACTGAAGCGCAGTACATACTCGGCGCGGGCGCTTTCGGGCAAGGCGTTGTATTCCTCGACCGTAAGATACCGGCGCTGACCGTCGGTCGGATTATTCGCCTGGTAAAAAGGTTTCCAGAATACCACCGGGAACTGTTTGGAGCCCTTCCTGACCGTCAGGCCGCGTTCTTTGGCCTGACGAAAGGTCAGGAATACCGGAGTCCGGTAACCCTTGACTTCCGTAAGCATGAGCAGCGTCAAAAGGTTCGTGCCGGCATACCTCTTACCCGTGATGTTGCAGGGAAGGAGGCCCTGGCCGTAGAACCACGGCTTTTGCCACGTTTGAGTCATGGATTCGATTTTCAAGACCAGCAGCTCGGCGATGTGCGTCGAGACCTTTTCGAGAACCTGTGAATGTCCCATTGATTTGTTGCAGACTTTATACTCCTGCGCCGGAGCTTTACACTGCCGAAACACTCGGAACAGCGATGCGGCTACCAGCCGGTCGCGGAGACTGCACCATAGGCAAGGACACGCAAGGAAATATTTACCGACGGCGCAGCCGGAGGGCGCTGCGCGCGGATCAATATTTCCGCAGCGTGCACGCGGGCGGCCTCGGCATGATGCCGAGGCCGATCCTTGCCGCTGTCGCCGCGACTTCGGCTAACTTTGCGTCGTGTTGTGAGTGAGGCGACCGCTCTCCCCCGGCCGCCGAGTTCGCTTGTCGAGCGACGGCGGACGCGAGCGGGCCGGGCGGCATCGTCGCCCGGCCGCGCGAGTTCAGGGGGCTGCGGCCGGGTCGCCCCGACGGCAGGCGAAGGCTGCCGGGCGGCCGGCTGCCATAGCGGCGTAGGGACTCTTTGTGATGAATCACAAAGAATAAGACACGAACAAAAAAAGTGGGGAAAATTCCCCACCTCGATCAGTCGATGATAATAATGTCCCCGCCAATACCGAGCTCCTGAAGCTCGCAAACCAGTTTACCGAGATCCTTGGCTGCCTGTTTATCCGGATCGGATTCAGGTGTATTCTTCCAGACCTCGATGTCTGCATCATAGTTGTCGGTGCGCTCGACCAATTCGTCGATTTTATCGACAAGTTCTGTAAAGCAAACATCTTCGACACGGGTTTTGGCATGCCCCATGTCGTCCTGCAGCTCGACCTCGAAATAGTCGGAGCCCGGATTATACAGCACGGCGACATATCCTGTATGCTTGAAACCTTGCACCCGGAAACGCAACCCCTCCATGCCGTCCTCTTTATAGACGGAAGGCTGATGGTATCCCCAAGACATGATGATCTGAGGAGCGGATTTCAAAATCGACGTGATGTACTGTGCCATTTCTTCCATGACTTTAATGCAGACTTTATCCTCCTGCGCCGGAGTTCTACGCTGCCGAAACGCTCGGAACAGCGATGCGGCGATCAGCCGGTCACGGAGACTGCACCATAGGCAAGAACACGCAAGGAAATATTTACCGACGGCGCAGCCGGAGGGC
The DNA here is from genome assembly GCF_000265365.1 of Alistipes finegoldii DSM 17242. Taxonomy (NCBI): domain Bacteria; kingdom Pseudomonadati; phylum Bacteroidota; class Bacteroidia; order Bacteroidales; family Rikenellaceae; genus Alistipes; species Alistipes finegoldii. The sequence continues at coordinate 888,596 of NC_018011.1, forward strand.
GCTGCGCGCGGATCAATATTTCCGCAGCGTGCACGCGGGCGGCCGAGGCATCATGCCGAGGCCGATCCTTGCCGCTGTCGACGTGACTTCGGCTAACTTTGCGTCGTGTTGTGAGTGAGGCGACCGCTCTCCCCCGGACGCCGATTTCGCTTGTCGAGCGACGGCGGACGCGAGCGGGCCGAGCGGCATCGTCGCCCGGAGGCGCGAGTTCAGGGGGCGCATGGCCGCGCATGGGGATCACAGATCCGCGCGGCGACATAGCCGGGGATCCGGCAGTCGGCTATGGCCGGTTCCGCTTCCACCCGAATATTATTCCCCGTATAATAATATCAGCATCCGCAAACTCCGTGAGAACCGCGCCCCAAGGCGCGGCGCGAAAAACAAGCGGCCCGGCTGGTTAGAACCAGCCGGGCCGCGATGTTGATGGGTGAAGGGAAGAAATTACAAGAGCCATTTCTTTCCCTTATCTGTCTTGCTCCAAATTAATATTGCCACTGCAAAAGCAATAATAAAAATAAAAATCCAAAATGCCGCCATACTTATTCCTCCTGTGTTTTATTTGTTTCTTTCTGCCGAAGTAACCCCAAGCCAATAAACAAGCAACTCAATGTCGCCCCGATCCCTCCGACATAAACAAGCCATCGCGAATTCTCTATATCACTAATTAAGGCCCCAACGACAACTGCCGTTAGAAGATATTTGGCAATATCCATGAACCATTTACCCAATTCCTTTCTCATAGGTGCAAATATAGCAAATTTTTCACCGAAATAGATAGACTTTGAAAACATCGACGGCGCAATGGCCGTCGATGTTCGTAAGGTCAGACCTGAAAATTCGTGACCCGATAAATCACACGGGCACGGGGCTTGTTCTCTTTATCCAGCCACGCTTCGACCTTATCATAGGCTTCCACGTAGATAAAACGGCCTTTCTTCAGCAGATTGACGATTCCCTCGGCTGAGTTCTCCGGCTTGACATAGATTTCGCAATCCGCCCACTGGGCTTCCTTGATCGGGTTGCCCTGTTCGTCTTTGGCATCCGTATCCCGTTCTGCATACGCCACGCTGAACGATACGAATTTGTGACCGCCCTGCCCCTCGCGGCATTCGGCATCCTTACCGAGATTACCGGTAATCGTGATTCTCTTCATAGAAATTTGAACGATTGACCTATACATCGTGAGGTTCTGCGAGGCACTGCACCTCTAATTTACATAAAATATTTTAGTTATTAATGACAATTCCGGTCGTTTTGTCTATCAATTGATAATTTGTGAAAGCCGCATTATCGCTGCTTTCAAATTTCAGATAAACCCAATCAACCCATATTATCGCATGGTTGTAGCACTCACACTTCTCAGTCAAGACGATCGTTTTATTTTGCGCCGGGTATTTTTTCGTGAGCGTTACGCGCGCCTGTATCTCGTGTGGTGCGTCGGAAGCGAAATAATCGAAATATAGGAGCTGGGTGCCGTTCTCGTCATCCAGCGAAAACCAAGACACATAACACAAGCCTTTGATCCCTGCGACATAATTGTAGCGCTCAAGCGCTTTATTCAGCCAAGCATGGGCGGCTTTCTCGTCGGGGAACTCCTTTTGTAATAACACTTGGTTACACATCTTGTCGGTGTAGGTTTTCGTAAGACAGACTGTTGCTAAATAAGTTTTCATAATTGTAAAATTTTAAAAGGTTAAATAGTGTGCTCCGCTGGGGCTTCGCTCCCCGCCATCCGCCGATCACATCGAGCGGAGCTGGTTAATACGTCAAAGAACTTTATTGCTGAAATCTCGCTAACATCCTCGTCACGCCCTTTATCCTTTCAATCAAACATATCATTTTCTCGAAGGTTTACCGGGCTGTGGTTTCCCAGCCGACGGATGTTTTCAAGATTTCAAAGAACGAGGGGTCATCCCCTTACACGTTGCCTTCAGAGCCTTTCTGATACTCGTATCGAACACTGACATTTTGAAATAAAAATGGAGCGGCCGCCCGTTCCTCTGGAATGGGCATAGGCGGTCGCTCTCTACCGCTAAACCGGCGCAAGGGTTCCGGGAAATATTTTTGAAAAAATTTCTTCAGCGTGCCCCGGCCTGCCGGGGTAAATTTTTTCATCATAAACATAGTTCCCGAAAGGACTCCTAAGAAAATATTTCGCGGGTTCATTGCCCGGCAAAATGCAGTGTTCGTACTTTGTATCAGAATGGTCTGAAGGCAACGTGTAAGGGATGAGACCCGTCAGGTCGCAGAAATCTTGAATTCAGCCGGAGTGCGAAACCACAGCCCGGTCAGACCCAGAGAGAAAATACCGCTCTCCCTCGCAACGCGAGGGGTGCTCTGCCGCGACGTGGAGAAACGAACGACTTGCAGGGCGTTGCAAGTCGTTCGTTTTAGGAGCGACCAATGCCCCGCCTGCGGGGCATGGTATGAAATTACGAGCAAAAAAAGAGAGCCGGCGAACCGGCCCTCTACATTACCTTTTGGAAAATAATGTCTTCAACTTGATCTCGGCGGCCACTTCCGGACACACTTTTGCCATACGTCCAATTTTTTGAATCTGATTTTCGTTAGGCGTACATTTACGCAACCAACGTACGATGTCATCGGAATAGTTTTCCGTCACTTCAACCAGCTGGTCGATTATTTCTGACAATTTGCAGGCAGAAATATATTCGACCGATTCGACAACTTCACCACTCTCATCGATAAGTTCAATGTCGAAATAACCATCCAAAGAATTGGGGAAAATCACAACGGCTCCCTGATGTTTGAACCCACTGACCTTGAGTATAAAAGCCTTCCGACCAGCAAGGGTGCCACCAGCACCGCAGGTCACATTCCAACTCATGAGATTCAACGGTTTTTCAGCGAGAATCGACATAATTAAATCTGATGTAGACATAGCTTTTTGCAGACTTTATCCTCCTGCGCCGGAGTTCTACACTGCCGAAACACTCGGAACAGCGATGCGGCCCCAGCCGATCACGGCGACTGCCCGAAGGCAAGGACACGCAAGGAAATATTTACCGACGGCTCGGCCGGAGGGCGCAACGCGCGGATCAATATTTCCGCACCGGGCCCACGGGCGGCCGGCCTGAACAGGACGGGCGATCCTTGCCGCTGTCGCCGCGATGTCGGCTACCTTTGCGTCGTGTTGTGAGTGAGAGTACCGCTCCCCCCGGCCGCCGAGTTCGCTTGTCGAGCGACGGCGGACGCGAGCGTGACGGGCGGCATGGTCGCCCGGCCGCGCGAGTTCAGGGGGCTGCGGCCGGGTCGCCGCGAACGGCAGGCGAAGTCTGCCGGGCGACCGGCTGCCCAACCGGCAAAGGAATTCTTTGTGATGAATCACAAACTTTCCCCTTGCAGGTGAACGGAACAGACCCCCCCCGGAGTTTCTACTCCGGGGCAACAAGTTACGGAAGCTCGTGAATTGTGATGAAATTCTCAGGGCAGAAGCAACGCCAGGCATTCCGCTCAAGGTCGAAATAATGCACACAGTCGTTTGTCGAACGGCTGCGGGATTTACTTCCGGCCCGGTACTCTTCCAGCAAGCAGGGCTTCAGTGTCCCGAAAGCCTCCCGGAGTGTCCCGTCCTGTTTGCGGCAACTGAATCTCACGGCCCGGTTACGCAACTGGATCAGGAGATTATCCAGTTCGTCCGTTTGCTGTAACGCTTCGTTGACTGCGTTTTCGACATCCAACCGCAAGGGCCAGTGCGGTAAATTGTACTTGCCCCGCAGTTTCTTCGTGAGAATCCGAATTAAACGCTCGTTATCCATAACTTTTTTGCAGACTTTATCCTCCTGCGCCGGAGTTCTAATACTGCCGAAACACTCGGAACAGCGATGCGGCTCAAGCCGATCACGGCGACTGCCCGAAGGCAAGGACACAGAAGGAAATATTTACCGACGGCGCGGCCGGAGGGCGAAGCGGATCAATATTTCCGCACTGGGCCCACGGGCGGCCGGCCTGAACAGGACGGGCGATCCTTGCCGCTGTCGACGCGATGTCGGCTAACTTTGCATCAATGTTGTGAGTGAGAATACCGCTCTCCCCCGGCCGCCGAGTTCGCTTGTCGAGCGACGGCGGACGCGAGCCGTGACGGGCGGCACCGTCGCCCGGAGGCGCGAGTTCAGGGGGCGCATGGCCGCGCATGGGGATCACAGATCCGCGCGGCGACATAGCCGGGGATCCGGCAGCCGGCTATGGCCGGTTCCGCTTCCGCCCGAATATTATTCCCGTATAATAATATCAGCATCCGCAAACTCCGTGAGAACCGCGCCCCCAAGGCGCGGCGCGAAAAACAAGCGGCCCGGCTGGTTCTAACCAGCCGGGCCGCGATGTTGATGGGTGAAGGGAAGAAAGCAGCTTTAGTTCTTCACTATATATGCCCAATAATGGAGTTTGTGTAGTTCATTATCCATTTGAATATTATTGTAATATAATAATATTCGATGGTAAGTACGAAAAAAGGCACCTCGAATATTATCCAAAGCACCTTTACAAAACGGAAGAACCACAGTTCCTACTTGTCTCCAGCACAAACACTGTTAATCTACTGCTGTCTCCCTTACCGCAAATATAATCATTATCGAACGAATCATACCGAAGAGGTAGCATATACCGTAATATTATTATAATACCGATATTATAGTAATACTCGTAATATTATAATATCCGGCACATAGGTTGTACGCGACGGGAACGAGAGTGCAAATATTATTGTAATATTTATATTAGAATAATATTCAAAAACAATACAGAGCTGATTATCTGCGCAATACAACAGATATTATTATATTATAATACTATCTGTATTACAATATTATCCTCTAAAAAAATAATCAGCGGATTATTTGCAGAATAGAAAACACAAAGCTACTTTTGCAATGAAGGGAAGAAAAAACGCACCGTTTATCTGGGGCTTTTTCTTCAAAATATAGTAAGCGTCGGAGACTTCGGAAACGAGTCTCCGATTTTTTTGCAAAAATGTTACCTATTCGAGGAACACGAATCTATTTTCTTCCCTTCACGATTCAACATCTTTTCCCAGCCATTTTGTCAATATATCGAGCAAAAAAACCTTATTCGGCCTCGCGCGCGCGTATTACGGTAACTTACCGTAGTAATGTTTTTGTTGTATAACAAGTTGAATAAAATGTTTACCAATGTTGAATAGTGAATTTATCAAAGATAAATTCTTTGATAAATATATATATATAAAGTAGAATTTGCAGAAATGTTACGTATTGTCCCCGGAAATTTGCAAGAATGTTACCTGTTTTTTTGCAGAAATATTACCTATTATTCCGCCCAAAAATAGTTTTTTGCAAAAATGTTACATATTCCCAACGCCATACATAGGCATCGGCATGGCCATATACGATTCGTTCAAACTGGCATATTTTTTACTGAATGACAGGTTTCTATACATTTGGGCTGCCTTGATCTCAAAAATTTCATCTTCAGACAAATTACTGGCCACAAAATCGAGAACCATGCGATTTGCAATATCTACTTTCTTCATATTAAATGAGATATAGCTTTTTGTCACGTTTTTTTTACCGTGACCAAGAGCAGCAGCGATCGTATCTTCCGGAACATCGAGAACCGAGGCCAACGTCGCCCACGTGTCGCGCGCATAATACGATCGCAGAAAAGGGTAGAGGCCGGTTTTCGTTTTTTTCCCCCAACGTGCTTTATCAACTTCAACCCTGCCAAACTCCTTCAGATGCTTGTTCATCATCTTCAGGAACGATCTGTAATCAGCACGTTCGTCCATGAAGCAAAGCAAATATTTCTTTCCCCTCCAGCGGTTGATGATCTCTTGGGCTTCGGGTTCAACCTTGATCGAATAGCGTTTCTTCGTTTTCTGACGACTGAACTCTATTCGACCGCCCACCATATCAGTCGGACGTAACAGAAGCAGATCGCCGATATTAATTCCAATCAGGTAAAAAGAGAGCATAAACACATCCAAATACCGCTGGCAGAATTCCTCAGCGGGAAAATCCCGGATAATTCGCAGATCCTTTACCGGCAGCGCCAGTTTCACAGGCTCTTCCGATGGCATTTCGAATTTTTTGAAGGGATACCAGTTCGCTTCCGCCACACCATAGGTCACTGCATCATTAAACAGGGTTCGCAGGTTTCGCAAATGAAGGTTTACACCATTGGGAGTCAGTCTTCGCACACCAGGTATAGCCCGCCCCTTGGCATCGAGGTGCTGCGAGAAGAGGAAACGCTCAAAGCCCAGCAGCCAAGCCTTATCGACATCTCTGAAAGACAACTTTCCTTTATCGTATGCCAAGATTTTCTTCAGCGTATGTTCGTGTGTGCCCCGCGTCGATGCGTTTGCGATGCGGTCGATATATTGCTCGTAATAGTCGATCAGGTCACCCCGCGCCGAGCAGGACACCGTTTGCGATGCAACAAGATATTGCTTCACCTCGCGGGTCGACATATTGGCGAGTTGGCCTGAAACCTCCAGCACGGTCAGTTTTTTCTCAAGAGACAACAACTGCTCCTGAAGGGCCATGTTAAATAGCCTTTTCGATTTGTGTTTGACGATTCGGCACGTCTGGGAATTCCAGTTCTCCGGAGCAAGGTAGATTTTCACAGGGATCTGGAATACGATCGAGCGTGTCGCCGAAACTGAAATTTTTAACGGATACAATTCGTCTTTTTTGCGCTGAACCCTAAGATCCAGAAATGGTTTTAATGTAGCCATAAATTTTTTAGCAAAACCAGTAGCAAAACCATTTGCACAAAATAGCACACTTTTGCACACTTTTCTCCTCTTACAGAACGCAGGGATAAAAAAGAGAAAAGCGGCTAAAAATACGTTCTACACGCATCTCTGACCGCTTTTTGATTAGTGGGAGCTGAGGGATTCGAACCCCCGACCCTCTGCTTGTAAGGCAGACGCTCTGAACCAACTGAGCTAAGCTCCCCTTTTGCTGAATTGCGAGTGCAAATGTATGATAAATAAATCATTCCTGCAAGACCTCGCTTCATTTTGGGAAATCTTTTTTCGCTGGCTGTTCGTTCGGTTTACACGCTGGTTTACACATTTGCATAAAGCCAATGCTGGTTAAACAATAGTGAATTAGTTGATAATCTTATATTTGAATAAGAGAGGATAAACTTTACAAAGGGGCCTATAAATATACCCCTTTGCAAAGTCTGTCCTCGTATCTGTTGAGAAAACGCGTGGGAAAATTTTCCCCTGCTCTCTCCTTTTAAGAGAGTGTTTGTTGCTTTTGTATCTATATGAACTGCTCTAAATATTTCTCGTTGAAACCCGTGAGTGGAAATTTGAAATCTTTCTGTGTACCGTCTATTGCCGTATAGCTGAATACGACCGTATCGCTCTTAATATGGGCTTCAAAAAGATTGAGCATACAGTTGGACTTGGGAATATCTACCATGTTAGGTAATATAATGGCGAGACAACCCTCCTCTACGGCTTTTGGATTTAGCAGATAGGAGAATCCTGCCATATAATGACCCCGTCTCTGAAAACAGATGGTCATATCTTTCGTAGGGTCGATGTCGAGTTCAAAGATATAGTGAAATTCTCGTGGCGTAGGATCATCAGTTCTACGTCCTACGAACAGACAGACGCCGTAAATATTATCATAAGATACGCCTTTGGCGATATACGATACTTGAACATCGTCGATAGTTTCTGTGCCTGTTTTTCAATCAATACTTGGTGTTTTTCTTTTCATTTTAGCTAAAATTTATGTTGTGATTAAATCTTTGATTATGATGTAAATATAGTAAAAATTTATGAAATATGCAAGTAATATAAAAAGGACAAGCTAATAATTAGATTTTTTAGTTTTTAATTATTAGCTTGTCCTTCCTATCAATTTTGCAACGAGTTTATATAGGAAACATATGAATCAAAATTCGCAAACAGCTCTTGTGTTTTCACTGTGTCCCGCCGCGCTAATATGTCGCACATAACCAGAATCAAATGAAACTGAAAAAGCATAATGATATGTTATATCCGTGCTATCTGCTGCTGCCCAATATGATCCAGATAATAAAGGATAACCAACTTTTTGTAAACTTTGATTTAATATATTCTTGTTATAATATACTTGTAATAGCTCTTCTTTTGATGGCAATTTCCATGCTGCACCTAATTGTTCACACCATTCTTCTACACCATCTACCCATTCCATCCGCCCTGATTCATTAATCGATATTGCTTTACCATGATGATTCTCTGCTAATTCGTAAATAATACCATTATTTCCATCTATATTGATGCAGTATCCAATTTTGAGAATCCCATTTACAGATGTTATCGGCATTGTTGTGTTGGAACAGTAAAAGTAGTCCAGATTAATATTTTTAGATATGTTAATTTCTGTTATTGAATTTCCTCGGCAATCCAAATATGTTAATTTTTGATTATTGATTACCTCTAATTCATTCAATTGATTGTCGTAACATTTTAAACTTTTCAATTCCGAACAATTAGATATAAGCAATGTTGGTAATTGATTGCTATGACAGTCTAAATCATTTAGAGATAAACAATTATTGACGTCAAGGTTCTTTAATTGATTTTCATAGCAATTTATCGTTTGCAATGCAACATTATTGCTTAAATCAAGTGCAGTCAGATTATTTGCAAAACAATCCAATGTTTGCAATGCTCTATTGGTCGATAAATCCAATGCAGAAAGAATATTTGAGCTGCAATCAACGTATTTAATCGCATAACATTTATTAGTGTTTAGCGATGTTAATTGCGCATTATCCGTGCAATTAAGTGTTATCAGTGTTGGCAGTTCACTCAAATCAACTGCTTTCAAATATGCATTACTTGAAATATCTGCTTTCGTCCATTTAGCATATCCACCGAGAACCAATGATTGCAAAGAGGAATTTTTTACACTAATAGTCGATTGCGATACGCAATTAGATGAACTGCTTATCAAGTAAAGGGCTGTTAAATTACCACAATTCTTAATATTCAACGAGGTCAATAATCGGCATGAATGACAATAGAGTTTTTCGAGTTTTGTATTATTGCTAACATCCAACGCCTTTATAACATTTGATGCACAATTATAATAGGTCAAGGCGGGATTCGTATTTGTGTCTATTGCTGTCAAACTATTCGTGTTGCAGTCCAAATAAGATAGATTTTCCAATCCGCCTATTTTTAAATCCACAAGACTGTTTGAGAAGCATTTAATCTCTGTAAGTTGCGTATTTTGTGTCAAATCCAATTCGACCACACTATTATTTGAGCAGTCCAACGTTTTAAGATTGGCAAAATATTCTACGCCTTTTAACGAATAAATGGATTTACCATTACATTTGATAAATGTTATTTTAAGGGCCTCTTTTGTGTCTATTTCTTTGTCGCCGTTAGTATCAAAATTGGCTGTTAAATAGGCTTTGAATAGCGGGTCTTCAAATGTAAGCACATCGGCAACATCACCTTTTTGCACAATAGTTATTGTTTGGGAAACATTCTTATCCGCATTTTGAATCGTGATATACCCAGTACGGGATTGAGAGCCATCGTTTGATGCTATATTGAAATTCAATGTCCGCTCAGTCATTGCACGGGTGCTGACATGAGTAATCCATGTGTCGGTTTCTGGAATTGTGACAAGTAAATCCGTATTGCTTTGTAAAACCACTTGTAAGGTCTGCTGTTCATAGGTCAATTCATAATCCGATTCAGACAGAATAATTGCATCCTTTTGTAGTTGTGTAATCGTTACTTTGCATGAGGTCGTACCATCTACACCAGCCAATGTAATATCGGCAGAACGACCATCATAAGATTCATTTTCAGCAACAGAAAAACGAATATTCTCTCCCTGCGATTGAATGCTCAACCACGTTTTTGCATCTTGTGGAATCTGAATAGTATAATCTATATTGGCTGTAACGGCAACATCCAACAAGCCTCCTGCGGCATTGACTGTATAGGTGTCTTGCACGGTGGTTATGGTATTTCCTACCCCTTTTAACGTAATTGTTTTCATGTAGGAATTATTCTGGGCATCTGTCAGAATAATCAGAATCTTTCCATCACGAATAGGATTAGGTGCGGTAATAGCGATTGTTCCAGTCAATTTTGTTTGCTCCGTAATCTCGACTTTCCAACCTGCCTGCTCAAAGGTTTCGATAGTTACCGTTTCCGAGGAAGAGGTTATCGTATAATTCAGCGTTTTCGTTTCTCCTGCTGAAATATTGATAAGATCGGAAGAATCGAAACGTATAGACAATGCTACACTTTTAGGGATTGTAATAATCGTATCATCGGCTAATGTAAAATAAACATTTTCATCATCTTCTGTTACGCTTTTGAAAATGCTACTGCCATCTTTGCCGTCTGTTCCATCCTTTCCATCTTCTCCTGTAGCCTTGCCTAATTGCGTCCAGTTCGTTCCGTTGTCATAGGAAATCCACCAATAACCCTCTCGGATTTCGAGTTTAGGAGTAACGCCGTCTTTGCCATTCGTTCCATCTTCTCCACCCGAACCGTCTGCACCATCTTTACCGTCCGTGCCCTCTGCTTTAATTTTATTTCCTTTATCATCTTTCAGCCAGTCACCGTTGAGCGTCCAATAATAAACGCCATCCGTGTCTTGTTTTACACCGATGGTAGGTGTTACGCCATCTTTCCCATTAGTTCCATCCTCACCATTAACACCATCTTCTCCGTCTTTACCATCTGTACCATTATAAATCGTAATAGAATTGCTTTTTGCAAAAGTTATCGTATAGCCAATAATTTCACCATCATTAGTTATTGGCGTAACACTCGTTATATAATCGTTATTCTGTAATGCTGTTATGATGGTCTGCAACGATGAAATATTCGTATTCATTTGCTTGCAACGTTCTTCCAATATTGTAAGCCGATTTTCGAGGTCATTCAAATCATTACGCAATGCACTATCATCATACTTGTCGCTACAACCCAATAACAACAAGCCACACATGAGTAAGGATAATGTTTTTTTCATACAATTCGATTTTTAGATACAAGAATCTGATTATAAATCTTAGAACCCCATTATGCTACTAAACGTTTTCCAGCCGTCAGCTGTCTTATATGCCGAAAGACTTTCGGAGGGGACTTTAAGGACACAATTAGGATTCATTTCTCCAAAGGCTTGTTCAGTACATTTTGGAGGTATTACCGCGCCTATTATTATTGATGTCAAATTAGGATTGTTGCTAAAAGTTTTCTTGCCAATTGATTCTAACTGTGTACAAGCAGAGGCATCAAATGTTGTCAACTTATAAAGTTGTGCAAAAGCACTGGATATATCGCTTGATATATATTGTAATTTAGATCCTTTTTCGAAAGATATTGTTGTTAAATTAGAGCATCCCGAAAACATCGGATTATGAAGTCTCTCTATACTTGCAGGAATCTCTATTGTCGTTAAGGATATACATTTGGCAAATGTCCCGTAACTATGCCCCATTGCAAAGCTGTTGGCTCCGCCTTCATTGAGCGAGTTAAGCATTGACGGTTTTTCAAAAGTAATTTGTTGCAAATTTGAACAGCCATAAAATGCAGCAACACCTATTGTTGTTACAGTTGATGGAATTTCAATAGCAGACAATGCAATACAATTACTGAATGCACCATGAGGTTCCCAAGAACATGCCCCGCCAATCTCTTTAAGTTTAGAATTTGATTCAAAAGAAACAACTTGTAGTTGAGTGCAATTAAAGAATGCTGAGACCCCAATAATTTCGACAGATGCGGGAATCTCGATTGATTTTAATGCGGTGCAATCTGTAAATGCGCCATAATTTATGTGTTCATAATGAGTATCATAACCACCTTTGATTATTTTGAGATTAGAATTTCTCCCAAAAGTAACGCTTGTCAGATTTGTGCAACCTTTAAATGCGGCCGCTTCTATTGTTTCCACATTTGCAGGAATTTCCACAGATGTTAATGCAGAGCAATTAGCAAAAACTCCATAACAATTAATATTATATGAAGTGTATCCGCCTTTTATTATCGTGAGTTTTGAACCTTGTTCAAATTTGAGTTCCGCTAATCTTGAACAATCTTGAAAAGCCGATTGGTCAATTGTTTCAACATTTGCAGGAATCAGAATCGAGGTTAAAAGGCTATTATAAAACGCTTTTTCTCCAATCGTTATAAGACCTTTCGGCAATATGCATTTTTCTATTTTTGAATTTATAAAGGCTTGAGATGGAATTTCATTAATATTGGAAGCTGAAATATCGAGGTTTCGCAATTGGGGGAGTCGGTTTCGAATTAAATAAAAATCGAGTTCTCCTAATTCGCCTGTAATTGTCAATGATTCTATTTTGGCATAATCATAGTCCACAAGAACTGTTTCCAACATTCCTTTTTGGGAAACATCCACTGTAATATTTAGAAGCTCTTCACCAGCCTGATAAATGATAGCTGTTTCCTTGAATTCTCCATAGTAAAATGTGATTTGTCCCTCTCGCTGTTCTCTGCTTTCATTTTGTGCAACAGTAAATGTCGCTGTACCACCGTAGGTGTCTTTGAACATAACCCATTCTTTACAACTGTCATCAATCCGATATTCAAAGTTAAAAGTTGTTTTAACTTCAATATGAGCTTCACCACCTGTTGCATCCATCTCTATTTTAGATGGAGAAATAATAAGCTCACCATGGCGTTGTGTTATTGTAAGGGTTTCATTTGCAGTCCCGCAAGAAAACAAGAATGTCGTGCTCCGTTCTTTCTTTTCATTATTTTCCATTACCATAAAGGTTACCTCGTCCCAGTCTTTACCATCAGATTGGGAGGGCGTACACCACGGGGCGCCACCTGTCAACGTCCAATCACGGCTGCTATAAACATAAATGGATTGCTTTTCTCTGCTAATATCAAAAGATAATTTGTTTTGACTAAGTTCGATGGTATCTTCTTTTGGATTTTGTTTGTCGATTTCATTTCCACCCTCAGAGCAACCACAAATCATCAGTACAACCAGCGTAAATAAGGCTATTTTTTTCATAATCGTTATTCGAAATGCTAATATTTGCCAATTTGAATATCCACGAAATCCGACCAACCACCATTCATACTTATTTCGGTTACAGGCAGTCCGAATATGTTGCGCGATTTTGAAATCGTGGTATAATGTTCTTTTAAACGATTTCCATAGATAGCAACCGACCCTATATCTCCTGCTCCATCAGGACAAAACATAAACAGATTTACGGGCTGGCCTTGATTGGATATTTCTATGGCCATACATCCCGAACTCAATAGTTCCGATTTGAGGTTCACCGTTAAATGTTGAAATGCAGGACTTGCCTTAATGTTACGATGCAAATTCGTAACGATAGCTTGACTTCGCTCATTGAGCCGACAGGGTGGGAACATAATTCATCATTTATATACATCCAACCCCCAGATGTGATTAGTAAAAAAAAGAAAGCGCAGGGCTGCTGACTTATTTTAGTGCGACAGGTCGTAGGAAACCCAATAGATAAAATAAGCAACAACCCCACGCCTGTATCGTGAAGATACGACGGGAGGGCAATGCCACTTATTCTCTCTATTGTGCTTGGAATTTCCTACGTTCGTCACACGAGAATAAAGTTACACTTCCGTAATTCAATATGTCTCCCACAAAAGTAGAAAACAATCGTCGGAAATGCAACGGCTTTGCACCTCTTTTTTCGAGGTTGTTGCAGATACAAATTTCGCCAAAACAAAATTGCAATCCAACGGCGATACGACTGGAAAGTAAACTTTGTTCTTTGCTTATTGGGATAGTAGGCTTTGTTCTCGGCTTTAAGCCTGCATAAGCCCTCAAAATGTACGTTATATCAGTCAAATACAAACGATTATTGAGTTCCTGTCTGCATAAAGTTCATATTTCTACAAGAGTGATGACATTACAGAACACAATAGTCGTTATTCCAGACACTTATCGAACTTATTAAGTATCTATCCGCTTTGTTCTTCCGTAAAAGAGAATACCCCTGCTGTTGTGAAACAGCAAGGGTATTTCATAATTTATTCCTGATTAATAATAACATTATCTGTTGTACATATACGCTTTTTAAGTTCTTTGTGGAATACAGTAATACGAGCTTTAAAAAATGCAAAATAATCGTTTGTCCATATTCCAAATTTATCTAAATTAACTATTAGATGAGTTTTCATTGTTTCACTCAAACATTCATTATGCTTTGCAAAAGTTCTCATATATTGACTTGGAGCTTTTGCTCCAATAACTCTTTTATTTAAGTAATCATCTACAATTGTAATATTAGCAATATGATTTGCATAAAAATCTTCGACACCATGCTTAGATAGATACGCCTTAGGAAAAAAATGGTGATAGTTTTTGCTATTAGCTTGTTTTAACCAATCATTGCTAATTCTTACAATTGAGTTATCATTAAATGATTTTGGTTGATGATATGCAAGGATACATAATAATGATTTTATATAACTCCGACTTACACTAAACCATCCTTGGCTTTCAATATATTGAGTACTAATGTCTATAACCCAGTCGTATGTTGGTAGCTGATTGTTAATTATTAAATCGATTTTCTTTATATCTTGAGCTAATTTTGTTTCCACTGATGATGAAAATCGACCAGATAATGCACATCTCCAAAAATAATCTTGCAAATATTGTTGCATATTTCCAATTGGCTTTTCAGGGTGCTGATAAAAGAAATAGGCAAAGGGAACTATTAACGCATTGTATGGAAGTAAATGACTAACTGGAATTCGGTATGAATTTCGAAAATACTCTATTGCTCGTTCAATAGCATCAATTCCCTTATCCCAACAGGCAATAAATTTATTTTTATCTAATTTTAATATTTGCTTCCGTGTACATTCTTTAGACAATAATATAGATATGGTTTGCAAAACCGTAATATCTGGTATCGTATCATAATTTAGAGGTCGAATAGAATCTATAAAATTGTTAAATTTCTCTGATAGGTCAAAATCTTTTTCTGCATCAAAAGTTTTAGCTACCATAATTTCGAATAAGGATAAAGGTTGTCCGCTAACATTTATTCGAGTAAAAACTTCAGTTGCAACATCTAGAGATGCATCTTTTAGTGTAATTATTGAAAACAAGTAGCTTCCTATTCTGTTTTTATATTCATCTAATTTTGTATGATATTTTAAATCATATTGTGAAAGATGAGCAAGTCCACCATATATTAAATCAGTAAGTTTAATATATTGCCCTTCCGTTAGGTTCTGAACATCGCATACAACAATTTGCTCGTCGTCTAAAGCCTCTAGATTAATGAATATATTTGAATAATCAACTGTCAAATGTTCTTGGTTTATTTGCGCACCTCTTAAACTAGCAAATAAACTTGTTAACCGTTGTTGGCCATCTAACACAAAATTGACGAAATCACCATTCTCTGGGTTTGGAAGAACAATGCCTCCAATATTCCGAATAGAGCGTAAACGCTCTTTCGTTTTCCAAAAAATAAAAGTACCTATTGGATATCCTTTTATGATACTATCTATTAAATTGGCAGATTTTTCTATATCCCATACAAAATCTCTTTGGAATTGGGGAATTTTTATTAATCCTTTTTCAATATCTCCTATTAGCCCAGAAAAAGTCACGGTCAGAGGTTCAGGTAGTGTCATAATACGAATAATTTAAAATGGTTTATTACAAATATACAAAAACCCCGTCATACGACTAATGCAATGACGGGGTTTTATCAAATTATTCCACAAACCACCTGTACTCGGCATCCCCCTCGATGACTCTGCCGATACCCGTGATAAGTTCGGTAGCGTTCAGCGAACGGTCGAGGAACGTGTCGATGTAACTCGACTTGTTGGCTCCCGTAAAGAGGTTGTAAACCCTCCAAAGGTCAATCTCTGGATTGTCCCCTCGCGAGAAGTTCTCGTCAGCGTAATACGCCTTTGCGACTGCGTTGATATGGCAGTCCGTAAACTCCATAGCAGGCAATGCCTTTCGCTCGGCTGTGGGCAGGTATTGATACAACCGTGTCTTGCCGATAAGCTGGGCGAACTGGTGTTCGGTAAGGTGTCGTTCCTGCATTGCGGCCATCCGCTTTACATGGCGTTCGGCATCGTATTCTCGGAACAAGCGCAAGGTGGCATCGAACAAGTCCTGCACGCCCATCACCCGCAGTTCGCTTTTGAATCCGTCCGTCGATACGCAGAGGTTACAGCACACGAGGTTCTTGAACCCGATGAAGACCTTGAATTTCTCCACAGTCTTCTTGGAATAGAGGTTCTCGTGGTTGTAGGCTCTTACTCCTCCAATCGAAAGGTTCAGTCTGTTCCCTGCCACATCCTCGTAAATCGTGGGTATCTCGAAACAGAAAGCCATCCGCTCGTAGTAGATGGTCTTGTCGGTTTCGAGAAGCTGGTTCACGGGCTTGTGGATAGCCTCTGGAATCCGTCCCTTGATGATATGGGACACGACTATATCGGGAGCGTCGATTACCTCCTGCGGGAACATACGGTGTGCAGCACCCAGCACCGTTTCGATAAAACTCTGGTGGGAAATGGTCACCTCGTTGTCCTTGCTGAATACGGGAACGACGCAATCCTCTCTCAAATGGGCTATATCGACTGGCTTGGTGTTGGCCTCGATAAAATGGCGGTTATGCCGTACACCCAAAGGAACGACAACACCTGTCGTTGCAGGTTGGGCAGGTTGTTCCTCTACGGTCGTTGCCACCTCTGTGGCAGGGTTATCGAGGAAAGGACTGTCGGAGTTCAGACCGACGGCAAATTCGGGATTAGGCTGAAACGCTGGGTACATGGTGGTAGGGAGTTTGAGGTTGAACACTCGGTTGTGCAGGCTGTGCCATATTGCACCATTTGAGGATGGCTTGCCCCACAGCAGGCGTGATGAGGAATTCGGGACGGCCTGTGAACAGTCCCGTGCGGTCTTTGGATGTGGTGGCCTTGTGGTTCATCGCTATATCCAAAACCGCGGTGAACTCGTAATCCACGTTGTCGCGCTGTACGGCTTTCAAGCCCACCTTCTCTGGAACCATCTTACCGTTCTTGTCCGAAAGCACATAATCCTGCTTGCTGCGCATGGTGCAGATCACATGAGCGGAGGATGTCAGAATCCGCTGGATAAAGGCGTTCTGACGGGGCGTGACCTTGGCCCAGTTGGCAAAGGAGTTGCCTTGCAGGTTGGCGTGGAAATCCAGCAGATAATCCCAGCAATGGGAGATGCTGTCGATGATGATTACCTCGGCTCCTGCCTGCTCACAGATGCCGATGGCCTCAATGTAAGTTTCGGGAGCATAGTTTTCGAGGGTGAGGACTTGATAACCGCCCAGATGGGCATAAAGGTCTGCCGAACAGTTCTCGGAATCAATGACAGCGATTTTAGACCAGTCGCCTGTCATTCCGTAAGCGATAAGGAGCGACGAATAGGTCTTGCCGCTGCCTGAAGCTCCCGCCAGCGCAAGCCGCATCTTGGCTGCACGACGCATGGATTGTCTCAATTGCATAACTCTACAAATTAGATGATTAGTAAATGATTAAACTAATCATAATCGTTGCGGCTTTTGTATTCGTTCTGCAATTTTTCTCGATAATCTACCATAAAAAATCCCTCCCCGAATTTCGTTTTCCAAACCAAATAGGGGGGAGGGGGTTTTACGGAGTATTTGCAAGCGGGCAGGATATTAGAAAATAAATCTGAACCTCTGGTCGAGTCTGTTCTGTTTAGAATCCATATTTCTCTTCTCTTTTTTTGAAGGCTTCACGTCCTCCTTCAAGGATTTCAGTAATATGCTCTCTTATTCCCATACTAAACAGAACACCTTTGGCTGTTTCTTGTTTAGAAAATGTATGCTCTAAGGCTCCGTTAACATACTCAAATCGACAAGATTCATTATTCCTATTTTCATCTTGTCCTCTTTGATTTGCAACAATAATATTCTCACTATCAGCACCAACAACAATATTGGGATTATGGGTAACAATGATTAACTGCCTATTCTCCTTTCTCTTTCTAATAAACTGCACTAAGTCATTATAAATAGATCGGTTGTCCAAATTATCTTCTGGTTGATCTATTAAGATAGGGCAATTCGCTTCGCTAAGTTCAATAAGAAGTTTTAGAACTGCAAGATTAGCTTTACCTGGCGACATTTTAGCCATCTCGTCACCACCAATGCTTAATTCCCAATAATCAAAGAATTCATCTCTAAATAATGTCTTTATGCTATCTTTAGGTTCTTTATACTTACGATAGGTGGCATTCCCTTGAATAATTAAATCAAAAATAAGTTTAATCTCATTAAAGTGATTTGTAAAATCAACATCAGGTAAACTATTATTATCCCGTTCAGATAATAGATCAAATTGACTGAAATCAGTTGACCTTTGATTGAAAAATTCTAAAAAATTATTTCTAAATCGATTATAATAAAATTTAATAGATCCTGTTAGGCAAATATCTGCTATGGATGCCGCTTTTGCATTTAACACTTCAATAATTCGTCTATATTCAGAATAAGCATCTTCATATCCTTTTAAGAATTTGCTTTTCTCGTTATCTCTTAATTCCTCTAAGGTCTTAATTTGATCTTCAATGTTACTTATGCGCAATAGTTTGGTTCTTTCGCGTTTAATCTCCTCTTCAATAGAAATTATTTGCTCCCGATTTTGGAGTTTTGCCTTAATGGGGGACAGTTGTGCCTCAATCTCTTTATTTATTTCATCAATCCTAGAGCTAAATTTACTTTTTCTCTGTTCTCCAACTGTTTTAAGAGATTCGATTTCTTGTTGAAATCCAATTATTTTAGAACTGATTGCCGAAAATATATTATTAAAATATTGAGTTTTGGATATTTCTGTCGCTACTTTTAATCGAGAATTTATGTTCGCTATTAAAGAGTCAAGCCCTGTAAAAACACTATCTAAACTTGCATATTCATTAGTTATATTAGCTTGTATAGCCTGTGTTTTATCACTCCTTTTAGTTAACGTATTATACTTTATCAATTCTGCATCTACCACAGAATTCCCCTTCAGAACCTCAATAGACGTATTTAAATGGGCAATTTGATTGTTAATACCTAAAACATCCCCAATATCTTTTTTCTGTTGTTTTAATACATCAATCTGATCTTGAATCTTAAAATATTCATCAATAGCATTGTCTCTGACATTATCAAGCTCTTTAACTTTTTGTATAAACTCATCATAATGTAGCTTGCTTTCATTGTCCTGTAGAAGAATATCTCGAATAAATTTGCCTAATTCTTTTCTGGAATTACTTTGTATATTAGAGGTCAAATTAATAATATATGATTGTGGGATATATACAAATTGTCGGCTTCTCGCCGTGGTATTATCGTTATATTTATATTGCACATTATCCTCCCATTCTACGATAAAATCGAAGCTTTCCGTCCCTCTAAAATTATAGCTATCAACTACCGTTTGAGAAATCTCCTTTTGTTCTTGTTTGCAGGCATATTTATAATCTATTGCATTTGCTATATAATGGAGTAATAAAGATTTTCCTGATGATTTTCCACCAATGATAGTATTTAAATCTGGATTTAAATATATCTTTTGGGGAGTAAAATCAGAGTGCCCTGTGAATTGTACGGATTTAATAACCCTATCTAGCCTTTTATTATTGGGGTTATCTCGTTGAATTTTTCGTCTCAATTCTGGTTCAAAGATTACCTGCCTAAGCCCTTCAAACGTAGAGCTTGCTTTCAACCAAGTAAAACAATGCCCTAATTCTTTCGGTGTAGTATTAATTTTATTGGCAGCAAATCGATGTGCATCACTGCAATGTAATAATCTACTATTTACACCTTGCGCTTTTAATGAGGCTATTCCTTTATTGGCCTCTTCCGCAGAGGGAGAGGCACTAAAAATAAAATGAACATCGTTAATAATCGTCTTTTTATCAGCAATTGATCCATCCCATCTAAATTGTTCCCATTCAGTTTTGCCTATTGCCTTAAAATATTTTCCATCTAGATAAGTATTAGGCTCAGCTCCTTCTCCTAACAACTCTTTAATTTTAGAAATTTCAAAATTTATGTTATTAAATCCGATTTCGAGCGGATTACAACTTCCTCGTTTCTCTATTGGAGTTGAATCATAGATGTGTTTCCCGAAATCTAATAATGATTCTTTTGTAACAACCCCACCCCAAGAATAACCGTCAGTATATTCGGAATTAAGATTTGCTTTCCCTCGTAATCCAGCAAGAAAATGGCATTCTATAACTTCAACAGGTAATTGAGAGATGTCCGCAAAAATAATATGATAATTAATACGATTAAGTTTATCATTCCCTACAAATTCTTTAATCCGAACCTCAATGACAGGCAGAATCAATTCAATATTTTGCAGTCTTCCTTCTTTTTTATATTCTAGAACCTTTTTGTAGCCATCTAGAAATAAATAGTCATTAATTCCTATAACTTTTATTTCTTGGGGTAAATTCTCTAGTTCTGATAGGAATTTACTCCAAACCTCGTCTGTATCGCCACCGTAATCAGAACACAATGATGATGGGGTATGTATATGAAGATCCCATTTTTTCCATTCAGAACCTCTAAGTCTATAAGTTTCCATAAACGTGAAATAAAACTCTATTACACAAATATATGGATTTTTTTAAGACAAAAAAGACTAATAGTATATTTAATTGCAATAAATGGTAAGATGTATTTTATTGATTGGCTACGTAAGGGGCGTGTATCTAAAACTCAAAACCGCTGAAATTCTCTTTGTCCTGTTCTATTACCTCCCGATACTGGCCTTGCATATCGAGCACCTTTATAAAATAAGGCAACGATACCTTTTCGGGCAGGTTCTTGCATCGTTTATCGAGTTGGTAGGTTATGCTTATTGGCTCTGTTCTCGATAAGCCTATTGCATTATACTTGGTAAGCAGTACAGACATAGCCCGTTTATCCCAGTTAGGAATGGCAACACCTTTCGCCTTGCAGAAATCGCATAGCTCCTTATAAATCCCTGCATTGGTCTTTTTAACAGAGGAATTGATAAAACAGCCTGCTGTCAATTCATAGCCGTTAGAAATAGGCTTTATAAGCCCTAATTGCAGACACTCTTTAATGAGAGCTGTTATCGTGTTTCTCGATAAACCGATACTCTTTGCAATCTGGCTGTTACTTCATTGAATGGTATCCGTATTATTAAGGCAGATTGCCTTTAATAAGAGCAGAAACCCTGCAATCTTGGCGGGATAGTTTCTCTTAAAGTAACTGCTATCCAAAAAGAAATAGTCTTTAATAGCTGGCTTTATAAAGTAGGAATTTCGCTTTATAAATCCTCTGTCTGCATCTTCTTTAACGGTAGTCTGCACGGTCATATAACCTGCATCTTTCAGCCGTTTGATGCTCCGTCGTATGGTTCGTTCATCCAATCCCGTCAGTAAGGATAGCTTTTCTTCTGTTACATGGGAAATGTTCGTCTTGTGATTGGAGCAACATTTAATGGTTGCTCACACGTAAATATCGACGGGTTTACTGTTGCCCGTCTGAAAGTTCACGATTGATTTGGGGATTACGGTATAATTCATCGTTAGCAATGGAATTTTGATTGTTTGTAAATATAATCTCTTTTAAGTGCAGTAGTTTTCGGAAGCAGGCTACGCCGTAATGTTCTTTGGCCTGTTTACGGTTATCGAATCACTTGCGGTCTTTGATATGGTAGTACATGGTCGGGACGACTTTAATAGGTAGTGTATAAGTAGGTAATGTATATATAGGACACTTTTGAGCAGTTTGCATAGGACAGATTTGAGCAACTGTCTATTCTGTCATTCAAAAACCTACTATCTCTTTAATTGGAATCTTCCACATTTTCTGATTCTGAAATACATTCTTTATAGGAAATCTTCATTTCACACTCAAAAAATGTGGTAACACAACGCAAAGAAAAGGCAGACGAATCTGCCTTAACAAGAATGAACACAATTTGTATCGAGTGGAAGATAGTATCTCGGAATTGCCCTGCAAATATACTAAATATTTAATCAAAAGTCAAGTGATTTGATAAATATTTTTGAGAAATATTATGCTGGAAATTTTGTACCTTAGAGTTGAAGAGCACGTTGCTTTTCATCTAAAACAAACTAACTATGAAAGAGATTGTAAAAAATGAAAAAATTCAAAGTTGGAGCATTCCGCAAGAGGATTTCAACGAGGACATGATTATTAAGGGACTCGTATCTGCCCTATCAACTAAAATTTTTCCTAATGAACAGGGATTAGAAGACTGGCGTTACTTTGCGATAGCGTCAGATGGAGAGGATTTACGTAGTGGTTGGGAAGATTATATAGTTACATTGGCAGATGGTGTTGATGTAATTCTTGGCGAAGATGTCGTTAATGAGGATGTTGAACTTAGGAGTATATTGAGTTATGACATTATTGACGATGAGTATGCAGATGAATATGCCGTGTTGGTAGATGGAGAACGAGTAATATATGATTATTTAAAGCCATCTATTAAATCCACTCCAATAGAAATTGATGGGAAGCCTTTTATTAAAATTGAAGCAACTTTTCTTGAATATTCTTTTAAAAAGTAGTAATAAAGGGGCTACGGAACAATCCGTAACCCCTGTTTTCATTCATAACAAGTGTTGCATCGCCGCGTCGATTTGGCTATTCTCGAATGAATCCAAGTAAATCTGTGTCGTGGATAGGTCTGAATGTCCCAGCGATTCGGAAATGATGGCAATATTCACTCCCGAACGCTTCAAAACCGTTGCGAACGTATGCCGAGCGACATAGGTAGTCAGATGTTCGATGCCGACCCGTTGTCCGATTTTGCGTAACCAGCGATTCGTATTCGTCAGCACCTTATGCGTTCGGTCATATCTCTGCTGTTCCGTCCTATGCACACGACGGTCGAGTATCGGAAAAATATAATCTTCATCCGTCTGTCCTTGTTGCTGGTATTTGACAATGATATTCCGCATTTCTTCCGTCAGCAGAAAATTGATAGGCTTGCCCGTTTTCTTCCGAACGTATTGCACCCGTCCGTCCCGTACATTCCCGTATTTCAGCAGGGCGATGTCTGCAAAGTTAATCCCCGCACCGAAATAGCTGAACACGAAAATATCACGCGCCAATCGTTCGGAGGGATAGCCTTGCGACAAATCGAGTGCAATAACCTTGCGCACGTCCTCTTTCGTGATGGCCCGTTTCTTCGTCCGCGTATCGAATTTGCTGACTTTATAGGCATCGAACGGGTAATAATCCCGTTTCACCAACTGCAATTCTACCGCCTTGTTGAACACGCTACGCAACGTTCGAAAGAGTTGGCTAATGGTCGTATCACCGCAATCGCTCGTCCGTAACCAATTCTCATAACGACGCAACCACACGGTGTCAATATCGCTGAACGGGATTTGCAACCGCTGCCCCGTGAATTTCAGCAACGATGTACGGGAGTATTTGTAAACACCTGCATTGCCGAGTTTACCGCCGCGTTTCATGTCGTCAATCAGTTTATCGTACAATTCGACCACCGTAGCGCAACGGACTTGGTTATGAAAATGGGACACGAGCGTTTCCACCGTGTATTCACGTTGCTGGGAGGTCATTTCGACAATCAAATCGTTGTATTCCGCCGTTTTTGCGGCTATCAGCCGTTCGATTTGCTCCTTGTTGGGACAATTCCGTTTGGGCTTGCCTTTCTCGAAATCCCAAAACTTTTCGTGCAGGGAAAGGCCGAGCGAAACGTATTTGCGTTTGCGGTCTTTCGTAACTCGGAGCATTAAAGGAAATGTGCCGTCTTTGAGCGGCTTGGACTTGTAACAAACAACCTCTACGGTAGCTTTCATCGCGTAAATCTCGGTTTACACACTGGTTTACACAAACGGGCAAAAAACGTGTAAACCGACCACGGAGGCACACAAAAGAAAAACGACCTACATTGCTGTAAGTCGTTGATTTTCAGTTGTGGGAGCTGAGGGATTCGAACCCCCGACCCTCTGCTTGTAAGGCAGACGCTCTGAACCAGCTGAGCTAAGCTCCCGTTAAAAATGGCTTGGGACTGCAAAGGTAATTCAATTTTCAGGAACTCCAAATTTTTCAGCAAAATTTTTCATTCTCTTTTCATCACCTCTTTGCAGGCGTTTTTGAAAGAACCTTACGCAACCCTCGCGCATCTGCGCCTGAACAAGGACTTGAACCTAGGACCCCATGATTAACAGTCATGTGCTCTAACCAACTGAGCTATTCAGGCATTCGAAACTCGTTGTTTAACCGTTTCGGAGTGCAAATATATAGCAAAATTTCATTCCCGCAAAATTATTACACGATTTTTTCACAAAAAATGTACCTTTGCAAAACCGACATCCATACGCACCATGACGATACGACGACATATCTCACTCATAATCTTGGCCCTTTGCGCCTTGACGGCGCCGGCGCACGCCCAGTTGATTTTCACCCCCGATTCATGGGACTTCGGCACGATTCCCGAAACCGAGGGCCGCGTAAGCCACACGTTCACGGGCGAGAACCGCTCCGACAAACCCGTCGTGATCCTCGACGTGGTGACCACCTGCGGCTGCACGGTGCCCGAATTCACCAAACGGCCAATCCGTCCGGGCGAGAAAACGACAATCAAAGTAACGTTCGACCCGACCAACCGCCCCGGCGCCTTCACCAAAGAGCTGGGCGTCTACTCCTCCGAGCGGCGCAAGATCGCAACGCTCACCGTGCACGGCTCCGTCACTCCGCGCACCAAAACCACCGAAGAGCTCTATCCGGTCGATGCGGGCGGCGGTCTGCGGCTTGCTTCGACGCTCTGCACCTTCTCCTATATCCGCGAGGGACAGCAGGTCCAGTCTGCCATCGGCTGCATCAACACGTCGAACCGCCCGGTCCGTCTGGAACTGCATCCCAAGGAGTCGAGCGGCCTGCTCGCCGCCGACTACCCGCGCGAACTCGCCCCCGGCCAGACCGCCGAAATCAACCTCATGTACCTCAACCCGGAGGGCGCCCCCCGCTACGGTTCGCTGCGCGACGCGCTGGAGGTGCGGGCCGACGGCCGCGGCAACGGAACGCTGATCGTGGCCCACGGCATCGGCATCGACAAGTCCCCGGCCGACGCCCGACGGACGCCGAAAGTGCAGATAACCGAAAATATTATTAAATTTGGCCCGGTAAAACACAACGCGCCCCAACAGCAGCGCACCTTCACGCTCACCAACACGGGCGACGGCGAGCTGATCGTCCGCGCCGTGGAGACGGGCGGCAAGGTCGCGACGACGCTCACGCCGGGACAGCGCATCCCTGCCGGCAGTTCGTTCACGGCCAAGGCGACGCTCGACCCCGGCAGGCAGGAATACGGCGTGGTGACCGATTTCGTGACGATCATAACCAACGACCTCACGCGCCCGATGCGGCGGCTGCGGGCGACGGCGATCGTCGAAGACTAAAGATACGACAATGCGGCTTTACCGCGCAGGCGGATAAAAGCCGGAAACCCATTTATAAATGTACCCGATACTTGAAAAAAGACTCCTCGCAGAGGGCATCTGGCTGATGAAAGTCCTCGCACCGCGCGTCGCACGCTCGGCCCGGCCGGGACAGTTCATCATCGTCCGCGCCGATGAACACGGCGAACGCATTCCGCTCACGATCTCCGACTTCGACGCCGAAGAGGGCAGCGTCACCATCGTAACGCAGGCCATCGGCGCTTCGACGCGCAAAATCTGTTCGCTCGAAGCGGGCGAAGCGTTCGCCGACTTCGCAGGCCCGCTCGGCCACCCCTCCGAATTCGTCGAAATGCCGCTCGACGAACTCCGCAAGCGGCATTACCTCTTCGTCGCAGGCGGCGTGGGCACCGCCCCGGTCTATCCTCAGGTCAAATGGCTCAAGGAACACGGCGTCAAGGCCGACGTGATCATCGGCGCCAAGACCCGCGACATGCTCATTTACACCGACGCGATGCGCGCCGTGGCCGAAAACCTCCATATCGCCACCGACGACGGCTCCGAAGGCTTCAAAGGGCTTGTTACGCAGGTGATCGACGAACTGATCGGAAAGCAGGGCAGGCATTACGACGAATGCGTGGCCATCGGTCCGATGATCATGATGAAGTTCGTGGCCCTCACGACGAAGAAATACGCGCTGAAAACGACCGTCTCGCTCAATGCACTGATGGTCGATGGAACGGGCATGTGCGGGGCCTGCCGCGTGACGGTGGCAGGCAGGACGCGCTTCACATGCGTCGAAGGCCCCGAATTCGACGGCCACGAAGTCGATTTCGACGAAGCGATGCGCCGTCAGGGCATGTACCGCACGCAGGAACAGCGCGCCGCGGCCATCGAAGCCGAGCGTCAAGCCGGACACCAATGTAAAATAGGACTGGACAAATAAACGCACGGCGGAGCCGGCACGCCGCTCCGCCTACACACCCAAAAGCATACGACTACAATGGCAAACAAGATACCGCGCGTCCCCGTGCGCGAACAAGACCCGAAAGTACGTGCGACCAACTTCGAGGAGGTCTGCTACGGCTACGACCTCGAAGAGGCGACGCTCGAAGCGTCGCGCTGCCTGCAATGCAAGAATCCCCGCTGCGTAGCGGCCTGCCCGGTCAATATCCGCATCCCGGACTTTATCGGAGCCTTGCACCGGGGCGAGTTGCAGCAAGCGGCCGACATCATCGCCGAAGACAGTTCGCTGCCTTCGATCTGCGGCCGCGTCTGCCCGCAGGAATCGCAGTGCGAAGGCTCCTGCATTCTGGGCATCAAGAGCGAACCGGTCGCCATCGGCAAACTCGAACGTTTCGTAGGCGACTGGAAACTCGAACACGGCGCCGCGGCGCACCGCACCGCACCGCGCAACGGCCGCAGGGTCGCCGTCATCGGCAGCGGCCCGGCGGGACTGGCCTGCGCCAGCGACCTTGCGAAAATGGGTTACGGAGTCAAGATATTCGAAGCCCTGCACAAGGTGGGAGGCGTACTGGTCTACGGCATTCCCGAATTCCGTCTGCCCAAACAGCGCATCGTGGCGCGCGAGATCGCCGAAGTCGAGCGGCTCGGCGTGGAGATCGAAACCGATGTCATCGTGGGCCGCACCGTCACCGTCGATTCGCTGCTCGGCGAGGAGGGGTACGACGCCGTATTCATCGGCTCCGGCGCGGGACTTCCCCGCTTCATGGGCATTCCGGGCGAGAACCTCAACGGCGTGGTTTCGGCCAACGAATTCCTGACGCGCGCCAACCTGATGCGCGCCTACGACGACACGTACGACACCCCGATCTACGTCGGCAAGCGTGTGGTCGTGGTCGGCGGCGGCAACGTGGCGATGGATGCCGTGCGCACGGCCAAACGGCTGGGCGCCGAGGCGACGATCGTCTACCGCCGCAGCGAAAAGGAGCTTCCGGCACGTGTCGAGGAGGTCCATCACGCCAAGCAGGAGGGCATCTGCTTCCGCATGCTCACCAACCCCGCGGAGGTCCTCGGCGACGAGCGCGGCTGGGTCACCGGCATCCGGTGCGTGGAGATGGAGCTGGGCGAACCCGACCAGAGCGGCCGCCGCTCGCCCGTAGTGAAGCCCGGCTCAGAATTCGACATCGCCTGCGACGTGGTCATCATGGCGCTGGGCACCTCGCCCAATCCCCTGCTGGCCGCCACGACCGCAGGACTGGAGACCGACCGCCGCGGCTGCATCACGGCCGACGGGCAGGGCGCCACGTCGCGCGAAGGGGTCTTCGCGGGCGGCGACGCCGTAACCGGCGCCGCGACCGTCATCCTCGCCATGGGCGCAGGCCGCACAGCGGCACGGGCCATCGACGAATACCTCAGAAAGCGTTAAACATAAATATCTCACAAGCAATGAAAAGCATCAAGATCATGGCCGCCGCCATCGCTTTGTGCGGCATGACTGCCTGCGGCGACAACACGCCCAAAACCTTTACCGGCTTCATCACCGATGCGTCGATGAACACCGTAACCGTCGAGAACGCCGAAGGGACCTTCACCTTCTCGACTATGGACGCCGACAAGAGCGAAGCCAACGGCCTGCTGCTCGGCGCCCCGGTCGTCGTGGACTACAAAGGCAAGCTGGAGGACGGCGCCGCAGCCGCTAAAGTCGCCACCGACCCGACCTATGCCGAAGCCGTCGGCAAATGGACCATGCCCGACCCCATCAACCCCGAAGGCGTAATGGGCATCGACATCCTGATCGAAGGTCAGGCCCAGTCGATCAACATGGCCACGCTGCGCTACACCTCGTGGGAGCTGCAGGGCGAAGCCGGCAAAATCCTGCTCAAAGGCCAAAGCGTCGGCAACGGCCAGACCATCGACTTCACCGAGACGGGTATCATCGCCAAGGACGCCGACGGCGTATACACGCTGACCATCGAGGGCAACAAGACGGTTTACACCAAAGCGACCAAATAGCAAGGCCGCTTTACGCAGCCAAAGCATATCCCCGGCCCCGAAAAGGCCGGGGATTTTTCACGCATCCCGACGACGGCCGCAATTTGGCGAACCGATTTAAATTCTTAAATTTGTATCCGCCAATTCTACCTAAGCCATGACTAAATTACTTGCGGGAGCCTTCCTGCTCCTCTTTTCTTTTGCGGCCGCGGCCCAGACACCCGAAGACTCGGTCGCTTTCGCCGGCGCCCGCTGGCAGATCACGCCCCTCGCGGCGGGCGCCGAATGCCGCCGCGCCCAGATCGACATGTTCGATTCGCGGCAGACCGTCTCGGTGGTCGCCTACCCCGCCCGTAATTTCACGACGGAAATCATACAGCTCGACGGCAAAGCATCCCCCACGAGCGAGCTGGGCAAAGCCGCCGGAGCCGACGCCGCCCTGAACGGCAGCTACTTCAACATGAAGACGCTCGCCCCCGTAACCTTCGTACTGATCGACAAGCAGATTCTGGGCCGGACGACTCCCGGTGAGACGATGCGCACCAACGGCGTCATCGCTTTGCGCGACAAACGCGGCCGCAAAATGGACATTCTCCGCTGCGACACGACCCAATACTCCCGCATCGCCCGCCGTTACCGCTCGGCGCTGGCCGCAGGTCCGATGCTGGTCCGCGACGGCCGGAGCGTCGAATACGACTCCGAAGACAGCTTCTACGCCCGCCGCCATCCCCGCACGCTGATCGGCAAACGGGCCGACGGCACGGTCGTCATGGCCGTCATCGACGGCCGCTTCAAGGGCGAAGCCGACGGCGCAACCATCGCCGAAACAGCCTACATCGCCCGTCAGCTGGGGCTCGTCGATGCGCTGAACCTCGACGGCGGCGGTTCCTCGACGCTCTGGACAGCGCAGGAAGGCATCCTCAACCACCCCTACGACAACAAACGTTTCGACCACGAAGGCGAGCGCGGCGTTCCCAACTGCATCGTGATCCGCCGCAACAAATAGCGCCGGGAAACCACCGCCCCTCCGGCGGGAAACGCAGCGCCGGGGAACAAAAAGCCGGGAAAGCGCCGATTATTATCGGCCGGAAACACAATACCGGGAATATAAAGCCGGAAAGGCACCGCCCCTCCGGCGGGAAACGCAGTGCCGGAAACACAAACCGGACAAAGCCGGTAAAAAGACCCGAACCGGTCCAAACAGCCGGTCTCAAAAGCCGGAAAAACAGCCGGTCCAAACAGCCGATAAAAAACGTGTCCACGCGACAAAGCCCGCCGGCTCCGCCGCGGCACACGCCCGGATACGAAAAAAGCCCCGGAATTTCCGGGGCTTTTCATATTCAGTCCTATTGTCATTTGCCGACGATCTCCTCAACCCGCTCCACGATCATGGCGGGCGTCACGGCATGCAGACAACGGTAATCTCCGTAACGGCACGGTTTATTTCCGAAGACCGAGCACGGGCGGCACTCCATATCGGCCTGCACGATGCCGCGCGGATCGCAGCCGTACCCGAAGAATCCCAGACCGGGATGCGTCGCACCCCATACCGACACCACGGGCGTCGCCACGAGTGAAGCCAAATGCATGACCAGCGAATCCATCGACACCACGCAATCCAGATTGGCGATCAGGTCGATCTCGCCCGCCATCTTAACCCGTCCGAACAGCGCCGTGACATTAGGATGAAGGCGCTCCATCTCCTGCGCGAATTCCGCCTCGGCACCCCCGCCGCTATGGATGAAAACCCGGTCATAACGCCCGGCAAGCAGGCGCACCGTCTCGCGGGCCAGCGGTTCGGGATAGGTCTTGCCCTGCTGCGCCGAGAAAGGGGCGAAACCGATCCACGTCCCCGTCTTTTCACCCATCGGACTGGGATGCTCGCGCCGCACGGCCGGCTTCGGATCGTCGAACACGAATCCCAGTTTCCGGAATACGTCGCAATAGCGGACGACTGTATGTTTCGCAGGTTTGACACCCCGGCCGCCGCGCCGGATAAATTCACCCTTCTCGTCCCGGCCCTTCCCGATGGCCGCGAAGGGAATACCGTGCAGCCGCAAAGCCGTGCGGAACGTCACCGAACGCAGCACGCCGTGCACGTCGGCCACGGCATCCGCCCCCAGCCGCCGCGCTTGGGCGGCCAGCCGCCATATGCCGCACAGCGAATGGTGGGCGCCCTTGACATCGACGTCCAGAAAACCGACGTCGAGGTCCGTGAAAAAGGCCCGGAACAGCGGTCGCGTGGCAACCGTGACCTGCAGATCGGGATATGCCCGCTTCAAGGCCCGCAGCGCATGCGCGAGCATCGCCACGTCCCCCATCGCCGAGGTCCGGTACACGATCAGATGACGCGGAAGCTTCTTACTTTTTCTGACCATAAAGAACCGGGTTCAACGCCGGATCATTATACATTTTCATCTGTTTGTAGGTCTTCATGTACTTGCGGCCCGCCTCGATGTCCTCGATCAGCTCTTCGATCGCTTTCGAAAGATCCGCCTGCTGCGCCAGCAGCACGTCGAGCTTCTTCCGGCACGCCGCGCGGTGGGCGTCATCCACATCGGTACGCTCCGTCTCGCAGGCCATGTGGTAAATCTTGAGCGCCAGAATCGACAGCCGGTCGATGGCCCACGCCGGGGTCTCGGTATTGAGCCGAGCGCCGGGCAGGGGTTCTATCTCCCTGTATTTGTCGAGCAGGTACGAATCGACGTACTCCACCATGTCCGTACGCTCCTGATTGGACTTGTCGATGCGCCGTTTGATGGCCAGCGCGGCCACAGGGTCGATCTGCGGATCACGGATGATATCCTCAAGATGCCACTGCACGGTGTCGATCCAGTTCTTGTGATAGAGCAGGTGATCGATCGTTCCCGGCTCATAGGGATTCTCGACGGGGCGGTCCACATCGTCCCAGCGGTGATACTCTTCGATAACCCGGTTGAAAATGCGGTTTGCGTTTTCGGTAAACATAGTTCAGCAATATATTTTAATTGTAATTTTCGTGGGAAAATTATACCTTTGTCCGTATAAGATTAAACAAAGATAATGAATTTTTCCAAAAATGCAATACTGCTCGCTGGAATCCTCCTGACGGCATTCGGAAGCCTGCGGGCGCAGGTCCGCCAGACCCGCGAGGAGTATATCGACCGTTACAAATCCATCGCCGTGGCCCACATGGAGCGTTACGGCATCCCGGCCAGCATCACCATGGCGCAGGGCATCCTCGAATCCGACTGCGGCAACAGCCGTCTCTCGATAATGTCCAACAACCACTTCGGCATCAAGTGCAAACGCAACTGGACGGGCGAAAAAGTCTACCACGACGACGACGCCAAAGGCGAGTGCTTCCGCAGCTATCCCACGGTCGAAGCCTCGTACCAAGACCATGCCGAATTCCTCGACACGCAGCCCCGCTACGACTCGCTGTTCGCCTACTCCCCGACCGACTACAAAAGCTGGGCGCGGGGACTGAAGGCCGCCGGCTACGCCACGGCGCCCGACTATGCGCAGCGGCTCTGCCGCATCATCGAGGAGGCCCAGCTCTTCCTGCTGGACCAGCCCGACGGCGAGCGGCTCTACGCTTCGCGTTCGGGCCGCAAGATCACCGATCCCGAAGGCTGGTTCACCGACCAGACCAGCATGGAGCGCCCGGCCGACGCATCGTCGGCCGTCGATCCGGACAACTACCGCGTGACAATCAACGCCCACAACGGCTACAACGTCTATGCGACCAACGGCGTGCACTACGTGCTGGCCAAGGAGGGCGACACGTTCGAGAACATCGGGAAGAAATTCCGCATTTCGGCACGCAATCTGCGCAAGTTCAACGATCTGAAGGACAAGAAGGCCCAGCCGATGCCCCACGAGGTGGTCTACATCGAGCGCAAGAAAAAACGCTGGGAGGGCAACGCCCACACCCACACCTGCCGTCAGGGCGAAACGGCCTACGCCGTGGGGCAGTCGTACGCCATCCGCACCCGCTCGATCGAGAAGCTCAACAAGCTCAGGCCGGGCGACACGCTCGAACAGGGCCGCCAGATACGCATAAAGTAAAACACACGATACCGTATGGAAACCACACCGCTAAGAAGCAAGATCCTCGATACGATCATCCGCAAATCGACGCTCAAGCAACGGATTTTCGACAACACCTTCTCGGCCTTCAACGAGCTGAAGGAGACGCTGCTCGAAATGGCCTCGGAGCTGGACGACGAGCTGGACGGCAAACTCGACCGCCGCGTGCGGCTCGAATACCGCGACCGCGGCAAGTTCGAAGCCCAGCTGCAGGTGGCCAACGACATCCTGATATTCCAGATGCACACCGACATCTTCGAATTCGCCGCCGACCACCCGATCTGGCAGAATCCCTATGTGCAGGGCGACCGCGAAAACTCCTACTGCGGCCTGATCAACATCTACAACTTCCTCTCCGACTCGTTCAAGTTCAACCGCAACGCCGACGAAGGCTACCTCATCGGCCGCATCTTCATCAACCGCGAACGCCGCTACTTCGTCGAGGGCAAACAGCAGACCTCGATGCGGGCCGCGGAGTTCGGCAAAAGCGAAATCGGCCATGACGCGCTCATCGCCATCCTCGAAGAGGCGATCTGGTTCGCCCTGAACTTCGACCTGCTGATGCCGCCTTACGAGGACAACAAGCGCGTGACGGTCGATCAGTTCAACACCAAGATGGACAACTCGAAATTCGTCACGGGCAAGCGGCTCGGCTACGATTTCGAAGTGGAGGACATTTAAAACGGAATTTACATTGAAAGCATCGTTAATTACGCTCCTTGCGGCCGCACTGCTCGGAGCGGGCATCGTACAGGCCCAGAACGAATACGCCGAAATCGCCCGACTGCGGGGCATGAACCAGACCGTCCGCGGCATCCGCTCGATGGCCGACGGCGAGCACTACACCACGCTCGAAGGCAGCAACATCATCCGCCACAGCTACGCCGCGGCGGGACCGGGCGAGCGGATGCTCCCTTCGTCCGCGGCCAACCTGACGATCACCGACTACTCCTTCTCGCCCGACGAGCGGCAGATACTGATCGCTTCGGGGTCGAAGCCGATCTACCGCCACTCCTATACGACCAGCTATTTTCTGGCTGCGGGCAACAGCCTGACGCCCGTACTCCGGGAGGCCGAAGCCCCGCGCGACGCTTCGTTCTCGCCCGACAGCAGACTGATCGCCTATTCGGACCGCAACGACCTTTACGTTTACGACACCGCCGCCCGGCAGACGCGCCGCATCACCGACGACGGTGCGTGGAATTCGGTCATCAACGGCACGACCGACTGGGTTTACGAGGAGGAGTTCGGCTTCACGAAAGCCTATGCCTTTTCGCCCGACAGCCGCCGCATCGCCTACCTGCGCTTCGACGAATCTCAGGTGCCACTGATGGAGATGATGCGCTTCGACGGCAAGCTCTACAATCA
Source organism: Alistipes finegoldii DSM 17242 (assembly GCF_000265365.1). Classification (NCBI taxonomy): domain Bacteria; kingdom Pseudomonadati; phylum Bacteroidota; class Bacteroidia; order Bacteroidales; family Rikenellaceae; genus Alistipes; species Alistipes finegoldii. The sequence goes on from NC_018011.1 coordinate 922,459, forward strand.
GGCCTACTCGTTCAAATACCCCAAGGCCGGCGAACGCAATTCGACGGTCGAAGTGTGGGTCTGCGACCTCGCGACCGGCGCCAAAGAGCGCATCGACACGGGCCGCGAAACCGACCAGTACATCCCCCGCATCGGCTGGACCCCCGACGGGCGGCTCTACTTCTTCCGGCTCAACCGCCGCCAGAACACCTTCGAGGTGATTCTCTGCGAGCCTAACGGCGCCCAGCGGACGATCTACGACGAACGTTCGCAGCAGTACGTCGAGCGCGTGGACGACTCCTCGCTCACGTTCGTGGACAAAGACCGCTTCCTCGTACGGCAGGAGAGCCACACGGGATACATGCACCTCTACCTCTACAGCATCCGCCGGGGTTTCCTCGCGCAGGTGACCAAGGGCGACTGGGAGGTGACCGACGTCGCGGGCACCGACGGCAAGCGCGTGTGGTACCTCTCGACTGAGACCTCCCCCCTGCGCCGCAACCTCTACAGCGTGCGGCTCGACGGCACGCAGAAACGCCGCCTGACCACGGGCGAAGGCTTCTATACGATCGCGCCGAGCGCCGACATGAAATACTACATATCGACCTTCTCCAACGCCGCGACCCCCAACCGGGTCGAGATCTGCGACGGCGAGGGCAACCCGGTCCGCCTGCTGGCCGACAGCAAGGCCCTGCGCGATGAGCTGGCCGCCGCGAACCGCCCGCAAAAGGAGTTCTTCACCTTCGCCACCGAGCGCGGCGACACGCTCAACGCCTACATCGTCAAGCCCCGCGGCTTCGACCCTTCGCAACGCTACCCCGTCCTGCTGACGCAGTATTCGGGTCCCGGTTCGCAGTCGGTGCGCGACCGCTGGTCGCTCGACTGGGAGGACGCGCGGGCCGACAAGGGCTATATCGTGGTCTGCGCCGACGGACGCGGCACGGGTTTCCGGGGCGAGAAATTCAAGAAACAGACCTACGGACGGCTGGGCGCGCTCGAAGTCGAGGATCAGCTCTCGCTGGCCCGCTACATGGCGGCGCAGCCCTATGCCGACCCGGCGCGCATCGGCATCTACGGCTGGTCCTACGGCGGATTCATGGCCCTGAGCTGCGCGCTCAAAGGGCACGGACTGTTCAAAATGGCAATCGCCGTGGCGCCCGTCACTTCGTGGCGCTACTACGACTCGATCTACACCGAAATCTACAACAACCTGCCGCAGTACAACGCTTCGGGTTACGACGACAACTCGCCGCTCAACTTCGCCCGGATGCTCGACGACACCAAGACCCGCCTGCTGATCATCCACGGCACGGCCGACGACAACGTCCACTTCCAGAACACCGTCGAGATGACCCGCGCCCTGAACCGCTGCGGCAAGCAGTACGACATGATGGTCTACCCCGACCAGAACCACTCGATGCAGCCCCACGACACGGCGAACGTACGGCAGAAAATGATCCGCTACACGCTGGACAACCTTTAAAACGAGACGATATGGAACGGATGCTCTTCATCGAAACACCCGTCGGAAAACTCGGCATCACGGCTTCGGACGAAGCCGTCACCCGCATCTTCTTCGGCCGCGAATACCGCAACCGGCGCAGACCGCGCAACGCCCCGGAGACGTGTACGCCGGAGACGGCCGGTCCCCTGCTCCTGCAGGCGGCGGCCGAGCTGGCCGAATACTTCGCAGGAACGCGCCGCGAGTTCACCCTCCCGCTGGCGCCCGCCGGCACTCCATTCCAGCAAGCCGTGTGGGAGGCCCTGAGGACGATCCCTTATGGCGAGACCCGCACCTACGGCCAGATCGCGGCGCAGATCGGCCGCCCGACGGCCTGCCGCGCGGTAGGCATGGCCAACAACCGCAACCCGATCGCCATCGTCGTCCCCTGCCACCGCGTGGTCGGCAGCACGGGCGCACTGGTCGGCTATGCCGGAGGTCTGGGCGTGAAAACCCACCTGCTGAATCTCGAAAAAGCCCACGAAGACTGACGGCGCGACGGCCCCGGACAACGGCAGGCGACCGGCCTCAAGAAGCACACAAGACGGCCTCGGCCGGACAACTGAAACGGCGGCAGGCCCGCCGGCATTGCGCTGGCAAAAACTCATCCGCACGAAAAGAGGGCGGCATCCGCAGAAGATGCCGCCCTCTTTTTCCATTCACCCCGTCAAAGCCCGAACGCGAAAGCGTTTATACCGTCGTATACGGCGCTGACGACTCCCAGCAGCAGGACGCCCGCCATGCAGAGCGCAAGACTGATGCGGGTATAGCGGTCGCTGCGGAACGGCGCGACGGGCGCATCGTTCGGAGTGATATACATCGCCTTGACCACCAGCAGGTAGTAATAGAGCGAGATGACCGTATTGATCAGCGCGATGAACACCAGCAGGTGGAAGCCGCCTTTGAACGCCGCGGCGAAGACGAAGAACTTCGAGAAGAACCCGGCAAAGGGCGGAATGCCCGCCAGCGAGAAGAGCGCGAGGGTCATCATCAGCGCCAGCTTGGGATTGGTGCGGTACAGCCCGTTGTAATCTTCGATCCCGACCTTGCCGCCGCTATGCTGCTCGACCGTCGAAACGACACCGAAAACCGCGAGGTTCGCGGCCATGTAAACCAGCACGTAGAAGACCAGCGAAGTCATGCCGAAGGCGCTCCCGCCGATCACGGCCAGCATGATGTAACCGGCCTGCGAGATGGACGAGAAGGCGAGGAAGCGTTTCAGGTCCTTCTGCCGGATGGCGAAGAGGTTCGCCACCGTGATCGACAGCACCGTCACGGCATAGAGCAGCGTCTGCCACTGCCCGATCATCGGCCCGAAGACCTTCATCAGCACGGTCATCAGCACGAACGCCGCCGAGCCTTTCGACACCACCGACAGGTAGGAGGTCACCGTCGTCGGCGCGCCCTGATAGGTGTCGGCGGTCCAGAGGTGGAACGGGACCAGCGAAATCTTGAACCCCAGCCCCGCGAAGAAGAAGACCATGGCCATGATCTGCAGCGGCGAACCCGTAATGCGCGCCGCCATATCGTCGAAATAGAGCGTCCCGGTCGTCCCGTAGAAGAACGAGATTCCATAGAGCATCAGCCCGCTGGCGAAGAGGGCGCAGAGGATGTACTTCGCACCCGCCTCGGCCGAATAACGCTTGTACTTGTCGAACGCCACCAGACAGGCCATCGGCACCGAAGCCAGCTCCATGCCGATAAAGAAAAGCAGGAAGTTGCCCGCGCCGACCATCAGATACATGCCCAGCAGCGTCGAGAGGGTCAGGATGTAGAACTCGCCCTGCTTGTGGGCCGTATCCCCGCGGCGCAGCCACGCATCGGCCTGCAGGAAGACGATCAGCGTCCCGACGGTCAGCACGCTCTTGACGATGGAGTGCATCGGCACGTACTGGAACATGCCCCCGAACACTTCGCCCGGAGTCCCCGGAACGACATTGACCGCGACCTGCAGCGCGAGCAGTCCGCAGGCGACGGCCGAAAACCGGCGGCGTCCCCGCTCCCCCGCGATCAGGTCATAGAGAAACAGCAGGACGATCACCGCGATGAGCGTCACTTCGGCCTGCATAGAGGTAAATATGTTGCTGTAATCCATAATCGCTTAACTCATTAATTGTGCAATGATGCCCGTCACGCTCTCCCGGATCATGTCACTCACCCACAGCGGCGCGAGACCCATGCCGGCGATGGCGGCGACGAGACAGACGACCGACAGCCGCTCGTCCCACGTGGCGTCCGTCAGTTTGAGGTGGTGTTCGTCGGTGCAGGTGCCGTAAATAATTTTCCCCACCACCCGCAGGATGTAAACCGCCGTAATCACGATGCTCGTGCAGGCGATGATCGTCACGACGCGGTGGAACGTGTCGTCGTTCATGAACGCGCCGTTGAAGATGGTCATCTCGGCCACGAAGCCGCTCAGCCCCGGCAGTCCGAGGTTCGCAAGACCCGCGATGACGTACCCCACCGCAAGGAAGGGCATGACCTTCATCAGGCCGCTCAGCTCGCGGATGTCGCGCGTATGCGTACGGCCGTAAATCATGCCGATCAGGGCGAAGAAGAGAGCCGTCATCAGGCCGTGGCTCAGCATCTGCAGAATCGCTCCCGTTCCGGCCGTGGTGTTCATCATCAGAATGGCGAAGAGCACCAGCCCGCAGTGCGACACCGACGAATAGGCGTTGATGTATTTGAGGTCGGTCTGCACGCAGGCCGCCAAAGCCCCGTAGACGACCGAGATCGTCGTCAGGACGATGAATATCCAGCTCAGTTCGTGCGCCGCCTCAGGCATCAGGTACATCGCCACGCGGAAACAGCCGTAACCGCCCAGCTTCATCAGCACCCCGGCATGGAGCATCGAGACCGCCGTCGGAGCCGAGGCATGGCCGTCGGGACTCCACGTATGGAACGGGAACAGCGCGCCCAGCACGCCGAACCCGACGAAGACCAGCGGAAACCAGACATACTGCTGCGCGAGCGGAATGCTGTGCAACTGCGCGATTTCCAGAATATTCATCGTCGTCGCCCCGGCGCCGAAATAGATGCCCAGAATGCCGATCAGCAGCAGCGCCGAACCGCCCATGAGCATCAGCGTCAGCTTCATGGCGGCATACTCCTTGCGGCCGCTGCCCCAGACGCCTATCAGCAGGTACATCGGGATCAGCGCCACCTCGTAGAACATGAACATCGTGAAGAGGTCCACCGAGATAAAGAACCCGAAAACGCCGACGCTCAGCAGGCAGAACCAGAGGAAGTACTCCTTGATCTGCGTTTGCATCCGCCACGAAGCGAACGTACCCGTAAATACGATGACGGCCGACAGCAGCAGCATGGCGACCGAGATGCCGTCCACGCCCACCGCATAGTGGATATCGAGCGGAGCGTACCACACATGGCTCGCGGTAAAGAGCATGGCGGCCGTCTCGCCCGCTTCGCGCAGGCCGAGGTAGCGCACCACCAGCACCGCCGCCAGCAACAGCAGCAGCGAAGAGCCCGCCACCATCACGGCACGGATCTGCCGCGTCGATTTCGACAGCCAAAGTCCCAGCATCATCAGCAGCGGAATGGCGGGAAACAAGGATAACATATTCATAATAACTTCAAATTAACGGATTAACAGCAGGATGATCGTAAAGCCCAGCGCCCCGCCGAGGAACCAGATGCAGTAACGCTGCACGCTGCCGCTCTGCATGTCGCGGATCGCGTACGCCGCGCCGCCGGCCGCCCTTGCTAGCAGATTCATAAAGCCGTCCACGACGTGGCGGTCGAACCACGCGATCGGGGTCGAAACAAAGCGGAAGATCACCTTGTGGGTGACGAACTGATAAACGTCGTCGATATAGAACCGGTTATAGGCCGCCCTGTGCAGGCCGCGGAACCGCAGGGCCAGCCGGTCGGCAACGGGCTGCCGCTCGCGCAGGTACATCCACGTGGCCAGCGCAATGCCCGCGGCAGCCACGCAAAGGCTCACGCCCGCCACACGCCAGTCGATATGGATGGTGTAGGGCATGCCGTCGCTGCTGACGAACTTTCCGAACGGGATCGCGCCCCCGACGAGCGTCACCGCCGCCAGAAACACCAGCGGCAGGGTCATCGTCAGCGGAGCCTCATGCGGCCTGTGCGCGGCATGCAGCTCCCGGTTCTCGCGCCCCCAGAAGATATTGTAGTACAGGCGGAACATGTAGAACGCCGTCAGTCCGGCGACGGCGGTCATCAGCCACCCCATCGCGGGGCTGAATGCGAAGCAGGCCGTCAGAATCTCGTCCTTCGAGAAGAAACCGCTCAGGGGCCAGATGCCGGCAATGGCGAGACAGGCGACGAGGAACGTGGCGTGCGTCACGGGCATATACCTGCGCAGGCCGCCCATGGCCGACATTTCGTTGGAGTGGACGGCGTGGATGATACATCCGGCGCCGAGGAACAGCAGGGCCTTGAACATGGCGTGCGTGAAGAGGTGGAACATCGAAGCCATGTACCCCAGCCCGCCCGCATGCGGATCGGCCGAGGTGCAGACGCCCAGCGCCACGATCATAAAACCGATCTGCGAAATGGTGCTGAACGCCAGCACGCGCTTGATATCGCTTTGGACGCAGGCCACCACGGCGGCGTACAGCGCCGTAAAGGCACCGATGTAGGCCGTCCAGTGGAGCACTTCGGGCGCATAGCCGATAAAGAGCGGGAACATGCGCGCCACGAGGTAGACGCCCGCCACGACCATCGTCGCGGCGTGGATCAGCGCCGACACGGGCGTCGGGCCTTCCATGGCGTCGGGCAGCCAGATGTGGAGCGGGAACATGGCGCTCTTGCCCGCGCCGCCGATGAACATCAGCCCCAGCGCCAGCGGGATCATCGTCCCGGCGGCGGCCAGCAGCCGCACCTCCGGCGTAAAGGAGAACGTCCCGGCGTAATAGCCGTAGAAGAGGATTCCGACGAGGAATCCCAGATCGGCGAAGCGCGTCACGATAAAGGCCTTCTTCGACGCGGCGACGGCCTCCTTCTTCGTATAGTAGAAGCCGATCAGCAGATAAGAGCTGACGCCCACCAGCTCCCAGAACAGGTACATCTGGAAAATATTGGTCGCCACCACAAGTCCCATCATACTCATCGTAAACAGCGACAGGAACGCATAGTAACGCTGGAAACCCCGTTCACCCTTCATGTAGCCCAGCGAGTAGACATGCACCATCAGCGAGACGGTCGAGATCACCACGAGCATCATCACCGAAATCGGGTCCAGCAGGATGCCCATGTCGATATGCAGCGTACGGCTGATCGGCAGCCAGACCGTATTCCACGGAATCAGCGTCGGGAACGCCCCGGCGGCATCGCGCCCGGCCATGAAGTATTCGAACGCCGTGCAGCAGCTCAGCAGCATCACCACCCCCAGCACCGCCGTGCCGACGAGGCCCGCCGCCACGGGCTTGAGCTTCATGCCGGCCAAGCCTAAGAAGAGGAAGCTCAGCAGGGGCAGCAGCAGAATCAGAATCGTATATTCCATAAGAGTCGTTTTTCGTTTTCGGCTACCACTTCATCTCCCGCAGGCTCTTGACCTCGATATTGCGGATGTTGCGGTAAATATTGATGATAATGGCGATGGCGACGGCCGTCTCCGCGGCGCTGATCCCGATGGCGAACAGCGTAAAGAAGAACCCTTCCAGTTGTTCCGGGAAGAGGAACCGGTTGAAGACGACGAAGTTGATATCGACCGAATTGAGGATCAGCTCGACGGAAATCAGCATCGCCAGCAGGTTGCGGCGCGTGACAAATCCGTAAATTCCCACGAACATCATGATCGTGGAGAGGACGAGATAATATTCCATGTGTATCATAGCCGTACTTTTTTAGCGTTTGCGTGCGATGAGGATTCCGCCGACTATGCAGGCCAGCAGCAGGATGCTGATGACCTCGAACGGCAGCACGTAGCCGTATTTGCCGCTGCTCATCAGCGCATGGCCGATGGTCTGCACGTGCAGTTCGCCGTGAACGAAATGCGAAGGCCTGAAATCGTGTCCGAGCGTCACATAAAGGCAGACGCCGAGACTCAGCAGCGTCGCGGCCAGCCCCACGAAGAGTTTATATCCCCGCAGGTCCTCCGACTTGTCGCCCTGACTCGACGTCAAAAGAATCGAAAAGACGTACAGCACCGTGATGCCGCCGGCATAGATCAGCAGCTGCACCGCGCCGAGGAACGAATAGTTGAGCTGGAAATAGATGCCCGCCGTACCGAACAGCACGAACAGCAGGTAGGTCGCCGCGCGCAGGATGCGCTTGGTCGTCACAGCCAGCAGAGCGCTCACGGCCGTGAAGACCGCCAGCACCGTAAAGACGATTAATTCGAGTGTTATCTCCATGGCTTACTGTTTATTCAGGGTTTTGACCAGCTTTTCGCGCGTGTAGACCGCATGTTCGAAGTCGGTCGAGAAACGGATCGCCCCGGTCGGGCAGGCATTGACGCACAGACGGCAGAACATGCACGCCCCCAGATCGTACTCGTAGAGCACCAGCCGCTTGCGGCTCTTGCCCGTTTCGGGATCGGCGACCACTTCGGTCGTGATGCGGATGGTGCCGTTGGGACACGCCGACTGACACAGGCCGCAGGCGATACACTTGTTCCGGCCCTCGGCGTCGTGCGGCATGGTCAGTTCGCCGCAGAAGCGGTCGAACATCCTGAGCGTGGCGCGGTTCTCCGGATACTGCTCGGTGACCTTGGGCGTGAAAAACTCACGGCCCGTCACCTTGAGTCCCGTCAACAGGGACCCCAGTCCGTGAAAGAATCCTTTGATATAGCTTTTCATGGCTAAAAATGCAGTTTAAATACGACGACAACGACCATCAGCAGCAGGTTGGCCAGTCCGATCGGCACCAGATACTTCCATTCGAGCGTCAGTATCTGGTCGATACGCAGGCGCGGGAATGTCCACTTGATCCACATCAGCAGCCACACCACGAAGAACGCCTTGCCGAAGAACCAGACGAAGCCCGGAATGTAGTCCATCGCGGCGTTGAAGCCCTCCCAGCCAGAGATATGCAGCGGCATCCACCCTCCGAGGAAGATCGTGGCGGCCACGCCCGCGACGATGAACAGATTGACGAATTCGGCGACGTAGAAGAGTCCGAAGTGCATGCCCGAATATTCGGTGTGATACCCCGCCGTCAGCTCCGACTCGGCTTCCGGCAGGTCGAACGGGCCGCGGTTCACCTCGGCGTTGCCCGCGATCAGGTAGATCACGAAGGCGATCAGCGCCGGAATATGGCCCTTGAAGATAAACCAGCCGTCGGCCTGCCGGGCCACGATTTCGGAGAACTGCATGGTGTCGGTCAGCACGATGATCGTCAGGATCGAAAGGCCGATCGAAAGCTCGTACGAAATCATCTGCGCGCCGCTCCGCATGGCGCCGATGAGCGAATACTTGTTGTTGGAACTCCATCCCGCCAGCAGGATGCCGACCACGCCGATCGACGACGCGGCCATCATGAAGAAGACGCCCACGTTGAAGTCCAGCACCTCCAGCCCCTTGTTCACGGGCAGGCAGGCGAACGCCAGCACCGACGCCAGAATGACGATGTAGGGCGCGAGGTTGTAGAGGAACTTGTCCGAACGGCGGATGGTGATAATCTCCTTGGTGAGCATTTTGAATACGTCGCAGATGACCTGCAACGTGCCCCACGGCCCCACGCGCACCGGCCCCAGACGGCACTGGAAGGCCGCGCAGACCTTGCGCTCCATGAAGATCATCAGGATGGCGATCACCGTATACATCAGCAGCAGGCATACGCCGACGATCACGCACTCCAGAAAGACCGCCAGTCCGAGGGGCATCAGCGACGTGAGCAGCCCGTGAATCCAGCTCGTTACTATACTAAAATCAAACATATCTGTAAGTTTTTCCTTTTTCAATCCGTTTTCCGCTCTCCCCGGCTGCAATTCACGGTCTCTGGCCGTGCTTACAAGTCTGCCCCTCTCCTAAATCCCCTCATCGAAGGGGACTTATCCGCCTGCGGCGGAAAAAACATCGGGAAAAGCCGGCGCCGACCGGCGAAGCTTTCAACCGCTCACCGGTCTATATCGGGTACGACGTAATCGAGCGTGCCTCCGATGGCGATCAGGTCGGCGATCTTCGTCCCCTTCGCTATGGTTTCGAGACACGACACCAGCGGCAGTCCCGTCGAACGGAACTTCATGCGGTAAGGCGACTTGTCGCCCCGGCTCTCGATAAACACGCCGAATTCGCCGCGGCTCCCCTCGACGGCGGCGTAGTAGCTGCCTTCGGGAATGCGGATCACCGGCTTCATCTTCAACTGGTATTCCCCTTCGGGAATATTGTCGATCAGCTGTTCGACGATGTTCATGCTCTGCTCGATCTCGCGCATGCGGACCATGTAGCGGGCGAAGCAGTCGCCCTCGGTGAAGAGCACCTCCTCGAAACCGACCTTGCCGTACATGGCGTAGGGATGCCGCTTGCGCACGTCGCAGGCCCAGCCGGCGGCGCGTCCCGTGCCGCCCGTGGCGCCGAACGAGATCGCATCCTCACGGGTCAGCACGCCCGTTCCCTTCAGGCGTTCCTGCGCGATGACGTTGCCCGTGAATATTTCGTGGTATTCGCGCAGCAGCGGACGCATATAGGCGATGAACTCCTTGACCTTACGCACGAATTCGGGATGGATGTCGGCCTGCACGCCGCCGATGGTGTTGTAGGTCTGTATCAGGCGGCCTCCCGTGGTCTGCTCCAGAATGTCGAGCACCTTCTCACGGTCGCGGAACCCGTAGAAGAACGCCGTCAAAGCCCCCATGTCCATACAGAGACACGCGAAGAACAGCAGGTGCGAATCGATGCGCTGCAGCTCGTCCATGATCGTGCGGATATACTGCACCCGCTCCGACACCTCGACGCCCAGCCCCTTCTCGATGCACATACAGAGCGCATGGCGGTTCTGCGCGGCCCCCAGATAATCCAGCCGGTCCGTAAGGGCCAGCGTCTGGGGATAGGTCAGCCCCTCGCACAACTTCTCGATGCCGCGGTGGATATAACCGCAGTGCACGTCGAGCTTCTTGATGATCTCGCCCTCCAGCGACACTCGGAAGCGCAGCACGCCGTGCGTCGCAGGGTGCTGGGGACCGACGTTGATGACGTATTCGTCCTCTTCGAAGAGCACGTTGCGCTTGCGGATGAAACTGCCGTCGGAGGTCAGCTCGAAACTCGGAGCGCTGTCCATCGACACCTCGTTGGTCATGCGCAGCGGATTGAGCGCCGGATCGTAATCCTTGCGCAGGGGATACCCCACCCAGTCGTCGCGCAGGAACAGCCGCCGCATGTCGGGATGGTTCAGAAACCCGATGCCGAAATAGTCGAACACCTCGCGTTCGTTCAGCTCGGCGGCCTTCCACAAATCGCAGACCGAGGGCAGGCCGCATTTCTCGCGGCTCGGCGTCAGCGTCCGCAGGACGACGTTTTCGCCCGTGGCAGAGGCTTCGAGGTGATAGACGGCTCCGAAGCCCTCTTCGCCCCAGTCCATGCCCGTCAGACTGCGCAGGAAATCGAATCCCTCGGCCCTGAGCCGGGCGGCCAGATCGTGAAACTTCTCCGCGGGCACGGTCCACATGCCGTCGCCCGCCTCGGACCATACGGCCTGAGGTTCCCATGCCGTTATCTTGTCTTTCAGCGTCATACTCATTGCTTTTCTCCTCCTTCCACATTCAAATCGTTCCGCTCCGAAGTCAGGTCGCGGCGCAGCAGCTCTTCATACTCTTCGCGGCCGATCTGCTTGTTCACCCCGCCGAAGAAACGCTGCAACTTCACTTTGCGCTGCAGCTGCATCAGTCCGTAAAGCATCGCTTCGGGCCGCGGCGGACAGCCGGGTATATAGACATCGACGGGCAGAATCCTGTCCACGCCGTTCAGCACATGATACGACTTCTTGAAAGGCCCGCCGCTGATGGCGCAGCCGCCCACGGCGATCACATACTTCGGATCGGCCATCTGGTCGTAAAGGCGCCTGAGCACCGGGGCCATTTTGTGGGTGATGGTGCCGGCGACCATGATGAAGTCGGCCTGACGCGGCGAGGCGCGGGCCACTTCGAACCCGAACCGGGCGAAATCGTAACGCGCCGCGCCCACGGCCATGAACTCGATGCCGCAGCAGCTCGTGGCGAAGGTCAGCGGCCACAGGCTGTTGCTGCGGCCCCACTCGATCAGCTCGTCCAGACAGCCCACGATCACGTTCGTATTGTTGTCGCGCAGTTCGGCGACCATCTTTTCGAGGTATTCGTTGTCGTTGAAATCTTCGTATTTCATCGACTTGATCTTCGGTTCTCTCTTTATTTCCATTCCAAAGCTCCTTTCCGCCATGCGTAGGCAAGGCCCAAAATCAGGACGACCAAAAAGAAGAGGATGCTCACCAGTCCGTATACGCCCAGCTCCTGCACGACGACGGCCCACGAAAAGAGGAACACCGTCTCGACGTCGAACATCAGGAACAGGATCGCAAAGAGGTAGTAACCCACCTTGAACTGCATCCACGACCGGCCCCGCGTCGGGATGCCGCACTCATATGCTTCGCCCTTCTGGGGGTTGTACGAACGCGGCGACACGGCGCGGGCGATACCCAGCGCGACTGCGACCAGCGCAATGGCCGTCAGGATGACGACCACCAATAGCGTGAAATACATAACCTGTTATTTTACGAATTTATATTCCGGAACACGAAAAACGGGCATGCCCCGGCGGACGGAACGTCCCGACCGGAAAACATGCGGCTCGCAGCGAAGGGGAACCGGGGCTAAATCAGAATCCGCCCCAGAGAAAAGATGTAGTAATCGACCGGCTTGGAATAGCGCGCGCCGCGGTCCGAGAGCGCCGAGTTTTGCTGCGCAACGGCTTCCGCCGCAGCCGAACGGGCATAGAAACGATGCCGCACGATGGCCTTATGCTCCGAAGAGTGGGCCGGAATCTCGATCGAAGCGTCGCCCGAAAGCATCACGGCGGCCGTGAAATAATTCTGCGCCGTAACGGGTGCGTGGAGTGCGGCCTGCGGACTCAATCCGGGCTGTACCCGGCATGCGCCGCCCTGCGACGTCGCACCGTCGAGACTCCCCGCCAGCACGAAGAGCAGCACGAACAGCACATATTGAATTCTCTCCAGCATTATCGACAAAATGATTTCAGCGCAGCGAATATACGCCCTTTCCCGCTGAAAAGCTACCTTTCGGACGAAAAAATGCACAAAATGAAAAATTTTAGCTACAAAAGTGTCAACGACCTGATTGCCGGACGACGGGTCTCCGCCGGCAAAAGTCAAGACCGAAAAAAAAGCTTCCCGCATCTCTGCGGGAAGCCTCCGTCAACATTCAAACCGGATTCCGGTTATTCGTTCCGGCCGTAGATATACATCTCCGTGATATCGGGTCCATAAGCGCTGCCCTTCGTGCCGACCCACTTGATATAGCGGGCATTGCAGGGCTTGAGCAGCTGAACGTAGTTGGTTGCGCCGTAGCCTCTGTTGGGAGCCTCGGCCTGCCGGAGCTCTCCGTGCGGCGTCCAGTTCTCCCCGTCTTCCGACGTCGAAAGCTCGAAGTACTCGCCCATGTAGCCGATACTTCCGTAAGCCTGAATATCAAAACCGGCGACCCACTGCGAGGTCTTCATATCGATTGTAATCTCAAGCGGATTAGCGCCATAGACATCGGTACTCGTACTGCCATCCCAAAGTGCGGCATCTCCGCCCCATACAGAGCCGTTGGTATCAAAGGTCCATCCGCTCGTCGGGTACTTCATCCACGACGCATCGGCCGCGGACAGGAAAGCCAGAAGATCGGACTTCTTCACGATCGAAATCGCAACGCCGGCATCCTCCGGATCGACAACGGCCCCAGCGGTATCGCCGACCAGCTCGGCCGTGAGCTGTACCGGGAAAGTGCCGAGTTCTTCGTTCGCTTCGAGAAAGTCGTCCGTCACCGACCACGTCGTCGCGTCCGACTCTTTCGCCCCGGCCGGAATCGTCACTTCGGCAGCGGGCGTAAAATGCTCGTCGCCGGCAAATCCTTCGGGAATGCCCGCCGATTTCACGACGAACTTCGTATCCTCCAGTACGGGACGGTCCACCACGACCTTCACGTCATATGTTATCGGATCTTCGTTGACGATCGCACCGTCGATGAAGTTGCGCTTGAAAGTCACGGCATTGCCCCCGACGCCCACGAGCGACGCGACAGCGACATAGGCAGCCTTTTCGATCACCATCTTCGCCTCGCCGTCCACAACGGGAACCTGCGAACCGCGCGCCTCGACCACACGCACGCCCAATTCATAGGTCATCGGGTCGAACACATTCTCCATGAAGCCGTAGTTCTCCTCCATGATCTTCACCTCAACCGTGGCCGTAGTGCTGCCGGCGGGAATCACCAGCTCGCGCGCGCTGATCTCGACCAGTTCGGCAGGTACATTGGTGATAATAGGTTCTACGCGAACGACCGTCTCTTCGGGGCTTGCCTGCGCAAGGGCAATGGTATATTCGCCCGAAAGCGAACCGGCGAGATTCAGCACGCCATCATTATCGTAGGTTCCCTCGAAAGTCGCTACCCGGTCCGAGGTCCCGGAGATCGTTGCGCCGACCGGCGTTTCGGGGTAACCCGCCAGATCGACCTCCTCGTCGGCGCGGCAGCCGGTGAAGAGCGCTGCGCCGCCCGCGAGGGCGAAAACCAGCGCATATTTAAACATGTTTTTCATCGTTTACTGTTTTTCGGTTAATTCCGCCTTGCAGGCGGGGTCGCCCCGCCTGCAAGGCGGAATCGAATCAATAGTTTGGCCACTCAGGCTGTGCCGGACGCGAATAGGTATCCGGCAGGTCCTCAGGATAATTATAGCGCGTGGTGTCGGCGAACTTGTAGAAGTGCTCCGGCTCCTTGAGCGGCGAACCGTAGAGAGTTTCGGGACCCTTGTTCAGCCGGTTGACGAAAATATTGCGCCAAGCATTCTTGTCCACCCTGCCGTTGGTATTCTTCAGCGGATCGGGTGCGAAGCCCATGAACCAGCCCTTGCCGGTGGTCGGGTTGAGCATACCCTCGGCAACGCCGCTGGTGAAGTTGCCGCCCGTACCGCGGTTGAACTCCATCGAGATGGCCGAGCACTGCTTCTGGGTCATGTTGCCCTTGGGCGAGGTGGACTGACCGTAATCGCCCACGGCGATGTCGACCCACTCCGCAATGTCCTGCCCTTCGATCTCGGTCGGCCAACTGCTGATATGGAACGAAGAGTAGCAGTAGGCTACGACCAGTTTGTCGGGCATCGCCTTCTTCGATTCGTAGGCAAGACGGGCCGCACGCGCCGAACTGCGCGAAGCATAGTAGGGATTCGAAAGATCGGGACTGTTCGAATACTCGTCGTCGAAGCATACGCCGTCGATATTGTATGCTTCGCAGAACGTGGCGAGTTCCTTGGCGAACATCTGGCATCCGTAGTCGGAAAGCTGGGCTACACCCGACTGGTCGTGGTTGCCCAGTACGCACATGATGACCTTGATGCCGCGTTTGCGCAGCGGCTGAATGAAGACCTCGTTGTTATCCATCCAGTACTGGGTCTGCGGATTGAGGCTCAGGAACGGAGCGTTGCGGTCCGCATGGTGGTTGATGTTGCCCGAAAAGAGACAGACCACATCCCACAGCAGGCGTCCGTCTTCGAGTTCGAACGTCAGGGCGTTGAGCGGATTGACGTCGTTGACCTCGAAGAACAGGAAGCCCTTCGGCAGGTCGTCGCCCTTATAGCAGGTAGGCATCGAGGTCATATCCTTCACCACGTAGAAACAATGGCTCTCCTTGAGGATCACGCCATCGGCTTCGAGGGCTACGGGGATCAGATATCCCCGGCCTGCTACGAGTCCTTCGGCAGCATGGACGGTCATCCCGACCGTAAGTTCGACATTGCGGCCTGCGGCGGCAAAGAGGCCGTCGTTGGCAAAAGTCACCTTGTCGGCCGGATAAAGCGTATAGTTCGTGCCGTTGGCCTTGTTGTACTGTCCGACGTCATAGGAGTCATCGACCTTGGCGCGGGCCGTAAATCCCTCGGAAGGGGTTTTGGTCAGCACCAGACGCAGGTCGGCAGTGTAGGTCTCCTTCCACAATTCGACGGTGGTGTTCGACTTCCCGGAATTGAGGTCCTGCAGCATGGCGCCCGTTTCATTGAGGCCCGTTTCGATCGAGCCGGCGCCATCCCATTCGCCGACCGTGACGTCGTCCGTGCAGGATACGAGCGCAGCGGAACACAGCAGGGCCGCGGCTGCGGCAAGAATACCGGATTTGAAATATCTCGTTTTCATGCGTAATAGCTGTTATTGGTTATTTTATTTCAGGAAGAGTTACGGGAATCCAAGTCGGCGTGCCGCCCACGGCAGAGAGATTCGTGCCGTTCGCATGGTCGATGATCGTCGAACCGGAACCCTCGTTGAATTTCCAGTAGGCTACCAGCCCTTCGCTTTCGGGGCTGACACCGTACATGTTGCCGGCGATCTGCTCCGGCGTGCGGGCAACGCTCCAAACGCGCAGCTCGGAAATCTCTCCGGGGATGTAACGCTCCTCGTTGTACGACTTGCCGACATAACAGTTGCCGGTCAGCGTAACCGATCCGCTCATCTTCTGATTGGAGTAGGCCACCTGTTTGCCGTTCTGGTAGTAGATGCGCTCGCCGTTTACGGCGTCCCAAACCACGGCGATATGCACCCACTCGTTGACCGGAAGCCCCGGAGCGGCATTGGCTGCGGGCCAGTTGCCGCCGTTGGCCGATCCCGTGGCCAGCTGGAGCTGGTCGCGCGGACGGTCGGCATCGCCGATACGCACGAGGAAGTTGCCTTCGATACCGAATACCGAGCTGAGGGCGTCACCGCGGCCGTCGGTCCAGTCGGCGCTGCGCAGCAGGGCCTCGATAGTGACCTGCTTCATGCCGCTGACGAGCGGTTTGGCGTCGGCCGACCAGCTGACCGGGAAGTTCATCCACGCGATGTTGGCCACCACGTTGATCATCGCACCCTGACGGGCCACGAAGTAGACCGTACTGCGACTGTCGAGCAGATCCACGCCATTGCACGAAGTTACCGTCACGGGCAGCACGTAACGACGGCTGCCGTCGAGGGTGTTGATATCCTTGAACACGATCTCTATCGCGTCGCCGCTCACCTGACCGGCCGCAATGTCGATCCGGTTGGAAGAGAGTTCGTAGCATTCGGCGGGAAGCGCCACGGCATTGTCGCCGTAGATCATGTTGTAGGCGGCGACCTGCGACGGATCGGCCTCGATCGTCACGGCGACCTGCTGTCCGGCAGGCTTGGCCAGACGCGATTCGATCGTCTTGGTATAACCCGGCGTATCGCTCTTGATCAGCAGATCGTCGGAGAGGATGGCCGAAGTGATATAGAACTTGTTGTCGAAACGATGCTTCTCGACATCCTCGTTCTTACAGCCGGTGAAAACGACTGCGGCGAGTGCCGAGAGAACCAATAAGCATTTATTGTATTTCATGGCTGTCAGTTTTTAGATGGAGGGGTTCATAATGCCGATCGCCTCGCGGGTCTTGGCCCACACCTTGGCGGGGTTGTAATAGTCGTACTGGACATCCTCGATCAGCAGCCCCGCACGGGTATGGCCCGGCGAGGGGAGCGTCACCCATCCGGCCCAAGCCTCGATCGCCTCGACCGTATCGCCGAAGGCATCGACCATGCCGGTATAACCGAACTCCTTCTTGTCGTCGCCGGGACGGGTGGTCTGGGCCGTCACGATCAGACGGTCGGCCGGCACGCCGGCAACGCTGACTGCGGTAAGAGCCGAGAACGACATTTCGTCGAGCGTCTTCACGTCATTGGTCGGCAGGATGATGTAGGCGCACTCGTCCAGCAACGGCATATTCGCCTCCGTAACGGCTCCGGTGAAGCCGCGGAAGACGAGCGCATGCGAGGGATGAGCCTCGTGCCAAGCGCGGATCGGCGCGAAGAGCGCTTCCTGACGGGCCGTATAGACAGCCAGCGCCTCGTCCTGCATGCTGCCTACGGCCTTGCCCGTATAGGTGAAGATGAAGCCGTCGTAGCCCCAGCGGTCGACCAGTGCGATCTGCTCGCCGACACGGCCGCCGAGATAAGCCAGCGCATCGTCCTCGCTGAGCGTGGGGTCCTCCTTCAGCACCTGCGTCCAGTCGTTTTCGAATGTCTGCAGGTCGATATTGAAGAGGATGCGGGTTCCCTTCTCATGCACTTTCCGGATTTCATCGACAAGCGTCTGGCAAAGGACGGACGGAACCGGATTCACGACGATGAAATCGACGCTGTCGGGCATTGCCGTGAAGTGCTGCGTACGATGGGTCGTCGCGGCGCCGTTTTCGGGAACGGTCATCGTAACGAACACCGCCTTGTGCGAACCGGCCTTGTACTCCCGGAGCGCCTGCATGTACCGGGCATACAATTCGGGATTCGTCTCCTCGAATGACGAATAGTTCACGTCGATCGCCTCAGGCTCGACGGCCTCGTGGCAGCCGACCATGAAAAGCACGGCTGCAAGAGGCAGAAAATATCTTTTGATGTTGATTTTCATAGTTTGACGGTTTTATAGGTTAGCGAATCCGGGGATTGCAATCCCACCACAGACGGGTGGACATTTTGTCCTGACCGCCCAGCCACTGATCCACGGCGGCCCGGATCGTTTCGCCGTTCGCCTCGTACTCCTCCAGCGGATAGGTCATACGGCGGGCGCCCAGCTGCAGATTCGTGATGTCGGGATTGTTATTGACCACCACCGGGAACAGACGCGGATAGCCTGTACGGCGGTAATCGGCCCACGCTTCGGTACCCAGCGGGAAATTGGCGATCCACTTCTGGGTGATGATGCGTTCGAGGTTCTCTTCGAAAGCCGCCCCGTCGTTCCAAGGGATCGTGACCGTCGACTGGTTCGAACAGCTGTAACCGAATGCCGGGTCGTCATAGCCGCCGGGAAGCGCCGTCGAAGCCATATAGGCAGTCAACTGATCCGCGACGCCACAACGCTCGAACGAGAGCCGGATACCCTCCTCGTAGAAGGTCCGGGCGTTGCCGCCCATCGCCCAGCCGCGCAAAGCGCCCTCGGCGCGCAGGAAGGCCACCTCCGAAGCGTTCATCCACATCAGCGACGTCGATGCCGTCACGTTATACCGCGAGAAGTTGTTGATACGATCATCGTCGGGAATCTGGATGCCGTTGCGAAGACCGTCATAGCCGCCTCCGCTGAAAGCCGACTCGTTGAAATAGCTCGCACGACGGGGATCGTCGTAACCGTTCATGAACGACGCGATATCGGCGGCGACGCGGTGGTCGCCCGCACCCGACTTATAGCTGAAGAAGCAGACGTAGAAAGGATTGCCGTCCTTGCCGAAGCCCGTATACATGGCATTGCCGGAGTTGTCCTCGATCACGCCCAGCTCCGAGCTGACGGCCTCCTCGGCCAGCTGCTGCGGAGTACGACCGTCATCGGTGGTGAAATCCGTATAGACGATACGCATCGCAAGACGCAACTTGAGCGAGTTGGCCAGACGGCCCCAGCGCTCCAGACTGCCGCCGTAAAGCCGGTCGGCATCGGTGGTGATCATGCCTGCACGGTTGCGCGTAAGCACCTCGACGGCAGCATCCAGATCAGCGAACATGGCCTTGAAGACCTCTTTCTCCGAGTCCAGCGGCACCGGATCGGCGCCCGTACCCACCTGCGTATAGGGAATCGGTCCGTAGGTGTCGGCGACGCGGTGTACGCCGGCGACCTTCACCACCTTCGCCACGGCGATGGCATTCTCGTCTTCGGTCACCTTGCACAACTCCGTGAAGTTCGACATTTCATTGGTGTAGATAACCCGGTAAAATACCGGCGACCAGTTCGACTGCGGGTCGTAGGTCGAGAATTTTCCGGTGTTGAATCCGCTGTTCGCATCGGCGATATAACCGCCGTAAGGCCCGCCCAGCAGCAGATCGGTGAACTGGCACTGATTGACGTCGGCCGGAATGACCCAGCTCTGCATGGTGGTCATGAACGACCGCATGGCGTAACCGTCCCGCTCCATATCCTCTGCGGTAACCTCATAGGGATTCCGGTTGATATCTTCGTAGTTGGCCGTGCAGGATGCCGCGCCGAGCGCTGCCGCCGCAAGGGCCACCGTCATATTCGATATATTGAATTTCATGGCGTTTTAGCTTGATTAGAATTTGACACGCACGTTGAAGCCGATGCTGCGCAACGAAGGCATCATGAAATAGTCGATGCCCTGATAGTAGTTGCTGGTGGTAGCGACCGCCTCTGGATCAAAGGGCGCCTTGTTGTAGAGCATCCACAAGTTGCGGCCTACGATCGAGAGGGTGATGTCGCAAACGTCTCCCAGCTTCTTGCGCGGAATCGTGTAGCCGATCGAAGCCTCCTGCAACCGCACATTCGTAGCCGAATAGGTGTAGTACTGCGGAGTCGTATCGCCGTTGGCGACGGTCTGGTACCATTTCTGCGCATCGATCAGGTCGTTGCCGTTGATGACGATGCCGCCCGCATCGCGCGCATCGGCCGACGAGGCCGATACGCCGTAGTAATCCATTACGGCCTGCGTGCGCGAGTAGACTACGCCGCCCAGACGGGCCGTGAGCAGGAACCCGAAATTGAAGTTGCGCCAGCGGAAGTCGTTGCGCCATGCCAGATTGGCGTCGGGGAATACGGAACCCAGCTTGATGAAATCCTTGGTCTGCGTCTTGTTGTCCACGAAGATGTTGCCGTCCATATCCTGATAGATATCGCCGTTCGAGTCGCGGCGCAGGTCGGCGCGCGAATAGATGTCGCCCAGCGAGCCGCCCTCGCGCAGAATGAAGCGGACGTTACCCATGCCTCCCACGTTCAGGTCGCCGATCGGAGTGACCTTGCCCGTGTTGGGGTCGATCACCTCTTTGCCCAGCTTCATGATCTTGTTGCGGTTGACGCTGGCCGTGAAGTTGCTGTCCCATGAGAAGCGGTTCCACGTATTCTTGTAGCCCAGCGACATTTCGAAACCGCGGTTGCGCACGTCGCCGTCCTGCTTGTAGACCTTGCTGTACATCGAACTTGCGGGGATGCCCGTGTTGAACGTCTGGTTGATCGTACGGGTGTTATAGTACGAAATGTCGAAATTGAAATGTCTGAGGAAGCGCATCGTAAGACCGACTTCGAACGATTTGGTGCGTTCGGGCTTCAGGTCGTAGAGCGGACTTTGGGACGAGAGGTTCCAGCTGTTGGTCGAAGAGTTCCACGAGCGGGTCGGATTGGCGTAGAAACGCGAGAAAGCCAGACCCACCGATGCGTACGACGCACGCAGCTTGACGTAGGAGAGGTTCTTGGGCATGTTCGGGATGATCTCCGAGAGCACGACCGAAGCGCCGACCGACGGATAGAAGAACGAGGAGTTCACCGAGTTGGGACCCGCCAGCTGCGAAGGCCAGTCGTTGCGGCCCGTCACGGTCAGGTAATACGCCCCCTTGAAGCCCACCTCGGCCGAGAAGAAGACCGACTGCGACTGCTCGCGCCAGCCGATCTGCTCGCGGACGGTCTTCGAATTGGAGAGGTTGTAGACGTTGAACACGTTGGGGATGTTATTCGGCTCGTAGATGGCGTTGCCGTCCTTGTCGTAACCGGTCTGCTCTCCGTAGGCGATCGGGCCGCGGACTTTCGAGGCGTCGGAACGCATGTCCGAGATCGAAGCGCCGACGTTGGCCTGCAGACTCCAGTTCTCGCCGAAGGTCTTGTTGATATTGACCATCACGTCGCCGTAGGTCTGACGGTCGTTGGTCTTGGTGATGCCGTAGAGACCGTTGGGCGATCCCTCGGTGCGCAGGTTGTTGGTCGATGCGTAGAGCTTCTCGGTATAGTCGCTGTTCGAGTTGTCCACCCGGATGCGGCCCGAAACCGAGAGCCAGTCGAGGATGTCGTAGGTCAGCGAGGCGTTGATCATGTAGCGGTCCTTGCGGTTCTCGCGCAGGTTGCGGTAGCTGATCCAGTAGGGGTTCTGCATCTGATAGGTATCGGCTCCCATCGTCGGCCAGTACTGCTCGTAGATGCCGCGCGAGGGGTTGTAGCGTTCGTACATCTCCACATCCGCCCAGTCGTCGCCGCGCGGGAAGAGGTAAGCCGACACCAGCGGGTTGGAGTAGACGCCCTGATTGACCATGTTGCGGTCTTTCTGGATAATGTAGCTGGCACCCAGATCGAGGTGCATCTTGTCCTTGAGGAACGACGAGGTATTGCGGAAAGTGAAGTTGTAACGGTCGTAACCGTTGTTGGGAATAATACCGCGCGAATTGACGGCGCCGGCCGAAGCATAGGTCTGGCTGCGCTCGTTGCCCGTCGAGAACGAAACCGTCTCGGTGCCCACGACGCCCGTCTGGAAATAGTCGTCGGCAGGGTCGTAGCCCCTGTAATTGAACGCATTCAGACGTTCGCCCCACGAGTAGATGCCGTTGGCGGCTCCCGCCAGCTTGTCGCCCGTGCCGTAACGGGTCTGGAACATCGGCATCACGAAAGGCGCGAGCACTTCGGTGTTGCTCGTCACCGTCACGGTCGTCTGACCGGCCTTGCCGCGCTTGGTCGTGATCAGAATGGCGCCGTTGGCGGCATCCGAACCATAGAGTGCCGCGGCGGCTGCGCCCGACAGGACGGTCATCGACTCGATATCCTCAGGGTTGAGGTCGGCGATGGCCTCCGAAGAGCCCTGCGAATCGAACTCCTCGCTGCCGTCGCTGCGGAAGTTGCACATCGGAATGCCGTCGATCACATAGAGGGCGTTCGACGACTGCTCGATGGATTTCGAACCGCGCATCACGACCTTCGACGAACCGCCGACACCCGACGACGAGGCGTTGATATTCAGACCGGCCACCTTGCCGTTGAGCGAATTGACGAAATTGACGTCTTTCACGGCCACGATGTCCTCGGCGTTGATCTGCTGGGCATTATACGAGAGCGCCTTCTCCGAGCGCTTGATGCCGAGGGCCGTCACGACGACCGATTCGATCTCCGATGCGGCCTCGCGCAGCGTAATGTCGAACGAAGTGCGGTTGCCGACGGCAACCGCCTGCGGCTCATAGCCCAGATAGCTCACTTCGAGCCATGCCGTCGAAGGTGCGGGCACCGAAAGGGTGAAACGGCCGTCGGCGTCGGTCGTCGTACCGGTCGAGGTGTCGCGGACGATGATCGTGGCGCCGATGACCGGCTGGCCGCTCCCGTCGCGGACATAACCTGCGACGGCCGCAGGCTGCTCGGCTTTCTTTACGGAGAGGATGATGCTCAGCGAACGGATGTCGTAGGTCAGGTCCGCACCCGCCACCATCCGGTTCAGGGCTTCCGTAAGCGGCACCGCCGTAACATCGAGGCTTGTGATACGGTCGGTCTTGACATCCGAACCCGTAACGAACAGATATTTGGTCTGCCGTTCGATCTCGGACATGATCTGTGACATCGGGACACGGTCCATCCGGATCGTAACTTGGGGCAGGCTGCGGTTCTGGGCCGCCGCCCGCGGAGACCAGATAGCGCAAAGACCAAGCATGAATAAAAAAGTAAATGACCTTTTCGCTTGTCTGATAAATGTTTTATTCATAAATTTGTACTTTAGGTTTGAGTAGGAAGTTTGCTTGACCTCCGGCCTGTGCGATGTGCTACCATCCGCACGGGCCATTTTTTGAGGGTCCGACAATCATAATATCTGATTTCTCATAAACTTGGGTTACTTCATAGGCCGGTCGTTTTAAGGTTGGACTGAGTTTATCGAATGGTTATCGTATTGTTCTGTTCGTCTTTCTCGTACTCGAAATCGGCAAACCGCTGCAGCACCTGAAGCGCATTGTCGATACCTACCGACTGCCGTATCTTACCCTGTCCGATACGGATCGACGGTTCGCGCTCGATACGGATTGTGACGCCGAAGGTCTTTTCGAAGCGGTGCATCAGCTCGGAGAACGACTGATCGGTCAGGCTGATGATTCCGTTCGTCCACAAATATTCCTCATCGTTGTCGATCTGCGCGAGACAGAGATGCTTCCCTTCGAGCGTCACCATCTCGTCGGGTTCCAGCACCAGTCGTTCGCCGGGGACGAGCCGGCTGGAAACGGCGACGCGGCCTTCGAACAGAGCCGTCGAGAAGAGCCCGTTCTCCTCCTCGGCCACGACATTGAATTTCGTGCCCAGCACCTCGACGTCGCAGGCGTATGTCCGGACGATGAAGGGATGTTTCGCATCGTGCACCACTTCGAACCGGGCTTCGCCTTCGATCTCCACGCGGCGCTCACGCCCCGTAAAGAGCGCCGGATAGCGAAGCGTCGTTCCAGCGTTGAGCCATACCGAGGTACCGTCCTGCAACGTCAGGCTGACGCGCTGTCCGTGCGGCACGGAGACCGACAGCAGCCGCTCGCCCTGCCGTGAGAAATCGCGTGCGGCGTGAAAATAATAACCGCCGAAGGCGAGCAGTACGACTGCCGCTGCTGCCGCGCTCCACCGGCGCAGGACGGAGCCGAAACGGCGCCTGCGGTCCTTGGCGTAAAGTTCGTTGATGACCGGGGCGCTCAAAGCCACCAGATCGTGCTGCCGCTGCACCTTTGCGAGTTCCGATTCATGTGCAGGATCGGCCTCCAGCCACGTCAGCACGGCCGTTTCCTCCTCAGGCGATGCTTGGCACGCCACATAGCGATATAATGTTTCCTTTTCCATAAGTTGCTATATTGACGCACGACAATGCGGGATTTGCGAAAAAAATCGCAAAATCCCGCAAATAAATATTTTTAATAATTCCGGGGGGGGGCTATCCGGCCGTCAGAGGCCGTTCAGCAAGAGTCCTATCAGCGGGAGATAATCTTTGAGCGCCGCTTTGAGCGCCTCCTTCGCCGCCCGCAGTTCGTAGGTCACCTGCCCTTCGGACAATTCGTAAACGGCGGCTATTTCCCGGTAGGACATCTCTTCGTAACGGTGGGCGATGAAAATCCGCCGCCGCTGTTCAGGCATCCGCCGCAGTTCGCGTTCGATGATGGCAAGCGCCTCGGACATCATCAGATTCTGGGGATCGTTGGCTTCGAGCCGCGCGATACGCTCTCCGACCACGCGCGCACTGGTCTGGTGCATGTTCTGTTGGATTCTGAGATGAATGGCTTGGTCGCGCAGATAGTCCAGACACTTGCGCTTGAGCGCGGTAAGCAGATAGGCGGGCAGGTTCCGGGGCGTCGTCTCCGTACGGCTCTCCCAGATTTTCAAAAAGGTATCGGACACCAAATCCTCGGCCACCATCCTGTCACGGACATACGACACGGCGATCCGGACGAAATACGTCCTGTACTCCGCATAGACCTCCTCCAAACCATGGGGGGGGGAAATTTCGATAGAGCGATTCATGGCAGAATAAACGTCCGGTAAAAGAATAAAGGTAATACTTTTTGCCATTTCCACCAATTTTTTCCCGCCAGAATTTTCTGCGGCGAACGACGGAAATATATAATATTTCCGATCCTGTATATCCGGCGGAATATAGTCCGCCGCCCCCGGAAACCCTCCGCCGCATGAAATCCGGGCACGAAAAAACGCCGTTCCCGAAACCGGGAAACGGCGTCCTTTCCTAAGCGGAACCCGCTATTTCTTGGCGTAGCGCTCTTCGACGACCTTCCAGTCGATGCGGTCCCAGAGGGCTGCGACAGCATCGGCGCGGCGGTTGCGGTAGTCGATATAGTAAGCATGCTCCCAAACGTCGAAGCACATCAGGGGCTTCATGCCGTAGCGCAGCGGATTGCCGGCGTTCTGCTCGCTGACGATCGCCAGCTTGCCCGACTTGTCCTCCGCGAGCCATACCCAGCCCGAACCGAACAACCCTGCGGCGGCTTTCTCCATCTGGACCTTCAGCTGGTCGAACGATCCGAAATTATCGTCGATGGCCTTCAGCAGCGCGCCCGTGGGACGGGTCTGCGCCTTGGGCGAAAGTTCGTCGAAGAAGAATTCGTGGTTCCACATCTGCGCGGCGTTGTTGAAGATCGCGCCGTCGGCCGAAACGACGATATCCTCCAGCGGCTGCTCGGCATAGGGGGTATCGACAATCAGTTCGTTGAGTTTATTCACGTATCCCACGTAATGCTTGTCGTGGTGGAAGCGCAGCGTCTCTTCGGAGACCTGCGGTGCGAGCGCGTCATAAGCGTAAGGCAGGTCCTTCGGAGTGAAGCGCACCTGTTTTGCTGTGTCTGTTGCCATAAGCGGTAAAATTAATAGTGAAACAATGAGGTTTAACATAGTCTTCGTCGTTTTTTATTGTTCTTCGAGAGGTTCGAAGGCCCATTTGCCTTCGCCGCAGACCGGGCATATCCAACCGTCGGGCAGATCGTCGAATGCCGTGCCGGGAGCGATGCCGTTTTCGGGATCACCCAGCGCCGGGTCGTAAATATACTCGCAGACGGTGCAACGATACTTTTTCATAGCGCGAAAGAATTAAAAATTCACACCGGCTTTCACAAATATAATACCGATATCAAAGATCTCAAAATATTTTCGTAATTTTGAGTATACGAACAACAAATTACAACCTAAAACGCTCTTTTGTATGACACTTCCGTATGCAGAACCCTACAAGATCAAAATGACCGAGGCCATCCGCACCTCCACGCGCGCCGAACGCGAGACATGGATCCGCGAAGCCAGCTACAACCTCTTCAAACTGCGCAGCGATCAGGTCACGATCGACCTGCTGACCGATTCGGGAACGGGTTCGATGAGCGACCGCCAGTGGGCGGCCATGATGACCGGCGACGAAAGCTACGCCGGCGCATCGTCCTATTTCCGGCTCAGGGAGACCATTTCCCGGCTCTTCGGCATGCCTTTCTTCCTGCCCACGCATCAGGGGCGCGCCGCTGAGAACGTCATCTTTTCGGCTCTGCTCAAAGAGGGCGACATCGTGCCGGGCAACTCCCATTTCGACACCACGAAGGGACACATCGAGTTCCGCCGCTGCCACGCCGTGGACTGCACCATCGACGACGCGGCCGACACCCAGAAGGAGCTGCCGTTCAAAGGCGAAATGGACATCGCCAAGCTCGAAAAGCTCCTGCGCGAGAACCCGCGCGAGAAAGTTCCGTGCGTGGTGCTGACCATCACCAACAACACGGCGGGCGGACAGCCCGTGTCGATGCGCAACATCCGCGAGACGGCCGAAGTATGCCGCCGTTACGGAGTGCCCCTGCTGCTCGACTCGGCCCGTTTCGCCGAAAACGCCTACTTCATCAAGACCCGCGAAGCCGGTTACGCGGACAAGACGATCAAGGAGATCGTCCGAGAAATCTACACCTATGCCGACATCATGACCATCTCGGCCAAGAAGGACGGCGTGGTGAACATGGGCGGCTTCGTGGCCATGCGCTCCGAGGAGCTTTACAAACGGGCCATGACCTTCAGCATCATGTTCGAGGGCTACGTGACTTACGGCGGCATGTCGGGCCGCGACATGGACGCGCTGGCCGTGGGACTGGACGAGAACACCGAATTCGAGCAGCTCGACGCCCGCATCCGTCAGGTGAAACTGCTGGGCGACCTGCTCGACGAATACGGCGTCCCCTACCAGCGTCCGGCAGGCGGACACGCCATCTTCGTCGATGCGAAAAAGGTGCTGCCCAACCTCCCGAAGGAGCAGTTCATCGCCCAGACGCTCGCCGTGGAGCTTTACCTCGAAGCGGGCATCCGCGGCGTGGAGATCGGCTCGATCCTCGCCGACCGCGACCCCGACACGCACGAGAACCGCTATCCGCGGCTCGAACTGCTGCGTCTGGCCATCCCGCGCCGGGTCTATTCGGACAACCACATCCGCGTGATCGCCGCCGCCTGCCGCAACATCTACGAACGCCGCGCCGAAATCACCACCGGCTACCGCATCACGTTCGAGGCGCCGATCCTGCGGCACTTCACCGTGGAGCTGGACAAAATCTGACGCCCGGAATCCGGCGGTCAGACGGCCGCCGAATCGCCGGCTCTTCCGTAAAGAAGCCCCGGCGCAAAACACGCCTTACACCGCAAACGACGCTGCAACACTCCGGTTGCAGCGTCGTTTCTGCCGTAAAAACCATATGGCTTCCACCTCCGAGCAGGCTTCCGCCAGCCAAGCCCCGCACCGTCTCCGTTCCGGCTGTCCGGCTCCGTCTCACTCGTCCTCGCTCCATGCCACTCTGCATTCCATTCCGCTCCACCCTATCCCTTCCCGCCTCATCCTGCACCTCCGGTCCATTCCCTCCTGCGCACCTTTCCGCCCCCTCTCCCTGTTCCTTCCCGCATCCCCCTATTTCGTCCCGTCCCTCCCCATTCCCCTCCGTTCCGTCATTCACCCGGCTCCGCCCACCGAAATTATTCATCGAAAAAGCAGAAAAATGCGCCGTTTTTTTTGTTTTTTCATTTCCTTGCCCCGTATTTGTCCTACAAATAAGATTATTCCATTCAATACCTACCCATTCATTACCGACAGGACTAACTAATACCCAATAATTATGTTCAAACTATCCGGACTCATTCCCGCCGTCTTCACGCCGTTCGACAAAACGGGCGCAATCAATTTTTCGCAAATCCAGCCCTACGCCGACAAACTCATCGCCGAAGGGGCCTACGGCGTCTTCGTCTGCGGCTCGACGGGCGAATGCACCTCGATGACCGTCGCCGAGCGCAAGAGCGTGCTCGAAGCGTGGACCAAAGCCGTAGCAGGCCGCATCCTCATCATCGCCCACGTGGGCGGCACCTGTCAGGCCGACTGCATCGAACTGGCCCGCCATGCCGCCGGACTGGGGGTAGATGCCGTAGGCACCGTCGCCCCGTTCTACCTCAAACCCGGCTCGGTCGAAGAACTGGTGGCCTTCTACAAACCCATCGCCGCTGCATGCGCACCGCTGCCCTTCTACGCCTACCACATTCCCTCGATGACGGGCATCAACCTGCCGATGATCGACTTCCTGAAGAATGGCTCGAAAGAGATTCCCAACCTGAACGGCATCAAGTTCACGTCGAACAACTTCATGGAGATGATCGAATGCATCCGTTTCGACGGCGGCCGCTTCGACATCCTCAACGGGTTCGACGAAATGCTGCTCTGCGGCATGGCCGTCGGCGCGCGCGGCGGCGTGGGCAGCACCTACAACTACTCGCTCCGCACCTACCAAAACATCTACGACGCCTTCATGGCCGGCGACCTCGAACAGGCCCGCGCGGCGCAGCAGGAGTCGGTGGACATCGTGCACGTGATCATCAACCACGGCGGCGGCATCCGCGGCGGCAAAGCCAGCATGAAACTCGTCGGCATCGACTGCGGCGACTGCCGTCTGCCCCTCGCCCCCTACACCGAGGCCGAAATAGCCCGGCTGGACGAAGAACTCCGGGCGATCGGTTTCAAAAAGTAGCCCGCATACAAAGCTGACAATCAACACGCACGGCTCTCTGGCAGATTCCGTTCCGGCGGTCGGTCCTTCCGGCCGGTCCGGAACGGAATAAAATAAGCAACAGTCCCACGCTCTATATCCGAAAACGGACAGAACGTGAAGAAATGCCGGCCTATTCTCTCCTTCGTAATAATTTGCAAGATTTACCACTCGAGAATAAACTTACACTTTCCGTGTTAGTCAATATGTTACTACAAATGGAGGAAACATATTCGGAAAATACAACACCGACACTTCTTTTTTGGGACTGTTGTGAGTACAATTTACGACAAAACATTCAAAACGGCAATATTGATTCTAAAATATCTTATTTCATATTGCGGGAACAGCGTCTTCCGGGAAAGGGTGCGCACAGCCGTCCGATTTGCAACGGCACGCAGACGGCGGCATACGCCCCCGGACTTCACGGCCGAACTTCACAGCCGCCGGAACCGCCGGCGCGGGACGCAAAAAACCGGACCGCAAATCCGGCCCGGCACGCATATCCGACAACGGTTTTTACATTCCGAAGAGCGCCAGTGCGGCCATCGGCACGACGGCCCACCAAAGCGCGCGCCGTTTTGCCGCAGGCATCAGCCGTGCAAGGGTCTGCGAGCGTTCCAGCCAGCAAAGAAATCCGAACCACAGGCCGCCCCGGACCAGATTCAGCACCTCGGTACGCACCAGCCCGGCATAACCGCCCGACACCTCCGGATCATAACCTGCAACCAACGGGGCGATCACGGCCACACCGTGCACCAGCACCCGCAAACCGGCATACCAGCGGACCAGAGGCAGCCCATAGGATTTGCGCAGCGCCAGCGAGCAGAGGAGCGCAACCGGCAGCAATGCCCCGGCAAGTCCCAGCAGCTGCATTCCGGCGGTCAAGCCGTCGAGCCGCAGGTTCCCGTTCACGCACTGCATCAGCAGCGCGAAAGACCATTCGCCCAGCCGGGTCATGCCGTAAGCGCCGAACAGCCACACCGGCCCCGGCAGTTCATCGAGATTTTGCAGGAAAGGGGATTTCATAAGACGGAAACGATAAATGTTCAGCGACAAAGGTAATAATTTTCGCGGATTGTCCTTTACGCCGCTTCCGCCGGCCCGTTGCAACCGGCCGTGAATTTTGCGGATTCGGTAATTTTCGGACATGGCATATCAGACTCAGCGTTTCGGACCGGTCATTTCGTCCGACAGCCGGAAAAGTGCATTTCGCATCCCCGGAAAAAGACCGCGCACCCTCCCGAAAGAGGATGCGCGGAACAACAGATCAGACAAGATCAAACTGCCGGGCGCAATCGCCCTCAGTCAATCTACTGCACTTCATCCATATTGATTTCATAACCGGCCGGAACGAAGGTCCAGTCCTGCGCACGGTTGCCGTTGGCGTTGGTGACAGTCAGACCGTTGTACAGGCCGCTGGCCGTAGCGCTGAACATATTCAGCGGATTGACCTGAGAACTGCGGCGCAGATTGAAGAACATGAACGCACCGTAGCCCTGGCTTCTTGTACGTGTTGCAAGTGAATTGAGGGTAGAAGGATTGGTAGCTCCACCGAGATTGGTCGATACAGGCGACCAACGTGTTTTGTCTACGAGACTGGCACCGACGAAAGAGGTGCCGAAATAACCGTGATAAGCGTAGTCGATGCAAGCTCTTGCTTCAGTACTGATAGAGCTGGTATAGCCCCAATCGAATACCGTGATAAGCTTATCGGCGGGCATCAGCGCATGCAGTTTGAGGATGATCTCGCTATACGACGTGGAATTGGTGGAGCCTCCATCATCGGCGTACTCATCATCGAATCCGATGCCGTCGAGTCCGTATTTTGCCACGGCATGGGCCAGAATCTGGGCGAACTGCGTGGTCTGCGTGCTGTTCATGCTGGCGACGCCGATGCCCTGATGGTCACCGAGTACGGTAAGCAGGACTTTGATGCCCTTGTCCTGCAGCGGTTTCACATAAGTCAGATAACCGTTGTTTTCCAACAGATTGGTCATCTTGTCATTGAGGTAGAGGGTCGGCTCGACCACACCGTTGACCGTACGTTTACGGACGTTCGATGCGAAGAGTTCCACGATACCGGCAAACGGCTTGCCGTTCGACATCGTGTAGTCACCCGCGTTAAGCGGGTTGGTGTCATTGGTTTCGACATAGATCGCCACGACCGGCGTATCGCCGAATGCGCGGGTTTCGGGAGCCTGTCCCTGATCCATAGTCGGTTCTTCGGCCTGCTGGCAGGAGAACATTGCGGCTCCGATAAAGAGAGCCATCGATAATTTAAATAAGTTTTTCATGACGCAAAAATTTAAGTTAGTAATTGATTTTCCCCCTTTGGCGGGAGCGTTGATAATTCTGCCGGAACTTTTCCGGCATTTTTCTGACTTCATTCATTACCAATCTTTTGTCCATTTATTATATCCGCGCCTACCATCCGCTAACTCTCCCAGCTTAATAGCATCGAACATATACTCATTTTCCGAGAAGTAATTCTTACCCCAAGGGCTTTCGTCGATAAGGTAGACTCCGTCGTCAGCAAAGAATTTATATCCATCCGTGATACTGCTGGTCCATGTACTTTCGTATTTGTCCTGAAGAACCGTGCGCATCTCTTCGAAAACCAGAATATTGCTCTGTTTATAGCCGGCATCGCGCCAGAGAAAGACAGGTGCGATTCGCTCAGTCGGGGTTGTTTCCGCCTCTCCCGTATACCACGGAATATTGACGCATCCGTATTTGGCGGGAGCGAGTCCTGCGATCGGCTTGCGGGGCCATTCCGCCGAAACAAACGCGGCGCCCTGATGCCACGGATCGACGATCTGCATGTCTTTGGAGTTATCCAGATAGCCGGACCACGCATAGTCGAGGTATTTGCCGACCTCGATGCCGCCCATAGCCGCAGTATCCCAGAAATATTCGGTAGGCTCCATATGGTCGGTAAGCGTTACGAGCAGTCCGTCGCCCAGCGCTTCGCGCACGGCTTTGATCAGTTTGGGGTACGACGTCGTATTCATCGCCGGCATGCCCTCTTTGCCGTAACCGGAATTCCGGTCCCAGAAATTCACGCCATCAAGTCCGTATTCGGTAACGACCGCCTTCACCTGCGCCGTGAAATCGGCGATCTGCGCATCGGTGAGGTTGCAGAATCCCAATCCCTTGCCGCCGCCTTCGATGCTGATGCAGACCTTGCGGCCCTTATCCTGCAACGGACGGATATACTTGGTCGCATGGCCGAGGACATAGCGCATGTCGGCACCCAGATTCAGTAAAGCCCGCGACGTTGCAGCGTCGTAATCGAGTACGACCGTACGCAGATTTACAATATCGCCGATGGTTCTCGTACCGTCGGGTCGTTCCGGCCATGCATTTTCCCAATTTTCGTCCAGTTTGGACATCAGGTATTCATCTACGAGCAAGGGTTGATACAGAGCGGTATTGAGGTAAAATACCGTGAACACCTGTTCCTGATTGAGTTTGTACTCACCCATCTGGAGACCGCGGACCGTAAGCAGGTAATTGACAGTCTGCCGTTCGGCATCCGCAGCGTCCGCAGCGTCCGCAGCGACCGTCAGGGGCAGGTAATACTCGCCCGGAGCAAGATTCTCGGCAAAAAAACGGATACGTTTGAGCGCCGAATGCTGGGCATCGCCTGCAATGTCCAGCTTCTTGCCGTCGGGAAAGTCGTAATTGGCTTCGGGCAGCAGAGTGCGTTCCGTCTCGCCCTCCCCGGCTTTCACGGCCGCTTCGAGGGACAGCGCCGATCCGAGCGGCTTGGTGAGTTGATAATAGAAGTTATCGGTCACGAATCCGTTGCCTTCGGTCAGAAATACGCGCACCTCGTCCCGGACGCTCCGGGTACTGCGCAGCATGCCGTAGGTATTCTCAAGCCCGTCCTTGTCGGGCAGTTTGCCTCCTTCGCGTTCCACGGGGTCGGCGTCGCAGGCCGTAAGGCCCGCGAGCGCCGCCGCGCAGAAAAGCGTCACTACTAATAAATTCTGTATCTTTTGCGTCTTCATAATTTATTCCTCCACTTCATTAATTTTCGGAATCTCGATGCCGTCGGGCCACTTCAGGTCGTATTTCGCCTGACCGTCGTTGCCGTAGCGCGAGTAATCCTTCACCGTATTGCCCTTGCCGTCGTTGAATTTCCAGTAACCGAGCAGCGTCGGGTCGTCCTTCGGGTTCTCGACGTTGTACATGTTCTCCCAGATCTGTTCGGGAGTGCGGGCGACGGACCAGACGCGCGCCTCGGCGATCTTGCCGTTCAGCGGACGGTAGTCGTTGTACGAATAACTGATAAAGAACTGGCGGGCTTCGCTATACGTATCGTAGCCGAGCGTCTTGTACTGATCCTTCTTGCCCGGATCGGTCTCGTTGTCCCACAGGTCGTACAGCGCACGGCGGGCCAGATGGATGAAGTTCTTGTCGTCCAGTGCGGCCGGCCCCATCTCGGTCGCCTCGCTCTGTATCCTGCCGTTGACATAGACACGCACGACGCGGGTGTTCTGGTCGTAAGTGCAGGCGACATGATACCAGTAACCCTTCTGGAGGACCTTCGTGTTGTCGCGTCCGGGGAATTTGCCGAATCCGACGCCCGAACCGTCGAACTGCAGCTGTTCGCGTTCGAAATTCGTGTCGCCGATACGCAGCAGCGCATAGTCCTCCTCGCCCATCACGGTCGAAATGCTCACCGGATTGCCCTGAATGTCGGTCAGCGCGAAATCGTCGATGTAGATCAGCGCTTCGTAGGTCATGGCCCGGAGTTTATTCCACGGCATGCTGTTGTCGCCGTACTTGTCGAGCGACGGGAATTCGATCCAGTTGTCCGTAAGCTGCGCCGCGACGGTGATGGCCGAAGAGCGTTTGACGACATAATAGGCGGCCTCGGAGCCTTTCAGCACCGACATCGACGAATGGGAGATGCGCACCGGCAGCAGGTAGGTCTCGTCGATGGGCAGCGCGCCGGTCTGCTGTTCGCCTTCGCCCATCAGCCCTTTCAGGCGGAGCGTCACCACCTCCGACGCGGTCTTGCCGGCATGGATGGTCACGTTGTCGGACGACAGCTCGTAATACTTCGCGTCGAGCATTTTCCAGTCCGAACCGTAGCGGGCGTTGTAGGTCGCCACGAGCGACGGGTCCACCGTGAGCGACACCGCGACGTCCTGCCCTTCGGGATAGGCCAGCGTCGCCTGAATCGGCTTTTCGACCGTGGGCGTATTGTTGCTGAAGGTGGCCGGCTGCACCTCGTCGGTCTTCGACACGTCGAGGTACACGACATTGTCGAACTTGTGGTCATCGGCATCATAGTTATCGCAGGCCGTAAAGGCCCCCGCTGCCGCAACGCCCAGTATGAGATATTTATGTATTAATTTCATAGCGTCGGTTATTTAGAAGGATTAAGCGTCTGGATGGCCTGACGGATCATTTTGTAGTTCATGTCCGCATTGTAGTAGTCGTTGCCGATGTTGTAGGCCCCCAGTCCGCGCAACGGACCGTAGGCTATCACGCGGCGCGACATCTCCTCGACAGCGGCATACTCCACGCGGTCTTCGTCCTTGAGGGGCGCTCCGGCCTCGGCCGCCAGCAGGAGTTTCGAAGCCGGAACGGCCGCGTAACCCGTGGCGTTGAGTATCTGCAGCTTCACGTCGCCGACATCTTCGGTTTTCTCGGTGTCGAGGATGAAATAATCCACCTTCGCACGGTCCGCTTCGGCGACGAAGAGCGGATTGCCCTCGAAGACGAGCAGCTTGCTCTCGTCGGCCGAGAGTTTCGAGACGATCAGCGCTGCGGCCTGCACCGCTGCCGGATCGCCGGCGTTGGGAATCCCAGTGAACGAATAGCCGTCCATGCCGTTGGCGGCGACGGACGACACGATCCGGTCGAGCCATGCGCCCAGTTTCGCGGCGTCGGCGAATTCGGCGGCACGTCCGGCATAGTCCACCTGCCAGAGCACTTTCGTGCCTTTCTCGCGCATGACGGCCATATCCTCGGCATCGTAACGCGAGAAATTGTCGGCATTGGTCAGCGCCACGATATCGAGCGAATCGGGCAGGCAGCGCATGAAGTCCTTCTCGCTGGCCGCCGGTTCGGGCGAGTTGTGCAGGCGGGCGTAGACGATGAAATGCTCGCTCTTTTTATAGTCCCGCAGAGCGGCCGTATATTCCGCCCACAAGGCCGGGTCCTGCTCCCACGGTTTCTTCACGTTGTTGTCCACGGCCTCCATCTCGGTCCAGTCATTGCAGGCGGCAAGGCCGAAGAGTACGCCGAGGAGCAGGAACAAACCGGAGAAACGTATTATTCTGTGCTGTTTCATAGCGTTTAGTTGTTATAAGGTTTCACGTCCCACCATACGCGGGTTCCCATGCCGTCGCCCTTGCGGCTGCCCTGCGACTCGCTGTTAAGCATCTGTACGGCTTCCTGAAGATTGGCGTTGTTCTTGTCGTATTCCTCGACGGGATAAGGCAGACGGCGGGCGCCCTGAGCCAGATCCACCGTACCGCCCGACTTGTCCTCGACGGCGGGCAGCAGGCGCGGATACCCCGTGCGACGGTGCTCGGACCACGCCTCGACGCCCAGCGGGAAGATGGCGATCCATTTCTGGGTGATGATACGCTCCAGATTGCGCTCTTTGATGGCCGCCTTGTCGGCGCCTTCGGCGGAATCGTCCTCCCATGCGATGGTGATCGAACTCAGGGCGGTCGCGCTGTAATTGCCCAGCGGATCGTTATAGGCCGCAGGTTTTCTGGTCTTGTCGGCGATATAGGCATCGGCATCCTTGGCGCCCTTGTCCTCGAACGAGAGGCGGATCGCCTGCTCGTAGAGCGCCTTGGCGGCATCCTTCGTTCCCCAGCGCAGCTCGTATTCGGCCTTGAGGAAAGCCACCTCCGCCGCGTTGATCCACAGGTAAGGCGTCGAACTGGTAACGATCATGTTCGAATACTTGGCCTGCGCCTGCGATTTGCTCGTGACGTCGATGCCGATGCGGATGCCCACGTAATCGCCCTTGTCGTTGGGCAGGAACATCTTTTCGAGACGCGGGTCTTCGTAACCGGTCATGTAGCAGAGAATGTCGGCGCCGACGCGGTGGTCGCCCCAGTCGTTGTAGATCAGCGTCGTGCGGTTCTCGGCGGCGTGCATGGCCGCGTTGTCGGCATTGGCCGTGATGACGCCTGCGGCGATGGCTTCGGCAGCCTTCGTCCGGGCGACGTCGGGCTTCACTTCGCTAAGGCGCATCGCCATGCGCAGCTTGAGCGAATTGGCATATTTGAGCCACTGGGCGATATTGCCGCCGTAGACCCGGTCGTAGCGGCTGAAAGCCTCGGCCGGAAGCGTCGTATTGGCGGCGAAGGCGGCGATCGCCTCGTCCAGCTCCCCGAACATCTTCATATAGACCTCCTCCTGCTTGTCGTACTTCACCGTAATCGACTCGTTGGTTTCGAGGTTCGAATAGGGAATAGGCCCGTAGGAGTCGGTGACGCGGTGCATGATCGCCACGCGCAACAGTTTGGCGAAAGCGACGGCCACCTCATCGTCCGTACCGGTGACGATGCCGCGCCACGGCGTGTAAGTCTCGGTAATCACGTTGGCGAACGGCCATTTGCGCCAGTCGGCCGAAGGATTGAAGGTCTCGAACTTCGTGAGCCAGCTGTCTACCGTCGCTCCGATATAGCCGCCGAACGGACCGCCCGACAGGCTTTCGTTGAACTGGTACATATGCTCCTGCACGGGAACCACGAGTCCCTGCAGCGACTGGAATTTCGTGCCGATCTTGTAGTTCAGGGCATCCATCTGCCCGTCGGTCACCTCGTTCGGATTGCGATTCATGTTCTCGAAATCGCCCGTACACGAAATGCTGAGCAGCACTACCGAAAGCAGCAGTAGCTGCATGTATGCATTTATCTTTTTCATGCTGTTCATGGTTTAGAATTCAAATTTCACGTTGAAACCCAGACTGCGCAGCGACGGCATCATGAAGTAGTCGATGCCCTGATAGCTCAGCCCCGTCGAAGCCACGGCTTCGGGGTCGAAAGGAGCCTTGCAGTAGATCATCCACAGGTTGCGGCCCACGAACGAGACGGTGAGTACCATCTTGTTGCGGAACCATTTGCGCGGCAGCGTGTAGCCCAGCGACAGCTCCTGCAGGCGGAAGTTCGTGGCCGAATAGGTGTAGTACTGCGGAAGTCCCGACTGCGAACCGATAGCCTGATACCATTTCTGGGCATCGACCATCTCACGGCCGTTGATCAGCACGCCGCCCGCATCGCGCGCGGCTGCCGAAACTTCCGAGACGCCGTACAGGTCCATGTTGGCCTGCGTAGCCGAGTAGCAGATGCCGCCGATGCGTCCCGTGAACAGCAGGCCGAGGTTGATCCCCTTGTAGCGGAAGTCGTTGCGCCATGCGAGGTTCTCGCTCGGAAAAACGGAGCCGAGATAGATTTGCTCGCCCTCGTCGGTGAGAAGCAGGTTGCCCGCCTTATCGACCTCGACATAACCGTTGTCGTTGAATTTCAGGTCCGAAGTGGTATAGAGGTCGCCCAGCGTGCCGCCCTGCTTGAGGATGTATTTGGCCTTGCCCAGCCCCTTGATGTCGAGTTCCGAAAGATTCAGCGGCTGGCCCGTAACGGGATTCAACGCACCGGAAGCCAAGTCGATGATCTCGTTCTTGTTCCACGAGAAGGTAAAGTTCGACGACCAGCCGAAATCGCGCCACTGGTTCGAATAGCCGAGCGACAGCTCGACGCCGGTATTGCGGACATGCCCCGTCTGGAGGTAGATGGTCGTATAGGACGACGACGGCGGAAGCGCCGGGTCGAACGTCTGGTTCTTCGTATCGGCGGAATACCACGACGCCGAAAGGCTGATGTTCTTCCACAGACGGGCGTCGATACCCACCTCATAGGTGATGGTCCGTTCGGGTTTCAGGTCGCCGATCGGATAGTGCGTCTTATCCTTCCATATCTTGCCGGTAGCATCGTACTCGTAGGTCGGCGTGGTCAGGAAACGCGGGAACGGCAGGCCGACCGAGGCGATCGAACCGCGGAGCTTGAGGTAGGAGAAGGCGTTGCCCAAATCCCATGTCGAGGAGGGAACCCACGAAAGGCCGACCGAAGGGTAGAAAAACGACTTGGAGGGCGACCCGGCGATCTGCGAAGCCCAGTCGTTGCGGCCCGTCGCGGTCAGGTAGAGCATCTGTTTCCACCCCACTTCGACCGATGCGAAGACCGACTGCGTCTGGTCGTGCCAGCCGACCTTCTCGGCGCGCTTCTTCGTGTCGTCGAGGTCGAATACGTTGAAGATATTGGGAAGGCCGTTCTCCTGAATCGGACCGCGGTACGAAAGTTCGTCGGTCTTGATGTTGTTGAGCGAAGCGCCGACGTTGGCCGTGAGCGACCAATCGTCGCCGAAAGTCTTGTTGATGTTCAGCATCACGTCGGCATAGGTCTGCGTATCGTAGGCACGGGCTTCGGTATAGTGGCCGTTCTTGCCGCCGTCGGTGATGGTCGTGTTGGACGAGGCGTAAAGTTTCTGCGTATAGAGCGAATTGGAGTTGTCGAGACGCACGCGTCCCGAAACGCTCAGCCACGGCAGGATGTCGTAGCTGGCCGAGAACGACAGCATGTAGCGCTTCTTGTCGGTATTGCGCAGGTTGCGGTAGGCGATCCAGTAGGGATTCTGCATGCGCAGGTCGCCGCCCTCCATGTCCGCCGACCAGAACTGCTCCATGAGTTTGGTGCCGGGATTATAGCGTTCGAATTTCTTGTAAATCGCGAAATTCTCGCCGCGCGGGAAGAGATAGGCCGGGACCAGCGGGTTCGAATATACGCCCTGATTGGTCATGTTCTGGTCTTTCTGATAGATATAGCTGGCGCTGGCGTCGAGCCGCAGTTTATCTTTCAGGAAGTAAGAGGTGTTGCGGAAAGTAAAGTTGTAGCGATCGTATTCGTTGTTGGGAATGATGCCGTCGGAATTGACCGATGCGGCGGAAAAATAGGTCTGGTTCTTGTCCGTACCGCCGGAAACGGTCACGGCGTTGGTGTACACGTGTCCCGTTTCGAAGAAGTCGGCGGGCGTATAGCCGTAGCGGGCCGCGGGCAGGAGCTTCTGGCCCCAGCTGTAAATGCCCGAACCGCTCCTCACGCCGTTCGAACCCGTGCCGTAACGGTTCTGAAACTCCGGCTGCACGAAAGGATCGAGGAATTCGGTATTGCTCGAAAGCGTCACTTTGAGCGCGCCGGCCTTGCCCTTTTTCGTCGTGATCATGATGGCGCCGTTGGCGGCGTTCGAACCGTAAAGGGCCGCAGCGGCGGCACCCGTGAGCACCGACATCGACTCGATATCCTCCGGGTTGATGTCCGCGATGGATTCCGAGGCGCCGCGCGAATCGAACTCCGTACCTCCGCCTCCGCCGAAGTTATACATCGGGATTCCGTCGATGACATAGAGCGCATTGGACGACTGGCTGATGGACTTGTTGCCGCGGAGAATCACCTTCGACGCGCCGCCGACGCCCGAAGAGGAGGCGTTGATCGTAACGCCCGCGACCTTGCCCGTCAGCGAATTGATGAAGTTGGCGTCCTTGACCGTGGTGATGTCCTCGGCCTTGACCTGCTGGACGTTATAACTCAGGGCCTTCTCCTGACGCTTGATGCCGAGGGCGGTGACAACGACGCCCTCGATTTCGGAAGCCGCTTCGTGAAGCGTGACGTCGAAGGAAGTCCGGTTGCCGACGGAAACCATGACGGGTTCGTACCCCAGAAAATTAACCTCCAGCTGGGCCGTAGCCGCGGGGGGGGGTACCTGAAGCGAGAAAGTTCCGTCCATGTCCGTACTCGTGCCGACGGTCGTGCCTTTGACCACGACGGACGCCCCGATGACGGGAACGCCGTTGACGTCGCTGACCTTTCCCGTCACGGCGACGGGTTTTTCCGCGGCTTTCTCGGCAAGAATGATGTACGTGCCGTCGATCTTATACGTAATATCCGTATTTTTGAGCACGTAGTCCAATACTTCCTGAATCGTTTTCTGCGTCAGATTGACTGAGAGCTTTTTACCGGTGTCGACACCTTTGTTGATAAAAAGATAGCGAGTTTGTTTTTCAATCTCTTTCATAACCTGCGACATGGGCACGTCGGACAGATTCAGGGTTATGCGCGCATTCTGTGCCTGAGCGGTTAAGACACTCGCGCTCAGAGAGATTGCCAATACGAACCCAAACAGTCTTCGAAAGGTTTTGAAGAATACTGTTTTATTCATACTTTTGTAAAGTTTAAGATAATAGGTTAATGGGTGCAAGAATCATTTAATCTGTTATCTTCGCCTGCGGAGGTCCAGTCCGCAGGCTTTTTTTATCGGTCAAATGATTCGGATCGTCAAGTCGTCAGTTGTTTTTCATGCGCATATCTTACCGGGGTTTTAGGTTAAACAATAACAGGCGGAGGATCAGCGGATCGTCACCACATTGGTCTCCTCATCCTTCTCGAAGGAAAAATCGGCGGCGTACTGCAAGATGTGGAGGGCATTCTCGATGCCGTCGTTCACACGAATCTTACCGCTGATTTTTCCGATGTCGGGAATCGAATTCCGCGCGATGACGATCTTGACGTCGAACACCTGCTCGAACTTGGCCATCAGTTCATCGAACGGAAGTCCGCTGATGCGCACCAGACCTTCGGTCCAGCAGAGCGCCTCCGGATCCCTGATCGTCTCGACGAACAGACGGCCGTTCGAAAGATTCACAATATCATCGGGTTTCATAACGATCTCCTGCCTGCGCGGATCGAGCAGGTTGGTAACTTTGATCCGGCCCTGCAGCAATGCCGCCGAAAACCGGTCGTAGGTCTCGTCCGCTATTACGTTGAATTTCGTTCCGAGCACGTTGATCTTGGTCGCAAAGGTCTCGACCTCGAAGGGGCATTCGGCGTCGTGACGCACGTCGAACAGCGCCTCGCCCGAAAGTTTCACGCTGCGGAGATTCTTTTTGAATACGACCGGATATTCGATCCGGGCGCCCGAATTCAGCCAGACGCGGGAACCGTCGGGCAGGGTGATTTCGATGCGCTGGCCGTTGGGAACGTGCACCGCAGTCAGCCGGTCGGAAATGGCTTCGTACGTACGCTGGTGGGCGACATACCCGCCCGCAAAGACGAGCAGCAGCACGGCGGCCGCACGCATGGCAAAGATCCACACCTTGCGCCACGGAATGACTATTCCGCGCGGCCGGAGCGCTCCGCCCCTCGCGTCGTTTCCGTACAACTCCATCCCCTCGAATACGAAGCGGACGATGTCCAGTTCCTTCTGGTTGGCAACCGGATCGGCTTCCAGCCACTCCGCGACCTGCAAGTCCTCCTGCGGCGTGGTATCGCCTTTAAGATACCTGTATAAAATTTCCTGATTCACGTTATTTTCTGTTTCCGTCTCTATAGTATAAAACAGTCGGGCGCGACGACTTTACAGGCATTTTTGCGATTTTTCAACAAATAAATTTATTTATTAAATTCGGTAAAATATTTATTAAATCATATCACTGAAAATCAACCGGATAGCCACAACGAACAAATCCCGTCCGCTGACTCTCCGGAAAGAAATTATTCCGGACACATCCGCCGCGGCATTCCGCAAAAAATCCGCACCGGAATCGGCATTCCCGAAAAATTGCCTATATTTGCAGACACAATATCACACGAGTCCGGCTCCGCAGCCGGAGGTCCGGACTCCGGGTTTCATACAGGCTGTAACGAAAAAGGCGCCCCGCCGGCACCTTTCATGATTTATTGCAGGAACTCGAAATGAAACCGACAGACCCGACACCCCCTCCGCGACAAAGTGCATCACTCATCAGACGAATATGACCATCGCGCGATAGTTGCGCTTTTTCCGAAAAATGCTAACTTTGACCTCAACCTACCCGGCATAAAAGATGGATAGACAAACACCCGTACTGACTTCGGACGAATTCGGAAAGTTCTTTTCCGAATACAAAAACCGTTTTGTCAGCATCGCATACGGGTACGTACACGATACGGATATCGCGAAGGATATCGTAACGGACAGTTTCATGTATCTTTGGGAACACCGGGAGCAGGTGAATATGGCCGAAAACATCAAGGGATACATCTACTTTTGCGTGAGGACCCGATGCGCCAACCACATCAAAGAGCAGGAGGTGCTCCGCAGGGCCAAAAACGAGATCACCAAAGACGCCTACTGGAAGCTGCAATCCAGCCTGAACTCCCTGAGCAGCGACGAGCTTTCCAAAAAACTCTTCCAGTCGGAAATCATCGAACTGTTCAGCCGGGAACTCGCCAAAATGCCGGAGCTGACACGGGCCGTCTATCAGGCCAGCCGTCAGGAGGGACTCACCTATCAGCAGATAGCCGAACGATACAACATCTCGACCCGACAGGTGGCATCCGAGATGCAGCGGGCCTATGCGCAGCTCCGCGTTCCCCTGAAAGACTATCTGCCCGTAATCGGACTCCTGTTCGCCATGCTCTCGAAATAGCCGGAGCGCATCCGAATTTCAGGGCAGCCTTCGCCGGGCAGGCAGTCCGGGCGGCGTATTCGGGCAGACTGTCAGGGCGGCGATCCGGACTGCCCGCATGAAAATTCCCCGACGCCACCCCATGAAACGGCAAAAAAAGGAGACCCGACGAGTCTCCCTTTCAATCAGCTGCCGCTGCGACGCGCTCAGATCAGCGTTTCGAGAATCTGCACGGCATTGAGCGCCGCGCCCTTCTTGATCTGGTCGCTGACGCACCAGAACGTCAGGCCGTTTTCGCAGGTCAGGTCGCGGCGGATGCGGCCCACGTAGACGGGGTCCTTGCCCGCGATGAAGAGCGGCATCGGATAGACTTTGTCCGCAGGCTGGTCCATCAGCACGACGCCCTTTGCCTTGGCAAAGGCCTCACGGGCCTCGGCGACCGACACGGGACGCTCCGTTTCGAGCCAGATGCTCTCCGAATGGGCGCGCATCACCGGCACACGCACGCAGGTCGCCGACACGGCGATATCCGAGTGCATGATCTTGCGCGTCTCGTGGAACATCTTCATCTCCTCCTTCGTATAGTCGTTGTCCGTAAAGACGTCGATATGGGGAATCACGTTGTAAGCCAACTGAAAGGCGAATTTATTGACGGTCGGCTCCTTGCCCGCGCCCAGCTCGGCGTACTGCTCCACCAGTTCGTCCATCGCCGCGGCTCCGGCGCCGCTGGCGGACTGGTAGGTCGAGACATGCACGCGGCGGATGTGCGACACCTGCTCGATCGCCTTCAGCGCCACGACCATCTGGATCGTCGTGCAGTTGGGGTTGGCGATAATGCGACGCGGAGCGTTCTTCGCATCTTCGGGATTGACCTCCGGCACCACCAGCGGCACCTCGGCGTCCATGCGGAAGGCGCTCGAATTGTCGATCATGACCGCGCCGTGTCTGGTGATCGTCTCCGCGAATTCGCGCGAAGTTCCGGCTCCGGCCGAAGTGAGGGCGAAATCCACCCCCTTGAAGTCGTCGTTATGCTGCAACAGTTTGACAGTTATATCCTTTCCGCGGAATTTATAGACACGGCCCGCGCTGCGCTGCGAACCGAACAGCAGCAATTCGCCGATCGGCAGGTCGCGCTGCTCCAAAATCCTCAGAAATTCTTGGCCCACAGCACCGCTGGCGCCCACAATCGCAATCTTCATCTCGATAAAGTTAAAAAATGATCATCGTTTCCGCTCGGACGGACCGTACACGGAAGCTTCGGGACAAATATAGCGATTTCGGCGCGAACGACAAAAAAATCGGCCGGCACAGCGGCCGGCCGACTCTGT
This sequence comes from Alistipes finegoldii DSM 17242, assembly GCF_000265365.1. Lineage (NCBI taxonomy): Bacteria > Pseudomonadati > Bacteroidota > Bacteroidia > Bacteroidales > Rikenellaceae > Alistipes > Alistipes finegoldii. The sequence continues at coordinate 966,152 of NC_018011.1, forward strand.
TCAGTCGAAGAAATTGTCGTCGTCCGCATCCGGGACACGCCCCTCAGGATCGGTCTCCTCGTCGCAGTCGTAGCGCGGCATCATCGCCGGGCGGATAAACTGGTCGTTGCGGCTCAGGCCGAGACGGCCGTCGTCGTAGACCCGTTTCATGAAGTCGCCCACGATCGGCAACGCCATCACGCTGCCCTCGCCGCCCGATACGAAATGCACCGACTGATCCTCGCCGCCGACCCATGCGCCCGCCACGAGTTTCGGGGCCACGCACATGAACCATGCGTCGCGGTTCTTGTTCGAGGTGCCGGTCTTGCCGCCGATCTCCACGCCCGAAAAGCCGTAATCGCGGTTCAGGCGGCCGGCCGTACCCGACGTCACCACGCCCTGCAGCATCGTCAGCATCGTATAGGCCGTGCGCTCGCTGACGGCGTCCTGCGACTGGGGTATGAAGTTGGCGATCACGTTGCCCTGCCGGTCCTCGATGCGCGTCACGAAAATGGCGTCGTTATGCACGCCCTCGTTAGCGAAGGTCGAGAAGGCGCTCACCAGCTCGAAAACGTTCGATTCCGACGAGCCGAGCGCCAGCGCCGGCACGGGGTCGATATAGCTGCGGATACCCATGTTGTGAATGAAGTCGGCGACCGCCGCAGGCTGTTTGGCCTGCTTCATGATCCACGCCGAATAGTTGTTGCGGCTGCGGGCAAGACCCCAGCTCAGGGGGTGCATCACGCCGTCGTACTCGACCTTGCCCGCCTCCTTGGGCGACCACGCCGTGCCGTTGGCCGTCTCGATCGTAACGGGCAGGTTGGGCACCATCGTGCAGGGCGTCAGCCCCAGATGGTCGATGGCGAAGGTGTAGACGAAGGGTTTGATCGTCGAACCGATCTGACGTTTGCCCTGCTTGGCCATGTCGTATTTGAAGTAGCGGAAATTGGGTCCGCCGACGTACGCCTTGACATATCCCGTACGGGGATCGAGCGCCACGAACGACGCCCGCATGATACGCTTGTGGTGCAGGATCGAGTCGCGCGGAGTCATCAGCGTATCGCGTTCGCCCTTGTAGGTGAAGACCTTCATCGAGCAGGGTTTGTCGAACGAAGCGTTGATCTCCTTCTCGCTCGCGCCGGCGTTCCTCATCTCGCGGTAGCGGTCCGAATAGCGGACGGCGTGACGCATGATGCGCTCGCGCTCCGCCTTGTCGGCGTCGATAAAGAGCGTCTTGGTGCGCCGGTACTGGGCGTCCATGCGGGGCTGGATGACCGATTCCATCTGTTTCTGGACGGCCTGCTCGGCATAGGTCTGCATCGTCGAATTGATCGTGGTATAGATCTTCAGGCCGTCGCGGTAGATGTTGTAGGGCGTGCCGTCGGCCTTGCGGTTCTTGCGGCACCAGCCGTAGAGCGGATTCTCCTCGTACTCCTTCACCGCCTGATCGTAGTCCCACTCGTTGTAGAACTGATTGCGTTTGGGACGTTCGGCGTTCATCACAAGACGCAGCATCTCGCGGAAGTAGGTCGCCGTACCTTCGTTGTGCGACACGGGACGGTAATTGAGGACGATGGGAAGCGCGCTGAGCGAATCGCGCTGCTTGCGCGTAATGGCCCCGGCGTCCTCCATGCGCGAAATGACGAGGTTGCGGCGCGCGAGGGCGTTGTCGTAATTCCGCACCGGCGAATAACGCGACGGGGCATTCACCACGCCCACCAGCACGGCGGCCTCCTGCACGTTCAGCTCGTGAGGCTCCTTGTTGAAGAAGGTAAGGGCCGCGGACTTGATGCCGTAGGCGTTGGAGCCGTACTCCACCGTATTGAGGTACATGGCGGCGATCTCCTCCTTGGTATAGTTGTATTCGAGCTTGAGGGCCGTGATCCACTCCTTGAGCTTCGACGTGACGAGCTTGGCGTTGCGGACCAGCCGCCCGCGGTTGCGCACCGTGTCGCGCGGAAAGAGGTTCTTGGCCAGCTGCTGCGTGATGGTCGAGCCGCCGCCCTGCGAGGTGTTCTGCAACAGCACGGTCTTCACTGCCACACGGGCCAGCGAGGGGATGTCGATGCCCGAATGGGTTCTGAAACGGGCGTCCTCGGTGGCGATCAGCGCCGCGACGATCGGCGGCACCTCGTGTCCTCCGAGCCGGATATGGAGCGTCGAATCGTCCGGGAAAAGATCGGCGTACTGAACGTAGGAACGGTTCTGCACGAAGAAGGTGCCGATGACCTTGCCGTCCTCGGAATAGATCTCCGTGGCAAGGTTGCTGCGGGGATTCTCCAGCTCCTCGAACGAAGGCATGCGGCCGAACAGCCCGAAGGCGGTCAGCAGCAGCATGAAGAAGAGCAGAGCGAACGGCGCGAAGGCCAGACACCAGATCCATTTTATCGTTTTCGGACTCACGTCCGTCTTTTTCTTCTTTGGCATAGGACTTAATTTTGCGCTAAAGATACGAAATTTATTGCAATCAGAACGGAAGACCCACGGCGGCGGCCCACCACACGCCGCCGTTTGCGGGATGATAGACCGACAGCTTGAAGGTCGAAGTCGCCGATGCGGGCTGGCGGAACGCATTGATATCGAATACGATGTCGCCGCCCACGGACCAGATACGCCGCCACTTCATCCCTCCGCGGCCCACGTCGCGGAACTGGGCGTAATCGCCGCCGACGTTGAGCCGGATGCGCTTGAAATAGAGCACCGATCCGATGCCCCCTTCGGGATACCACACCGGCAGCTGGTAGTCGGCCGAGACGGCCGTATAGTTGTTCGAAATAATATCCGACGAGGTATATCCGCGCGGAATAAGGCGCGTCGAGCGATAGCTCAGCGGCGCGTATCCCGACGGGAACTTGTAACCGCCGATCGAGGTCTGGTAAGTAGCGGCGACCTTCAGCGAGTTGTGGGCCGCGAATCCGGGCAGGTATGCCTGTCCGTAAAACGAAATCAGGTCGCTGAAATGGGTGTTGGCCGGGTTGAAGGTATAGGCGGTGCTCAGCATATAGCCCCAGCGCGGCGCGAAGTCGCGGTGCGCCATGCGCACCTGATCCGAGTACCCCAGTCCGAACGAGAGCTTGTGCAGTCCCTTGCGGAAACCGATGCGCTGGATATTGGAGATCTGTCCGGCGTTCCATTCGATTTTACCCAGATTGGCTACCATGCCGTTGGAGTAGTTCCAGCCGGAGGTGACGGAGAGCTGGCGCGTGTGATAGCCCCGCTGGAAATAGAGCGGAAGCGTGGCGGAGAGTCCCACGGAGTAGTACTTGTCGGGGCTGGGACGCTGCTGGTACTCGTATTTTCCCGTCTGCTCGTCGTACTGTCCCACCGAATAGAAAACCTGATTGCCGCCGTACGAAGCGTCGAGGTCGAGACGGACGCCCAGCCCGAAATAGCGCACGCCCAGATTGAAAATCGCCCCTTCGTTGCGGTTCCAGCCGTACGAAGCGAAGGCTTCGGTATTCGACAGCAGATTCTGCGAAAGCAGGGTGACGCCCAGATTGAGGTTGATATTGTGTTCGTCCACGGCCTCGAAGGGATTGAAGGCCACGGGGGTCCAGCTATGGACATTCACCAGATTGGGCACCTTGCGGTATCGCTTCGCGCGGTACACCCCCTCCTGACGCAGCGAATCGACTGCCGAGAAACGCACCGTATCGAGGTTCACGACGTCCCACCGCTTGCGGTCGGGATTCACGACGTTGAGCGGCAGTTTCGAAGGCGCGACCGGGATCAGCGCGTCGGCATCGGCGTCCTGCGCCGCCACATGGTAACCGCGCCTGTCGTAGGCGGTCAGCAGCACCCGTTCCCGCCCCTCGCCGTCGCGCCACGGCACCGGCATGAACGATCCGTAAGCCGACGTCGTGATGCGGTATTCGCGGCGGGTCTTCAGGTCGAAACAGTGGGCTTCGTCCCGGCCCGAAGCGATCGAGCCGAAATAGAGCCTGCCGCCGCCCGCGCGGAGGTTGCTCAGCGTAATGTAGGCGCCTTCGGTAACGGGATGCACGCCGTCGCCGTCGATGCGGCCGAACCACATGCCCGAATCGTCGGTGACGATAACGTAATAGCCCCGCGTGGCATCGTCCCACGCCAGTCCGTGAATCTCGGACCGGTCGGGCGTCGCAAAGCGTTTCTCCGCGCCCTCCTTTCCCTGCACGACGACCGTATAGCGGCCGTCGGGATTGTATTCGACCCACGCGACGGCATCCTCCGACGGCGTGGGATAGAGCGCGTTGCGGCGTCCGACGACCATCCGGGGCGTACCGTCGGCGAGGTCCATGTAGCACAACTGCGAATTGACCCGCTGTTCGAAGAGTTTCGAACGGCGATATTCGGTCCACCACACGCGGCCGCCGGCCATGGCGGGGCGCGTCGAAACCGCCCCCGTATAGCAGATCACCTCCTCTTCGCCCGTGCGGGTGTCGAGCCGCACGAAACGCGACGGCCGGTCGTAGTCGGTCTTGAGCGCCAGCGCCGACGCGGCGTCGAGCGGCAGGGGCCACTGGTAGGTCGTGTAATTGCCGGCGGGCATCGGCGTCAGCGGCTCGGCGCTGTCTTCGACCTGCGGCAGCGACTCCCAGTGCCGCTCCAGCACGTCGAACGTCTCGCGGAAAAGCCGGCTGACATTGGTGTCGTAATATTTTTCGAGCGCGACGCGCGTCGTGGCCAGCACATAGGGGTTACGCGAGCCGTAGCGCGCCACCTTGTCCCAGACCACCTCGCCGTAGCGATCGTAGGCGTAGGAACAGATCTGATAGCCCAGCTCGTAATGGTCGGGAATGTAGTCGCGGTAGGAGCCGCAGAACCATTTGTCGATGTTGCGGCGGTCGCGCGTGTCCTTCCGGTCGCGGCCTACGCGGCCCATGGCGCGGTAACCCAGCGAGAACGAGGGCTGAAGTCCCCGGCCGAACGACGACATGGCCGTTTCGGACATCACGGCGTCGCCCTCCATGGCCCAGATCGGCATGCAGAGCAGGCCGATGGTCGAACCCTGCTGCCCCAGAATATAGCTCAGGGCGCGGATAACGCCCCGGTCAAGGTTGTTGTACTGCACGGCATGGCGGTACTCGTGGGCCACGAGCTGTTTGTACCACGGCATCGAATAGCCGTCGATCGCGGGCGAGGTGAGGAACTCCACACGTTTCGGGAGGTACATCACCAGTCCGTTCGACTGGAAATTTTCGGGGTGCATGACGAAGGGAATACGCATCGGACCGTGACGGAATCCGAACGCAATGTCGGGCCGGACGGTACGGATGTAGAACAGCGTACGCCGCGCCACGGCCGAAACCGTATCGGGATAGATCATCCGCACGTCGGGCGTACGGATCGTGCTCCATTTCAGCCCCGCGGGGTCCGACCCCCACGTATAGTACTGGGCCGAAGCCTCGTGCGCGAAACCGAGGGCGCACAACAAGAGGAGGATATGCAGCAGCCGCTTCACCTACGAACCGGCTTTTTTGCAGCGGTAGCCGCTCTTGGTGAGTATCTCGACCACACGGTCGCGATGGTCGCCCTGAATGATGATCTCCCCCTCCTTGGCCGCGCCGCCGACGCCGCATTTGGTTTTCAGCAGACGCGCCAGTTCCTGCAAATCCGCATCCCGCCCCACGAAGCCTTTGACCAGCGTCACCACCTTGCCCGCGCGCTGCTTGCGGTCGAGCCACACGCGCAGCTCCTGCCGCGCCGGGGGAAGCGTCTCCGCCTCCGGTGTTTCGGTCGTTTCATAGTTGAAGTCGGGATTGGTCGAATAGACCATTCCGAGCCTCGCTTTCCAATCGTTGTCCGCCATATTGTTCGAAATAGTAGAGATCAAACGTCCTTTCGGAACCTCTTATTTTGTGCAAAAATAATAAAATATTACGGTTGTGCACGCCCGACGGCCGAGATCGGCGAAAAAGAGCGCATTCCGCCCTCAAACGGCGGCGCACGCCCACACGTAGATGGAAGCGGGAAGGCGGAGCCGGAGAAAAAGCGACAGCGACGCAAAGAAGAAGCGGCGCAAAGAAGAGACAGCGCAGAGGACGGCAGCGCAGAAGAACGACGGCAACACAGAAGAACCGCGACAGTACAGAGGACCGGAACCAGCGCAAAAGACGGGATCCGGCGCAGAGGACCGGAACCGGCCGCCCCGCCGCTGCAAAAAATCCCGGCCTTGGGAAGAAATTCCGGCCGAAATCACTATCTTTGTTTCCGTATGGCTAAAAAGTTCGGCGACAAACTGCGCAGATTCAATCCCTTCACGCGCCCGGCGACTCTCGAAGAGCTGCCCAAACCGCTGCCGGCCAATCCCGACCAGCGGCTGGTGAAGGTCTACGTAGAAGGCTACGAAGACGTGGCCTTCTGGCGCGGCATCTTCGACCACTTCCAGAACCCCTACCTGCGCTTCGAAATCTCGGTGCCCAACCGCGCCGACCTTCCCAAGGGGAAGAAGGTGCTGATGGGGATGATCCCCCGCTCGTCGGAGGAGCTGATCCTGTGCGTCGATTCGGACTTCGACTTCCTGTTCGCCGACCGCACGGAGCAGTCGCGCGAGGTGAACGCCGCCCGCTACATGTTCCACACCTACGCCTACGCCACCGAGAACTTCCTCTGCTACGCCCCCTCGCTGCACAACGTATGCGTCAAGGCGACCAAGAACGACACGCGCATCTTCGATTTCGTGCATTTCATGCACGAATACTCCTGCACGATCTACCCGCTTTTCCTCTGGTACGCCTACTCGGCGCAGCTGGCCACGGAGAACGTATTCCCGCTGATCGACTTCAAGTCGGCGGTGCGCATCGGCTATCTCGACCTCGAAAACAACGGCGAGAAAACGCTGGCGTGGCTGCAGAAAAACGTCGCCAAACGCGAGGAGATGCTGCGCAGGCGCAACCCGAAGATGATCGACCCAATGCTCGAATTCGAACAGCAGCTCAAGAGCCGGGGCCTGACGCCCGAAAACGCTTACCTGTTCATGCACGGCCACACGCTGATGGACAACGTGGTGATGATCCTGCTCAACTCCGTATGCGAGAAACTGCGGCAGATGTCGATCGCCAAGATCACCGCGTCGAAAAAGCAGGGCGTGGCACTCAAGAACGAGATGTCGAACTACACCAATTCGCTGCGGTCGATCCGCGACGTGCTGCTCGACAACGAGAACTACACCAAATGTCCGCTTTACAAGCGGCTCCAGCGCGACATCGAGAAATACATTGCCCGCACGATCTGGAACATGAAGCGCAGCGGCGAAATCCGCGACGACTCGACATGGACCATCCTGCGCAACATGCGGCAGGGATAGGTAAGAGCAAACGATACGAGAGCGGCCTTCGCAATGAAGGCCGCTCTCGTATCGTAATTTCGGGACCGCGGGCGAAAACTCCACAGCCGGATTCCGCCCGAAGCTCCGGAGAGCCGGAGAACCGGAGAACCGGAAAGCCGGAGAGCCGACGGGGCGGAAGCGCCCCGGACAGCAGCCGTCCGCCACTACTTCTTGCGAACCACGCGCACGGTGGACTGCGTGGCCTGCCGCACGAAGACCTGCGGGCCGCGGGCGTACTTGCGCCACAACTCGTCGGTATAGCCGCGCACGGTCAGCAACTCCATATTCTCGGCCTTCATCACGTCGAAGCCCGCTTCGCGCAGCGCCTCGATCGCTTCGTCGATGTGCCACGAGTTATCGACGCACAGGCTCAGGTTCACGGCCGAGTTGTGGATCAGATTGGTCTTGATGCGGAAACGCTCCAGCAGCGAGAAGATCGTGGCGAACTTCTCCTCCAGCACGAACGAGAAGTCGCGCGAACGGATCGTCAGCAGCACCTGATCCTTCTTGAGAATCAAGATCGGCACCTCGACCGGCGCCGACATGCCGCGAATCACGGTGCCCGGTTTGCGCTTGTCGCCGAAAGGCCGCACGTAAAGCGGAATATTCTTGTTCTGCAGCGGTTTGATCGTCTTGGGATGGATGATCTGCGCGCCGCTGTAGGCCAGCTCGATCGTATCGAGGTAGTTCAGTTCGGCGATCTGCACGGCGTCGGGGAAAATCTTCGGATCGGCGTTCAGCACGCCGTCCACGTCCTTCCACACGGCCATCGACTCGGCGTCGAGGATATTGGCCACCACGGCCGCTGAGTAGTCCGAGCCTTCGCGCCCCAGCGTGGTGGTCGTGCCGTCGGGCGCACCGCCGATAAAGCCCTGTCCGACAAAGATATTCTCGACGCACTCGGCCAGCGCGCCCTTCAGCAGCGGCGCCGAAGCTTCGATATCGACCCCGGCGTCCTTGTGACGCTGCTCGGTGAGGAAACAGCGGCGCATGTCGATCCAGCGGTTCGACACTCCGGCATAGTTGAGATACTCCGAGATGATCGTCGTCGAGACCAACTCGCCGAAGGCCACGATCGTATCGTACCACAATTCGGCGTCGGAGGGTTTGTAAACCGTTTCCACGGCCACGCGCTCCAGCTCGTCGAAGAGCGCATCGACCCGTTCGAGCTGTTTATGGCCGCGCCACAAATCGTCGATGATGCCCGCATGGTACTCCCTCAGCGCGGCGACATGCTCCATGGAGAGCTGTTTGTCGCCCTTCTGAAGTCCTTCGAACACCTTTTCGAGCGCGTTGGTCGTCTTGCCCATGGCCGAAACGATGATGAAGAGATTCTGCTCGTCGTCGATAATCTTGCGCAGGTTGCGCACTCCGTCGGCATTACGCACCGACGCACCGCCAAATTTGTAAACCTTCATGTTATCTCTCTTTTTAACCTAACCTACCTTCTTTACCGTCCGAAGGCGACCGGCCGCCGGACTCCCGCGGCGGAACGCCGCGTCGAACGACCGCACCCCAACGCCTCACGCAGGAGGCGTTTGCCGCGGCGCGACAGGGCTTCCGCCCGGATCATTTCTGTTTTTTCACCTCTTTGTAAGGCACTCCGATATTCTGGAACAGGAACGAATAGGTGTCCGCCTCCTCGGCGATACGTTTGGAGGTGGGTTTGCCCGCCCCGTGGCCCGCATTCGACTCGATGCGGATCAGCACCGGCGCATCGCCGGCCTGACAGTGCTGCATCTGGGCGGCGAACTTGAACGAGTGCGCCGGCACGACGCGGTCGTCGTGGTCGGCCGTCGTCACGAGCGTCGCGGGGTATTTCACACCCTCGCGGATGTTGTGCAGCGGCGAATATTTATAAATGTAGTCGAACTGCTCCTCGTTTTCGCTCGATCCGTACTCCACGGCCCAGCCCCAGCCGATCGTGAATTTGTGGTAGCGGAGCATGTCCATCACGCCCACGGCGGGCAGGCAGACGGCATAGAGGTCGGGACGCTGCACCTCGCAGGCGCCGACCAGCAGGCCGCCGTTCGAACCGCCCGCAATGGCGAGCTTGTCCGACGAAGTGTATTTTTCGGCGATCAGGTACTCGGCCGCGGCGATGAAGTCGTCGAAAACGTTCTGCTTGTTTTCGAGCATGCCCGCCTTGTGCCACGCTTCGCCGTACTCCGAGCCGCCGCGCAGGTTGGCCACGCAGTAGATGCCGCCCTGCTCGACGAACATCATGGCCGAGGGCCTGAACGCGGGCGTCTGGTTGATCTGGAAGCCGCCGTAGGCATAGAGGTAGCAGGGATTCCCGCCGTCGAGTTTCATATCCTTGCGGCGGGTGATGAACATCGGCACCTTCGTGCCGTCCTTCGAGGTGTAGAACACCTGTTCGGTCGTGAACAGCGAGGGATCGAAATTCACCGCGGGGGCTTTATAGAGCGTCGATGCGCCGCCGGCGATGTCGTATTTGTAGATCGTGGCGGGCGCGATGTAGTTGGTCAGCGAATAGTAAAGCTCCGTATCGTCCTTCTCGCCGTCGAAACCGCTCACCGTGCCGATGGCCGGAAGTTCGACCTCGCGTACTAGTTTTCCGTCGAAACCGTACTGGCAGACCTTGCTCTGCGCATGTTCGAGGTAGGTGGCGAAAAGATACCCTCCGGCCGAGCCGACGCCCTCCAGCAGTTTCCCGCCGCTTTCGGGAATCACGGTCGAAACCTTCGACGGGTCGTTCAGGTCCACCTTCATCAGCGCGTAGTTCGACGCGTCGCGGTTGGTCACGTAATAGAGCTGGCCGTCCCGGCACTCGACGGGCGCATAGTCGGCGTCGAAGCCCGGCAGCAAGGTGCGGAATTTCGGTTCGGAGACCTTTTTATAGAGCACTTCCGTACCCGACGTACCCTCCGAAGCCACGATGAAGAGCCACTGCCCGTCCTTGCTGGGCCACGGGCTGAAATAACGCAACGGATGCTCCGCGTCGGCATAGACCAGCCTGTCGGCCGACTGCGGCGTACCGAGACGGTGGTAGTAGACCTTCTGAAACTGGTTCTGCGACGAGAAAACGCCCTTCTGAGGAGCGTCGTACGCACTGTAATAGAATCCTTTGGAATCGGGCGCCCACTCGGCTCCCGAAAACTTCACCCAGTTGATCCGGTCCGAAGTCAGCGTACGGTCGGCAGTGTTCATCACACGGATTTCGACCCAGTCCGAACCCGATGCGGCGACCGAGTAGGCGCAGTATTTGCCGTCCTTGGAGAAGGTCACGCCCGAAAGGGCCACCGTACCGTCTTCCGAGAGCGTATTGGGGTCGATGAACACTTCGCCCTCCCCGCCCGGCTGCACGGTGTGGTAGAGCACCGACTGGTTCCGCAGTCCGTCGTTGTAGAAATAATACCATGCGTCGCCGTGTTTGGCCGGAATACCCTCTTTGGGATAGTTCCACAATTCGGTCAGCCGTTCGCGGATCGCGCCGCGGAACGGAATCTGCGACAGGTAATCCTGCGTCACAACGTTCTGGGCCTTCACCCACGCCGCCGTCGCCTCGGAATTGTCGTCTTCGAGCCAGCGGTAGGGATCGGGAACCTCCGTACCGAAATAATTATCGGTCACGTCGGTGCGCTCCGTCCGGGGATAGGGCATGTGTTTTATCTGTTTCATATCGTTGCAGCCTGTCAGTATCGCCGCGGCGCCCGCGAGGGCCGCCGCCATGCGCGGTAATCTCATCATAACTATACGGTTTGGGTATATATCGGGGCAAAGTTAGGAAAAAATAAGATAGTTCGGCCTGCGGATCGAAGTTTTTGCGTAACTTTGGCTTGCAAAAACACTCGGAAAATTATGTACAGCGAACTGAAAGAGATAATCGGGCAGGCTTGGGAAAACCGCGAGCTGCTCAAGGAGGAGTCCGTGCGGCAGGCCGTGCGGCAAACCGTCGAACTGGTGGACAAGGGGGAGCTGCGCACGGCGCAGCCCGTAGATCCGGAGAAAAGCCAGTGGCAGGTGAACGAATGGGTCAAGAAGGCCATCATCCTCTATTTCCCGATCCAGCCCATGCGCAAAATGGAAGCGGGCGAGCTGGAGTGGTACGACAAGATGGAGCTCAAGCACGGCTACGAACAGCTGGGCGTGCGCGCCGTGCCCCACGCCGTGGCCCGTTACGGCGCCTACATCGCTCCCGGAGCGATCCTCATGCCCTCGTACGTCAATATCGGCGCCTACGTGGACACGGGCACGATGGTCGATACGTGGGCCACGGTCGGCTCCTGCGCGCAGATCGGCAGACACGTCCACCTTTCGGGCGGCGTGGGCATCGGCGGAGTGCTGGAACCCGTACAGGCCGCACCCGTAATCATCGAGGACAACTGCTTCATCGGTTCGCGTTCGATCGTGGTCGAAGGCGCGCACGTCTGCCGCGAGGCGGTGCTCGGCTCGAACACCGTCATCACGGGTTCGACCCACATCATCGACGTCACCGGACCGGAGCCCGTCACCTACAAAGGCTACGTTCCGCCGCGCTCGGTGGTCGTTCCCGGCAGTTACCGCAAACAGTTCCCGGCAGGCGAATACAGCATCACCTGCGTCCTGATCATCGGCCAGCGCAAGGAATCGACCGACAAGAAGACCTCGCTGAACGACGCCCTGCGCGACTTCGGCGTGTCCGTCTGATCGCGTCGCCCTCCCGAAAATCCCACCCACGACAAAATGAATAATTCATGATCTACCGTATCGACGAAACCACCTCGACCAACGACGAGGCCCGCGACGCGAAATACCGCCACGGCGACATCGTCTGGGCCGAACGGCAGACCGCCGGACGCGGCCAGCGGGGACATACGTGGACCAGCCCCGAAGGTGAAAACCTCACCTTCTCGATGGTGCTCGAACCCCGGTTCCTTCCCGTCGGGGAGCAGTTCCTGCTCTCCGAAGCCGTGACGCTGGCCCTCACGGACACCTTCGCCGCCTACGGCATCGACACCCGCATCAAGTGGACCAACGACATCTACGTCGGAGACAGGAAACTGGTCGGCATCCTGATCGAACACAACCATGCGGGAGCCTCCCTCTCCCGCACGATCGCCGGCATCGGCATCAACGTCAACCAGACGGCGTTCGACCCCGCGCTGCCCAACCCCGTCTCCCTCGCGCAGGCCGGGGGCCGCAAGTTCAACCGCAGCCGGCTGCTCGAAACCTTTCTGGTCCGCTGCCTGCGGCGTTACGCCCAGCTCGAACGGGGCGAAAAGGAGACCCTCCAGCACGCCTACCGCGAACGAATGTACCGGCTGGGCGAACAGCACCCCTACCGGCTGCCCGACGGCACGCTGTTTCAGGCCGCGATCGAAGGCGTGCTTCCCTCCGGCGAACTGATCCTGCGCCATGCCGACGGCACGCGGCACGAATACCTGTTCCGCGAAATCGAATTCGTGATCGCCGGAAAACAAGAGAACGCCGGCCCCGCAGAGAAATGAATTTCCGCCCCGCCGACGGAATATGTTTTTAATTGAAGATGAATATACTGATCGTTTGCAATCACTTCTATCCCCACAACCGCATCGCCGCATTCAGGCTCAACGCCTTCGCCCGGTATTTCCGGGAGGCGGGACATTCGGTGACCGTCATAACCGAAGGGGACCGCGATGAAACGGTGATGTGGAACGGCTGCGAGGTCCACTATGTAAAAGACCCGGTGATAACCTCGTCGAAACAGGAATCCCTCCTGCAGCGCAGAAAGAAATGGGCTTTCAGACGCATATTGTCGGCCCTGCAGTTCCGGCTGTTCCTCGATTACAAACGGATATGGCAGTTCAAAGCCAGCAAGAAGGCGCGAAAACTCGCAAAAAGCCGGCGGTTCGATGTCGTATTAAGTTCATACGGTCATCTCTCTTCGCACCGGATCGCATACAGGCTGCACAGAAAAACGCCGTTTTACTGGATCGCCGACATGCGCGACGAGATGTCGAAGTGGCCTTGGCTCCTGCCGATAAACAGCCGGCGGCTCCTCTTCTACGAGCGCAGAATACTCAAGGATGCGGACCTGATCCTGTCGGTATCCGCACCCCTTGTCGAAGATTTCAAACAAATCGGCGGAGGGATCGACAAGGTTATCGAGATAACGAACGGGTACGATTACGAAGAGGTGCACGACGTCTCTTTTCAGCCCGTCTACACCATGGCGTTCATCGGCCATTTTTACAATTCGATCACTCCGGACAAATGGTTCGGAGCCTTCTCCGAACTGGTTGCCGAGGGAGCGCTTCCCTCCGACAGCCGCATCCTCATCATAGGAAACACCTCGCCGCTGGCCGTTCCCGAAAACATCAGGCAGAACGTATTCCAGATCCGGCAGGTCGATCACGACGAAGCCATCAGGAAATCGCTGGAGACCGACACGCTGGTCGTCGTGCATCCCAAAGGACGGAAAGGCGTCTACACGGGCAAGCTGTTCGACTACCCCGCCACCAACAAACCGATCCTCGCCATCTGCGATCCCGACGACGTCATCGCCGACCTGCTGGAGGAGACGCGCGCGGGTTTCACCGCGGACGAAACGGACAACGAGCAGGTCAAGCGGATGATCCTGCGCTGCTATTCCATCTGGAAGAACAAGGAGGTGCTGCCCCGCGACTGGGACAAGATACGGCAGTACAGCCGGAAGAATCAGGTCGGCCGGCTGCTCGAATATCTGGCAGGGCAGGAAGCCCTGAAACAGCACTGACGCCGATGCCGGGCCGGCCCGGCATCGGAATCTCCGCCCCTAACCGAAATCCGGCGCTCCGCTCCGGCAGTCGAAAACGCGAGACGGCGGCCGAAAACGGGAAGCCGCGAAGCCCTTACGTCCGGTTCGGCCGCAATTTCGCGAGCACCGGTCCGAGCAACTCCATATAGCGGATTCCGGCCCGCTGCGCAAACGGCAGGTACAACGACAGATAGACGGCAAAGCCCACCGAAACGACGACAAGATGATGCGTCATCCCGGTCAGCAAGACAGCCAGCCTGGCCGCCGTGCAGGCCGCGGCCGATACGAGCAGCACGATCGTCAGCATCCTCCACGGCATTAGCCCCGCAAGCGAAGTGCCCAGCACGCGGGCGGTGGTCGTCATCAGCAGGAACAGACAGAAAAACGTACAGCCCGTGGCAATGGCCGCAATAGCCCAAAGGGACGGAAACACCATGACGCACCAGAGTTCGAGACCGACGATGAGCAGAGCGGTGACAAGGTGCGCACGGGCAAAGGCTTTTCCCCGCCCCAGTGCAAACAGGACGGGGGCGTAGGGCATGATACGCGCCAGATTGACGAGGGTGACGATCCGGAACAGGCCGGCCGCTTCCCGATACCCCTCCCCATACAGCAGACAGATGATCTCAGGAGCGAAAACGCAGCAGAATACGGACAACGGATAAATGATCGCCGAGGACTTGAGGACAGCCGCCTGCCACAACCGGACAAACTGCCCGCCGTCGGCCCCTTCCACCGACATCCTCGAAAATTCCGGCAGCAGCACACCGGCCGCAGCACCGATAATCATTCCGGCCAGCGGAAGTTCGCGGTATCCGTTGGCGAACAGGGCGAAATCCTCGACGCCCAAATAGCGGCTTACGAGGAACTGGCTCGCCGAACCGATCACGAATCCGTACATACTCGAAGCAAACACCGGCATCGAAAACCGGAGCAGCTCCCGGACCGTCAGCCGGCTCTTCACCGGAGATACATTGCGGAACGGCACGGACGACAACTTCAGCCCGGCAACGCATGTGACCAGCGACGCGAGGACGAAACCGGCGACCGTTCCCGACACCCCCGCGTCAAAAACCACGACCGGAAGCACGACGCATGCAATCATGAAGGCACGGCTTATCAGCACATAGCCGGCCACGAGGTGCGCCTTGCCGTAGACGACCAGAATATTCTCCCCCCCCAAGACCGGCATCAGCAGCATGGGCGCCGCGGCAAACAGCCTCAACGGCTCGGCCAGCAGCGGATTGCCGAGCACTCCGGCTATGGCGGCGGCCTGCCAAAGCAAAATGCACGAAAAAACGGACGCAAGAAGCAGAAACAGCCCGTTCAGTTTGCGGACGATATCCCTCCCCTCCTCCGGCGACACGCGGGCGAGGTAATAGGAGTACGCTTTGGGAAGTCCCAGCGAAAAGACGACCAGCAGGGTGTTATAGACGTACAGCACCTGACTGTAAGTACCGTACTCCGACGTGGTCATGTAACGGCAGAGCACCGCCTGCATGACCAGCGTCACGCTCAGCGACAACAGATTGGCCAGCGCCAGCCACAAGGCCTGCAGCGTGCGGCTTCTGCCAGCATTTCCGATCAGAGGGGTGGAGTTCTGTTTCATGCCTCGTACCGTATGGCCCGGCGGCCCGTTTTACAGGCTCCAGTATCCGAGCGATTTGATCCGGCCCTTATAGAGTCCGCGAATGTCGCCCAACAGGGCCGCCCCGCGGGAGATGGAGCGGAAATAAGCGTCGTCGAGTCCGCGGTACTCGTCGTGCGCCACGGCCACGACAATCAGGTCGTAAGGCGGCCGGAGGGCCGGCACCGGCCGAATTCCGTACATGGCATAAACCTTATCGGGATCGGCATGGGGATCGGTCACATCCACACTCATCCCCTCACGCTCCAGCAGTCCGACCATCTCGGCGATCCGGGAGTTGCGTATGTCGTCGATGTTTTCCTTGTAGGTGACGCCCATCAGCAAAGCCCTTGCGCCGCGGCCGTCGCTTCCCATGGCCCCAAGCAGCGACCGCACCACGTACGCCGCCATGCCGTCGTTCACGGCGCAGCCCGAACTCGTGACGGGCATCTCGACCCCCAGCTTTGAAGCGGCCGATACAAGATAGAGCGGATCGACCGGAATGCAATGTCCGCCGCCCAGTCCCGGTCTGTACTTTACGAAATTCCATTTGGACGAAGCCATATCGATGACCTCGCCCATATCTATTCCCATGCGCGAGAACAGCCGCTGCAATTCGTTCATCAGGGCGATGTTGACACTGCGCTGCACGTTCTCCGTCATCTTGGCCGCTTCGGCCACCCGGATGCCCGACGCCCGGCAGAGATCGGCCGCCACGACCTCCGCGTATACGCGCGCGACCTCGTCCAGCGCCTGCCCGTCGTTCGCCGACACGATTTTGGCGGTGTTCGAGAAGGTATGCTCCGAATCGTTGGGATTGATGCGTTCGGGCGAGTAGCCCACCTTGAAATCCGCACCGAGTTTCAGCCCGGAGCCTTTTTCGAGCAGCGGCACGCACACCTCCTCGGTGCATCCGGGGTAGACCGTGGATTCATACACGACATAATCGCCCCGCTTCAGATAGCGCGCTACGGTGCGCGTGGCCTCGACAAGACAGGTCAGATCGGGATTCTTGCGCTCATCGACCGGGGTGAGCACCGTGACGATATAAAATGCGGCCCGCGACAACTCCTCTTCCAAAGAGGTGAAACGGATGCTCCCGCAGCCGGCGCCGTACTTTTCACGCAGTTTTTCGATACGGCGGGCATCCATATCGTACCCCACCACATCGAAACACCGGGCAAACCTCAGCGCTACGGGCACGCCTACATATCCCAGCCCGATCACGGCCAGCGACGTTTCCCGACCGGTCAGCCGATCATATATCATCTTCTTCATAGACACATTCATTGACCTTGCGATAACTGCGTCCCGACTCCGGGCACACGGCCCTGCCGGCTTCGTCGAATTCCAGCCTGTGCCCCAAGCGGCTCATCCATCCGACCACGCGTGCGGGCACCCCCTCAACGAGGGCATGATCGGGGACCGAATGCGTAACGACCGCCCCGCGCCCACGAAGGCGTACCGGCCGATCTCGACCCCGCATACGACGGTGGCATTGGCCCCGACGGTGGCGCCCCGGCGCACGCGGGTGGTTTTATACTGCTCCCTGCGCGAGATCTCGCTTCGGGGATTCTTGACGTTGGTGAATACGCACGAAGGGCCCAGAAAAACATAATCCTCGCAGATCACGCCCGAATAGATCGACACGTTGTTCTGCACCTTTACCTGACGGCCCAGTATCACGTCCGCGGCGACCATGACATTCTGTCCGATATTGCACGCCGGTCCCAGCACGGTTCGGTATTTGTAGGTAACGGAATATGCAGGAAAGAGTAAATATCATGTTTACAGGTATTTAATTCCCTGTTCTGCATCTGTTCCGAGCAATAAAATTGCAGAATCGGGCAGGATTAACGGTGAGTTGTGTTACTTATCCGTTACCTGCCCGAAATGCTTTTGTTTGCATTAAGGCGTTTGTTTTCAGTTTGTTGCATCGGATTTCCGCATAACAAATAACTTGACTTAACGTTTAACCCATCCACAAAGTTCAAGTTATTATGCAACGCAGCACTTTCAAAGTCCTTTTCTATGTAAAAAGGCAGTCGGAAAAACACGGTCAGGTTCCCGTTATGGGCCGTATCACCATCAATGGCACGATGTCGCAGTTCAGCAGCAAACTCTCCGTTCGTTCCAGCCTTTGGGATGCCAAAGCCAACAAAGCCTCCGGCAGAAGTCTTGAAGCCCAGCGTCTCAATGAAAAGTTGGAGAACATCAAGACCAATATCGGCAAGCAGTACCAACGTCTCTGCGACCGTGATTCATACGTTACGGCCGAAAAGGTCCGCAACGCTTTCCTCGGTATGGGTGACGACTGCCGCCTGCTGTTGCAGACCTTCGACGAATATCTTGCAGATTTCCGCAAGCGCGTGGGCAAAGACCGCGCTTATTCCAGTTATGAGGACTACTGCAAACGCCGCCGGCGTCTGGCCTCCTTCCTCGAATACGAGTACCGCGTCAAGGACATTGCGTTCAAAGAGCTGAAGCGGGATTTCATCGAAAAGTTTGTGGTCTACCTCTCCTCGGTACAAGGGATGCGCTCCGGGACGATCCATTCTACGCTCAAGAAATTGAAGCTGATGACCTACACGGCGTATAAGAACGGCTGGATTGCCGCCGATCCTTTCGCAGGGTTCTATGTCAAAGCGGAATACGCTGAACGACGTTATCTATCCGCTTCGGAATTGCAGGCCGTGATGGATGTCAGGCTCCCCAACTACCGAACGGGCATCAACCGTGACGCCTTCGTCTTCTGCGCCTTTACGGGTTTGAGCCATGCGGACGTAGTGAAACTCACCCACGCGGACATCCATACGGACGATAACGGGGAGCGCTGGATTATCGACAGGCGTCAGAAAACAGGTACGCAGTTCCGTGTCAAACTGCTTCCCGTTGCCGAAATGCTTTACGAGCGTTATAAGGATATGCATCTCTCAGGCGACCGGGTCTTTCCGCTCAAAGGCACTTATAATACGCTGAACATGTCCTTGCGGCATGTTGCCAGACATGCCGGTCTGTCGTTCAACCCGACGATTCATATGGCGCGTCATACCTTTGCCACGACGGTCACGCTTACGCAAGGCGTGCCTCTGGAAACGGTCAGCAAGATGCTGGGGCACAAACGGATCACCACGACCCAAATCTATGCTAAGATCACCAATGATAAAATCGGACAGGATATGGCGGCATTAAGCGAGAAACTCAGCAGCGTCTTCAAGGTCGCACGGTAATGGCCTCCTATCTTACAGCTAATTCGATTCCCGATCTTACTTCGTCAATAGCAGGGTAATTTTCGATGTAAGTTTTCCCGCCGGCAGGGAATTTATCGTCAGAGATGGAAATATGCAAGGCCATGCGAATCGCCCGAGGGGCGAGCCTTGCATATTTCCATCCCCGGCGTTTTGCTGGTCGCATGTAGATTTGCAGCGTGATGTAATCACAGGTAATTTCGATATGGAGTCGCAGTGAACCGGGGCTTGTCGTAAGCTTTGAGGCTTGGCGGTAGATTTGGACTGCGACTCCATTAACCAGAGAGAATGGCTGTTTAGAATTGTAGGTTTGAAGACCTGGTACATGTGATAGCATACGACTCTCACAAAACTAACAAGTTATGCACTATTTGTATTATGTGGGTCTGGATGTGTCGAAAGAGACTTTCGATGCGTCTTTGGTCGCCTTCGAGGATGCAAACGAGATGGCTCACCGCAAATTCGCCAACTCCCGAAAAGGGATCTGCTCGTGTCTGCACTGGGTTGAGAAGCGGCATGGTATTCGGCTCGACGATGTGATTTTCTGCGCCGAGGATATGGGGAGCTACATATCCGAGATGGCGGTTTGTGCTTCCGACAGGACGCTGAATTTCAATTTTTCACTGATCTCGCCGTTGGTAATCAAGTATTCGATGGGTATTGCCCGTGGCAAAACAGACAGAGTGGATGCCCGGCGTATCGCCGAGTATGCGATCACTCACTATCGGAAGATAGCCCTTTATCTGCCGGCAGAGAAGGAACTGTGTCAGTTGCGCACATGGCTGATCTTAAGGGCTCATCTGGCAAAACAACGTGTAGCGAAACTGGTGTTGCTCGAAAAATTAGACTACAAAGAGAAATTCGCGGATGTATCTATTCAACGTTCCATGCTCCAGGAGGAGATCGCGTATGCAGAAACTCATATGAAAACCATCGAACGGGAAATGAAGGAACTGATAGCCGCCGACAGCAACATTTGCCGGAACTACAAGCTGCTGACCAGCATCAAAGGTGTAGGGCCGATCACGGCCATTGTGATGCTCTGTTCGACGCTTAATTTCACCAAAATCACAGACCACCGCAAGTTTGCCTGCTATTGCGGGCTGGCTCCGTTCGAACATAGCTCCGGCACAAGCGTTCGCGGGGGATGCCACACATCGAGCATGGCGAATCGAGACATTAAAGTACAACTGAACCGCAGTGCACTGATTGCCATCAGGTGTGATCCGCAACTAAAGGCATATTACGAACGCAAAGTGGCTGAAGGTAAACATAAATTCAGCGTCCTGAATGCTGTGAGGGCCAAAATCGCCGCCAGATGCTTTGCCGTCGTAAGGCGTGGAACACCATATGTAGCGTTGCAGATATAATCCGGCATACATATCTGCCATTCGATAAGATTTTGAGATCATTCAAAATCTCAAAATCTTATTGTCGGAACAGTCCGTCTAATTGGGAGCCGAACCTACTCATAATTAATGTATTGTCATTTCCGTACTCCGCAAATTAACGATTCTGACTATGGGATGCAAGGCTATACAAGCGCTTCGCGGCCTTGCATCCCATAACCAGAATCATTTTGCTAAACGCTACGACAAAAAATGACAATTTCCGGGCATGAAACTTTTTGCAGCTTTTATTTGGTTTTATCTTAGAATTCTACCGTCGGAAAAGGCGACATTCTGCGGCTCCTGACGATCCGGTTCTGATGTTCAGCCGCGATCGGCGGATTTCATCCCGTCCTGTGATCTGCCGTCGAAATTCCTCTGCTTTTTCAAAACGGCCGTCTTTTATTTTTCTTTTCATGGAGATAATTCAGCTCGTCGCTATAAATGTCCATGACAAAGCGCAGCATATTGTCGACCAAAGCCGTAAGCCTTGTGCTTTCATTCCCCAACAGGTGGAGGATTTCCGACACTTTGCGCTTGGTTTGCGCACTGACATAAATCGCCGAGCGGTTACGGCAATCTACCGGAGCGAAGAAGGTGCGTTCGAAATCCGGCAGTATGATCTTTTTCCGTCGGAATCCAGCAGGCTCCTTTACAGTAGTCGTTTGGGTGTCGACATTTGTTTTTTCAGCAGTTGGTGCCGATGTGTTTCCCTCGGGAGCGTCCGTATTTTCCTCTTCCGGCTCGGGAATCCTACGGACGACTTTCGAGTCCAAAGGAGCTTGTCCGGCGATCATCTGACGCATCAACTCCTCATCGACTTCGATACGGGGATGCTTCGGAAGGTTTGTTGCAGGTTTGTCAGTTTCTTTTAATGAATCCATGGTACAATGTTTTTGAGATTGAATATTCGTTATACGGTCATAAAGCTCGTGTGTTTGGTTTTATGTTTTAAACCATTCAAAATACCGTTTTCTGTTTAATACAGTTTATATCGGGATAATGAACGGAATAAGAAAACTTGCCTTTCATGCTGCAAGATACAACCGACAGAAATACCTCGATTCCGATGTCCGCTCACGACCGCTCCAGTCCGTTCGGCGGGCTTTTTTTTCGTACCGGACGGTTGTAATATTGCACCGGGAAAGACCTTGCCTCGGAAGCCGTAGCGGAGGAGTTTTCAAACTTTCGATAGCAGTTCTCCGGCGCGGCTTTTTCCCATCGCCAGATGGGAGCGAGCTGTACCTTTGTATGCCGAAAAACTTTTCGGCATACAAAAGGTGCTCGCTCTGCGAGGTTGGGTGGCGTTCCCGAGTCACGCCACTTAAACTACCAGATTGATGACAACCACGAAAAAGAGGATCGGACGCCCGACAACGACAGATCCCAGAGTCCACAGGTATAATTTCAAACTCACGACGGAAGAGAATATCCGCTTTAAGCAGATGCTTTGTAAGGCTGGACTGGAGCATAATCGGAGCCAATTTATCGTCAAAAGAATCTTCAACGAGGAGTTCGTCGTTATCAAACGCGACCGAAGATATAGTTCAAATTATTCAATTTCCCTGTTTTGAGTTCTTCAATCTTTGGTCATACATTGTTAAACAATTGAATTGATTTTGGAGTATCAAGCATGAAGTAAGACAGAGCTTTTATTGGTTTTAGAAACCGTTTATGACGTTCCGTCCCCATGCATTGCATCTTAAAGCTGAACTGTTCGTGAAGTCGAGTAGAGTCCATGTCCGCGACGATGGTTTTACAAGATGTAATTTTCACTTAAAGTTTTTTATTATGGTTTCCAGAGGTATCGATATCAGCAAGAGCAGTTTCGTAGCGGCTTATCCATCAACGAACGGCAACCCTACTAAGACTTTCCCTAACACAACCGCGAGAATGCGTGAGCTCATCGGTACGCTTGCTGTCGCTGAGCATCATTGCGTTATGGAAGCTACCAGCAATTACGGCTGCTGCTGTACCTGCTACATCAGAACGGTATTGCCGTCAGTTTTGCCCCCCCCAAAAAGCAGATCAAGCATTTTTCCCGAATGATGATGCCCGTTACCAAAACCGACGAAAAAGACGCCTACATGATCGCCATGTACGGGGAGAAGATGAATCCTCCCATCTACAAAATGCCCTCGCAGGCTACAATACGGATCCTTACCACCGAAGGGTTTACCTACTTTGACAATGCAAAGCAACTATCCCGCTTCATCGGAATATGTCCAACCTATCAACAATCAAGAACATCCGTAAATATCAGAGAACATATCAACCGGAATGACGATGAACGTCTGCGATCTTTACTCTATATTGCCTTTTGGACTGCCTTGCGTTACAATAGTCGGGAGTGTTATATCCGATTAAAGGCAAATGAAAAACCATTCAAAGTAGCTCTGATTGCTGTGACTAACAAACTCGTCAGGCCTGTTCTTACCATTACTACAATCAACTCAATATATCGATGGATTTGTCCCGGCTAAAAAATAATCTTCGGTTCTTTTTTTATCTTTTTACTTAATTATTTGCTTTTTAATACATTTCCTCATAAATATTCGTTGGCTTTGCCTGCTTCCACTTGGAAAATACGAATTTTGAAGAATTGAAGATTTATCTTAACTTTCGAAAAAATTTCATGCGACGTGCGATTTATTCCCTCCATCCTCCGGTCGTTTCCGTTCAATGTCATGTTGTACTTCGTCGGATTCTTATCTCCGCCGCTCCCCGCCGCTGCCGCCTCCTATGACCGAATCCAGACCCTCTCGATGGACGAAGGACTCCCGCACAGCGACGTAAATGCGATTACGCAAGATCGTGACGGCTATCTTTGGTTCGCGACATTCAGCGGGCTGAGTAAATACGACGGATACAGACTCCAAACCTTTCGGACCGACAATTCCGACCTCACCAGCGACCGGATACTCTGCCTATTCGTCGCCCGGGATTCGTCCCTTTATATCGGAACCGAATCCGGAGGGCTGAACCGTTACGATCCGGTGTCCGAAACGATATTTCCGGTCGCCGAAGAGCCGACAACCTCTGCAGACCAGGTGATCAACAACATTTTCGAAGATCGAAAAGGTACCGTATGGGTCTGTCGAAACGACGGATTGGGATACCTCACACTCCGAGGAGCAACCACTTATCTGCATGTCAAGAACCGATGGAGAGGATTCTACATACAGTGCGGAACCGCCTTGGATTCTTGCAGACTGCTACTGTCAACCGATGCCGGCCCCGTCATCTATAACCCCGAAACCGAGGAGATACAAAATATCCTCCGGGATGAAATCAAAACCCGCTGTTTCTCGATGCAGTCTTTCGCAGACGGCAAAATCGCGCTTTCCGGAGGATGGGGCGTTCGGATCTATGATCCGAAAACCGACGACCTACAGAGAATCTGCGACTTCTCATCCCGGGTCACGACGCAGGACAATCACGGAAACATCTGGGTCGGAAGTTTCAACCGGGGACTGTACAAATACGACCGGAATGGTATTAAGATTGTTCACTACCACCCCAAACTCCCCATTCCTCATGCCGTCAACTCCTTTGAGATCAGCGCACTGTTCGAGGATCGTTCCGGGGTGCTTTGGATCGGAACGATCGGCGGCGGCTTGAGTAGGCTCAATGTCGTCGAAAAACATATCGAATGCTATACCGAAGCGCAGGGCTTGTGTGAAAATCGGATCATCACGTTCCTCGAAGCCCGCGACGGAATACTTTGGGTCAGCACACATGGCGGCATCAATCTGTTTAATCGAAGTTCCGCAACTTTCCGGGAGCTGCGCATAAATGGATTGCCGAGCATCCAATTTGCAACCGTATCAGCCTTCTTTATGGCCGAAAACGGCGACATCTGGCTCGGAACGTGGGACAAAGGATTGTGGGTCATCGACAGCCGGGATATCGACCGGGCGATACAGACCGGTCAGGTCCGGGCCCGACAACTCAAACATCCGGTCATCGACGGGGAATTGTCCGTGTTCCGAATCGTTGAAGATCGCGACAGACACCTGTGGATCAGCTCGAACCGGGGATGTTTCGAATACATTCCATCCCACGGGGATTTCAAAACCGGGCAGTGGATCAACTATACCCACAACGGAGATGATCCCAATTCGTTATGCTCCAATTTCACGACGGACATCTACCCCGATACCGTCACCGACAATAAGACCATCTGGATCGGAACCCGCTCGGGGCTGAACCGAATCGTATTCGATGCCGACGGCAAGGCGAACTGCCAGCGAATCGAACTCGCCGCTACGAACGCCCGTGAACGGAAGGTGTGTAGTTCCGATGCCTTCATCTCGACGATTCACTGTGACCGGAAAGAGGGGGGGGGTCTTTGGATCGCAACGATCGGCGAAGGTCTCTTCCTTATGACCGAAGGTCGTTGCGGCGGGAAAACGCCCCGTTTCAGCTGTTTCGACACATCCAACTCCCGGTTCTTCAATAACGAACTGGAGAGCCTGCAGGAGGACGACCACGGAGCCTTCTGGATCGGCGGCTACGGAATCACCCGCTTCGATCCCCGGGATCACTCGATCCGGCATTTTACGGTAAAGGACCAATTGCAGAGCAACTCCTTCAAAATCTGGGCATCGTACAGACTCCGCAACGGCGAGATGGTTTTCGGAGGCGTAAAGGGGTTCAACATTTTCCATCCGGACAGCATCACCGACAACGACATCCGCCCGCGCACGGCCATCTCCCGGCTTAAGATTCGGAATCAGACCGTCTCGGCCGGAGATTCCGTTTGCGGACGCGTCGTCCTGCCGCGCGCCATCAACCGGCTCAACAAACTCGACCTCTCCTACAACTGCAACAACCTCACCTTCGAATTTTCGGCCTTCGCCTACGTCGATCCCAAGTACAATACCTATAAATATAGAATGGAGAATTTCGACACCGACTGGAACTACACCAGCGGACTGTCGCCTCAAGCCGTCTATACCAACTTGCGCCCGGGCAGCTACCGGCTGGTCGTATATGCCTCGAACGAAGACGGATACTGGTCTCAGGCCCCTGCGGTGCTCGAAATCACGATACGTCCGCCCGTCTATGCCACACGCTTGGCCTGGCTTTGCTACATTGCGCTAACCATCCTTTTTCTCTACAGATGGCACCGCCGTTCACTGCGAAAACTACAGGAGCGCCACCAGATAGAGCTCGAACGCAACAAATACTATGAAGAGCAGAAGAGCAGCGCCAACATGCTACAGTTCTATACCGATATCGCCCACGAGCTCAAGACGCCGCTCTCGCTGATTACAGCCCCGGTCGAAGAGCTGCTCTTGAATCCGCATATCGGGAAAACGACGCGCAACAGACTGGAACTCGTCAACCGCAATGCGGGGGCATTGAAGACCCTGCTGGAACAAATCCTCGACTTGCGCAAATACGAAAGCCACAAAATGGAACTCGCGGCTGTGCAAACCGATGCGTCGGAATTCCTCCGCGGTATAGCCGAACTGTTCAAGCCGTTGGCCGACCAACTTCAGATACAGTTCTCGCAGGAGATTCCGAACGATCCGCTCATACTCTGGATCGATCGTCGGAAAATGGAGATCGTTATCGCTAATTTGCTCTACAACGCATTCAAATACAGTCGGAAAAGTTCAGGGAAAGTGAATCTCGTCTGTGAAGAGCAACAGCTGTCGGTAACCATTTCGGTGGAAGATAATGGAATCGGAATAGCCCGGGATGAACAGTCCCGGATCTTCGAACGTTTTTACCAGGCTCGAAACAACAACTCGCCGCAAAAAAGCATCGGCATCGGACTCTCCCTGGTCAAGCATATCGTTACTCTGCATCATGGAGAAATTGAAGTCGCATCCGAATTGAACGTCGGTTCGCTCTTCCGGGTCCGGATCCCGAAGGGATGTGCGCACCTCGCTCCCGAACAGATCAAAGATTCCGACAAGGTCCCGGGTCGGCCATTTCAGAATCTCCCGATAGGGATGGATTCCGCGCTGTCGGACTTCGGTGACGATCAATTCGAATCGGAGATGGCGGCGGAAACCGCAATCGGGAACGATCGTGGAATGCAGTGCGGGCTCCTGGAAGAAAATACGCGCCACGGAGCAGCTGCATCTGATGGAAAAAGAGTTTCGATTCTCGTGGCCGAGGACAATACCGCCTTGCGGGATTATCTTCGAAGCGCGCTGGAGAACCGATACAACGTCTCGACGGCACGAAATGGAGAGGAGGCTTATTGTCAGGCAATCAATGAACAGCCCGATCTGGTGCTTACAGACATCGTCATGCCGGGAATGTCGGGAATCGAACTTTGCCGCAAAATCAAGGAGAATTCCCGGACTTCGGCAATCGGGGTCATTCTACTTACGGCCCACAATCTGCAGAACTACGAAGTATCCGGATACCGTGTCGGAGCCGACGCTTATGTAGCAAAACCGTTCTCCCTTGAAGTGCTCTTCTCCCGTATCGACAACCTTGTTGCCCGACAGAATAAAATCCACAAAAACAGTCAACCTATAAAGGAGATTCCCATTTCAGAAGTCGCTGTGGAGAAATCCGAAGATCTCTTCCTTGTCAAATGTACCGAAACCATCGAGACCGAAATAGCCGATCCGCGATTTGACGTCCTACAGCTTTGCCGCAAAATCGGCGTGTCACGATCGCAGCTCTACCGGCGTATTCTTGCCCTCACGGGGTTGACGCCCATACAATTCATTCGCAGCATCCGGCTAAAGCACGCTGCATCATTCCTTGCCCAAGACGGAACACTTCCTGTCAATGAGGTAATGTATCGCGTAGGGTACACCAATCTCAGCCACTTCGCCAAAATCTTCCATGAGGAATTCGGACTCTACCCCAAGGAGTTCGCCCTCCGGAACCGGAGCAAAACGGGAAAAGTGGACTCCGCGTCGGAAATCTTCTCCAAAAACGAGCCCGAGACGCAGAAATGACCCCGGACGATTTTCTCAAATAAATTAAAAAATACTTTTCCCGTCATCCGTGTATTTTGAGACATTTGCGTTGATTTTTTAGGTTTTTAATAGTTTCCTTTGCATCAGCTGCACCAAATGCGGCAATTTGAAAACCTAAACTAAATCAACGCAAATGAATCATTTTCTCTCTCCATGCTCTATCCGCCGGGGTCGGATCATCCGATCCGCCTCCTTTGGGCCCGGAAGTCTCACCGGGCAGCATCCGAATATTCCGAGGAATACATATCTTGAGAATATGATTCCATGATTCGGACAGGGATGCCGGAATTCTTCATGCAAGAAAGCACTCCGGATTCCCTGACCGAAAAAATACCTACATTCCAAAAACTGCGAACCATGAAACAGCTATTCTTTCATCTCGTGCCGGTTCTTGCCTTTGGGTTGGTACTGGCTGCTTGTGACAACGATTCGGACGAGTGGACACAACCTTACGAATTCGCTTGGAGCTACGGCGCGGAATCACAATTCAGCGTCGGGAAACCCGCTACATTTACGGACCTTTCGCTCGGGGTCGAAACCCGCGAGTGGAGTTTCGAAGACGCAACACCTGCGACCTCCACGGATCCCGAACCGAGCGTCGTATTCAATTCGAAAGGCATAAAGACGGTAACCCTTACAATCCATTTTCTCAACGGTCAGGTGCAGTCCGAATCGTTCGACATTGAGGTATTTTACCCGCTTTCGGCTCGGATCAAAGCCTTGGAACTTACACCGAAAGGCTGTATTCGGCTCGATACCCCCGTCTCGTTCGGCCTTACCGAAGTCGAGGGTAATCCGACATCCTACCAATGGACATTCGAAGGCGGTACGCCTTCCTCGTCGACTGATCCCGCCCCAGTGGTCACCTGGACTTCGGCCAACAAAAACGGAGCCCGAATCTCCTGCAGACTCACTCGGGCCGACGACGGAATGACAACTACCGTCGAACAGACTTTTATTGTCGGAAACTATCCAATGCTGCACCCCATTCCCGAGAAGGATTATGATCCCTGGCGGTTCGAACTTTCGTCCATTGGAAAATGGACGCTCTGGAACACGACCACTTCCGCGGATGATCTGACGACTAACACCTCCATCGTCAGCGGCGGGGCCGATGGCTCGAAGCAGGCCCTCAAGGTAACGCTCAAACCGGGAGTCATCTATCAGTTGTTCACGCGAGACAACTGGGTTTGCAACGCCCAACTCGTTGCCGGACAAAAATATGAAGTCTCCTTCTGGCAGAAAACGGATGCCGCGGAGGGTTCGCTTATCGTCTTGACGGGCATCTATAACAATCTGCCCTCCTGGTCTTGGAATGAATACCTCCAGGTACTTGCGAGTGACCACTGGAGCATCTACTTCCCCGATATTCCTTTCGAGGAACAGGTGGAAGAGATGTTCGGAATTTGGAGTAATATCGAATATCCGCTTACCGAAACGATCACACTCCCGGCATCTCCGGAGCTGATGCCTTCCGCAGAGTGGAAACAGGTCCGGTTCGAATTCACGGCCACTAGCGCCAAATACGAATCGTTGCTGAACACCTATCCCCAATTCGCTCTTCTGTCAGCCGGCTCCGCTGATGTAAACTGGTATTTGGACGACATACAAATCAATCTTATCGAAGAATAACCCGAATAAACTATTCGCTATGAAACGATTCGTTTTCTTACTGGCCGGCTTGCTGCTCATTGCTTCGAGTCTCCGGGCCCAGACCTCCGTCAGCGGTACGATTACCTCCCCGGACGGAAAGCCTGTCGCCGGCGCGTCGATAATCATCGAAGGCAGCACCGTCGGTGCCACGTCCGATGCCAAGGGTTTCTATCGGATCAAAGTCCGTTCATCCAAAGATATTCTCGTCTTCAACTTCCTCGGGTACCGGGAGGTTCGCGAATCCGTCGGGCAGCGATCCCTGATCGATGTCGTACTCTCACCCTCCGACCTTCAGATAGACGACGTCGTTGTAGTCGGTTACGGTGCCCTACGGAAAAAGGACATGACCGGAGCTGTTGCCTCGATCAAGGCCGATGCCTTCGAAAACCGGGTACTTTTCTCCGTTGACGACGCTTTAGCCGGCGGAGTGGCCGGTCTGATGGTCAACTCCTCATCCGGAAAACCCGGCTCGGAGTCGAGCATGCTTATCCGCGGTGCAAACTCCCTGACCGGCTCCACTGCCCCGCTGATTGTCCTTGACGGATTCCCGCTCTTCGATGTCAGCACCTCCACCGGGGGTGGCATAGACGGATATGACACCGGCATGTCCTCGCTCTCGATGATAAACCCCGACGATATCGCTTCGATCGAAGTGCTAAAAGACGCCTCGGCAACGGCAATATATGGTAACCGCGGAGCCAACGGAGTCATTCTCATTACCACCAAACGAGGCCGGGGCGACAGCGGAAAGATCCAATACAACACCTACTTCGGATTTCAACAGATGAATAAGCGGTATGACATGATGGATTTTCGCCAGTACGCCGCCTATCAGGTTGATCGAAACTCCTCGAACAACCACCTGTTCACGGACCCTATCACCATGCAACCCCGCACAATCGGAGACGTACAGTCGCGGGACTGGCAGGATGAAATCTTTCGTACCGGATTTATTCAAAACCATTCGCTATCTATTTCACACTCTACTGAAAAAACGAGTATGTTCGTCTCCGGTTCCTACATGCAGAACAAATCGGTCCTCATCGCCACGAATTGGCAGAAACTCACGGCTAAAGCTACGATCGACCACCGATTCACGGATTTTATACGCACGGGTGTCGATATCGGCTATAACCGAATCGTCGACGACGGAGTGCCGACCGGCGGCGAAGGCACGTCCCAGGTTGCAGGCGTCATCACTTCGGCCCTGACGGCTCTTCCTTTCGAATTCGACGAAACGACTCAGGCCTATTTCCGCCGTGCAGGCGTCTCGCAGTCCTCGCTCGACTCTTATATCGACAACTATCACGGGAATCCGGTCAACATCGCCAATGAGACCGAACTCACCAAACGCATCAACCGAATGATGCTCAATGCCTATGTCGAGGCCGACATCCTTAAGAATCTGACCTTGCGCATCACGGCAGGATATGACAGTTATTCGCTCAAAGACCGCCAGTTCTATCCCACCTCGACGCCCCGCGGCTACTTTTACAAGGGGCAGGGTATCATCGGCAGTTCTGAATCCGGAAGTTGGATCAACGAAAACACGCTCACCTGGAAGCCCGTATTCGGGAAACACCGTCTCAATGTCCTCGTCGGCATGACTGAACAAGGATACACGAACTTCTACGATCGCAGCGAAACCACTCAATACGAATACGAGGATCTCGGATCGAATAATGCCCAGATGGCTAAAGTTTTCAACGTCTACTCCAGCAAGGAGCAGGTCCGGTATGTCTCGCTCATCGGTCGAATTAACTACTCATACGACAACCGTTACATTGCCACTTTCACCCTCCGCCGCGATGCTACCTCGCGCTTCATCAACGACAAGTGGGGTACGTTTCTCTCCGGTGCATTAGCCTGGAACATCGACAGCGAAAGATTCATGCAGAATCAAAATACCGTCAGCGCCCTCAAACTGCGTCTGAGTCTGGGCGAGGTTGGCAACTCAAATGTCCCCACCTCGGGCTCCTACTCGCAGCTCTACGGAACGAACTACTCCTTCGGAACCATTGAGACCATCGGGCAGTCTTCTTTGTCTATTGCTAATGAAAACCTCTCCTGGGAGACCACTCGCGAAGTGAACGCAGGATTGGAGGTCGGGTTATGGAACGACCGGCTGAAATTCACGGCAGACTTCTATGACAAGGTTACCCGGGACCTGTTGCTTGAGGCTCCCGTTGTTAACATCGTCGGATTCGACAAGGCATGGCAGAATATCGGCAAAATGCGCAACCGCGGTATCGAGTTGAGCCTGAACGCCCAGTTGATCAACCACAAGAATTTCAAATGGAATTTCTTCGCCAACTTCGCCCGCAACAAGACCAAAATTCTTGAACTCGGCCAGGGCGGAGCCCCGATCCTGCTGGGTGTCACTTGTCTGAGCGGTCAGAATGCCGTCATCCTGCAAGAGGGCGGAGAGATCGGAGACATATACGGATACGTCACCAAAGGTGTCTATGGACTAAATGATTTCGAAATCGACGGAATAACGCCGAAGCCTGATGTCGCCGTCGAAACCGGAGCCGAAAAACCCGGGGCCATGCGCTTCGCCGACCTGTACAAGGACGAAAAGATTACATCCGACGACCGGACCGTAATCGGAAACTCGACACCCGATTTCTTCGGAGCCTTCGGCACGAACTTCACCTGGAAGAACCTCGACCTCAACCTCTCGTTCCAATATTCA
Organism: Alistipes finegoldii DSM 17242; assembly: GCF_000265365.1. Classification (NCBI taxonomy): domain Bacteria; kingdom Pseudomonadati; phylum Bacteroidota; class Bacteroidia; order Bacteroidales; family Rikenellaceae; genus Alistipes; species Alistipes finegoldii. The sequence goes on from NC_018011.1 coordinate 997,722, forward strand.
TACGGAGGCAACGTCTACAACGCAAACTACAATCAGCTCGCAGCGTTCACCGGAACCACGAACAACCAAATGGCATTCTTCGAGGAGCGTTGGTCGCCCCGGAACCTTGCAAGCACGCAATACTCCACGATGACGAACGGAGCGGTCTGCTCGGCATTCGTCGAAGATGCCTCGTTTCTGCGGCTCCGCTCTGCACGGATCAGCTACACCTGTCCGCGCAAATGGTTCGGCCCTAACAGCCACATCGGCTCGATCAAGTTCTATATCGCCGGAGAAAACCTCTTCGTCCTCACTCGATACTCGGGCTACGACCCCGAGGTGTACTCCAACCAAGGTTCCAGCAGCATGAGCAATATCCTCACGTCGGGCTTCGACTACGGCTGCTTCCCCCGCCCGCGCACCTTCACCGCAGGTATTAACATTCTGTTCCAGTAAAACGATCTCCATCATGAAAAAGTTCATCACCTCCGCATACTCGCGACTCGGCCGCTTTGTCGTTATCGCGGTTGCAGGCTGTATCTTCTCGGCGTGCAGCGACTTCCTCGATGTCCCCCTCGAAAGTACCGTGGCGACCTCCAACTTTTACAAGACTGCCGAAGAGTTCGACATGGGACTCACGGGCGTTTATAACATGCTGCTCTCGGCCGAATGGGCCAATGGCGACCGATACGGGTCCTATTTTCAGGGTTTCCTCATCCTTGGGCGCGTCGGAACCGATGAGATGATCATTCCGACCAACATCGACGGAAACGAGACAGAACTCTGCAACTACACCTACACCCCTTCGCATCGCTACATCTCCCGAACATGGTATGTCCAGTATCGCGGGATACAACGCGCCTGCGTTATCATAGACCGTCTGACTGACACCGATATCGGCAATGAAAGCGAGAAGAAACGGATTCTCGGCGAAGCCTATTTCCTGCGGGCCTTCTACTACTTCCATCTGGTAAGGCTTTTCGGTGAGGTGCCGATCATCAACCACGAAGTTACCGATCTCACAATGGTGCAGACTGAAAAGTCTTCCGTGGCCCAAGTCTACGAACAAATCGTCAGTGATCTGAAACTAGCCATCGGGAACCTTCCGGTGTCGAATGCGAACGGCCGGGCTCACTACTACGCAGCCAAAGCCCTGCTCGGCAAGGTCTATTTGCAAATGGCCGGCGAACCTTTGGAAGACTCCGAAGCTGCGGCTTTAGCCGAAGTCGAACTCAACGAGGTTATCCAGAGCGGTCGTTTTGAGCTCGTGAAGGATTATTTCAGTCTGTTCGATGCGTCGAACGAATACAGTTCCGAATACCTATTCGATGTCGAGTTTGCCAACAACGGTACAACCACCTACGGAGGCCAGGTCGGAACTATCGATGGTGTTCAGACCCCCAATAACCTCTACTGGTCTGCGGTATGGAGTACCCAGGAGTTCTATGAAACGTACGATCCCGCCGACCTGCGCCGCGACAACATCGCTCGCTTCAAATATGTTTACGACGACAATCAGAATCTCGTCAAGGAGGATCTCAGTTCCGAACCGATCTACTACGCCTACAAGTTCCGCCATGCCCTGACTGAGGAGGGACGGGGGCCGGGATGGGCAAACTGGGCAAATCCGATCAACTTTCCGATCATCCGTTATGCCGACGTGTTGCTGATGTATGCCGAAGCCGTTTGGCGGGCTCACGAAGTTCCTTCGCCCGAAGCGCTCGAATATGTCAACCAGGTGCGACGCCGTGGTTTCGGAGTCGATATCAAGACTCCGAATGAAGCGGTTGATCTGAAGATGATGGACGGCGACAAGTTCGCCGAGGCCCTGCTCGCCGAGCGTAGTTTCGAACTCTGCTTCGAGGGACAGCGCTGGTACGATCTGGTCCGCTTCGGAAAACTTGAGGAAGGCGTGAAGAAACTGGCCAAGTATTCGAGCGTGGCGACCTCCCAGGCGCAGAACTTCCAACCCAAACACGTAATCTTCCCCATTCCGCAGGATGTTATCGACGCCTCGAATGGGAAGATCGAACAGAATCCGCTTTGGAAATAAAACCCGATCCTCCATTCAAATTACGAAACCATGAAAACACATGCATTATACGTCGCTGGTGCCGCTCTGATGATCGCACTGTCGTCCTGTGACCGCGATCTTGACCTCGCGCATGCCTACAACAACGGTTCCAGTTCGAAACCCTACGAATTCGATGCGGATTTCAATCCGGATGATTACACCGATTTTGGAACGTTCGTCGTCGGTGACCGCAACATCTGTTGGCAGGATCCCCACATTCCCCGGTATATGCTCTGGCTTGACGGAAAGATCTCCGTCGGGAAATACGATGATTCGGGACTGTTTACGACCTACTGGTCTGCGGACAATTCCCTGCGACAGGTATCCGCCAGTCCCTGGCTCGATGAGAACGTCAATGCCTTGACCTCCGATATGGAGGTCTTTGGCAAGTGCATCGAACCCGTATCCGGATTTTACGACGGCGGCGCATGGTTCATCGGCGTGCATAAACTCATGGACGGTCGGTTGGCCGGATTCTTCCATGCCGAGAGCCATTGGCCCGGAGTCTCCGCCGCCTATAAGTCCATTGGCGTCACCTATTCCTCGGACAACGGACTGACCTGGGAAACGGGCAGACGGATCCTTTCCGGAACCGACCCCAAACCCGAAAATCCCGCCGGGCAGGGTGAGTCCTACGGCTTGGGAGACGGGTGCGTAGTTTGGAACGACGCGCGCAAAGTCTGGATATGCTACTACTCGGGCTATTGCGATGACCCCGGAAACTACATGATCACGATGGCCTGTTCGGAGGATCCGGCCGGAGCTGCCGGAACCTGGAAAAAATGGGATGGCAAAGCATTCACCGTCGAAGGCTGCAACGGGCAGACACAACTCGGCGGCGCAAACATCAAGATCGCCAATCTCGATACCTATGCCGGCGGAAATCCGTCGGTCATGTGGAACCACTACATAGGCAAATGGGTGATGGTCTATCATTCGTGGAGCCGACGCATTTGTCTTTCGACGAGTGCCGACGGTATTGCGTGGGAGGCCCCTATATCCCTCAATCTGGGTGAGGAGGAGGCCATGTATCCCAACCTGATCAGTGAAGAGGGAGATCAAACCGGGGGACAGGCTGTCCGCATGTATTATGCTGCAGACATGAATGATCTCGGACAACGCAGTCTCGCATGGAGAAAGGTCGTATTTTATTGATGTTTGGAATGTCGATCCGAAAATTCATCATTCTTTCCGCGCTGATCGTTTCCGGATGCGAAATGCATCCGGAAACGATTGCCATCGACTTCGATTCCGGAACGGAGGACTATACGCCTCTTGTACGCAAGATCCTTGCGGAGCATCCAGCCGGTGAGGTCACAATCCGATTCGGAGCGGGGACGTTCGACTTCTATCCCGAACAGGCGGCCGGCAGCTATCTCTGCGTTTCGAACAACGACAACGGCTATAAACGCTGCGCTTTTCTGCTCGAGGAGATGCGACGTGTACGGATCGAAGGGGCTGGAGAAAAAACCCAGTTGAGATTTCACGGCGCAATCGTTCCGTTCCGCGTCGCTCGATGCGAACAGATCGTTTTCGAGGCTTTCACGATCGATTGCGACGCATCGTTCATCTTCGAAGGCCTCGTCGTTGGTAACGATCCTCGTACGCACAGCATCACGCTCCGTCCGCTCGATCCGGAACGTTTCGAGATCCGGAGCGGGGAACCCTGGTTTACGGGCTACGACTGGGCGAGTCCGTTCGGTGAAAATATTTTGTTCGATCCCGGAACCCGTTCGCCCTACTATCAGGCCGAACAGTACGAACACGATCAAAAAAAAACGCTGCAGGCCGAATGGATCGGCGATTCGCTTGTCCGTCTGAGCGGCTACTCGTCTCGGGAGCTGCCTCCTGTGGGAAGCGTCTATACGGATAAAGGCCCCCATTCGACTAACCGCCGCTATCCGGGATTCTCGTTTTACAAGTCGGCCGGTGTTGAAGTCCGGAACGTCACGCTTCACGATTCGGGCGGCATGGCGCTGATCGCCGAGAACTGTCGCGACGTCGTCTGCTCGCAATACCGGGTTGAAGTCCCGCCTCAAAGCGGCCGGATGGTCTCTGCATCGGCCGATGCCACTCATTTCGTCGGATGTTCGGGAAAAATAGTGCTCCGGGCCTGCCGGTTCGAAAGCATGCTCGACGATGCCACGAACATTCACGGTGTTTACATGACGGTTGTGGATCGGTTTTCCGGGAACCGGTTTGGGGCCAGTTTTGGGCACTTTCAGCAGGAGGGTTTCGATTTTGCCGAACAAGGTGATTCGCTCGTCTTCATCGATCGTGCCGATCTGGGGGTACTCGGCTGCGGACGAGTCGAGGAGGTGAACCACGTGAATGAAAACTATTACATCATTCGAACCGGATTCGACCTGAGTGCAATTCCGGACTCGGTGCACATTGCCGTCGGGAACCGCGCGGCCGATGCCGATGTCGAAATATCGGAATGCACGGTTCGTTATAATCGCGCCCGGAGTTTTCTGCTTTCGACTCCGGGCGACGTATGCGTCGAAAACAGTGATCTTTCTTCAATGATGGCCGGAATACGCATTTGCGGTGACGCCAACTACTGGTTCGAATCGGGACGTACGCGCAACGTCGTGATCCGTAACAACCGATTCGGCACGATGGCTACCGGCGGCCGGTCTCCCCAGGCCGTTCTGCAGATCGACCCCGTTATTTCGCATGATGCCCGGAGCGGGGGGACTCCGTATCACGGATGTATCCGTTTCGAAGGAAACCTCGTGGAGTCGTTCGACAACCAGTTGATTTATGCTCTCTCGGTCGATTCGCTCGTCATCAGCAGGAACCGGTTCGTCGATTCCCGCCGGTTTGAGCCCCGGTTCGCCGGTCTCTCGGTCATCGATGCCCAGCACTGCCGCAGCGTCACAGTCCGGAACAATGACTTCTCCGGGTGGAAGGAAAATTCGACAATCAGTCTGGTCGACTGTTCCGAGCATTGTTTGGAGGGTGAAGAGATGCCTCGAATGGTTGAGAATCCTAATCCGTACTTCTATGAAAATTAGTCGATACATCCTCCCGATTCTCGCGACCGCATGGATCGGAAGCGTTTCATCCCGGCCGTTCGGAGATACGCTTCGGATGCGAGATTTCGGTGCGTTGCCCGATTCGGGAGAGGATGCTTCCGAAGCCTTGCGAAAAGCCGTCGCTACCATCGGAAAGCGGGAAATCCCCACCGTATTGTGTTTCGAGTCGGGGCGGTACGATTTCCATGCCCCTGAGGGGCAGGACGACCGGGTGAACATCGTGGCAAGACTCCGCGGCATTCGGGATTTAATAATCGACGGCGGTGGCGCTGAATTCATCGCACACGGGCGTTTGATGCTTTTCTTGGCTGAGGAGTGCGAAAGACTGACGATTCGCAATTTCTCGCTCGACTGGGAACGCCCCTATATCACACAGGCTTCGATCGTTGCTCTTGGGGACGGCCATGTTGACCTGGCTATCGATCGGAAACGTTATCCCTACCACATCGAAAAGGGGCGGATCCGCTTTACGGATGAGACTTGGGAGCGTGAAATCGATCCCGAAAGTTATTCTACGGCTTACGATCCGCAAAGCGGTGCGGTGCTTTACGGTACCCGGGACTGTCCTCTCTCGGACCGCAATGCAGTCTTCCGCGGCGAAGCCCGTGAAATCGCTCCGGACACGGTCCGCTTCTTCGGGACGGTCGACCGTCCCCTGCCGATCGGTACGGAACTCGCTCTTTACCATGGGCGGTATTTGTCCAACGCTATGACGGTGGTGAACTGCAGGAATGTCTGCTTCGAAAAAATCGACCTGCGCCATTCTCCCGGAATGGGCGTTTACGGACTCCGCAGCGAGAACATCCTGCTCAAGGCGGTTTGTACGGTCGTCAATCGTTCCGAAAAGCGTCGGTTCAGCTGTGCTGCCGATGCGTTCCACTTTACCAACTGCCGCGGATTGATCGAACTTGACGGCTGCAACTGCAACGGACAGGGTGACGATGCCTTGAACATACACGGCATCTATGCCCGGATAGTCGCTGTTTCGAAAGACCGGAAACAGATTGAGTTGTTCGGAGTCCGGTTCCCGGCAGAACGGGTGTTCAAAGCCGATGATGAGATCTGGCCGATTGTACGAACGACCGGATCTCGGGGGGCCCGGAACCGCATTGAACGCATTGTCAGGAAAAGCAGCAAGCGGCTTGTTGTCGCCTTGCGTGAGCCGCTCGATAAAACATTCAGGGAAGACGATTTTATCGAAAACGCCTCGTGGTATGCCAACGTATCGATTCACGATTGCTACTTCGGGCGAGCCAACCGCGCCCGCGGCATCTTGCTCACCACTCCCGGAAAGGTTGTCGTACATAACAACCGCTTCATGACGGCCGGAACGGCAATTCTCATCGAAGGAGATACCGACTACTGGTTCGAATCGGGCGCCGTGTGCGACATGGATATCCATGACAACCTTTTCGAGAACTGCGGCACTTCGGCTTCGAACAACGGCGGATCCGGCTGGGGCGAAGCCCTCATCAGCATCACTCCCTCTTTCCGTCCGGCAGACGAAAGCAGCCCGGTCTATCATCGCAATATCCGGATCCGCAACAACCGCATTCTCACTTATGACCGTCCGCTGCTCCACGCCCGATCGGTTGAGGGACTGCAGTTCGTGGCAAACTGTGTCGAACAAACATACGATTTCCCCGCCACAGCCGCACAACGCCAATCATTCTGCCTTGAGGGGTGTCGAAATGTGCGCATCGCCGAGAACCGGTTTATCGGCTACGGCAAACCCGATTTCGAACTGATCCATATGAACCCAAATAATATCTGTCATGAAAAAGCGAAATAAGAAAATCATTGCTGCACTGAGCGCAATCTTCGGGCTGCTTGTCATCGGGGCATTGTGCTGGAGTTTCGTACTCTGTTACAGGACACTCCATCCGCCCCGCCTGACCGATCTCAGCTGGCTCACCCGGCAATATCCTCATACCACAGAATGGCTCGACAGCATCCGCAGCAACGGATTGCTGCATGATATCGTACGGTTGAATGCCGACGGAGAGCGACTCCATGCCCGGTGGCTATGGGCTCCGGAGCCTACCGAAAAGACCGCCGTGCTCTTTCATGGCTATCAGGGTTCGGCGGAAACCATGCTCATGATCGGCTATCTCTTCAACCATGATTTCGGATTCAATGTTCTGATTCCCGATCTGCGCGGTCATGGGCAAAGCGAACCTTCGGCCATCAGCATGGGGTGGACTGAACGAACGGAAGTGGTGGACTGGATCCGAACGGCAGATTCGCTTTTCGGCGGCAATACGCAGATCGTCCTGTACGGCGTTTCGATGGGTGCCGCCACTACGATGATCGCCGCTGCCGAAGAGTCGCTGCCCGCATGTGTCCGCTGTGCCGTGGAGGATTGTGGCTACACTTCAACCCGGGATATCTTTGCCGATTCTTGGGAGAAGCAGTGCCGACTGCCGCTCTTTCCGCTCTTCCATCTATCGGACCTTTGGTGCCGGATCCTCTACGGATGGAGTTTCGCAAAGGCTTCTCCGCTCGATGCCGTGCACCGATGCAGGTTGCCTATGTTGTTCATTCACGGCGACAAGGACTCGGTCGTCCCTGTGGAAATGGTTCACCGGCTGTACGAAGCGAAAATCGGAGACAAGGAACTCTGGATACTTTCCGGCGTCGATCATGGTGCCGCCTATCTCCACGATCCGCAGATATATGCGCAGCGCGTCCGCACATTCGTGGAGCACTGGTTCGAATGCCCCGCCATCCTTGAACAATGAAATGACAATGAAAAAACTGCTGTTCCTTCTTTTTTGCACCGGGCTCGGACTTCCTGTTGCAGGACAACGCTGGCAGATTGATCCGGACGGAGGCATCGTCTGGAGACCCGGAAACGATACGCCCCACAGGGATCATCTCGAAATGACCGGCGAGCAGATCTCGACGGTTCTCCGCTGGGTTGTGGATGACCGAGGAGCCTTTCGCGTCGAACGTTCGCTGATCTTCCCGCTGTTACGTGTCCGTCCCAATGATACGCATGCCAGTCTGATGTGCCGCGTGGCCACGGATATTCCCTCGCTGTTGGCCGTGAATACCTCCGCCTCGGGTTTCAATGCTTCGGCCCTGCAGTTCGAACGGGTCGAAAAGATCGTCATAGACGGTACGGTCCGGGTCTTTAGTCAATGGAGTTTTAATGCCGTGGGGGCCGGATACGAGGAGGTGGAGCATCCGGCTCCGGTCTTGGCCATGGAGCGCACGATCTTTCCTTCGCCGACACAACCCGCCCTCTGTGAACGGTATCTTATCCGCAATATCGGTTCGCAAACGCTGGAGATTTCCATCCCAGAGTTTTCGCAAATCGTGACGACCCCTTCGGAACGAGGCATTACGGGCGGCTACGTCATTCGGGCCGAATTGCTCGATGCCGGAATCCGCATACTGCAGCCCGGAGATTCGACCGTGGTGGATGCCCTCTTCCGGGCTTGTCGAGTCGGAGAGACACTTCCGCCCGCAGATGTCGGAGCCGAACTCCGCTCTCGTAGGGAGTTCGTTTCTGCAATCTCGGACAAACTGGTCCTGGAGACCCCGGATCCGGTAGTCGACACGGAATTCCGCTTTGCCAAGATCCGGGCTGCCGAAAGCATTATCAAGACCCGCGGCGGCTACATGCATGCTCCGGGCGGCGAATGTTACTACGCGGCTATTTGGGCCAACGATCAGGCCGAATACGTCAACCCTTTTTTCCCAATGCTCGGATACGACATCGGGAATCGATCGGCACTCAACGCATTCCGCCACTTCGCCCGTTTCATGAATGCTGAATACCGGCCTATTCCTAGTTCGATCATCGCCGAGGGCGACGACATCTGGAACGGGGCCGGCGATCGAGGCGATGCCGCGATGATCGCATACGGCGCTGCGCGCTACGCCTTGGCCCGCGGGGAACGGAACGAAGCCGAAGAGCTGTGGCCTTTGGTGGAATGGTGTCTCGAATACTGCCGGCGCAAACTCACTCCCGAAGGGGTCGTCGCTTCCGATACCGATGAATTGGAGGGCCGATTCCCTGCCGGCAAGGCCAATCTCTGTACATCGACACTCTATTATGATGCCTTGCGGTCGGCCGTCTATCTCGGACAGGAGCTCGGATGTCCGCGTAAAACGCTGCGAGTTTACAAACGGCAGACTTCGGAGCTCGCTGAGGCGATTGAATGCCATTTCGGCGCCACGGTTGCCGGATACGAAACTTACCGCTATTTCGATGGCTGTACGAAACTCCGCTCGTGGATATGCATGCCGTTGATCGCCGGGTTGCAAAACCGCAGCGAAGGGACTGTTCGGGCGCTGCTCGGAAAAGAGCTGATGACCGAAAACGGCCTCCTCACCGAACAGGGCAGTTCGACCTTCTGGGACCGTTCGACCCTTTATGCTCTGCGGGGAATCTACATCGCCGGGCAGGCCGACCGTGCAACGGAATTCCTCAGTCATTATGCCCGGCGCAGACTCCTGGGCGATCATGTTCCCTATCCGATCGAAGCATGGCCCGAGGGCTCTCAACGCCACTTGGCCGCCGAAAGCGGGCTTTTCTGCCGCGTTATCACCGAGGGATTGTTCGGGATTCGCCCCACCGGGTTCAGGAGCTTCGATCTTACCCCTTCAATGCCTTCCGGATGGAATCGCATGGCGTTGCGGCACATTCGGGCCTTTGAAAACAACTTCGACCTTGTCATCGAGAAACAGCCGGACGGGTTTCTGCGAGTCACGCTTGCGATTTCGGGATGCAATCCCCGAGCTTTCCGGCTTCGACAGGGAGCGTCCCTGCGTATCAAACTTCCATAATTTACAATATCCTGATGAAAAAACTGCTTCACACCCTGTTGCTGTTTGCTGTCGGGCTCTTTGCAGCCTGTCAGGCCCCGACATCCGGTGGCGATGTCTACTTGAATGATTTCCTTGACGACCTGACTGCACAAACCGACGCAGGACCGGCCATTCGGGCCGCCTTGTCCCATTGTGCCCGGATCCGGGCCGCACGGCTTATTCTTCCGGGTGGAGAACTCCGGATACGACCCGATCTGGCGGTCGAAAAGTACCAGTTCATCAGCAACAACGACGAAGGTTTGAAACGGATTGCCTTTGATTTGGTCGGCCTGCAAGATTTCACCATTGAAGGTGCTGACACGAAACTCCTTTTCACAGGTTTCGTTTCACCGTTCAACCTCGAACGTTGCCGCAACATCACGATCCGCAATCTTTCGATCGACTTTACCCGCACGTTTCACTCCGAAGGTACCGTACGGGCGGCCGGAAACGGATGGCTCGATTTGGAGTTCCCGGACAAATACCGATGCGATCTGACGGACGGATGCTTGCGTTTCCTCGATGACGAAGGTCGTGTCTACCCCTATTCCAGTTTGTTGGAGTTCGATACCCAACGATGCGAACCGGCTTTCCACGTCGACGACTACTGGCTCCCGGCCCATACCATTCCTGCTGAACGGCGTCCTAACGGATGGATTCGGATTTTCCGCAGTGATTTGAAGGCCGCGATCGGGAATACGATGGTCTTCGGGGCCGCCCGACGGCTCAATCCCGGGATCACCGTTTCCGATTCGCAGGGTATTGCAATCCTCGACGTGAAGCTCCATCACTGCGGAGGGATGGGGGTCATCGCACAACGCAGCCGCGACATCGGAATTGAACGGATGGAAGTTGTTCCGGCTCCCGGCAAAAAACGCATGATCAGCATCACGGCCGACGCCACGCATTTCTCCAATTGCGGGGGACAGATCCGTCTAATCGACTGTACGTTCGAAAATCAGAAGGATGATGCCTCCAATATTCATGGACTATATATGCCCGTCGATACGATTTTCGATCGGGAGCGGATTTGGGTTCGCTGGGGACACAGCGGGCAATACGGCACAGATTTCCTCGTCCCGGGGATGGCGGTGGAAATTGTCGACAACCACACGCTTGAAGCCTATGCCCGGCGGATTGTTGCTAAGGTCGAACGGTTCAACAAGGAGTATTCTGCGGTAACCTTCACTGAACCCTTACCCGAGAACATTCGTCCCGGCCATCTGATTGCAGCCGACGAACCCGGTCCCGATGTTCACATCAGCGGTTGCCGGATGTCGGGAAACCGCGCCCGCGGTTTGCTGATTGGTTCCCGCGGACGGGTTATCATCGAAAACAACTATTTCCATATCGCCGGAGCCTCGATCCTCTTTGAGGGCGACGGTAACTTCTGGTTCGAACAATCCGGTGTCCGTGACGTAACAATTCGCAACAACATCTTCGCAAACGGCAATTATGGAAGCCGGGGATGGGGAAGTGCCTGCATTGCTGTCGGCAGCGGAATTTCCCAGCGGCAGACAAGTCGTTATCACCGCAATATTCAGGTCGATGGAAATCTGTTCCGAGTATTCGATCCCCGCATTGTTAATCTGTATTGCGTAGACGGATTCCAATTCTCTGCGAGCAATCGCATCGTGCGAACGTCAGACTATCCTGCGACATTCGATCCGAAGCTCCATTTCGTATTCGACCAATGCGATCACATCGAGATTCCACGACAGATTGAAATGGCTGAACAGCGTTGAAAGAGTCCTTCTAAAAAATCGATATCAGATGGGAGTTGCAACAATAAAAGTTTGCAACTCCTATTTTCCCATACTTTGGAATAAAAGTCCGCAAGACACAGCTAAAGAAGTTGGATACATTATTCTCATGTAGGATTTCATTCCGTCGTGAATAATATAACATAGGCCGTAGCAAAAACAGAGGAGGATACTCATCATATTTCCATGGAGCACTATAAAATCTGAGCGTAGCAGGTTGAAGATAAACTGGTGGTTACATCTTCATTCAACTTTTTTAGGGGGGCTGGCATTTATGTCGAATGCGCACTCTCTAAATTGCCTCATTATCTGGATTTTATTCCATATTGTCACATATCCCAATAACTCCGGCTTAGCACCTGACTGAAATGAAACAATAGAAAAATATTGGGTCATCAACCGGAGTGAATATTATAGACAGCAAGTTTTTCAGGCTGTAGAAAATGATAAGGCGCAATTTGCCTCCGATAATGATACAGCCATTATTCAATATATTGAGTAAATCGGCTAATTGATGTCCAAGTTAATTTCCTGCTTGTGTTACCAATAATACGACGCAGATCTTCCAATTTTATAGCCTCGAAAATATCTTCCGATGTAAAAGTATTTCCATTCCAGACTTTTTATTTCAAACGTTATATCAACTATATTTAGCCGCTGCTCCGATCTGAAAAAATACACTTCATACGTTGGCAAAAGTAAGACGACGTCTGATGAATATCCGAGATGAATCAGTAAAGTGATTCCAGGAATGAAATCGCTACTATGGACTGTCATTGCATTGAGGGAATTCGAGATGAAAATGGTCTGGTTGAAAGTAAACCATCCTGTAGTCATGGACTGCGGAAGAAAATCGCAATTCCGAAATCTCCGATTTATTGGGCAAAGCAATTTACACCTACAGATCTTATGGGAGATAGCAGTTCCGATGCAGGAACTCGGTGCCGGACGATGTCTTGACGGTTCGCAGACTTCTTTGGATCTGTTTGTAGAAGGGTTCACATGGATGATCAACATCTAGATAAATGATTCCGATAAGTATAAGCATGTCGTACTGAACCGCAAACACGCTATTGTTTTTAGCAAATTTGCTCGATCGGAAAATTTTTCGTAGCTTGCAGTAGGTTATTTGAAATGCGGCATTTAGACGCAATAAGCTGAAAATAAATCGTTACCTTCGCGTTACCTATTTTCCTATATAAAAGTTGTAACGACCCGATAAATCGAATCGTTACAGTTTTTTAATCCCGTTCCAAGCGGGCCCCGGCCATTATATGCGAGAAATGCCAGATCCTGCAACCCGGCCCTATGACCGCCCCGTCGTCTACGAACGAAGAGGGGTGGATGAACGTTTCACTCATGGTATCTGCTTTCGTTATCGGCAAAATAGCGGCATACGGCATCCGTCACACGCTCCACCTCGGCGTCGGTCAGTTCGCTGTCCATCGGAAGCGACAGCACCGCCGCCGGCAGCGCTGCGGCATGGCGCATCGCGGGATCGCAGATGCAGGCGTCGCGGTATGCGGGCTGTTCGTACAGGGTTCCGGGATAATAGACCATGGAGGGTATGCCCTCCTTGGCGAGTGCGGCCCGAAGTCCGTCGCGGCAGGCCGGAGGCACCTTGACGGTGTACTGGTGGTAGACGTGGGTGGCGTAGGGCGTCTCGACCGGGGTCACGACCGGCGTCAGACCGCCCAAACGCTCCGTGTAGCGCGCTGCCACGCTCCGGCGGGCGGCGATCCATGTGTCGAGGTGCGGCAGCTTGACCCGCAGTACGGCGGCCTGCAGCGTGTCGAGCCGCGAATTCATTCCGACCAGCCGGCTGTCGTATTTGGGGAACCAACCGTGACTGCCCAGCGCCCGGATGCGGGCCGCCAGCCCGTCGTCGTCGGTGAACACCGCGCCGCCGTCGCCGTAACAGCCCAGTACCTTGGAGGGAAAGAACGACGTGCACCCGATCTCCCCGATCGTACCCGCATAACGGCGCGCGCCGTCGGACATGCGGCATACGGCTCCCAGCGACTGGGCGTTGTCCTCGATCACCTTCAGGCCGTGCTCCTTCGCAACGGCCGTGAGCGCAGCCATATCGCACGGCTGCCCGAACAGATGGACGGGGATGACGACACGGGTACGCTCCGACACCAGCCGGGCGACGCTCGCCGGGTCGATATTGAAAGTGCGGGGATCGACGTCGGCGAAGACCGGAACGCCGCCCAGCAGCAGCACCGTTTCGGCCACGGCCGCGAATGCAAAGGCCGGGACGATGACTTCGTCGCCCCGCTGCAGCCCTACGGCCAGCAGTGACAGCAGAAGCGCGTCCGTACCGTTGCCGCAGGCGATGCAGTGCCGCACTTCGAGCCGCCGGGCCAGCTCCTCTTCGAACAGCCCGACCGCAGGACCCTTGATGAAGGCGGTCTCGGCAATGACATCGCCGATGGCGCGGTCCACTTCATCGCGGATGCCGAGATACTGCCTATGTAGATCCACCATTTTCATCGCTCCCGTTCTTTTTTCGCATCACCCCTGCAAATTCCGCAGCAGCGGATGATAGTCGCCCGTCAGGCCGACCGCCGCACTCTTCCGCAGCATATCGAGCGTATGGACGGCACACGCCGTATCTTCGACCGCAAAACCCCGGCCGGCAAGTATCCGCTCGTAGCTCAACGTGTGGAGGTCCGTAAACCCGTTCGTAAAGTCGAACTCCTCGCCGTTTATAACAAGATGTCTGTACGGAGACATGGGATTATCGTTCGGCGCAGGACGATGGGCGGCGTTGACGCTCAGAAAATACCTGACGCGGGCTCTCTTCAACTGCAAAAAGCCGGCCGAACACTCCGGCGACGAATGGTGCAGCACCACCTTCTCGACCGGACCGAATATCCAGTGCAGCATGTCGATAAAATGGATGCCGATATTGGCCGCCACGCCGCCGCTCTTGCACGGGTCGCCCTTCCACGAAGCGGCATACCAGCTTCCTCTGGGAGTAATGTAGGTAAGGTCTACATCATAAATTGTCGGGGGGGGGCGCAGTCGACCATCCGTTTCAGCCGCTCTATTTCCGGATGAAGGCGCAGCTGCAATATGGGGAATACGCGCCTGCCCGCGGCCCGGCTGCAGGTCTCCATCCTCGACAACTCGTCCGGAGTCAGTGCCAGCGGCTTTTCACAAATCACATCGAGCCCCGCCTCCAATCCCGTTACGGTATGGGTGCAATGGAGGTAATTCGGGGTGCAGACCGTCAGAAATTCCGCACGGCCGGCGACCATGCGCCTTCTGAAATCATCCGGATCGGTGGTGAAATAGGCGCGGGGGAAATACCCGTCGATCATCCCCACGCTGTCGAATACATCGTGCGCCGCCACCAGATCGCACCCAAGCGACCGCATGGCGTTCAAATGTCTCGGAGCTATGTACCCGGCAACGCCTATGATCGCGAATCTCCGGGATTCGGACGTCTCTACCCCTGTCATACCTGTAACGCAAGCTTGATTTTGCCGCAAAAATAATACATACAAATATTTTGCGCAAGCCATTCCGCAAATCGGCAACGATCCGCGGCGCAAAATCGCATTAAAAAATACAGAATCCCCTTGCTGTTACGGAAATAACAGTTATATTTGCATCAGAAAAAGCACATTCCAAATTTAAAACAATAACCAGATTATGAACGTACCTGCAAATCTGAAATACTCGAACGACCATGAGTGGTGCCGTATCGAGGGCGACACGGCCGTTATCGGCATTACCGACTTCGCGCAGAGCCAGCTCGGCGACATCGTTTTCGTAGACGTGCCGACCGTCGGCGAGACGCTCGCCGCAGGCGAGGTGTTCGGCTCGATCGAAGCCGTGAAGACCGTCAGCGACGCTTTCCTGCCCGTCGGCGGTGAAATCGTCGAATTCAACGACGCGGTAGACGCCGACCCCGCAATCGTCAACAAGGACGCTTACGGCGAAGGCTGGATCGTCAAGGTCAAAATGTCCGATCCCGCGGAATACGACGCGCTGCTGAGCGCCGCGGATTACGAAAAGCTGATCGGCTGATCCCCGCCCCGTTCCAAGCCCCTCTTCCGAGAGGGGTTTGCTCCATGACAGGGCCGGCCGCGAACGACGCCCCGCCGGAAAGAAACGCACAACAAACTTAAATATCAACAGTTATGTCAAAAGTTACAGTAGTAGGTGCAGGTGCCGTAGGCGCAACCTGCGCGAATGTAATGGCTTGCCGCGAGGTCGCAAGCGAAGTAGTCCTGATCGACATCAAGGAGGGTCTTTCTGAAGGCAAGATGCTGGACATGTACCAGTGCTCGACGCTGATGGACTTCGACACCAAACTCGTAGGCGTCACCAACGATTACAAGCAGACCGCCAATTCGGACGTCGTCGTCATCACTTCGGGCATTCCCCGCAAGCCGGGCATGACCCGCGAAGAGCTGATCGGCACCAACGCCAACATCATGAAGGGCGTAATCGAAAACGTTGTCAAGTACTCGCCGCGCGCCATCATCATCGTCGTCGCCAACCCGATGGACACGCTGACCTATCTGGCGCTCAAGGCTTCGGGACTTCCGAAGAACCGCATCATCGGCATGGGCGGCGCGCTCGACTCGTCGCGCTTCAAGTGCTATCTGGCCAAAGCCACCGGCGCCAACATCAACAACGTTGACGGCATGGTCATCGGCGGCCACGGCGACACGACGATGATTCCGCTCGTCTCGAAGGCTACCGTAAACGGCGTTCCCGTATCGCAGTTCGCATCGAAGAAGAAGCTCGAAGAGGCCGTAGCCAACACGATGGTGGGCGGCGCCACGCTGACCAAGCTCATCGGCACGTCGGCATGGTACGCTCCGGGAGCCGCTTCGGCAATGATGGTGGAGGCGATCCTCAACGACCAGAAAAAGATGATTCCCTGCTCATGCCTGCTCGAAGGCGAATACGGCCAGTCGGACATCTGCATCGGCGTTCCCGCGATCATCGGCCGCAAGGGCATCGAGAAGATCGTGAAGATCGACCTTTCGAAGGAAGAGGCCGAGAAGTTCGCAGCTTCGGCCGACGCGGTCCGCAAGACCAACAACGTGCTCCACGAGATCAAGGCGATCTAGTTCCGCGCCAAGATATACGGCAAGGCCGCCCCGGAATCCGGGGCGGCTTTTTGTTTCCCGGATGAAATTCTCCGCACCCGGCCGGACATTCCGGCGACTTTGCGCAGGCGTCACAACCGATCCCCCGCAAAACCCGGCACAGGATTCCGGGCCGCGACACGTATCCGAAACAGTCCGCAAAAACCGCCGCCACACGCATCCGAAACGGCCCGCAGAGACCGCCGCCACACGCAAAAGGCTGCCCCCGAAAGGGCAGCCTTTTATGCCGGTCGCAGCAGCGCGGACTCAGAAACTGAACTTCGCGCCGACGAACCAGCTGCGGGGCAGCGACGGACCGTAGATATAGCCCGAATCGCGGTCGGCGCCCTTGCCGAAATCCTTCTGGTAGGCATTGAAGAGGTTCTGCACGCCCCCGTAAAGCTGCAAGGTTATCTCCTTGTAGATACGCAGGTCGTACGACAGGCGGACGTTCATGTCGAAGAACGACGGCGTCAAGACGGCCGCATCCTGCGCGACGCCCGATCCGGCCATGTGCTGCACGAGCATCGAGCCGGTGCAGGTTCCCGTCAGGTCGGCCGTGAAGTTCCGGACCGGCTTGAACGACGCCGTGAAGTAGCCGTAGGCGTCGGGGGTGCGGAACATGCGGCGCACGGGCGGCACGTCGGCGTCCTCGCTCCACTGTTCAGGCTCCTTATAGCGGCTCTGCTGGAGGGTTACGCCCGCCTGCAGTTCGAACCAGCGGGTGAAGATCGCCCGCCCCTCGACGTTGAAGCCGCGCACGGCGGCGCCCGAACCGTTGTAACGCTCCTTGATCTTGCCTCCGTCGTCCGTATCTTCCAGATCGCGCAGTGCGAAGACGTCGTCGAGAATCGTATAGAACCCCTCGACCAGCAGGTTGGTCTGCACCCTGCCGAAGTTGTGATAAAGGTCGGCCGAAAGGCTCACGCTGTGCGAACGCTCCTCCTTGAGGTCGTCGGCGAGCCGGATGCGGACCCGCTTGCCGCCCACCACGGCGATATGCATGTCCTCGTCGAAGGCCTGCGGCGCCCGATAGCCGCCCGCATAGCTCACGCGCAGGTTCACCGCCTCCGAAGGGTTGAAACGAATATTTGCGCGGGGACTGAAAATCACGTGGTCCACCAGATTATGCTTGTCGAAACGTCCGCCGATCAGCAGCGACCATCTCTTCGTTTTCCATTCGTTCTGCAGGTAGCCGCCCACGATATGCACCGTCTGGGCGGTGGTGATGTCGTAGCCGATCGAACGGTCGTTCAGGTCGTCGTAGCTGTATTCGCTGCCGAGCGTCAGTTCGGCGGGCATGAAAAGCAGTTTCCGGAACGCATGGACGTACTGTACGCCCGCCGCGACCGTAAGGTCGTGCGTCGTACCGTATGCGTCGGGGTCCTGCTTGCTGCCGTAGTAGCTCTTGCGGGCCGTATTCTGGAACGACGCATAGGCGTTGAAACGGTTGCGGCGGTCGGCCGACGAGATGTCGAACGAAAGGCTTCCGCCGTCGATCGAGTGGTCGGTCTGCTCGGCCACCATCACCTCGTGGGGCGGCAGGTCCAGCAGGTCGCCGCCGCGGCGGTATTCGTCGATGTGGTGGTACTGCGCCGTGATGCGCGAATAGGCGCCCGTGCGGAAGAACGACCGCATGCCGGCCGACCGGCTGTTGATCAGGGGCAGCTCGGTAAATCCGTCGCCGTCGTGGTCGTACCCCGAACGGTGGCGGTTCTGAGCGAAGACGCAAAGCCCCGCACGGCCGCTCTCGGTCACGAGCGACGCATTGAGCATCGTGTTGTTGTCGTAGGAGTTGCTGCCGCCGAGCGAGGTCAGCGTATGCGCCAATTGCGCCGAATTGCGCGAAGGTTCCTTGGTGATGACGTTGATCGTGCCGCCGATGGCCGACGAGCCGTACAGCGCCGAACCGCCGCCGCGCAGCACCTCGACCCGCTCGATCATGTTGGCCGGAATCTGCTCCAGTCCGTAGACGCCCGTCAGGGCCGAAAAGACCGGATGCGAATCGACGAGAATCTGCGAATAATGGCCGTCGAGTCCGTTGATGCGCACCTGCGCGAAGCCGCAGTTCTGGCAGTCGTCCTCGACCCGCACGCCGGGCTGGAACGAAAGCCCCTGCGCCAGACACGAAGCGTTCGTTTTCTCGAACAGCGCGGCGTCCAGCACGCTCACCAGCGCAGGCGCTTCGCGCCGCAGCGTGGCCGAGCGGCTGGCCGAGACGACCACTTCGTCCATCGAAATGCCGCTCTGCATCACCTCGAAATTCAGTTCGAGGGTCTGTCCCCGTTCGAGCGTCACCTTTTTCTCCAGCACGGCGTACCCCAGCGCACGGACTTCGAGCGTCAGCTCGCCTTCGGGCAGGTTTTTCAGAAAATAGTGTCCCGACGCGTCGGTCGTGGTGCCGAATGCCGTGCCCGTCACGGCGACGGTCGCATAGGGAAGGTGTTCATGGGTTTCACGGTCCACGACGTGGCCGAAAAGATTGGCGTCGGTGCTCCTCTTCGGCGTCTCCGCGGCCGACGCACCGGCATACAGACACATGAAGAGTGCCGGCAACAGATATTTTTTCATTGCTTATCGGATTGTTTGAATGACATACGTAACCCGCCGGACCGCACGGCCCGGCAAAAAACAGGATGGGAAGGGGATTGCGGGTTACGCCGCGGGAGGCGCGCGCAGCGAAACGCCCGGAACCGGCATGCAGCGTCTGCACTGCGTGGCTTCGGGCATCAGAACGCCCAGCATCCCGCAATAGAACGAGTGCGCGGGCTGTACTGCGTCGAGATAGGGGAAGAAATAGAAGTCGTCGACGATACAGCGTTCCACCACGATCTGATGCGCGCCGTTGTCGGGCATCAGATCGCCGCAGAGCGCGGCGAAATGCGCAGGGTCCTCCTTGTAGATGTGGACCTTGTGTCCTGCGTACGCTGCGACCAGAATCAGCAGCAGCAGAGCGGCGTATATCCGTTTGGGTGCTTTGCGTATCATCTTTCTGCTGCCAAAAGTAGCACAAAAAAAGGACCGCACAAAACGGTCCTGCAAAAATACCCACAAACGGGGATGTATGTCGTGTCCTGCACCCGGCCGGGAGCGGACGATGCGGCGCCGCTGCCCTGCGGGAACGGGCGCCTAAATGCTGATGTCGAGGATCTCGAAGTGAATCGTTCCGGCGGGAACCTCCACGTCGACCCGGTCGCCCTTCTTGTGGCCCAGCAGCGCTTTGGCGATCGGCGTGCCGATGGCCAGCTTGCCCTCGCGCAGGTTGGCTTCGTGCTCGGCGACGATGGTGTAGACCATCTCCTTCTTGGTGTTGTGATTCAGCAGCGTCACTTTGCTCAGAATCTGCACCTTGCTCTTGTCGATTTTCGACTCGTCGATCACCCGTGCGTTGGCAAGCGAATCCTCCAGCTTGGCTATACGCATCTCCAGCATACCCTGCGCCTCGCGGGCAGCGTCGTACTCTGCGTTCTCCGAAAGGTCGCCCTTGTCGCGCGCTTCGGCGATCGCCGCCGAAATTGCAGGACGCTCGACGGAACGCATGTGGTCGAGCTCGTCCCTGAGTTTCTTGTACCCCTCCGCTGTCAGATAGATAATCTCTTTTGCCATAATTTTATACGAGTCCGACGTATTCAGTTTCATAACACCGCGAAAGATTTCAAAAGCCGGAACCCGTCGAACTCTCTTTAGGCATCCGAAAACGCCCGCCCCGCATCTAAAACCTTCCTGAATCCCCCTCCGCAGAGGAGGAGTTTCGAATTAAACATCGTAAAAAAATAAGAATCCTGACCGGTGAAGGCCAGAACCCTGATTTTCATTATACAGCAAAGATAGGAAGTATATTCCGAATTTCCAAATCTTTTTTCAACCTGCATGGCACGGAGTATGCCCTCACGCACGGGTTATGTATCTGCTGCTTGCAATTCACATCGCATGGACGCTCGGAGCCGTTCCGCTCGTCACCCGACAGAAACGTCTGCCCGCGTCGGCTGCGGCGTGGCTGGCGCTGATCCTGCTGCTCCCCGTAGCCGGCACGCTGCTCTACGTACTGGCTGGTTACCGGCCGCACCTCCCGGCGGCGGAACGCCGCGCATACCGCGGCGACCGTCTCGGACAGATCATCGCACGGGGCTGCGGCACACGCATCACCCGCCACAACAGCGTCGAACTGCTCCACAACGGCAACAACGCCTTCACGGCGCTGATCGCCTCGCTCCAGCGGGCCGTGCGGTCGATCCACATGGAGTACTACATCATCCGCGACGACCGCATCGGACGCACCATCGCCGAAATCCTGATACGCAAAGCCCGTGCGGGACTCGAAGTGCGCGTCATCTACGACGCCGTCGGCTCGTGGCGGCTCAGCCGCACGATGCTGCGCCGCATGCACGAGGCGGGCGTCGAGACGGCGGCTTTCGAACCGGTGCGTTTCCCGTGGTTCACCACGCGCGTCACCCGCCGCAACCACCGCAAAATAGTCGTTACGGACGGAAAGGTCGCCTACTTGGGTGGCATAAACATTGCGAAATACTACCTCGACGGAGATTACATGGGCAAGTGGCGCGACGAGCACCTTCGCGTCGAGGGCGACGCCGTCGCCGACCTGCAGAAGCTCTTCATCGCCGACTGGGCGCGCGTACGCGGCGAGAGTCTCGACATCCGCCGCCATATCGCGCCGCACGACATCCGGCAGCGGCTGCCGATCCAGCTCGCATGGGCCGAAGAGGGTTCCTCGCGGCTGACCATCGCCGAGGCGTTCGCCGCGGCCATCGTCCGGGCGCAGCGCAGGGTGCGCATATCCTCGCCCTACTTCCTGCCGCCCGCGATGCTGCTCGACGCGCTGCGGCTGGCGGCCCGGAGCGGCGTGAGGGTGCAGGTGATGATCCCGACGTGCAGCGACTCGCCGTTCACGGACCTGATATCGGACTCCTACGTCGGAGACCTGCTCGACGCGGGGATCGAACTCTACCGCTACGCCAACGGCTTCCTGCATGCCAAACTGCTGATCGTGGACGACGACACGGCCTCGGTCGGCACCGCGAACATGGATTACCGCAGTCTGCTGGACAACCTCGAAGTCACGGCCTTCATCCGCGACCGGCAGGTCGTCCGGGAGCTGTCCGCCACCTTCGACGGCGATCTGGCCTCGTGCCGGCGGATCGTGCGGGGCGAATGGCGGCCGGCGGCATGGCGGCGCACGCTGGGCGATGTGCTGCGGCTCGTGTCACCCCTGATGTAACCTCCGCAGCAACCTTAAAACCACCTAATATCGGCATGAAACATCTCTTCCCGCTCCTGCTCTGCGCGCTGCTGCTCACCGGCGCGGCTTCGCCCCAGCGCCGCTTTCAGGTCGGCGTCCGCGGCGGCGTCACCACCACCAGCCACACCTTTTTCCCGCGTGGAAATCGGAGAAAACCGATTCCGGCCCGGTCCCGCCAAGGCGGGCTATCAGGCGGGCTTCGTCCTGCGGTTCAACCTCACCCGCCGCCTGCACCTGCAGTCGGAGCTTAATTTCGCATTCGTCAATTACTCGATCCGCGCCGAAGGCTCCCGCGCCCGCAGCGGTTCGAAATC
This sequence comes from Alistipes finegoldii DSM 17242, assembly GCF_000265365.1. Classification (NCBI taxonomy): domain Bacteria; kingdom Pseudomonadati; phylum Bacteroidota; class Bacteroidia; order Bacteroidales; family Rikenellaceae; genus Alistipes; species Alistipes finegoldii. The sequence continues at coordinate 1,020,082 of NC_018011.1, forward strand.
CCGCTGCTGCTGGGTCTCCAGTTCGGGCCCCTGCGGCTCTTCGGCGGCGCCCAGTTCCGCGTGGCCGACTCCGAGCGGGACAGCGCCCCGAAACTGCTGAAGGTGAATTTCAACGACGACGTCGGCATCATGGGCGGCGTGGGATTCAACATCCGCAAATTCTTTTTCGACTTCCGCCTGTCTGGTTACGCCCGTTCGCACGTCTGGAACACCTTCGTCTCCGACGGCGTGTCGCAGCGGGTCAGGATCCCGCGCAACCTCGTTTACGGAGGTTCGGTCGGGTTCTTCTTCTGAACAAAAAACAAGGGTGCGGAGACGCACTCTTTTTTTGCACAATAAATAATTTTGCAAATCGTTAATTTATGCGTAACTTTGCGCGATAAAGCGCCGTAAAAGATTTATCGATGAAGCAGACTTTTTTATACGCCGTGTGCGGAGTGATCCTGATCACTGCATTTAGCGGATGCGCAGGAATCAACGCCCTGCTCAAAAGCGGACAACCCGACCTGATTTACAGCAAGGCGCTGGAGTACTACCAGAAGGAGAAGTGGTCGCGGGCCTCGACGCTCTTCGAAGGCGTCCAGCACTACTACTCCGGCACGCCCCGCGAAGACAGCATCTCGTTCTTCAACGCCCGCTGCAAATACAAGAACCGCGATTACGACACGGCGGCGACGCTTCTCGACGATTTCCGCCGCAAGTTCGGCCGCAGCGCCTTCATCGAGGACGCCGAAGGCATGTACGCACTCTGCTTCTACTATCTTTCGCCCGGCCCTTCGCGCGACCAGACGATGACCGGACAGGCGCTGATCGCCATCAACGAATTCATGTCGCGTTATCCGCACAGCGAGCAGATCGAGAATTTCAAGACCATCAACACCGAGCTGACGCAGCGCCTGCACGACAAGGCCTACCTCAACGCATACACTTATTATAAGATAGGCCGCTACAAGTCGGCCATCGTATCGCTCAAGAACGCGCTCAAGCAATACCCCGAAAGTTCGCACCGCGAGGAGATCATGTACCTGATCGTGGACGCCAGCTACCGCTTCGCCAGCAACTCGGTCGCCGAGAAGCAGACCGACCGCTATCTGGCGATGCTCGACTCGTACCTCTCGTTCAAAGAGGAGTTCCCCGAATCGAAACATATCAAGGAGGTGGACCGCATGGCCCAGCACGCCCGCGATTATCTGGACCGCAACAAGCAAGAAGACAACAACATATAGCAATGGAAATCAAGAAGAACATTCCCAACAACACCATTACGCGTAAACTGGTCGATCTGGACCGGGAGACCGGCAATGTCTACGAGTCGATAAATATCATCGCCCGCCGCGCCAACCAGATCGCAACCGAGCTGAAGACCGAGCTGAACCGCAAGCTCGCCGACTTCTCATCGCCCACGGACACCATGGAGGAGACCTTCGAGAACCGCGAGCAGATCGAGATTTCGCGCTATTACGAGCGTCTTCCCAAGCCCGCGATCATCGCCACCGAGGAGTTCCTCGACGACGAGCTTTTCTTCAAGGAGAACAAAGAGGTCAAGGAGGCGTAACGCCCCGCCGGCATGGACTCGCAGGGACACGACATACAAAGCCCCGGCGCCGGCCGCACGGTCGAAGGACTCGCGGGACGGCGCATACTGCTGGGCATTACGGGAAGCATAGCGGCCTACAAGGCGGCTGTGCTCTGTCGTTTATTGAAGTGCGCGGGCGCCGAAGTGCGCGTCGTCATGACGCCGCTGGCCAAGCAGTTCATCACGCCCCTGACGATGGCCACCCTCTCGAAAAACCCGATTCTCGTGGAATTCTTCGACCCGGAAAACGGAGCGTGGAATTCGCACGTCTCGCTCGGCGAGTGGGCCGACTGTTACCTGATAGCCCCCGCCACGGCCAATACGCTGGCCAAAATGGCCTGCGGCATCGCCGACAACCTGCTGCTGACGACCTATCTCTCGGCCCGCTGCCCGGTCGTCGTGTCGCCGGCCATGGACCTCGACATGTACGCCCATCCCGCGACGCAGGAGAACCTGCGCCGTCTGGCCGAACGGGGCGTGCGGATCGTCCAGCCCGCCGAAGGCGAGCTGGCCAGCGGACTGACGGGCAAGGGCCGCATGGCCGAACCTGCCGACATCGCCGCCTTCGTCGGCCAACTGTTCGGCGGAGAAAATCCCGAAAAAAAAAAGAGCCTGCAAGGTAGACGCTTCGTCGTAACGGCAGGCGCCACGATCGAAGCCATCGACCCCGTGCGGTTCATATCGAACCACTCGACGGGCAAGATGGGCTACGCCATTGCGGGCGCACTGGCCGCCCGCGGCGGCGACGTGACGCTCGTCAGCGGCCGTACGGCCCTGCCGACGCCCGCCGGAGTGCAGCGCACGGACGTACTTTCTGCCGCCGAAATGTACGACGCCGCCACCGCGGCTTTCGACCGAGCCGACGGAGCCGTCATGTGCGCGGCCGTCGCGGACTACACGCCCGATACCGTTTCTGAAACGAAAATCAAAAAATGCGGCGGCGAAATGTGCATCACCCTGCGCCGCACGCGCGACATCGCCGCCGAACTGGGCGCACGCAAAGGCAGCCGCCTGCTGGTGGGCTTCGCGCTCGAAACCCACGACGAACAGGCCAACGCCGAAGCCAAGCTCGCCAAGAAGAACTTCGACTTCATCGTCCTCAACTCGCTGCGCGACGCCGGGGCCGGATTCCGCGGCGACACCAACAAAGTCACCTTCATCGACCGCAGCGGCCGGGAGGAACTGCCCCTGATGCCGAAGTCCGAAGTCGCGGAGCGCATCGCCGATAAAATCGAATCACTGTTAAAATAGGCCGCCATGTTACGTCGTCTATCGGTTGAGAATTACGCGCTTATCGAAAAGCTCGAAATGGAGCTGGACCCGCACCTGAACATCATCACGGGTGAGACAGGAGCCGGCAAATCCATCCTGCTCGGTGCTTTGGGCCTGCTGCTCGGAGCCAAGAACGACGGCTCGGCCATGAAAGACGCGGCGCGCAACTGCGTGGTCGAGGGTACTTTCGACCTTTCGGGCCGCGGTATGGAGTCGTTCTTCGACGAGAACGACCTCGACTATGCTCCCGAAACGCACGTTACGCGCATGATAACCCCGGCCGGCAAGAGCCGCGCCTTCATCAACGACATTCCGGTCCAGCTCGCGCAGCTGCGCGAATTCGGCACCCGCCTGATCGACATACACTCCCAGCACCAGAACCTGATTCTCTCCTCGGAGGAGTTCCGCACCTCGGCGCTCGACACCGTGGCCGGAAACGGCGGGCTGCTCGCGCAGTACACGGCGCAGTACGCCCGGCTTTCCGAACTGCGGCGCCAGCTCGCAGCCCTGCGCGAAGCGGCCGCCGACGGCCGCCGCGACGAGGAGTGGCTGCGTTTCCAGTGCGAAGAGCTGACCGCCGCCAACCTCCGCGAAGGCGAGCAGGCCGCGACCGAAGCGGAACTTGCCGTACTGGAAAACGCCGACCGCATCGGCGAAGTCCTCACCACGCTCCGCAACGCATTCGACGCCGACGAAACGGGGATTCTCACCCTGCTCAAAAACTCGGAAAACGACCTCGTACGCATCCGCGAACACTACCCCGCCGCCGGGGAGTACGCCGAGCGCATACACTCGGTGCTCGAAGAGCTGAAAGACATCGACAACGCCGCGGCCGCCGACTGCGAACGGATCGACGCCGACCCCGAACGGCTGGCGAAGCTCTCGGCGCGTCTCGACACCCTCTATGCGCTCCAGCAGAAGCACCGCGTCGCCTCCGAAGCCGAACTGATCGCCGCACGCGACGGTTACGCCGCCCGGCTGGCGGCCATCGTCCACGGCGACGAGGAGATCGCCGCGACCGAAAAAGCGCTGCACGAAACCGAGCAGAAAGCGGCCGCATTGGCCGACCGCCTGCACAAAGCCCGCGAAAAAGCCGCCGCAGGCTTCGCGAAACAGATCCTTGCCACGCTGACGCAACTGGGCATGCCCGACACGGTGTTCGAAGTGGCGCTGACGCCGCTCGCCGAACTGGGCCGCACGGGCCGCGACAATGTGGTTTTCCTCTTCACGGCCAACCGCAGCGCAACGCCCCAGCCCGTCGAGCGGATCGCTTCGGGCGGCGAGCTTTCCCGCGTCATGCTGGCCCTCAAAGCCCTGCTGGCCCGGTGCATGCAGCTGCCGACGGTCATCTTCGACGAAATAGACACGGGCGTTTCGGGCCGCATCGCCGACGCCATGGGAGAGATCATCGAGTCGCTCTCGGCGACGATGCAGGTCGTGGACATCACCCACCTGCCGCAGGTCGCCTCGAAAGGCTCGGCCCACTTCGTGGTCTACAAGCAGGACGGACGCACCGGCATCCGGCGTCTGACGGCCGAAGAACGCATCACCGAGATCGCCAAAATGCTCTCCGGCAGCCGGATAACCGACGCTGCAGTCGCGCAGGCCCGCATCCTGCTCGGCAAATAACACCCCGACAAACCGCAAGCCTGCCGGAACGAATTCGCTCCGGCAAGCCCTTTTAACCCTTCATAGCATCGCACAATGGACAAACTCAGCACCCTCGCCGCCGCGAACCAGCAGCGCGCCCAAGAGGTCATCCGCGACAGCGGCATCGAAAGCATCTGGCGTTCCGTGGGCGCCGAACCGCATTTGGTCGGCTCGCTCCGCACGGGACTGCTGATAACGCACCGCGACATCGACTTCCACATCTACTCATCGCCCCTGCGCGTAGCGGACAGCTTCGCCGCCATGGCCCGGCTGGCCGAAAACAGCCGCATCCGCCGCATCGAATACGGCAACCTGCTCGACACGAGCGAGGAGTGCCTCGAATGGCACGCATGGTATGCCGACGCCGACGACCAGCTTTGGCAGATCGACATGATCCACATGCCGAAAGGCTCGGCCTACGACGGCTATTTCGAACGGGTTGCCGACCGGATCGCCGCCGTGCTGACCGACCAAACGCGCGAAACCATCCTCCGGCTCAAATACGAAACTCCGGAGACCGAGAAAATCATGGGTATCGAATACTATCAGGCCGTGCTGCGCGACGGAGTCCGCACCTACGCCGAATTTGAGGCATGGCGCGCCGCAAACCCCGTCACCGGCGTGCTGGAGTGGATGCCGTGAGCCGCCCCTCCCGGTCACGGGACCGGCAGGCGGTAACAGCCGAAGACGGCTCCCGACAACAAAAAAAACCGGAGACCTTGTCGGAGGTCTCCGGTTTTCATATGGCAACCGATGATTACATCATGCCGCCCATACCGCCTGCGGGCATTGCCGGCATGGCGGGAGCGTCGGACTTCTTCTCGGCCAGCACGCACTCGGTCGTCAGGAACATCGAAGCGATCGAAGCGGCATTCTCCAGCGCGACACGCGACACCTTGGTCGGGTCGATGATACCGGCCTTCAGCAGGTCCTCGTACTTGTCGTCGCGGGCGTTGTAACCGAAGGCGTCCTTGCCCTCCTTCACCTTGCTGACGACAACCGAGCCTTCGCCGCCGGCATTGGCGACGATCTGACGCAGCGGCTCCTCGATCGCACGTTTCACGATCTGAATACCCGTCGTCTGGTCCTCGTTATCGCCCTTCATGCCTTCGAGAGCCGCCGTAGCGCGGATGTATGCCACACCGCCGCCTGGAACGATACCCTCTTCGACTGCGGCGCGGGTTGCGGCCAGCGCATCGTCCACACGGTCTTTCTTCTCTTTCATCTCCACCTCGGTAGCGGCGCCCACATACAGCACGGCGACACCTCCGGCGAGCTTGGCAAGACGCTCCTGCAGCTTCTCCTTGTCGTAGTCCGACGTGGCTTTCTCGATCGAAGCGCGGATCTGAGCCACACGGGCCGCGATCTCCTCCTTCTTGCCGGCGCCGTCCACGATCGTGGTGTTCTCCTTGTTGAGCGTCACCTTGTCGGCCGTTCCGAGCATCGAAAGGTCGGCATCCTCGATCTTCATACCCTTATCGGTCGAGATCACGGTAGCGCCCGTCAGGATGGCGATGTCTTCGAGCATCTCCTTGCGGCGGTCGCCGAAGCCCGGAGCCTTGCAGGCCGCGATTTTCAGCGTGCCGCGCAGCTTGTTGACAACGAGCGCCGAAAGAGCCTCGCCGTCCACGTCCTCGGCGATGATCAGCAGCGAACGGCCGCTCTGAGCCACCGGTTCCAGCACGCCCATCAGCTCCTTCATCGTCGAAACCTTCTTGTCGGTAATCAGGATGTAAGGCTTTTCAAGCTGCGCCTCCATCTTTTCGGGATCGGTCATAAAGTAAGCCGAGATATAACCGCGGTCGAACTGCATGCCCTCGACCACCTCCACGTGGGTCTCGGTGCCTTTGGCCTCCTCGACGGTGATGACGCCCTCCTTGTTCACCTTGCCCATCGCCTCGGCGATCAGCTTGCCGATCGTCTCGTCGTTGTTGGCCGAAATGGTGGCGACCTGCTCGATCTTGGCGAAGTCCGTGCCGACCTCCTGACTCTGCTTGCGCAGCGACTCCACGACCTTCAGCACCGCCTTGTCGATACCGCGCTTCAGGTCCATCGGGTTGGCACCCGCCGTCACGTTCTTCAGACCTACGCCGATGATCGACTGGGCCAGCACCGTCGCGGTGGTCGTACCGTCACCCGCGTCATCGTTGGTCTTCGAAGCTACCTCCTTGACCATCTGGGCGCCCATGTTGGCGAAAGCGTCTTCCAGCTCCACCTCCTTGGCTACCGTCACACCGTCCTTGGTGATCTGCGGCGCACCGAATTTCTTGTCGATAATCACGTTGCGGCCTTTGGGACCGAGCGTGACCTTTACGGCGTTCGACAGCGCATCGACACCCTCCTTGAGCAGCTCGCGCGCCTCAACATTGTATTTGATATCCTTTGCCATGATGTTTTTCCTTTATTAGATGATCGCTAAAATATCACTCTGTTTCATGATCAGGTAATCGACGCCGTCGATCTGAATCTCCTGACCTGCATACTTGCCGTAAAGCACCTGATCGCCGGCCTTGACCTCCATCTTGACCTCCGAGGTGCCGGGGCCAGCTGCGACAACTTTACCTGCCAGCGGTTTCTCCTTCGCCGTGTCGGGGATGATCAATCCGCCCGCCGTCTTCTCCTCCGCAGGATTCGGCAGAATCAGCACACGGTCCGATAATGGTTTTACATTCATAGCTTTTGTTGTTTTTGGTTTATAATGATGTATTAGTTAGCATTTGCAACCTCCTTCCCATCAATTGATGTGCCAACCGGTTTTTGGCAGATGCAGGGTGACAAAGGTACATACCGGACTGTCATTTTGTCACGCGGCGCAATTTTTCGGGCGATTTTTTTGCACGGACCGAAAAAGTATATTACATTTGCATCCCGATACGACCGGACAACGGTCACACGGTGGATGTAGCTCAGTCGGTTAGAGCGTCGGATTGTGGTTCCGAAGGTCGTGGGTTCGAGCCCCATCTTCCACCCTTAGAAGCAGTTGAAAATCACTGCAATAAAGAGTAAAAACCTTGTATATCAACGATATATAAGGTTTTTTCGTTTTTGAAACAATCGCGTAAAATGTATTCTGAAGCAGGTTTTTATGACCCAATTCGTGACCTATTTTATTTCGGTCAAAAATTGGTCACGAATTACACATAACGCACTGTATTGCACCGTTTTACGCCACAATATCCCTATGCTGCACACGTTTAACTATTTCAAACCCATGCAGCTATGTACCAACGCACAACATTCAACGTAGTCTTTTTCTGCAAAAAGACCAAAATCTCTAAAAAAGGAAAGGCTCCTATTTATGCCCGTATCACCACATCCGGCCAAACAACAGAGATCTATACCCAATGTCAAATCGAACCGGAACGATGGAACCAGCGCCTCGAACGCTCCCTTTACAAAGGCGAAGTGGATCAGCAAATTAACAGCATCGTCGCCAGTTATCGGGCGAATATCCTTGCGGCCTACGACCTGCTTCTCAAAGAGAATAAAACTCCGGACTGCTTTTCCATCAAACAACGACTGAGCAATGCATCCGGTTCAAGAATGTTCCTCGTCGAGTTTTCGAAATACTGCGATAAACGGCAACAGGAGGTCGGGACACGTATCACACAGGTAACTTGTAACAAATACCATCGTTTACTACGATACATGACCGAATATACCAAACAGCAATACCGGAAAGATGACCTGCCGCTGGATATGGTTTCCTATGAATATATAGACGGCCTAAATACCTTCATGCAAACAGCCCACCAATGCAGAAACAATGGTGCCGTAAATTTACTTTGCTGTCTCAAAAATTTCATCTTATTCGCGATACGGAACGAATGGATTGAAAAAAATCCGTTTCAGTATTACAAGATGAAAATAGACAAAACAAACGTCAAGGTTCCATTGACAAAAGAAGAGCTGGACATATTGATAAGCAAGGAAATGCCTAATGAACGGCTGGAATGTATCCGAGACGTATTTTGCTTCTGTGCATTAACGGGACTGGCCTTTACGGACGCAGACAACTTACAAAAACGACACATTACAACGGATGACAGCGGAACAACGTGGATACATAAACCACGCGAAAAGACCTCTGTAATAAGTCGTGTGCCACTTCTACCCTACCCGCTCAAAATATTACAAAAATATGAACATAATCCTGAATTACAACTCAAAGGAAAGTTATTACCTATCCCCAGCAACCAAAAAATGAACTCGTATCTCAAGGAAATCGGAACAATATGCAACATCCATAAAAATCTGACGACGCATACAGCTCGCCACACTTTCGCCACATTGGCTATCGAATATGGCATGCCAATCGACATCATTGCCAAAATCCTCGGGCATACAAATACGAATATGACTCGGCACTATGCAAAAATTTCAGAAGCCAATATTAGCCGGGAAATGCAAAGAATAGGAAAGGTTCTGACAGCATAGACTCTTAGGGCACAGGCTCAAAAGTCCACCGAGCGGACTGGAGCGGTCAGGGACGGACATCGATATCGGAAAATTCCATGTGATATTAACTTGCGGCTTTCATAATCACCCGCTTAAATATATCATTATGGATTGCATGCTTATTGAAACGAGCGCTTATAACGATCTTCAAGCGCATATACAACGGCTATTGGAACGTATCTCCAATTTGCACGCGCTGTCTGAAAAATCACAAAACACCCGCTGGCTGACGACAGACGATGTTTGCAAGGCTTTAAGCATAACTAAACGAGCCCTGCAATATTATCGCACCTGCGGCATAATACCCTACACTGCCATCGGCAACAAAGTAGTATTCCGGGAAGAAGATATCCGTCGTTTGCTGGAAAAAAACCTGATAAAAACTGAATAGAGCCATGCATGAAGACATCATCACACGTGACAGCAACGTATTCAAAGAACTGCGCCACAACATCGTTCGGGCTATTCAAGCCGTAGATATATTGATCGACACACACCGCCCGTCCATCGGGAAGGAGGTCTATCTCACCAGCGAGGAGGTTCGCAGTATCTTCGGTTTAAGCAAGCGATCTTTGCAAAACTACCGCGACAACCGCCAGATACCCTACACTTCCATCGGCGGCAAAATCCTATATCCCCAGTCGGCAATTTATAAATTGTTGGAGAGCCGCTACGTCAGAGCTCTGAGATGATGCAACGGGCAGGAGGAACAACCTCCTGCCCTATATTTTAAATACAGAAATTGGTTTTTGCCATATGAACACACCCACCATTACAAAATATGGCATGTTTGCAATTATGATTCCTACCCTATTTAGGTTCTGTGGCGAATAAATATTGATGGGTATGGTTCCGGCTGATGTCGCTGTATTGACAACAAGGATTGATAATCAACTCAAATAATCATTATTCCCATACAATCGGTTCATCCACATGGCAAACAACTTGTCCGTCACGGAAAAGACCTTATTGATTTCCGTAATAATGTCTTTTTCGAGCAGTTTTTTCATTGCCGACTGAACGGAACTCGCCGATGTCAGACTATGCCGTTTGATGAATGCCGCCGAGGTTATTCGCTCCGCTTCGCCGTCTTTGGCGATGGCATAGAGCAACTCTTTCTGTTTTTCGGGTATGTTCGACAGTATTTCGCGAAAAATAGTATCGTTCGAGGCAACCATGTTGTCGATTGCCGCTCGAAGAGTTTCGAGCGTACACACCTCGCCTTCGGGAGTGTCGGCGAATGCCTCGTTGAACGTCTTCTGAACGTAATAGGTATGACCTTTGAACAGATTGTAAATTCGCTCTGCATCGTCGGAAGCAATTCGTCGGTTACGTTTCTCGAAATGGCCGACGATGAACGGAATATAAATTTCCGGAACAATCGCTTTCAATTCCAGCATATCCGCGCTATGGTAGAACGGACGTGCCGCCGACGTGAACATCTCCTGCATCATGTGGCGCTCGCTTCCGGCGAAGATGAAGTTGCAGTTACGCAGCTTTTGAATGTGCGTTCGCAGCTGTGCCTCGATATTTTTCTCCGGGTACTTGGCGATTTGCTGAAACTCGTCAATCGCCACGATGCATGGTTTATCTGCATGACCTAAATACTGGAAAATTTCATCCAGCGTATATTCCGGCCGGTCGATATCGCCCAATTCCACGTTGAAGGTCGGCATGCCCGTAATAGGGTCGAAGCCGAATTTTCCGCTGATGGATTTGATAGTCTGAATAAACAGGTCGGCCATCTTGCGACTGCGGGGCAAAAGGGTTTCGTATATCTCGCGCCCTAACAGGTAGGTGAACTCCCGTAAGCTCGACGTATGGAGAATATCGATGAAAAACGTATAATATTCGGCAGCTATTTCGGGTTTGTCGTAGCAGAATTGAATCAATCCCGTTTTACCCATGCGACGCGGTGAAATAATCACCAGATTGTTACCATTGGTAACGGATTTGATGAGCCGTGCTGATTCCGTCACACGATCACAAAAATACTCCGGTTCTATCTTACCCGTCACGATAAACGGGTTTATTACTTTTGCCATATGACGATCAATTTCCACAAAAATAATTATTCAATATGAATTATGCAAATAGAATAATTAAAAATGTCAACTATCAGGCCATTCAAACCGTCTTCCATTTTATTCATGGATGTCGATACATTACCCAGCCGTTGCCTCTCGCCGCCCGAATATCGCACGGAAAGTCACTTGCACCGGCAATACGAGAGGATGTGATGCGTCGGAAACTACCCGAAAAAGAACGGCTGCGATTTTTAATCACAGCCGTTCTTTCAATGGTTCAGGTTACAGCAATCCTCCGGATCGGGATTGAACCGTTCGCGCAGCCCAAGCCGTAAAAGCCGGACCGTGTGAATAAATTCGCTGTCCATAACGATAGGATTCGGAATACTTATCCCAGTCGGGAATTTTTATGGTGTCGGTTTTGATTTCGGGACAGCGGATAATTTCTATCTCCTCTTTTTCGTATAAGTTGCAGCCGACGAACAGGGATGCTATGAGTACACCCCAGATCGTTGCGAGGATGCAATACAGGAGTATGTTTGCTATTTTTCGTTTTTTCATCTTGTTATTGTTTTAGGAGTTCAGCAATCTCCGGATCGAGATTGCCCCGATATTCCATACGTCCGTCCAAGCGGCAGGCTTCGAGGAAATGGCGGCGGCCCTCCTCCTTACGCCCAAGCCGCGAGCAGGCAATGGCCCGTAGGTATTCCGTCACGGCATCCTTCGGCATCGCAGCCAACAGCTCCAACGCCCGTTCGTTGTGATCCATCGAGAGGTGCGCCACAACCGTGTTGCGGTCGTTGTAGTCGTTGAGAATGTACAAGGCTTTGGCGTATTTGCGTTTTTGCAATAGCTCCACCCCGCGGGCATAGGCCGTATCCAGTTCCGTGGTGTGAATCGTGTCCTTGACCATTCCTTTGCGGCGCAGATTGTAGCGGAAATTCACGGCCCGCAGCTGCGGATAGATCACCGAGCGGATATAGGCATACTCTTGGGGGAACCGCTGCCGGATGGTCTGTTCCCGTCGGTCGGGATTCTTCTCTTCGGCGATCAGCTCCAGGATGGCATCGCGGCTTCCGATCTCCCGGTCTGTTCGGATGCAGTTCGTCAATTCCGTCCAGTCTTCAGCTACCCACCGCACGGTGAGCATCGTGTCGATGCTTCTGCCGTATCGGCGGACAAGGTAGCGTTTCAATGCCTGCGCCCGTCCTTGGGAAAGACGGTCGTTGAAAGCATAATCGCCCTCCGGAGACGATGCCGCCGTCAGCGTAATGGTATCGACGTAAAACTCCTGCTGCTCGACGATCTGCCGCATCAGGCCGGTGATCTTGTCCAACTGCCGCCGATTGTCGCCCAGCGTATCGACCACGCGGGTATCGCCCACAAAGAACTGAATGTAATTGCGATCCTCGACCGTCACGAACTTGTCGATAACCTTGATGCGGTAACGCGGCAAGGTATCGACGAAGGAGATCATCGAGGAGACGACGTAACTCAACGTATCGGACGGCGGCAGGCGGTAGGCACTGTCGTCCACTGCCAAGACCTGCCCCTGAAGCGTTACCAGCATCTTTTTCGAGGTCTCGTCGGTCTTCACCGCTTGGGAATAGTAATACGTGACGGTGCTTCGGCCTTCGACCAGCGAGTCGAGCCGGACGTCCTCCGGATAGGGAAACTTCACGAAGCGGTTGAAGGCCGCCTCGCGCCCCACGGTGTCGGGGCGGAAGCGTTCGACATAGGTTTCATACTGCCAGTAGTCGCGCTGTTGCAGGAGCGAAAACCGCCCGCCGCGGATCACCAGATCTTCGAGCGGCACGGATTCGTCGGGTTTGTGAAGTATCGGCGTGATTACGACGCTGCGGCTGCGCCCCAACAACTGCTTGGGCAGCGTCACGATGAAATCCAGGACGACGCGCCCGTTGCGTTCGGGAATAGACCGCATCTTCGCCACGACCGTCACCTGCTCGATCTGAAGGGCCATGACACGTTCGCCGTCGGCAAGCGTATCGACCGGGGTGAGATAGAACGTATTGCTGTCACGCTGCAACTTCACGACCTGCGGGCGGTAGTCCTGCTGCCACTGCTGCCGTTCGGCGCGGGTAAGTTGCGCCAAACCTGCCGTCGCCTGCTGCCGCTGAAGCCGTCCAGCTACCGAGCAGCCGAACATCATCCATAGGCAGCAGCCGAGAATTGCTCCGGCAGTTATGATTTTTCTTTTTTCCATCCTTAAAACAGATAGCTGAATGAAACTTCCAGTTTTGTCGGGGCCAGCGTCCAACGTCGGTAACGGTAGATGTATTCATCCTCCCAGTCCGAGACGGTCGGATCGCGGCGGGTATCCTTCGTGCGGTAAAGTCCGAGACCGGCTTCTAAGGCCACGTTCCAGCGTTTAGTGAGCATCCACGCATATCCGTAGCTGACGCCAAGACCGTAGGCATGACCTTTATAGCGTTTTGTGCGGCTTCCGAGATCGTAGCCGACATAGGTAAGGTGCTGTCCGAGAAAATGTCCGACGAAGGATTCGTAGAACCAATAGCGGCCGCCGAGCTGCACGGCGTGAAAGTTCATCGAGAGGGATGCGGTATTCACCGGATTCCAGTAGCCGGACAGCTCCAGCGACCAGTTGTCCGTCAGGGCCGCTTCGGCGCCGACGTTCAGCGTCGCGCTGCACACCGCAAGAGCGTTGGCCCTTACGGCGAAGATCTGCGCCGCAGCCTTGTAGGGTGCTCCCCACAAAGCCGCGGTCAGCAGCACGACCAGAATGATTTTTGGCTTTTTCATTGGAACACGATTCGTTATTCTTTGATACATCGCACGGGATTGGCCTGACAGCGCAGTTCGCTCGTCGTGCGGCGTGTTCCTGCCAGATAGATCGAGGTGCAGGATACGCCGTCGAAGTACGACGCTCCGTAGTCGAAGTTCCAGAAGTAAGGCGTATTGGTATAGACCTGCCCGTACGTCCCGGCGCCGGAGTAGCTGTCGCCGTCGAACGTCCCGCCCGCGGGATAGCGCACTGTTTTCGTCCCGCCGTATACGATATTCACGCAGTACGGAAGCTGTGTTTGCGACATGGCGATCCCTTCGAAGTCGCAGGCGTCGGGAACCCTCCATCCGGGAGGGCAGGGATCGTAGATCGTCTTACGGCAGACCTTGCTCACGTCGTATCCCTGTTCAGTAGTGTTTCCCCAAAGGTTGTGATGACTCCGGAAGAGCCAGTCCAAAACATCCTCTTCGGGCTCGTCGACTTCGTAGTCGGCCTTATGGATAAAGGTCGTGGGATGCAGCGTCGCCCATTCCACGCTCATCACCTCCCGTGCGTCATAATCTTCGGGACGGATCGTTCCGTATGCGTAGCTGTCGTGATAGATGAATGAGGCGGGTCTGGCATTGTTCGTAAACGAGGCCGGATACGGGAACGGGTCCTTGCGGCCCCACTGGTAGTAGAGTCCGCAGGCCGTGACTTTCGTATAGTCGGTTCCGACAGCACCCAGATTCCGGTCCATGAAGATGTCTCCGGAGCTGTATTTCTGCGATGACGACTCCGGATCGTAGTTTGCAACCCAGATGTGCCACGACCAAACGCACTCGCCCCCGGCGTTGAACAGGCCGATAAGGGCGTTTCCCTGCTGCGTCCCGGTACGAAAGCAGATGCGGCTGCCGTCATAGCCCAGCGAGGAGATCACGCTGTTGGCCTGCGTCCCGGTCTCCCAAACCAATCGTGCATAAGCTCCCGAAAGCCGCTGCGGCGTGATATTGAGCGTCGCGCAGCCGTTGCCCTGCACCGTGGCATCGAACGAATAGTCGCGTAAAGGCTCCGGCGCGATGTAACAGTTGGCGGTATTAAGCGCGTCGAGTTGTATTTCGCCGGGCATGAATACGGGGTAGATATGCCGAAGCGGCCCGGCAGGCACGAACTCAAAGGTTTCTTCGTTCGAGAGCAGATGATCGTACCCCGCATCGAAGTACCAGCCATCGAACGTATAGCCTGCGTCGGGAACGGCCGTGAGCGTGCAGTTTTCCATGCAGAGCGCCACGGTTCGTTCTCCCGAACCTTCGGATTCGGTTTCGACATGAAGCGCACCCTCGACCCGGACGCTTCCTCCGTCGTCGGTATGAATGATGGCGGCGTTGGCCATGCGGTGCGAAAAGTCGTAGCTCTGGGTGAAGCCGAGGGCGTCGGTCAGTGTGATACGGTAAGAGAGGAGCGAATTGTCGGCCGTGTAAACCGGCGTGTAATACTCCATTTCGTAGGCATTCTCGCCGGCGGAATCATACAGATCGAAATCATGGACGGCGCCCTTGTCTCCGTAATTGAACGTAAAGCATTTCAGATCGCCC
Source organism: Alistipes finegoldii DSM 17242 (assembly GCF_000265365.1). Classification (NCBI taxonomy): domain Bacteria; kingdom Pseudomonadati; phylum Bacteroidota; class Bacteroidia; order Bacteroidales; family Rikenellaceae; genus Alistipes; species Alistipes finegoldii. The sequence goes on from NC_018011.1 coordinate 1,035,403, forward strand.
GAAAGGACTTCCAGCCGTCCGCGCGTCGGGGCCGTGCCGTCGGGGCTGTCCACGTCGATATAGAGATAGCGCGTGCCGTCTAAAAGGCAGTAGCCGCCGTAGTTATAGTCATCGAAATCATCCCGGACATGCAGCGTATAGGACGAAATGCGGGTATCGACCTCGCTGTCGCCCAAAATCGAAATGTTGAACCAGTAGTGTACGTTCGCCCGGACATTGAAATCCGAGGTGTTGTTTCCGCCCAAATAGACGTAATAGGCCAGCACTTTCTCTCCCCGCACGGCGCGGATCAGCAGATACGAGGCATTCGCGGGGGCATTGTCGGGGTTCTTCTGTCGCTGATCGGTAATCGAAGCTACCGTCCCTTGCCTGTTCGGAAGCAGGTAGCAGTCGCCTGCGGCCTGCGGCCCAGTGAGTGCGGTTTCCGGGCAGTCCGTATAGTCGTCCGGATTATCCGACGGTGCAGCCGCCATATCGAACACAGATACCGAGCGCGGTACGGAAAGAAGCTGCACGGAGCAAAGCTCGATATCCGCGGGCTTGACGGAAATGTTATAAGAAACTTTTGCCACGCAACGTTGCACCTCGACGGCCGGAAGCATCAGCACACCGTCTGCCGACGGGATTATCGCAACGTCGTCCTCATAGGACATCGGCAGCATATCGTACTCGTCGGCGTGCGTAACGATAAAATCTTCCGATACCGGATTTTCACCCAAGTCGCGTCCCATATTGGCGGCAATACGTATCCTGTAGCTGCCCGGCAGGCACTCGAAACGCAGTGTCGCAGAGGTCTGGTAACGGTGCAGGACAATCTCGCCGTTATCATTGTAAAGATAGAAGTTCAGGTCCCGAATCATTGCTTCGTCCGCACGGGTTACGGTCATCATAGGGTCGGGACGAACCGCCATTTCGACCCGAACTTTCATCGGGCGGCAGCAAGCCGGCTCATCCTCGTAGATGCAGCTGCAAAGAATGCTCAGCGGGAGCAATAAGCTATAAAGAAATCGTTTCATCTTGTGTCAAGAAAAAGGGTTCCGCCCGAAAGACAGAGCGGAACCCGATGCAACAATTCGGATTATGCTCCGAGATCGACATTTTGCGTTACGGGCGTCTCCCAGTCGGCGACGGTGACCGTCACAACGCAATCCTGACCTACGAGCCCCGTGATATTGGCCGCGATGCGGTAGTAGCCGTTACGGAGGATTTCGCCCGCAGCTTTGCCCGTCAGCTCCACCGAGTAGGTCACCTCCGAGCGGTCGTCCGTGGTCGAGGCATTGCCGTCCAGATCGTACGTAGCGTTGATTTCCAGCAGCACGCGGCTTCCAGCAGCCAAAGCTCCGTTCTCGAAGCAGTAGAACAGGGCGTTGTATTTACCCGATGCCGCGGCGAGGGTTTGGGTATGCGTGTAGCTCATGGCCCCGGGCGTCGGTGTCCCAGCCACGACGAGCGACTGCGAGGCAGCTTTGGAGAGTTTTACGGAATTGACGGTAAGCGAACCGCCGTATTTCTGGGAGAAAGAAGGGTCGATGGTCGTCTGTAAAGCCACCTTGGCGACGGTGCGTTTGAGCGTGATGCCGATGTTCGTAGTGGTGTTCACAGCCCCGACGGTCTTGGTCGTGGAGCCCGACATCACGAAGCCGCCAGAACGTTTGGCTGCGGTGGACACCTCGGCGAAAGTTCCGTTGTAGGCCGCAGCGGAGTTTTCCACGAGGGCCGTAAGGGCCGCCCGGGTCTTGGCCGACGAAGCATCGTAGTTCGCTACGGCGTAGAACGAGCACTCGGTGCCGGCCGCGGACTTGGGAAGTGCGAAGGTCGCCGACTTGGAAGCGAGTTCCGCCGAGGTGAAGTCACGGCGGACGATGAGCGTTCCGCCCTTGTCGAAGGCGAAGACCGAAAGCGTCGAAAGCGAGGATTCCCACGCTTCAGCCTTGGCCGTCGTGTCGAAGAACGCGCGGGTTTCAGTATCGCCGGCTCCGATGAGCGTGATGGCGATCCGGGCGCCGTCAGCAGCTTCGGGTATCACAGAATTGATCGTTTCATCGTTTTTGTCGCACGAGGCGAACAGGGCGGCGGCCATGGCGGCCGCAGCAAAAAGAATCTTTTTCATGGTGTAATAAGAAATTAAGTGAATGAACTATTTACACTTGTTGTGTTTTGGATATCGGGGTTGTTCCGAGTATGGGACAAGTGGCTTTTCCTTGCGCGCCGGGCTGTGATAGCCCGGCACGCCGTTCTCGTCGATCCAGTTGCGGATGCCGGTACGGAGGTCCTCTTTGAGCTGCCGGAATTCCGGATGTTCAGCGAAGTCGTCGTTTAGGTTGTACGCCCGGAAGATCGGAGTGCAGATGCGGGTGAGCCTCAGAGCGACCTCCTTCCGTTGGCTCTCGGGAATAGCCGGAAAGTCCGTCGCAAGGATCAGATGAACGGTGTCATACTTCGAGAAGAGCAGGCCCCGGAACAGCACCTTATCGGCGGCACGGACTGCCGAATCGGCAGTCGCTCCCAACTCAACGCTTTGTGTGTAGCTTTCAAAGGCCAGACGGCTGCGTCGTTCGATCATCGCCCGGTGGAACTGACGCGGAGGATGGCGTACTTCGAGGAAATGCCGCAGTCGCTCCCGGAACCATTTTTCATCGGGGGTTTCCATCGCAGGAGCGGATTAGCGTTTGCGACCACGGCCCTGATCCGCAGCCTGTTCCTGCGCTTTCTCGGCCTTCTGCTCCTGCTTTTCCTGCTGCTCCTGACGGCGCTGCTGCGAGAAATCGTAAACGACGCCGTTCGAGCGGGGGTCGATACGCAGGATACAGTTCAGTGCCCTGCCGTTCTTGCCCAGAATGGGACGCTCCTTCTCCTTCGAGCAGTCCAGACCTTCGGGGCTCAGCAGGGCCGTGCGCTGACGGTCGTCGAGTTGTTTGTCGAGCTGCGGAGAGATATAGGGGCGGCTGAACTGGTAGTCGGTCATCTTGTATTCGTTCGAGAGGACATCGAAGCCCACTTTGCCCGAATAGGTGATGTCGCTGCCGCGCATGGAGCAGCCTTCGACGAAGACGCGGCCACCCAGAGCCAGCTCGTTCTGCTGCGTATCATCCAGACGCACGCCGTTGAAATAACGCAGATCGGGAACTTCGTTTTTCGGGATGGTGACAAGGCGGTTCGTCGCCGGATTCAGCGTGGCGAAGCACCACTCCTTCTCTCCCGTATGCGGGTTGGGAAGTTCGTACAACCGGTCAGGCGTTTTCCCGGCCAACAGCTGCTCCTTCTCACTCGTGGAGAACATCATCCGGTATTCCTCGCGCTCGAACTCCGGACGCGGAAGGGCGCTAGTCAGACCGACCTGCACGTCGCCGTTCTGGTCCTTGTAGGGATGCAGGGCGAACTGTCCGACAATGGGCATATTGCCGACCTTGAGATTTACGTCATGCAGTTCCGTGCACGGAAGGCCGTGCTTCATGGCATCCAGCTCTTTGGGAGTAACGATGATGCCCATCTCTTTTAGTTCCTGCAACTTCAAATCCGGAGTGTCGAATTTGACCTTTTCGAGCTGGTACGAGGTGACCCGATGATCGTAAAGGGCTTTAAGGCCCTCGGAGTCTTTGGGATTGTCGGCAAGGCGCAGCAGCGATTGTGTGACTTCGCTGGCCTTGTCGGCAGCGACTTTCAGAAAATGAAAGGGCTTGGCGTTCTCCTGCGACATGAAGCCCTTGATGAAGGCTGCGACTGCGGAGCTGTTGCGAAGTTCGTAGAACGCAGGTTTGTTGGCCGTGAGCGGCTGCGTCGTCGTAACCTTGTATTGGTTGCCGCTCTGTTTGAGGTCGGAGACGGCCTCCACGGCGCCGTTCCTCTCGTTGTAAAGCAACAAGGTCTCCTTGTAGTTGGGATCAGCCTGCTCAGGGGACTGGTTGGGGTGTTGGTTCTGATTCTGATTTTCTTCGGACATAAAGCAAATGTTTTTAGTGAAACAAAAGGTTTATGCCGCGAATATATAAGCCCCGTAATCCGAACAATACCGATGTCCGCCTCTGTCCGCTCCAGTCCGTTCGGCAGTCTTTACAAGGCGTGTCCCGTCCTGAAAAAGGATGCGAAGCTGGTCGCAAATATTTCGGTATTTTTTAGGTTTCGATAAAAGATAACATTATATTTGCAAAATAAACGTGTTTAACTACACGCCAACAGACGTGATACAAAACAAAACAATAAACGTGTATCACTACAAGCATTCAGACTATGGCAACCATTTCAGAACTATTGGCTTCGTCGTTAGCGGCACTCAAGCAGGTACAACAGAACGGTGATTGTACCGTCGTCAAAAGCAGCGAACTATCACCCACGCATCTGAAAAGGCTGCTTGCGAACCACTTTCTGATGCCGGTCATCAAGGGATGGTACATCGTCACCGATCCCCGGACCGAGACGGGCGACAGCACGGCATGGTATGCTTCATTCTGGAACTTCATCCGACGCTATGCCACGGAGCGCTATGGTAAGGAGTGGTGCCTTTCGGCCGAACAATCGCTGGCGATTTACAGCGGCTCCACGACCGTTCCGAGGCAAGTGCTGATACGCTCCCCTAAGGGTAGCAACAACTCACTGGAGTTGTTGCCCCCTACCTCCTTGTTCAATCTGGAAGCCGCTCTGCCGTCGAGAATCGACACCGACAATCCCTACCGACTCAACCTTTATCCGCTCTCCGAGGCGATTATCGCAGCGACGCCTGCAATCTACAGGAACGACGCCATGACCATGCGCACAGCCCTTTCGCTCATACGTGACAGTTCCGAGATTCTTAAAATCCTCGTGGACACGGGGCAGACCGTTCGGGCAGGACGGGTCATCGGAGCATTTCGCAACATCGGCCGCAAGGATATCGCGGACGAAATTGCCGCAACGATGAAGCGTATCGGATATGACGTTAGAGAGGAAGATCCGTTTGAGCAAGTCATAAAAGTCACCGTCGCAACGTCGCCTTACACCACGCGACTAAGGCTTATGTGGCAGCAGATGCGCATGGAGGTCCTTACGGATTTCACACGCGAGAAAAGCAACCTTTCCTCCTCCGAATACATGGAGCGCATGGAGGCATGTTATAAACTGGATGCCTACCACTCTCTTTCGATCGAAGGCTATCGGGTCACCGACGAGTTGATCCAAAAGGTCCGCAGCGGTGCATGGACACCCGACGGAGAGGATGCCGACTTGCGAAACGCCCTCGCGGCACGGGGCTATTGGCAGGCTTTCCAGCAGGTAAAAAAGAGCGTCGCGGAAATTCTCGGCGGAAGCAACGGCGCGACTGTCATCGCCCGTGATCTTGCGACATGGCACAGCGAGATGTTCATGCCTTGTGTAACGGCTGGCATCATCAAGGCATCGGACCTTGTCGGATACCGCTCCCATCAGGTATATATCCGCAACTCCATGCACACGCCACTCAACCCAGAAGCACTCCGCGATGCCATGACGACGCTGTTCGAACTGCTCTCGGAAGAACCGGATGCGCGGGTGAAAGCCGTGTTGGGACATTTCGTATTTACCTATATCCATCCCTACATGGATGGGAACGGACGTGTGGGGCGTTTTCTGATGAACACGATGCTCGCATCGGGTGGGTACGACTGGGTGATTATTCCCGTAGAGAGATGTAAAGAATACATGTCAGCGCTCGAACAAGCGAGCGTTCAGGGTCAGATAGGACCTTTCACGAAATTTATCTCTTCGATATAGAAATGTCCGTCTTGAAAACCGAGATCGGACAAACAACGGTCCAAACCCCAAAAAGAAAGGTGCACACCATATATGGCGTACACCTTTCATGGCCTTATCCGGCCAAAAATGAGGCGTCTTACTGCTGATAAGTCAGCGACTCCTTACGGAACTCCTTCATCAGCTTCTCCACTTCCAGCGATGCCTTGCGGGCACGCGTTCCGGCTGCCTTGTTGCCTTTCTCTACCTGAAGGGCGGCGTCTGCCGTAAAAGCCGAATAGGCGTTCTGAATCTTTTCAATCAACTCTTTCATCGTTTTTCGGTATTAAAAAATTCGGATGGCAAAGATAACTTTTTTCCGGAAAATACCCACACTCATCCTTGTTTTTTCTTGGGGAGCAGCTGCGATAATTTCGGGTCGGCCTCGATGCGAGCGATCTCCCGGAGGACGAGCTCCGCAATGTCGGCCTTGACCCGGTAATAGTTCTCCCGGACAATTTCCGCCATATGGTCCTTGCCGTCTTCGCCGACAAAAGAGGATATTTCAGGAATGGGGACATAGGCCGCAGTTTCCGTCCTGACCTTGTCGTTATCGATGACGATCTCGGCATGGAAGATTTTCTGCTCGATGCGCTCGTCGAAGTTGTCGGCTACCGAGCCCACGAACATACCCTGTGTGAGATTGGAGATTTTCGCAGCCGGAATCAGCGTTTCCAGCTGCGTATTGGTCGAAGTCGTAACGTTCTCGTTCGACACCGAGTGCGACTCGCGCAGCTGGACGATCTTGCCGAAACGATCCGACAAGGTGCGGGCCGTATCGCCCACGACCTGTCCCGAAAAGATGTTGCCCACGGTATTGATGATGACCTTGGCCTCCTTCTCTCCGTAGTCGCGCTCCAACTGCGAAAAGTCCTGAAATCCCAGACAGACGGAAACCTTGTTCGAGCGGGCTGTGGCAATCAGGTTGTCCAACCCTCGAACGTAAATCGTAGGCAGCTCGTCAATGATAAGGGACGATTTTAATTTTCCCTTTTTATTGATAAGCCGGATAAGGCGGGAATTATAGAGTCCCAACGCCGCGCCGTAGATGCTCTGTCGATCGGGATTGTTGCCCATGCAGAGGATTTTCGGTTCTTCGGGGTTATTGATGTCCAGCGTAAAGTCATTGCCCGTAAGCACCCAGTAGAGTTGCGGAGAGATCATACGCGAGAGCGGGATTTTCACCGATGCCACCTGTCCCTGCAACTGGTCCTGCGCATTGCTTTTCCATGCGTCGACAAAAGGCGAGAGGTAGTTTTCCAGTTCGGGATAAGATGAAAGGATCGGGAAAATCTTATCGAGAGGCTGGCACAAAAATTCGATGGCATGCGGAAAAGTGCAATAGCGGCCTCGGTCGTAGATTTTCAGGTACCAGATAATCGCCGCGAGCAGGATGACGGCCGAATCGGTGAAGAAGTCACCCTGCTTGTCGACCCACGTCTTATTGAGGTTCAGAAGCGTAACGTAGGCGCTTTCATAGGCATCCGAGATGTCGTCCATAAAGCGGGCGTCGATGGGATTGCAGCGGTTCGAGCGGCGGGGATCGTCGAAATTGATGATGCAGAATTTCGGTTTGACTTCGTATCTGTCCAGATGCCGGAGCAGGTGGTTGTAGGCAATGCGCGTAAGGTCGTCATACTTATAATCATAGATAAGCATCGAGAAACCCTTCTCGATATGCTGTTTGATATAGTTGTTCAGTACGGCGTAGCTTTTTCCGGAGCCGGGCAGGCCGATGACCGCCGTCGATCTGTAAACGTTTACAACCGATATCCACCCGTTCCGCCATTGTCCTTTATAGCGGTAACGCGTAGGTAGGTTCACCGAGCAATCGTTGTCAATACAACGTTCCTCCTGAAGAAAACTTTCGTTATTGTCATTGAAAGGATCGTCCATAAGCGGCTGTTTCATCAATCGCCGCAGCCACACGCCGGCGGCCAGCAGGCAGAGGTAGCCCGCACCGAGGGTCAGCGCATAGCACCACGCCCGCAAGCCGATGTCCGCGGGCAGCGACAGCAGGAAGCCGTTCAGAAAAAACAGCGGGAGTCCCAGACAGACTGCACCGACGATATGTCGCCTGCCGACCTTGCCGTTACGGACGCTCTTGGTTCCGTAGCAGCCGACGGCGAGAAACAGAAAGGCGCAGAATTTGGTAACCATGGGAGAAGAGAACAGCGACGTCGACCGCTGGATATTCAGCAGAAGGCGGTCGACGAAAGCCCATGTCAGGCCGCTTCCGGACAACCACTCGTAACAAAACCAATAGAGATGGAGGATAAGGAAAAACACGCCCAGCCCACGGGCGAACTGTACGATACTTTCAAGGGCTCTTAAATCATCTTCCTGCTGCATGATCGAAACATTAAAGCCCTGAAAATACACCAGCGACAGAAAAAACGTTGCCGGTGTCCGCCCCTGTCCGTTCCAGTCCGCCCCAAATACAGGAAGCGGACATGTCCCGTCCTGAAAAAGGTTTACAGAAAAGAGTAAATCTTATGCAGCAAAAAACGAATTCAGACTTATCACGTCATTATTTATCGCGTCAGTTGCGTCATCTGATTTTACAGGAGTATTTGAGCGGAGTCAAGACGGCTCGCCAACTCTCCGAAGAACATGGTATTCCCATGTCTACGATTCATAAGATGGGTCAGCGGTGGAAAGCGAAAAATAGTTGTAGCTTTGTGAGTACCCCTAATCCTTATCCGATCATGTCCCGCGTTACGAGTGAAGAAGCCAGTGAATTATTATCCGAGAACAAAGCCCTTCGGCGGCGCTTGGAAGAGGCTTTATTACGTCTGGAAGGCTATGAGATCATGGGAGATATCCTCCAAGAAGAATACGGTATCGACCTGCTAAAAAAATCCGCAGCCGGACAGTCCAGCGTCTCAAAGAAAGACACACAGCAATGAGCCTGTCGTTTCTGTGCGGGTTGTTCGGCTATACCCGTCAGGCCTATTATAAACATTTACGGCGTAATAGGGAAGGATCTTTGTCCGACACCCTTCTTTTGGAGCGGGTGGGTTACTACCGGAAACTGATGCCCAGGCTCGGCGGTCGTAAACTGTGGCATTTGCTGCAACAAGACGGATTTCCGGTCAGTCGGGATCGGTTATTTACGCTGCTTTCGGAAAACAATCTTCTGGTCAAACGTCGGAAGAAATACAGCGTTACGACCTGCTCGCGGCACTGGATGCGTAAATATCCGAATCTGATCCGGGGTTTCGACCTCGAGCGGCCGCATCGTTTATGGGTCGGAGATATTACGTACATTTCTTTGAAAGAAGGATTTGCATATCTGGCTTTGATAACGGATGCCTATTCCAAACGGATCGTAGGCTATGATCTGAATACGACATTGGAACGGGACGGAGCGCTCCGTGCACTGAGGATGGCCATAGACCAGACTCCGCAGCAAAAACGGCAAGGGTTAATCCATCATTCGGACAGAGGATGCCAATATTGTTCGAAAGAATATGTGAAATTGCTGACCGATAATGGGATTCGCATCAGCATGACTGAAAAGGGCGATCCGTATGAGAATGCCGTTGCCGAACGGGTGAACGGTATTCTGAAGAGCGAATGGATCGACGAGGAATGTTTTGAAAGTTTTCAGGCAGCAAAAGAACGCATCGACCAGATCGTTATCCTTTACAATTCACTCAGACCTCATGCCAGCTGCGATTGGCTTACGCCCTTGGAAGCGGAACTTAGAACCGGGAAACTCAAACATCATTGGGGCCGAAAGACGGTTGTTCGGAAGGCATATGTAAACTTATATCAGGACAATATTTTTTGAACCAAAATGTTTATCTTTAATTATCAATCACTGTAAACCTTTTTCAGGACGGGACAACAAAAAGCGCCCCTCGGATGAGGGGCGCCGACGCTTATCGCTGGCTCTCTTCAATCAGAGAGTTGCGCAGCAGATCCAGAAACCGCGTCAGCCGCAACTTGCGGTTGATGACCCCACGGCGGCATTGGATGGGGTTGTTGATGCGGACATTGAGCATCCACGAGAACAACTCGACCAACTGTTCCACATTGGCACGGGTACCGTCGATACGCCGTCCCACGCCGGCACTATGCAACGCCGTAATCAGCTCCATGAGGTCCGTCGGCGTGAACGGCTCGGCCAAATAGAGCGCCGAGCGGGGTTTTTCGCTCTGCGGCAGCCGATCCATAACCGCGGGATGCTCGATACGCAGATGGACCATCCGCATCTCAAATTCCAGATGTGAGACGGCTCCTTCCCAAAGCGCGACAAGCGCCGCCGGACGCCGTTCCTCGCAGGAGCGCAGCCGCACGAGCCGGTTCCGAGCACGGGACAGGGCGTGCAGCATGTCGAGCGGAGCGCACTGCTCCGACGCCACAAGACGCTGCACACTTCCTATAAAACGCGCATAGGACGCTTCCAAGCGTTTAAAATCACACGGTTCGGCGCCGTCCTCCTGCGACATGCAAAGCTGTTTCACAAAATGACTCTTTTCCAAAAGGCGCAGATTATGCGATATATTCTTTTTATCGGGTTTCATTTTTCAAGATTTTTTGTTTTCTGTTTCTGACTTACAATTTCGTGCGGACAAAGTTGCAGGGCGGCCCCCGCGAGCGGAAGGCGGCGTCACGACAGAAAACAGCGAACCCCGGAGTTCGAAACTCCGGGGTTCGATAACGAGCAGGCACAGCATTTCCCGATCCCGCTTCATATTGCAGGCGGTACCGGGGATCAGGGCCGGCAGGAGGGATTAACTGTAAAGTTGCAGATTACGCATTTTTTCAGGATTACACAGCAAGAATAGCTTTCGAGGCGCGAGGATAGCAACGGTCATTCCTCTCTCACAAAACGGCCTTCGCTGTCGAAGTGCAGAGTGCGGTCGTCAGCGCCGAAGAGTTCCGCACGGTATCCCTCCCCTGCCGGAAGGAAAGTACAGAGAAAATGTTTCGGATAATGATTCCGGATATGGTGCATCGGAAGTTCCGGAAGCAGATCGGCCAACTCTCAGGGCATCTGCCGCAGGTAATAGCGAAAACCTCGCAACACACCGTCCGCCGAAAACAGCATATAACCGCCGTTCTCATTGAAGGCATAGTAAAAACGCCGGTCCCAACGGTAGTTGAATCTGCTCAGATTGGAATAATGCCGCAAAACGAACCTTCGAATCGTTTCGGGTAACTGCTTAGTCTCAATGCTGCGTCCCGGAAGTTTTTCGGGCGACTTGCCTGCGGCGCGGAAAGAGGCTCCGGAGACCACCAGCAAAGCCAAAAGAAAACGTATCGTCAACAGTCTCATATCACATAATTTTTATATTCATAGCGTTTATTGTCATTCTGCATCGCTGCCATCACATGGCACAGAACATTCCTTATTTTTCTCAATCAGTTCCGGAAAATTGCGCCGGACAAACCCGCCCAGCGAATTGTAATTCAGACCCAGCCGCCGGGCGATGGACTTGAGCGGCTCTGCAGTCGTCTCATAGAGCCCGACAGCTTCGGCGTATTTCTCCATGCTGCGACGCGAGATGCTGCGGCCGTTCGAAGCGCGCATCATACCCTGCCGGGCGTACAGTTCCGGCTCGTGCTCTTTGAGGTACTGCCGAAAGACCTCCGGATGCAGCCCGAACTCCGCGGCAATCTCCGACGTGGGACGGTTCTCCGCACGCAGCCGCTCGATGGCCGGAGCGTATTTGGCCGCCGTGGTCTTCTTGTACTGCTTGGTCTGCGAAAGGCTCGCACCCTCCCGATACTCCGCACCCCGGCGGGCGAACGTCTCCTCCCGACACCAGACCCGCAGATAACTGCACAGGGAACTTCGATTAACGCCCGTCATGTCGGCAATCTCCCGGATCGTCAGAGCACTCTGCGCATACATCCGCACGGCCTCCCGGTAACGCTCGCGGCTTTCGGGCGTCGGCTCGTGGCGCCGTCCGCTGCCGGTGATATGTCCTTTTCTTTTTTGCGTCTTGGCGCGCTCGCGCAACTCGCTGCGCGCCTGCAGCAAATCCTTGTGATAGAAACACACGTGCTGGCGGAGCCCGGTAAAGGAGACCCCGCACTTCTCGGCGACCTCCGGCAACGTAAGTTCAGTTGTGCGAAGTAGTTTGACGGCTGCGGCGTACTGCTCCCGGCACCACGGACGCACGCCCCGCTGCTGGTTGTCCGCAAAACCCAGCCGCCGACGCTCCAGCTCCCGGCGTTCGAGAAGCCCCGGACAGTGCGCACGAAGCTGATTGCTCAAACCCGTGGGGTTCAGTCCGAACAGGTGCGCAATCTGCGACACGTTGTATTCGAAATACTTTGCATCACCGCAGGCAGCAAGCGCATCGCCGTACTTGGCGCGCGCAGCCGCAGTCTGGCCACGGCGTCCCCGCAGGCGCGTATGCGCGGCATCCGAAGCCGAAGAAGCCGCCACGCCGTGACGCGACAGCAGCAGGTCGCGGCGGTACTTGTACAGATAGCTCCGAAAACCCGCATACGACACACCGCAACGGGCGCAGATTGCACGAACGCTCAACGACGTAGAACCGTACAACTCGACCGCCTCGCGGTACTTCGCCACGGTACGGGCTGCAGGACCCTTTTGCCGGGCGTTCTTTACGAAATCGGCTGTCATGGGACGAAGATTCCCTGCCTCGCTTCAAGGACTTTCCGGAGGAGGTGGGGGGGGGTAAAACAATCATTATCAGCACACGAAAAAAACAAGGCGACACATGCAGTGAAACAATTTCGATTCCTCACAGGCTGCGACAACATGGAGCAACAAAATTTGTATCGTTCATCTCTTCTTCGATTACAGAGGGAAGCAGTACCCGAAAAATGGAGCGCATGGCACCATCCTGCGCCCCTGCTCGAATCAGCCTGCCGTGTCACTCCGAAGCCTTGGGATTCGGGCCCCAAGCATTGCTCTTCTTCTCGCCCTCCAAGCAGAAGAGATAAATCAGATAAAGGTTGACAAGGGGAATCAGGCTGAGCAGCAGCATCCAACCGCTCTTGCCCAAATCGTGAAGGCGACGCACGCACACGGCCAATGCGGGAACCAACACGGCCAGTCCGTAGATCGTCTGGATAAACGGAAACCTTAACAGGATGCCGATAACGGTCAGTACAACCATTATGATCAGGTTGAACAGCGTGAACATCCAATACTCCCGGCGGCGGGCACGACCTTTGAAGTCAGCATAATGTTCTTTTACAACTTTCAGATACCAATTCATAATTCATTCTTTTTCGTGTTAATGAATAAATCAATCGTTCATTGTCCGCGGCCATACCGCTCAAAAAGCCAGAAGGGCAGGGAAAGCAGCCAAGCCGCAAGGACCGGCAGCAGCACGACGAGCCCCAGACACAGGCGCAAGAGACTCCCGCTTCCGCACCGGAATACGCGAGGAAGGCGGACACTAATCATACTCCACGCGGATAAACCTTCCGTCCGCCGCATAGATCATCTCCGCTCCGCTGCCCAGCGTAAGCTTATAGCCGCCGCGTTCGCGCTCGGCCTTCGAAATCCTTGCTCCGGGGAAGCGCTCGGCAAGGTCGTCGACAATAGCCTGCGGCACGATGCCCGCAGGCAGGAACGAGTATTCGCAGTCCACCTTTTTCCAAGCGCCCGAAGCGTGGAAGTCGATGTCCGTGCCGTTAGACAACTTCACTTCATACTCGCGGCGTCTGTCGTCGCGGTCCCGCTCGGCATAGACGCAACTCTCGGTCGGGAAGTAAGTTTCAATAAAGGCTTTCGCCTTGGTAGGCAGACGCCGGTAAGGGATGCGCATCGACGCGCACTCAGTAAAAAGCAGCACACCGGCGACCAATGCGGCCAGCATCATCGCACAATGTTTCATCTTCAAATTTTTCAGGTTCATAGCTTTCAATTCAAATAGATTCAATGAAGGCGTTTGTCGGAAAGAGAGAGGGAAACTCCGCGCGTAAGCGCATCAGGCGCGAAAACGTTTTACACGCGGAGCGTTCCTAAGCATCAGTAGCGTTCCTCACGCACGAAGGTTCCGGCGGCCGAATAGATCAACTCCACCCCGCTGCCGATGGAAATCTCGTAGCCGCCCATCGCGCGTTCGACCTTATAGGCGCCGGCGCCGGGATAGCGCGCAGCGATATCTGCGGCGATGGTCTGAGGAACGATACCCGCGGGCAGCAGTGAAAACTTACAGTCCACCTCGAACCACTGTCCCTGCGCGTCGAATTTGATTTCGGCGCCGTTCGACAGGCGTACCTCGTACTCGCGGCGTCCGTCGTCGCGGTCCCGCTCGGCATACACACAACTTTCGGTCGGAAAGTAGGTCTCGATGAATGTACGTGCGGCGGAAGGCAACTTACCGTAGGAAATGCGCTCTTCGTCGTCGCAGCCCCACGCTGCCAACAGCAGAAAGAGGAACGCCGTCAGCACGGCTGAGGTACTTATTTTTCTCATATCTTCAAGTTTAAGTTATATAATTGCGCAGCATGCTTATTTTTCGCTGCATAATCCAGTAACCGTCGTTTGACATCGGCGAATGTCTTCGATCGGAAAACCGGTCGTTTTCACTCTATTCGGTCTTGTCAGTGTTTCGGGCGGCATATTTGTAATCCTCGTCAGTAAAGACGATAATTAAAAAGTAAAACCGGTCCTAAAAGTCAATTTTCCGACCTTAAAATAATTTACCGCTTCAATGCTGCCGTTCTGCAACTCCATACGTTTGAAATCGCCGCGCTGCCGGCAGTAGCCGATACCGAAATTCACGCTTTTGCGGCGGCGCAAACGCAACGAGACACCCAATTCGGGCCGAAGATAGAAACCTCCGCGAGTACCATATATCCACAGGTCGCCGTGCGACGGTACATACGATTCGCTTATCTCATAATTGACAGAAACAAATAGCGGATCGTAGCCTGTGTCCAGTAAAACGTATGGCGTAATCCTCGATTTTAACAGAGCGTATTTTCCTCGGACAAACACGGGCGTGGACATGCTGAAAAAGTTACCGACCGTATTGAAGCAGAAGGATACGCCGCCACCCAGAAACAGGTGTTCGCTAAACGTGTAGCCGCCGACCGGTGTCAGGGAGAATCCCGTGAAGGAAATTTTGGAACCCGCGCTTGTAAAAGCGCCGAATTCGAGCGTGAAATTACCGCCCTTATACGCCTTGTCGGAAGCGTGCCGAGCTTGGACTATATCCGCCGACGCCAAAAGACATAAGACGAATATCAAACGGTATATTCGTGCGGGATGTTTCCTTTTCATATCGTAATATCAAGGTATTGTCGTCAAAGGATTGTACCCTCGGCCGTGATACGGAGATCGACCTCCTGCTTGCCGCGTTCCAACTCCACGAGATAGTATTCCACGGTCGGCGTCTGAACATACTCGATGTCGTCGATCGAATAGCTCGCCCACTGCGACGTGGCAATAGCCGCTGTGACGGCCTGCGGAAGCTCCGCACGGCGGATGTCCCATTCGGTGTAAACCCAAGCGTTCTGTCCGTTGAAATAGACATCCTTCTCGCGGCCCTCGTGCCAAATCTCGACTTCCAGAAGGCCGTCGTCGTAATCCTGCTCCACGATCTGCGCGCCCGGATATTTCGAGGCGATGAACTCGGCGACAGTCGTATCGACCAACTGACCGTTGCCCTGACCGGGGTTGCCGCCCGTATTGCCGCCGGGCTGTTTGAGCGTAAGCTCTCCGTCGGGGGAGATGTCCACCTTGACGTCGCCCTGTGCAGACTCCAGATCGAAGCGCCAGAACTCGCTGTCGGGCGTTTGATAATGGTCGATGTCGTCGATCCAATACGAAGCGTACTGGCTCTTCGCAAGCGTCGTCATGACGTTTTCGGGAACGTCCGTGCGCCGAACCTCGGTCTTCGTGTAGAGCCAAGCGTTATTGCCGTCGAAGAGCAGTTCGCGCGGCGTGCGGGAGTCGATGATATCCACCTCGGTCATGCCGTGTTCGTAATCGATCTCGGTGATGCGGGCTTCGGGATAGTTCTGCCGAATCCACTCCTCGATGCTCGTGGCGGGCTTCGAGGGAATGTAGTCTCCGTAGTCGTAGTCGGGAGCCGAGTCCGTCAGCATCTTGACCAGCACGCCGTCAGCAGAATAGTAGAGGTCCACTTCGGTCTCGATGCCGTTCTCGCGTTTCTCGACCTCGATGACGTAGATCGTCTCCACGCCTTCGCGCTCCAGCATGTCCACATCGTCCACGCGCCACGGAGCCGAGGCGTATTCGCTCTCTGAGAAAGCCGTCTGAACAGCGACAGGAAGCATCGAGAACTCGATGTCCGTTTCGGTCATGTACCATGCGCCGCCATTGTCGAACCATGCGGCCAGATCGCTGCCGGCCTCGGCGCGAGATACGGGAAGCGAAAAGCTCGCAACGACGTAACCGCCCTTAGTCTGCCAGCTGACATTCGATGCAGAAGGATATTTAGCCGCGAGGGCCGCCTGCGCCTGCTCGCTGACGGCGGGCTGTCGGGGAGTGTTTTCGGTCTTTTCGCAACTTGCCAGAGCCAATGCGCTCACGAGCAAGGTCATAACAATAGTGTTTCTTTTCATAAGTCAGTAATAAATATTGAATTTTTCAGCCCATTTCTCGCCTCGACAATTCGAGCAAACTCGATTATGCCCGGCTTAACGAAATGGTTCGTGTTATACAATGTGTTTTCTCATATGTTTCGGTTTTGCATCGACTCCGCATCAATGTCCCTTGCGGGTAAATCCCATCCCGTCGTGACGGTGACGGCGCTGCGACTCGAAGCCCTCGTCGTCATGCTCGGATGAAACAGAATGGAAACCTTGAAACCACGCGGAAAAAAGGCCCGCTATCCGATGCAGAACGCGCCGAGGCCAAGGGCGGAAGACTCCACGATCCATAGGCGAGATGTCAATCGTCTTTTCCGTCGTTGCGATAAACGCACAGCACCGACCTCGAAGATAAGGCCCTTCCCGCGCGAACCGGACCAATCCCTGCCTATCCAGAATACATACCGCGAACCGGGACGCATCTGCTGCAAGCCCTTTTCGATGCCGGGGAGGAACGTCGAAAGAGCCCCTTCCGCACGTATGAAATCGCCCTGACCCGGCTCGAACTCCGGATAACGGGCAAGAGGTGTCGCGGCAAAGTTCACATACACCTCGTCATGAGCCGCGATTACGGCTCCGCGCCCCTCTTTAAGCACCTTATACTGAAGGCCGGGCACCAACGTGACGACGCCTTTAACGAGGGCATTCCGGAGAAAGAAATTCGTTTCATCGAAATCGTCCCCCTCGTCCTCGTCCGCCCCGGCATCTTCGCCCACAGCGATCATGCAGGTGTCGATGAACCGTTCGGCAGGACCGTCCTCCGTCGCGGGGATGTGGAAGATGAAATGCGCGCCGGGGTGCATGAGCTGCAACCCCTCGTCATAAAACCGAATGTAGGTATTCACATAGTCGCTGCTGCGATTGAATCCACTCTTCCAAATCCACGCCCCCGAATCATCCCTGTCGGCATTGCGCTGCCAGATGACAACCCGATCGGACTCAGTCGCTCGCGGAAGTCTCGTATCGCCCGTATCGAGAACGACGTAGCGCAAACCGCTCGCCGTCGCGACGACGCCCGCACTGTCGGCCAACCACTCGCAGAGAAACGGTGCGAGGTCGTAGTCCGGAAACTCCGGTGGCGTATCCCTGTCGAAGTCCTGAGCTCCGAGAGGCGCCGGCGACAGCAGCGCTGCCGCCGAAAACGCTGCAACGAAGATTTTTGTGTATAAAAAGTCTCCCGAACATATCAGTCGTCGTAGCCGATGACGTTGAACTGTGCGTCGAAGGTGATCTCCAGACCGCCCGAAAGCTTGATTTCCCACGTGTAGGGATTGCGCTCGATCTCCCGGATAAACTGTCCGTCGAAGAGCCGGTTCTTGGCTACGAAATCGGCGATCTGCTTGGGAACGATGGCCGCGGGAACCGGAGCGTACTTGCGCTCGACGCTTTCCCACGATCCGTCGGCGCGGAAGTCCACCTCCGTGCGGTCGGTGTACGTCACCTCGTACTCGACGGTCATAATCTTATGGTCGGCGACGATATAAGCCAGCGTGAGGTCCTTGAAATGAGTCGTCAGGAACGTCTGAGCAGCCTGCGGCAGGCGGTCGAAGGCAATAGGCTCTTCACGGCCGTCGGCATGGGCCGACAACCGACCTCCGAATACCAGAACGGCAATAAAAAGTAATTTTGCGATCGTTTTCATAACTAAATGGTTTTAGGTTAATAATCCAAATTCTCGTGGGTTCCGGAAAGTCCACGCTGCAAAGGTCGCAAACGATTCTGGAGCGAATCTGAAACCAAGGCGCAGGGAGCATGCGCCCGAACCCGATGATCGAGCGTAAACTTCGCAAAGTCCGTTCGCATCCACCCGTAGCGGTATATCCACTCGTTGGCCTCGATGATCCGGCGGAGACAGCGATAACACCGGAAATGTTTCATCCCTCCCAAATAGGAGTTTATCGAAGCGGCAAATTTCGGAGCCTGTCGCTCTCCGTAATGCGATCGGCTGGCATCGAGCATC
Source organism: Alistipes finegoldii DSM 17242 (assembly GCF_000265365.1). Lineage (NCBI taxonomy): Bacteria > Pseudomonadati > Bacteroidota > Bacteroidia > Bacteroidales > Rikenellaceae > Alistipes > Alistipes finegoldii. Next base: position 1,053,662 of record NC_018011.1, read on the forward strand.
CGAAGCAACCGCCGGATCACCCGATGGCTCGGATAGATCCGTCCGGGCTTGACATAGCCGCCGACGAACAACACACCCCGGTCGGCGCGCTGCAAATGAATTTTGTTAGGATGAAGCGTCAAATGCAACTCCTCGCGCAGAAAATCGCGGATCACGGGAATCAACGATTTCAGATAAGCCCGATCCTCGTGCACAATGAAAAAGTCGTCCACATAACGGCCGTAATGACGCACTTTCAGCTCCCGTTTCATCCACTGGTCGAAGCGATCCATGTAGATATTGCTGAACAACTGCGAAGTCAGATTGCCGATGGGAAGACCGCAGTCGGGCGCAGCGCGAAAAAGACTTTTGCTCGGAGGGAAATCGGCCCACACCTTTCGCGATCCGCGCACGATGCAGTTTTGCGTCGAATCGTGGAAAATCACCCGTTCGAGCAGATAGAACAGCAGCTCCGAATCGAGCATGTAACGTCCGGCCGGCTGCGCGGCGCAATATGCCGTCCAATGACGTTCGAGATAACTGCGCAGCATGGCGTAGAGGATCTTGCGGTCGATAGAGAAAAAGTAGCCCTGCACGTCGAGTTTGAGCACCCAGCACGGCCGCGAATAATTGCGCGAACAACTGCGGATATGATGATCGAGCCGCCGAATGGCGTAAAGCGTCCCCCTCCCTTTTCGGCACGAATAGGAGTCGGCGATGAAGGTCCGCTCGAAAAGCGGAGCGATCTGGTCATGGATCAGACGGTGAACGATGCGATCCCGGAAATTCGCTCCGAAAATCTCGCGTTTGATCTCCAACTCCGTCAACAGGAAACAAATGCTGCGCGAAGGATTATACCGACGCGAGACGATGTCGTCGTAAAGCTCCAGCAGCTCGTGCTCCATATTCAGCTCGTAGCGGAGCTGATTGACCGTATTGCGTTTGCCTTTCCGGACATCGAAATACGCTTGGAATAGGGTATCCAAAAGATCGTAGTTCATAATTCTGCGTTCTTAAAAAGAGGGTTTGCCTGTTCTCGCGCACACGCTACGGACACAACGCACGGAATACAAGTTCGTCTTGTTGTTGTTCGTCACCGATGAACCGGTAGGCGTAACGCTCATGTAGAACGCGTTGTTGTTGTTGTTGGTCGTAGCCGACCAGTAATAGCCGTTGACGTTAGCCGGGCTGCCACCGTTGCCGGCAAGAGGAAAACCCGAAGCAACCGCTGTGAGCCCGGGCGACGAAACGGCGGCGGGAGCGAAGCCCGCACCGCAGGAAGAGTCGTCGCGGCGGCTTCGTCGGGGCGACCGACGAAACAGTACCGGAGCCGAAAAGCAGCGGGCGTCGCCGACCCGAAAAGGGACCGGACAAGCCCGCTGAAACTCCGGCGGGTTACTGAACAGGCACGGCACACTCCGCATGCACCCCGCAGGATGACGCGGATTCCGGCACGAAACCCTCTGTAATCGCATATCAATCATCCTAAAAATTCTCAAAACTCACAAAAAACACGCACAGGCGGCAGCTATAAAAGAGGGTTTGCCTGTTCTCGCGCACACGCTACGGACACAACGCACGGAATACAAGCCTTTGCCGTAGGTCGTCACCGATGAACCGCTAGGGAGAAGGCCCAGGTAGTACGCGTCGTACCTGGTGTCGTAGCTGGTCGTAGCCGACCAGTAATAGCCGTTGACGTTAGCCGGGTTGCCACCGTTGCCGGCAAGAGGAAAACCCGAAGCAACCGCTGTGAGCCCGGGCGACGAAACGGCGGCGGGAGCGAAGCCCGCACCGCAGGAAGAGTCGTCGCGGCGGCTTCGTCGGGGCGACCGACGAAACAGTACCGGAGCCGAAAAGCAGCGGGCGTCGCCGACCCGAAAAGGGACCGGACAAGCCCGCTGAAACTCCGGCGGGTTACTGAACAGGCACGGCTCGCTCCGCATACACCCCGCAGGATGACGCGGATTCCGGCACGAAACCCTCTGCAAGTGTTTTCAAAGATCGTTCGATTCGCCCCCGTCCCTGCGGACGACAGCGTTTTTGGTCAGGTATTTGTCCCATGCGGCCAGTTGCTTGGAAATCGCCTCGGACCGCTCGCTCAACAACACGTATTGTTTGAGCGAAAGCTGTTTCAGGTCGTGAAGAATCCGCAGGTAGATCTTCACCTCCTCGATATGCTCCCGACACAGCGCCACCTCGCAGAGTTTTTCGCGGCTTCGGTTGGCCCGGAACAGGCAGAGCATCATCGTCATCAGCATCTTTTTCAGGTCCTCGCCGATCGTGTAGCGGAAATCGCGCTGGAACGTCCGGCTGACCGTATAGACGCGCAGCAGCAGATCGTAGGCATCCTTAAATACCGGAAGATTCTGGTAGTGCGCCATAGCATCTCTTTTGAACCGATTGCAGGAACAGCATGCACTCCAGCGGCGAGGCGCTCTCCAAGCGGAAGCGCAGCACGTCGGCAAGGATAGCGCGCATCGAATCCGGCGTACAGGTCTGCGGGAGAATGGCAGGAGTATCCCCGCCTTCCTTCCCGGAGCGCACTTCGGCCTGCGGTGCGGCATTCGCCGCCTTCGGGGTCCGGGCCGCCTTGCGGGCGTCCGCCTCGGCAGCCGCACGCTCGGCCTCGCGGCACCAAGCATCGTACTCCTGCGCATCGAATCCCAAGGCCGGGGCGCCGTAAATCCGATAATCCTCGCTGATTTCGGTCTGGATCCACTCGGAGTTTTCGCCGAACACCTCGCCGAGGGCGAAAAACGGAAATCCCAGCGAGTAGTAACGCCCCCGCTTGCAATCCGTCACGTTGACCTTGTAGCGCCGCACGTGTTCGGTGAAAAGAAAAGCCGACTCGTTGTAGAGTTTGGCGAACATTCCCTCGTGAAAAACGTGCATTCGCGGCTGCGCGGCATCGAAAGAGGATAATTTTTCCTGAATGGTCATTTTTCAAAAAAATTTTCGACGCCCAAAGGGCGTATTTCAACCCTGCGGCCTACAAGCCGCAGGGTAATAATCCAATCAATCGAATTTTCGCACACACTACCGTGTCGTCGCCGAGTTAAACTCGTCAGCCGACACGCTACGGACACAACGCACGGAATACAAGTTCGTCTTGGCGTAGTTCGTCACCGATGAACCGGTAGGCGTAACGCTCATGTAGAACGCGGTGCTGCTGCTGTTGGTCGTAGCCGACCAGTAATAGCCGTTGACGCTAGCCGGGATGCCACCGTAGCCGGCAAGAGGAAAATAACAGCCGATATAATCGCCCGACACCTTATCTCTGGTTTCGGAAACGAGGAACGCACGCTGTTTGGAGAAAATAAGTTTCGTGCTGACCAGATTCAAGTGAGCCTGTGTCGGAACGACCCATTTCGACTTGTCGGCGGTCTTATACCACGGCGAGAACTTGCCGTCTTCATCCATGTTCGTGCTGCCGTCGGCGTCATCCCCGATAAGCCAATACTTCTCGACAAAGTTCGCGGTTCCGGCGCCGATTTTGCCGCCTGCGTCACTCCACGGATAATACTCGCCCTTCCAGTCTTTGTTGTCATTTTGCTTCCCGGCGCCAGTAATGTCCATCTTCAGATCATTGGTAAAGTATTTTGCGTATGTGAAGTTATTGCCGCCGTTGGCGATACGCATAGGGGTACCTACGTTCCGGTCGGCAACCAGCAGATAATTCGCCCCGTCTTTAATCAACACGTCGTTTACGATGCATGACGTCTTGATCGAAATGGTTATGGAGAGTGTCTGCGGCTGGCCTTTATCCGCGCTTTTCGGTTCGGCTTTGATCGTGATCGTACCTCTGATCGTAGGGTCGCCGGGGCCCGTTCGGAACACGTTGACGTAGAACGATTCGCCGTTCTGTAATCCTGTGAGTTTGTTTAAACACGTCCCATTTGCGGTCCATCCTGCCGTGATCGTGCTGTTGTCAGCCCTGTCTTTGGAGAGGAACAAGTCGTAATCCTTGTTGAAGTCGGATTCCACGCTATATTGGTAGTTCGTGGGATCGGCCAGATTGACTATGAACTTCTTCTGCACCGAGATGCCGCTCTTCACCGTCGTGACCGTGGGGTCGAATCCGTTGATGACCAGTCCGTCCTGACCTTCGGGAACCGAAGGTGTCACGGTCAGCAGGTAGTCCGATTTGGGCTGGACGAAGGTCAGCGTCACCGGAGGGGTCTCCGCGTCCAAGGTCCCGGTATAATTCATTCGGGAGACTTTCAGCGTGAAGGTTCTCTCACCAGCGGAAATATTGGTCGGAACGTCCACTTCGAGCATACCGCCGTTGGCGCCCGATGCAGTCCATGTGACGCCGATATTGCTGCAGCTGTTATCCACGTCGGCCACCGTCCATTGCGACCGCTTGGAGCCGGTCTGCACCTGCATGCGGAGCGTGCCGCCCGACCCGGGAGCTCTGTATTGGACGGTCCCGATCTGGTTGTCCACCATCAGCACCTTTACCTCGTCCTTGGACGAAAGCTGCATTACGTCGATCACGGCCGTCAGCGGACTACTCGGGTTCACGGTGCCGCCGGTAGCCTTGACGGCCAGACGCGCCTTGCGTAAAAATTCGGTGGCGTTGTCCTCTTTCGTGCGGATCGAGAACGACCCGTTGTCGTTGCTGCGCACGTAGGTAAACTTGGCGTAGTCCGGGGCATCGGCAGCGTTCTGAATCCACTCGACCTTCCACGTAAGTCCCTCCTTGACCTGCACCTTGACCGTCTCGCTGAGGTCTTTCTCCCCGGCGAACGAAACCATGGCGCGGGAAATGGTCAGGAAGTTGCCCCGCTCGTCGGTGACGGTCGTATTGTCGTCGTCCTTCCATGAGTCGCTGACCGTGTAGTCGAGCAACGGTGCGCTGGCGTCCTCGGCCTCGCTCTCGCTCGAAGCCCCGGGGCCGCTCACGCGGTTGATGATGCCCCGGTAGAAGTGGTTGCGGCGCAGAAGCTGGCTGCGGCCGTTCTCGGCCATGTTGAAGCGGTAATAGGTCAGCTTTTGCTTGGGGTTGGAGGCCGTATTCACCGTGCCGTCCTGATAGTATCCGGCGATCATCAGGTAGGTGGTAGCCTTGTCGTTCTGCACGACCACGGGCACCATGTTCGGAAAGGCGTAGATCTGCGCCCTCACCTCCTGACGCTTGGAACCGTCTGTCAGGTCGGCAGGAGTTCCCACGGTAATCCACTTGCCGTCGTTGATGCCGCCCAGTTCCTCCCCGCTGGCGGGAGCCCACGGCACGTCGTTATGGAAGTAGTAGCCTCCCTTGCGGAAATGCACCAGCTTGACCTTCTCGATGATAAGGTCTTTAGCGGCGTCATGCCGCAGGTCGAGACGGCATACGCTCCGCCAGAAGCGGAGGGTGCCCGAAAAGGTGTAGCCCGACTGGGCGTTGCCCGAGAAGCTCAGGTCGCTCTCGTTGCCCAGTCCGTCCTGCACCTCGCCCCACATGGGCAGGACGATGGAACCCGAGGCGCCCGAACCTTCCAGGTGAACGGAGTTCACCACGGCGTAGAGGTCCTGCCGGATGGTCTGATAGCTGCCGCTGGCGGCGGTCTGGTTCAGATAAGCGTCGAAGGTGCTGTAACCCGTGGGCACGTGGTCGTGGGCGTTGCCGATCACCAGCGTCCGGTACGATTCACCGGCCGTCAGGCCCTTCGGGATCGGGAACGAGACGTAGCTCGACCCGGCGGAGACGTTGGCGTGCTGGTAGGTGATGTAGTTGCCGTCCTGGGTGAAGAACAGCACGTGCACGTCCTTCAGGTTGCGTTCGTGAGGGTCGGTGGCCACGGCGCGCGTGACCGCCTCCATGCCGTCGATCGAGAAAGCTATACGCAACTCCCCGGAACTGCCCGCATCGGGGCCTGCGAGCGGATCCGTATCGTCCCGCACGCACCCCGCAACGGCGGCGGAGACCAGCAATCCCGCGAGGAACTTGCCGAGGCGGCCGCCGAATCGGTATTTCATTCTGTTTTGCATGTCATTCTAATGTTTTTTTATATACATTGACCCGGATAGGGTGTCTAAAAGTCGTTCTCGACGTCGCCCCCGTTCTCCCACTCGGTGTCCGAATAGGGGTGTTGGTACAGGTTGACCACCAGTTCGAGCCGTCCGATGCGGATCGTCAGCACCTCGTGCCGCTTTTGGCTGCCTGCGGGCAAGGCCTCTTTCGTACGGATGGTCAGCTTGCCTCCCTGATCGGTCACGGCGTCGGGGCTGTCGGCGGGCTTGGTCACCTCGAAGTGGCTGCCCGAAACGGAGGCATCGGTCAGTTCCGCGCTGGTGGCAGTGCCGTTCGGCAGCGAGAACTGCATGCTCCACTGCGACGGCTTGACGTTGCTCAGCAGTTGCAGCAGCGCCTCGACGCCCTGTCCGTCGTTCAGGTGCACCTCCTTACGCTCCACGGACGCCCAGTTCGTCCCGTCGAAGGCGATGTTCTGGTTGTTGTCCGTCCAGGTGATGATCTCGGCGGTGACGTCCGCCGTCCGGGACTCGTAAGCCTTGTCGGGAGTCTCCTCGCCACGTCCCATCACCTGCGTGATGCGGACGTTGTAACGGTGGTTGCGCAGCACGTCCATCAGCTTGCCCGACGGAGTGCCGCCACTGGCCGGGGTTCCCTCCTTGAAGTCGATGCGGTAGTAGGTGGTCGGGGCGTTCCCATCCGGGTATTTCCCGCCCACCACAATGGCGCAGCGGTTCAGGTGGTTGACGTCCCCGGGCGTGCCGTCGCCCTTCAGGATGACGTCCGATTCCGGAATATAGATCGAGTAGTCGATCTGGTTTCCGGCAACGACGTACTTCCAGTTCGGGGTGAGTATGGTCGTTCCGGCAGGTACGGACGGGGTCGTAACCTTGTGTCCGGAGGCATCGTAGCTGTCCAGCTTAGGCATCACCGACAGCCTGTTGTTGGGCTTGTAGATGTGAACCTCCGTGAGCGTGAAGTTCGAGACTTTCTCACCCACGGCGACGTCCACGCGGGCGACGCTGCGAAGCAGCGGTACGGAAAGTTTCTGCTGCGGTGTCGATGGGATGAGGTCCTCGTTGGCCTTGCCCCACATGGCGAAGCCTGCGGTGTTGTCCGCATGGAGTTTGTCCGTCACGGACTGCATGAGTTCCGCTTGCAGGGCTTCGTAGGTCTTTCCCCGCCACGACTGCCATGTCTGGGCATCGTACCTGTCGGCGACGTTGGCCAGCACGATGCACGTGAACGGCTCGGAGGCGAGGGCGCTCTCTACGGAGAAGCTCGTCTCGAACGTGTACGTTTTGCCGTCATCGGGCTTGGCGGTCAGCTTGCTGCCCTTGGCCACGGAATGCAGCTTCAGCCCGTCCTTCCGGAAGAACAGCACGAGCACGTTGTCGATGCGGGTTTCGTCCCCGGCGGTCAGCGCACGGCTGATGCTCCCGGACTCGGGCGCCCGGAGCAGGATCTCGACCCGCACGGAGTTCCCCGCAGAGGGACCGTCCGGCATCGGATCTTCGCCGTCGCGCACGCACGAAACCGCGAGAACGCACAAGACGGCGATCAGCCATCTCACTGTGCATTTGCCTTTGGTATATTTCTTAATGTCTATCATCTTGTTCTCTGTTAGTCCACTTCTCTGTGTCCAGCTATCACAGACCGCCGTTCATGTCGATAACGTGCCAGTCGTTCACGAAGATTGCGACGCTGAAGTTGCCGTCGGGCTGAAGCTGCGACTCCAGACGTATGACGAACTCGTCGTCCAGGTCGAGGTCCACGGCGGGATTGGCCGACAGCAGTTCCGAGAGGCTCCCGTCGAAGATCACGCCGGAGAGGCCCCGTCCGCTGTCGTCGGGAAGCACCTCGACGTGCAGCCGCGAGTCGTCGCCCTCGGCCAGACGCAGCACCGTGAACTTATGGATGGAGCGGTCGCTCTCCCGACTCGATTCCGGAAGCCACACCACGGGGTTTTCGTCCCGCGTGCGGCCTTCAAAGTCGTACGTCCCGTTCGACGCGCTGATCGTGCAGGAGAGCCTCGGAAACTGCTCGTCCCGAAGGCCCGAAACCTCGACGCGCACGTCGTTGCTCAGTTTGTGCAGGTCCATCGGATGCGGAGCCTGCAACTCGCCGGTGACGGTCAGTCCGCGGCCGATCTCGTACCACAGGTGTTCGGGCTTCTGCTCGATGCTCGACCCGTCAGAGAGGGTCTGTATCGACAGGCGGCTTTGCGGAAACCGTTCGCTCGAAAGGACCCGGTATCGTTCGCCTTCCGAACATCCCCATGCTACGGCATGGTAGGAGCCGGGGGCCACGTTCCATGTGAACGTATTGTCCGGCCCGAGGTCCTTGCTGCGGGCGACGGCCGAGGCTTTCAGTTCCCCGCTCCGGGAATCGAACAGGTACAGGCGCACCTGTTCGACCTCGGCGGAGAAAAGGTCCCGGCCTTCGCGGTTGTAGGTATAGCTGAACTGCAGGCGAAGCGGAAAAAGGCAGTCGTCCCGGTTATCCCGGACACAACCGCAAAGGAAGGAGGCCCCTCCGAAAAGGAGGAGCGCTCTTCTCATTACATACAAAGCCTTTTTCTGCATAGTTGTGCGGATTGGTTAGCCCAGCGGCTCGTTCATATCCACTACCGTCCACGGTTCGATCGTGATGTCGGCCGAGATGTGGGTCTGGGTTTCCAGCGGAGTGGTCGGTTCGGTCGGAATCGTACCAGCGGCAGTATTGAAGCCCAGGTTGCTGATCTCGGTAATATTGACCTTGTAGTAATGGTTGCGGTTCACAGCGTACTTCTTGGTCAGAGTGGTCTCGCGGATGTCGCGGATATTGAGGCGGTAGTAGCTTATACCATTGGTATATGTCAGCACCTCGTAATCAACCAGTTCGCCCTGCGTAGCCTTGTACGTAGTAGCATCGGCCTCTTGTTTGAAATAGAGGATCTGGTTGTCTTTGAGGGCGAAGGTGATCTTACCCGAAGCGAGTTCTTTCTTGGCCAGCACGTAGAATGTTGTGCCGGGCGTCAAGGCTGTTTGGGTTACATTACCGGTAGCGTCTGCTGTTGCCTGGGGAGTAACCTGCAGGCTGACCAGCACGTAAGAGGTATTACCGGTAGTCGGAGCCTCGTTGACGTTCTCGGCCAGGTACTGCGAATTAGCGAAGGTATTGTCATACGTCGTCAAACCGTTCGTCCACTTGATAGCGTCTGTCTGCAGTTTCGTCAGGTGGTCGTAAGTGCCGTCTCTGTCAGCATCGGTCTGCTCGGCGGTTTTACCCTTGGGCGAGAACTCTCCTGCAGTGAGTTTGGCGAGGTACGTCTGGGAATTCTGCTGTGCCAGCGTGAACTTGGCATCGGCGACGGTGGCATTAACGACCGGCTTCACGGGAACGTTAGTCACGAACTGCATCTGCACTTTGGCGGCGCCGCGAGCGACGGAGATCTTGATGAGATTGGCGTCTTGGGTAGCCTCATCCTCCGTCCGCTCGGTCAGGGTAGCTTCCGTCTTACCGGCCATGAAGAAGCCGTTCTCTTCGGCGATATCCGTAGCAGCGATCAACTGTTTCTCGAAATCGCTCTGCAGCGAGCCGATAGCTCCCTGAGCATTGTTGTAGTTGGCCACGGCGTAGATCGTCTTGGTGCCGGTAGTCGTAGCGAGGGCCGTAGTGCCTTTATTGTCTGTATTCAGAGTAATCCGGCCCTTAGTCTCCAAGACCCCGCCGTTGAAGATGTAGATGTTGAGGTCGCTGATTTTTGTCTCTGTTGCTACGGCGTTGGGATCGGTGGAAGCGGCGCGCGTACTCTGATTCAGAAGAGACACCGAGAACGAAGCGTACGTCTTGACTCCGGCTTCCGGGGTAACACGGTTGCCACCGTCTTCCTTGTTGCATCCTACAGCCAGCAGCATCGTCGAAAGCATGCCAGCGATAATCGATTTGGTTTTCATAAAAATAAATTTAAAAAGTGATTAAAAAAAAGTGAAAAAATAGTTATTAATGTATCTTGTCGTCAGGATTGTTCGTCCGTCGCCCGCACGGGGTCCGTCACTCCGTCTTGACCTCGTATTCCACCTTGCACTCGATGCGCCGCAGTTCGGGGAAGAACTCCCGGAACATCCACCGGTAAGGCTCTCCGCCATAGAGATCCATCAGTTTGCGTTCGCGGCCTTCGTAAACGCCCGTATTGAGGATGATGCGCTCGATAGCGTTCTTCCACGCCGTATTGTCGCTCTGTTCGACCAGACGCAGCAGACCGCTCCAATCCTCTCCGCGGCCGGCCGTGTGCATGATGTCCTTCATCCACGGATAGAAGTCCAGCAGGTATTCCTGAAGACTGTGTGCACGGGTGCTCGACAGCCGGTCGTTGTATTGGGCCGTACCTTCGATCGAACAGTAACCCGTCAAAGAAATACGCTGGATGACGACCGTCGAATCTCCCTGTATCCGGTCAATGAACTCTTTGAAAGCGGCCAGGCGCTCCCCATTGTCGGCCAGTGTACGCACGATTTTGGCGCTGCCAGCCTCGTACTGCAAATGCAGGACGTAAGTTTCGTTGCGGAACATTCGGGGTGGCTCAGAAGCATGGATAACGACGGTATCACGAATGATAACCGTGTCGCGCACGATGCGCTCCTCGATGATGGGCTTCGGAGCGTTGAGCGCAGCGAGGCGGGCGGCCTCGGCCATGCGTTTCTTCTTCCCGAAACGGTAAATGAGATTCAGCGCCAACTTCGTGGGACCGACGTAATGCTTCGTACCGGAACCGATGCGCACCCCGCAGTTATTCGGGCAATACTCGTCATACTCGGTATAGATATAACCCACGCCGATCTGGCCCTCCATACCCCACCGTTCGGAGAAGTTCCACCGGTAACCGTACGTAAGGCCGGCGCCGGCAGCCCACCCCTCATGACGCTGTGCGCCGGTGGAGGGATAGAAGTTAAACGGAAGGTGCACCTTATTAAGGTTGTACTCCCCGCCCAGCAGGTGTATGCCCACAAAATGGCCCCGCTGCCGGGCCTTGGTCCAGAAGCGGAACTCCGGCTGCACCATCCAGTGTTTCCACTTGCGGTTATCGCTCAGCGTCCACCCGTTGTAGTTGCCGGACACGTCCATCGACCACCTGCGGCCGAGCGGGAATTCCACGCCCAGATTGACCGTGGCCGCCGCGTCGTAAATCAGGTTCGTCTTCAAGCCGACCTCACGGCAGGTCCGCGAGCGCTCCAACGTATCGACGCCGGCACCCACCGGGTCTGCGGAGAGTAATTCCCCTCCGGAAACCCAAGAACCGCATGCGAGCAGCAACAATGATAAAATCAGTCTCTTTATTCTCATAAGCAGCAAATATTGTTTTTCAATCATCCTTGGAGGTTCGATACGTGTCGGCCACCTCACGGGTCCGATCCATTACGGACGGTCCGGCGACGGAGAGACGCCCGCCCCAAGAATCGGCATGCAAGAGCTCCGAACGGCGACGAAGCCGCGTAGGCGTCTGTCCGAAGTATTGTTTGCAGAAAGTGGTAAAGTAGGAAGGCGTAGCAAACCCGTAGTCCGCAGCGATCTCGGCGATGCACTTATCCGTATTGCGAATCTCGTGAAAGATATGCTCGGCACGGCGCTCGTTGAGCCACTCGTGCACCGAGCGTTTGAATTCGGCCTTGAACTTGCGTTGGAAACTGCGCACGCTCATGTTCGCGAGGGCCGCAAAGCCCCTCACGTCGCAGACATCGCGGTAATGCTGGAAGATGAAATCCTTGAAGTTGTCGTTATAGCCCACGACATAATGCAACAGGGCGTACAACTCTTCCGGCGCGTGGTAGCCGCGAAGAAGAATACACAACTCCTCCTGTTTGACCTTATGGTAATGGATGCAGTTCAGGCCGTCGTCCAAAGCCCCGGACAACGACGAGAAAAATGCCGCAACAGGCTCTTTAACTGTTAATTGCGGAACAGTTCGGAGGGGGGGGGATTTTTACAGACCTCGCGCGACAAATCCAAGAAAGAGTATTTGTTGCAAAGCGGCAGCTGCCCAGAAAAGAAGCAGGCCACTAAGCGGCTGCCGGATACGGACGCACCTGAGAAGCGAAGATTCTTGGGAACGAGAAGCAACGCACCCACCCCGACACACTGAGGCGGGAAAAGCCCCCACTCCACGAGCAGGCGACCTTCGGCGATGTAGAGCAGCACGCTACGGTTCTCGTCCTGAAACGACAGCACCTCGCCCGCCGACAACCGGTACTGTCGGAAAAGAGAGGTCGAATCCGAAGCGTAATTCTCGCAGTCCAAGTGAGTTTCTATGTCGCAAAGGGGCATAAGGATCAAACTTCTGGTTTTTGATGGCAAAATTACAATATCTTACACCAATTATGTTTTCGAAAACGCGACAAAAAATTTCGTAAATCCGACAAAAGAGCCTGTTTATAAGGCACATGGGCCAAACAGGCTTGCCGAAAATTACACAAACACGACATTGTGCGGGAGAAAACAGGCGGCAATCAAAAGAAAAACCGATGCTGTCGAGCACCGGTTGGAACAACCCGGAAAAAGGGGATCATGCAGGATGCGAAACAACCCTTTCCGCATTTTCTTGGGAGGGGGGGGGCTAACGAAATACGTCCGAGCGCAGGGAGGACGTCCCCGCAGGGAACGGGAGGAGATCGTCCGAGCTCCGCGAGGAAAGCTCCTCCCGGAAGCCGGAGATCGCCCTGCCCCGGCAGGGAAGCTCCGGCGCCCTAATATATCGTATTTTCCAAGCAGCTGTTTTCGAAAAATGCCGCATCCCACGGAAAGAGTCCGAAGCAAGGTCATTTCAAAGGCTTTTGCCGTCGCTGCCGTTCGGGGGCCTTTTTTCGATTTTTCCGGGAAGGGGGATTTTCCGTCGCAAAAGTCACGGCGGAGCGTAAATTATCGCTGTCAGGGTGTAAAAACGTTCGACAAATGTGTTTTTTTTTTGCACAAAAGATGTCGGTAAAATGTGACGCCCTCTTGGTGGCACCCTATTAAAACAGAGAAACGACATGGAGATAAGAAGAGAGATGCGGGGAAGATACCGTTGAAAAAGAACTTTTGAGAATTTATCGGGTTTATGCCACATGGGGCGGCAGTTCCGTATTTTGGTCAAAATATAGTCCTCTCTTTTATTATCCTAATAATGCCGAAACAACAGACTGATTCCAAGTCTCGTGAAAAGACCGGCAAACGATGATTGTCGGTCTTTTCACGTTCGAACGCCGTCCTATTAAGCGGCAGCCTTTCACAGGCGACCGGGCATTATATTACTATCGGCGTCTCGAATAATCAACGGTCGATTCCATCACACGATAGGATACCTTGCGTGTAATACCACTGCTTTCCACAGCTAAAAATTGATACGGTTGCCTTCGGCGAAAAGCGAATCGAGAAGCCCACAGAGTTCCGACTCCAGCTCCTCTCCGTCGAGATCGCCGCATATGGTAAAGAATTTCCCCTGCGGGGTGCAATACTGCACCGTACTGACGACGGCACAGGATTCCGCACCGCAGATAATGACCGCATCGACATCCTCTTCGTGGCGCAGCATGGCGTTGTAGAAAGCCAGAAGGTAGCGCGGAGCATCGATCGGCGGAACCAGCATCATCGTGCCCGACACGTCGAACTTGTCGGGTGAATTCACCACTTTCAGGCCGTATCGTCCGGCGATTTCTTCGGCCGTCGCGGCCGGAACTCCATACAGTAAGATATTCATAACTGTTATTTTAGAAAAAGGCGCGGCCGACTACTAATCTCTATGCAATGACTTGTTATGGCAGTAACGGGTCTTTGTTCGCCGCGCCTTTTTGGGGTTATCTGAAAATCAAAATTAAAAGCTGAGCCGCCAACACCCGCAGGAACATCGACAACGGGTAGACCGTGGCATATCCCACCGAAGGGGCGTCGGAGGTGGTCTGTTCGGTCGAATAGGCCAGCGCCGACGGATTGGTCGAGGCGCCCGAAAGCACGCCGATCAGCGTATAGTAGTTGAGTTTGTAGCGATAGCGTCCGAAAATGCCCGCCAGCAGCAGCGGCACGACCGTGATCACGGCGCCGTAGGCGATCCAGACATATCCGCCCGCGACGAGCGTCGGCACGAAATCCTCGCCCGCACCCAGCCCCACGCCCGCGAGGAAGAGCGAAATGCCCACTTCGCGCAGCATCAGATTGGCCGACATCGTCGTGTAGGTGATGAGCCGGTAATGCGGCCCGTAGCGGCCGATCAGGATGGCGACGATCAGCGGACCGCCGGCCAGCCCCAGTTTCACGGGCTGGGGCACCCCCGGAATCCAGAACGAAATGCTGCCCAGGACGACACCCAACGCAATGCCGATGAAAATGGGGATCAGATTGGGATGGTTGAGCCGTTTGAGCGAGTTGCCGAAAAGCCGTTCGGCATGGGCCACCGACAGTTCGGAGCCCACGACCGTCACCCGGTCGCCCAGCTGCAACTGCAAGTTCCCCGCCGCCACCAGGTCGATGCCCGAACGGTTGATGCGCGTGATGGTGACGCCGCTCGACGAGCGGACGCGCAGTTCGGCGAGCGTCTTGCCGTTCAGCTCGGGTTTGGTGATCAGGATGCGCCGCGAGATCATCTTCGGGTCCTGTATCATCTGCTCGGCGTCCACTTCGCGGCCGAGCAGAGCGACCAGCGCCTCGACATCCTTGGGCGCCGCCACGAGCAAAATCCGGTCGCCGCAGCGGAGCGTCGTCGCAGCGTCGGCCAGTTCGGGAGCTCCGCCCGGACGGCAGATGCGCGACACAACGAAGTCGCGCAGGGCCAGATGCCGTATTCCGGAGATGCTTTTGCCCTCGATGGCCGGATTGCAGACTTCGACGGAGATCCGCCGGGTCGTCAGGTCTTTCAGAACGTCCGTGCCCAGCCCGGCCGCCTCTTCCTCCTGCCGCACGTCGATGCGCAGCAGGCAGCGCAGTGCCAGCAGGGTCAGGATGGCTCCGACGACACCGAGCGGATAAGCCAGCGCATAACCCATTGCGATATCAGGCGCATCGGCCCCGGCATGCATGTCGCTGAAAGCCTGCTGCGCGGCGCCCAGACCGGGCGTATTCGTAACGGCGCCCGACATCACGCCGACCATCGTCGTCATGGGAAGTCCGGTGACATAATAGAGGGCAACCGTCGTAACGATGCCGAGTGCCACAACCAGCACAGCCAGTTTGTTGAGCGTGATGCCGCCCTTGCGGAAGGAGGAGAAAAATCCCGGTCCGACCTGCAAACCGATAGAATAGACGAAGAGAATCAGGCCGAACTCTTTGAGGAAGTGCATCAGATGTTGGTCGATGTTCATGCCGAAATAACTGAAGGCAATGCCGACGAACAGAATGCCCGTTACGCCCAGCGACACTCCGGCAACCTTCACCTTGCCCAGAACAATGCCGAAGGCGACGACCAACGCCAGCACCAGCACCGAATGAGCCACACCGCCTCCCCAAAGCGACTCGGAACCAAACAACAACCTTTCGAGCAATTCCATACCGAATCCCGTTTTAGGCCGAGCTGTCCCCGCAAAGCGAAACCCGTGTGCCGAAAACGGCACAGCAGCCCCAAGAACAACCTCGGAATTAAAATTATCATGCAATACACAACCGATATCGAATGCCCATTCCTCGGGGTCCTCCGACGTCGAATCGATCTGGCAGGTCTTCTGACTGACTCCTGTTCCGAAGCCTTCCCGGTCGTAAGACCAGTGGCTAAGATGTTCGGAACTTTCTGCGGAGCTTCACAGCAGCGGGACTGTCCGGGATTTACACCCGATTCCCTTTTCATTCCCTCCCCTGTACGGGGAACAGGAAACCAAATCTGAGGGCAAAGATAACGGTTTATTTTGAAATGCCATTTCGAACTCCGATTTTTTCACTGCAAAACCGATGAAGTCGGAAGAAACGTTTATTTTTTATCTTATGGAATTCCATCCCTGCTACACGGCCGAAGATTTTACTGCATCGCTGTCCGTTTCCGACTACATTGCGCGCTTCCGCGATGTCGAACGTATCGGGAATTATTGTATCGCCTGCCCCCAACTACGGCCGCAGTTGGGGGTGTCCGCCATTCCGATTCGATGTCGGGGAATACTTTGCGGAATATACTTCCGCATTGCTCGTCGCCACAAAAATCACCCCGCTCGTTCCCAATCTTCCGATCTCGGATTCAATGACGTTGATCCGCGCCGAACGTATCCGGCTCGAACAGCGGCTACTCGAAATGGAACACCAATACGACGGACGAGCGTTTACCTATGTCGGAAGCTGTCTTTACTGCCCGAAGGGAACCTGCACGCGCACTGATGGAAAGCCCTGCCGTCATCCCAACTTGGTGAGGCCGTCGCTCGAAGCGTGTGGATTCGACATCGTACGCACAACCTCCGAACTGTTCGGCATCGAACTAAAATGGGGCGAGGAGGGACGGCTGCCTGAGTATCTGACTCTTGTTTGCGGATTCTTCCACAATGCGGATAATGTAATATGGAACGGATAAAGGCCGTTTCAGTCAAGGTCAGTCAAGGAATGTCCGGGTCTTGTGTGAAAAGCATCTTACCCGGAAGCTGGTGAACGCTTTGTACTCGGCAGATAAGCTCCGGCGCCCTACCCTCTTATCGAAGGCATCAGGCGGGACGGTATATGATGCGGTGTATGTGTTGACAGTGGTTTACGGGGCAGTTTGCAGGAGCGGGCGGTATTCCGGATGGAAAGCGGCACGGGCTACGCAAAAGGCAATCGGATGTAGCGAGCATCCATGGAAGAATAGGTCAAAACCGCTGTTTCTTTCGCCGCCGTCGCTGGATTCTTTGCTGTTCTTCATAAGCCCGCGCATCGGCCAAGTCCAACAGCGTGTCGACAACTCCTGAGACAGGATTTGCCGTGCGGCTTCGTTGTTCGTATTGGCGTTCCGCGTGTTGATCTTCTTTTTGGGAGGTCGGGAACAGCTCGTTGAAAACACGGGCCGAGAATTCTTTTCCCAGCACCGAACCGTTGGCGACAATGCCATTGGTGTGGTCGATAAACGTTACGCCGTAGATTCTGCCCACGGGGTTGATACGGAATACAGTGTCGATACCGTCCACCTTCAACAGTTGCCGGAACTCGTCCCGTGTATTGTGCGAACTCATGGCATCTTTGACCGTATGGCGCAAATGGTCGAGCGCTCCCGGTGCTTTCAGTTTTTCCTTTGATTTTGCATAATACGTTTGCAGGGCATTATAACCTACGTCTTTCCCTATTTTACTCGACTTGAAGGGCGTACCCGTTCCATAGCCGTCGTCGGTCATGGCTCCGTAGACAATACCCGCATAATTTCTGCCTTCGATCGTTCCCGTACGTTCCTCGACTGAGACGTTGAACAGTTCCAGCAGCGTGCGGAACTCGCCGTAGGACGAGCATTTATAATTCCGCAGGCACAACCTGACGACGGATGAGATCTGTTGTTTGACGTTTCCCGCCTTATAATTTACTTTCCGAAGATCGGGAGTGTCCCTCTGTTCCTGACCTTTGACCGCCGGATGGAGGTTGTACTTATGTTCCAAATCGCGGGTAATTTCCGCAGAACGACGGGCTTCGAAATCGTGTGGTAGTTTACAGCCTTTCTCATCGACGCGCAACGATACGATGTGGAGGTGCTGCCGATCAATGTCCTTATGTTTGAAGACGATATAGGGCTGATCTCCGTAACCCATCTTCTGCATGTATTCATTTGCGATTTCCCGCAACTGTTCGTCTGTCAGCCTGTCTTCCGGTGAAGGGTTCAGCGAAGCATGGAAGACCGTATTGGTCGTTCTGCGGTTGGCTTCGAGGTAGGGCCAGAAACTATCCATGCAGGCATCGATATCCAGTCGTCCGTGTTTATCGAACGGTTCGAGCATCTTCTGCCAAAGCAGCACCTCGGCTTCATCCTTATCCACTTTCTCCTTGTTATAGCGCAAAGCCCCACCGGGCGAGGAGCCCGATCTTATATTCGCAACCACTCCTTAGCTTGTTTTGCGAGGTTCAGAATCTCGATACTGAGGGCTTTCAGCTCTCTCGTTCGCTGTTCCAATGCAGCGATCTGATGCGGGATCGCGACGTTGGAGAAGTGCGCATTGATGGCCTTTACAATCTGGTTGTAGTTGTTCGCAAGTTTCTGGAATTGGAAATAAAAATCATTCAGCCGGGCGACGAATTGTGTCTTCGATGGGTCGCGTTTGACGACGACGAACTCCTCGTTGAAGATTCTTTTGACGATAAACCGGCTGCGGTTATGCTCCAATCCTGCCTTACAAAGCATCTGCTTAAAGCGGATATTCTCTTCCGTGGTGAGTTTGAAATTATACCTGTGGACTCTGGGATCTGTCGTTGTCGGGCGTCCGATCCTCTTTTTCGTGGTTGTCATCAGTCTGGTAGTTTAAGTGGCGTGACTCGGGAACGCCACCCAGCCTCGCAGAGCGAGCACCTTTCGTATGCCGAAAAACTTTTCGGCATACAAAGGTACAGCTCGCTCGCCTCAAGTGAGGCGAAAAATCCGCGCCGGAGAATCTCTGACCGAAATTTCGAAAATCCTCCATTACGGCTTCCGGGGCCGGGTCTGTTCCCGGTGCAATATTACAACCGTTTCGGGGCAAAAAAAATCCATCGGTGCGGACTGGAGCGGACTGGAGCGGACATCGCAGCCGGGTTGGAAAATGAAGATGTATATTGCGGCAGAAAGAATTATTCGGATAAACAAACGGATGATTAAGTCGATATTTATCGGGTTCGCTACTCAATCAAACAGACGATTCGATAAGGAAGCGGAGAAGAGCAGAATTAAAAAAATAAATATATAAATAAACCCATATATGTACGATAGTTTATCGAAACAGACATCAATAGAAAACATTACCCATATAAATAATTCTTAACATATTCAAATGATGGAACCTGTAAACATTTCAATCTGCAATCAGAAAGGCGGCATCGGAAAATCCACATTCACGGTATTGCTGGCCAGCTACCTGCATTACACTTTGGGGCATGACGTTCTTGTCGTGGACTGCGACTATCCGCAATGGTCGATCCATGCCCAGCGCGAACGCGAACTGGCAGTCGTGGAGCACAGCGACTACTACAAGCTGATGATGGTACGCCAGTTCAAGGCTACGGGTCGGAAATTGTGGCCCTTGCTGAAGTGTATGCCTCCCGAGGCTCCCGAAGAGGTGGAGCGCATCCGGCAAAACGGTTATCTGCCGCGCGTAATTCTCTACGACCTGCCGGGAACCGTAAATGCCGGGGGCGTGATCCGGATACTTTCCTCCTTAGATGCCGTCTTCATTCCTTTGAAGGCCGACAAACTCGTCATGGAGAGTTCCCTTACGTTCGCACGGGGAATAGAGCATGGATTCGTTCAGGACAAGGACACCTCATTGCAGGCCGCCCATCTTTTCTGGACGATGATCGACCGTCGGGAGCGTACTCCTCTTTACGATCAGTATGAGGCGATCATTCATAAACTCGGATTGTCGCTCATGGCGACGCATGTTCCCTTCCGTTCGAAATTCAACAAGGAACTGCTGCCCGACGGCTCGGGTATCTGTCGTTCGACACTTCTGGCTCCGGAGCGCATCTTCGCCCGCGAAGCGCAGATCGAGGCACTGGCGGCAGAAATCCTCGAAATCCTTAAAATACGATAATTATGGCCAAGAAACCGAAAATCGAAGTCGACGAAGACCTCATGCGCCAGATGATCGCCGGGCAGGCGCCTCTTACCTCGAAAGTCGTCCGGCGAATCCCCGACGACGAACCTGAAGATACTCACGATGCGCCCCGGGAGACCTCGGATGCAGAAGAACAATCGCCACCTTCGGACGACGGGTCTGAATCCCGGCATCGGCGAATGATCCCCGCACCCGATTACGAACGGACTTTTCTCGCTCCGGCAAACTTTGACAACAGGGCCTCGCTGTATGTCGGTACGGCAACCAAGCGCAAACTTCTGGAAATATTCAAAAGAATCGGCGGGGAGCGTCTGACCGCAACAGCCTATATAGACAATATTCTGCGGTATCATATCGAAGTTTTCCGCGAAGAGATAAACCGCATTTACAAAAAACGCAATCCCAAAAATATCGTTTAACAATCCAAAAACTTTCGAATCGTGTATTACGATCTTTTTTCCGAGCCGCACCTATTCGGTATTCCGCCCCTCACGGCACTGCTTCTTGCATCAATTTTTATTCGGAGGCTTCCGGCTTTTTCCTTACGGCAAGCTGCCATGACAACCTCATCCCTTCTCCAGCCTGCGGTCGCAACGAAAACACCTGCCATTAGGATTCCTTCGGCGGCAGCCTGTCTTAAAACCATGACGAAAGCAGCCTCCTCCGGGCAGGGCATTGCCGGCACTGCGCATGTAAAACCCGGCGGTGCGGTGGCAAAGGCGCCGAAATCCCGGCGTCGGAGGACTGCCGTCCCCGATTTCGAACAGACCTTTATGAACTTAATGGAGATCAGGCAGCGTGCAGCACTCTATGTCAGCATCGGAACCAAACGTAAAATTCTGGAAGTCGTAAAGAAAATCGGCGGGGAGTATATGACCGCAACTTCTTATGTCGAGAATATCCTGCGGCAGCATCTCGAATTGTATAAAGACGATATCAACCGCATTCACAAAGAGCAAAACACAAAAGAACTTTTATAATGATGAATATGCTCGCAATTGTAATCAGCCTGCTATGTGCCGGCTTCGTACTTTTCCAACGACATTTTTTCGGTCTTCCCGGACAGAGTCGGGAGAAACCGTCCAAACCGAGGAATTCCAGATCGGAGCCACCACATGCCAAATCCCTGGTTCCGAGTTCCGAAATTCTCGTGTCAAAATCCTATCGGAGCGGACTGGAGCGGACAGGGGCGGACATCGGCACCGCCCCGGCAGGCGGAGATGCTATATTTGCCCCGGCTTCGGAAGAGAAGTCCGCGATGGCGTCGTGGAACGGGCTTGTCGTGCAGCCCCCGATCGGCGAAGACGGCGAACTTGCGGAGCCCAAAGCGCCTGCCGGCGCCCGACCTCCGCTTCCGGCTCTCCCCGCCAGAGCAGAACTCCGTGACGCGGAGGTTCATGCGATGCTCGGAGAGCTGGACTTCGGAGAGAGCGCCGTCATGGG
Organism: Alistipes finegoldii DSM 17242; assembly: GCF_000265365.1. Lineage (NCBI taxonomy): Bacteria > Pseudomonadati > Bacteroidota > Bacteroidia > Bacteroidales > Rikenellaceae > Alistipes > Alistipes finegoldii. Next base: position 1,074,722 of record NC_018011.1, read on the forward strand.
CGATGCCACGGCCGAGGAGCGGCAGGCCATTGCCAACTTCGACATCCGGGCCTATGCTTAATTAAAAACGACCTACGACATGAAATGGAATAACGAATACGGCTGACGCCTTTTCCGCAGCAGGAAATACGATGTATCCGGTCGCAGAATGCTCCCAAAGCAGGCTGCGGCCTTTTTCACACCCTTAACCAAACTACTTGAACGATGAAAAAAAGAGCAATTTTCATGATTTTCTCCCTGTGCTCCGCACTCGCCTGCTTTGCACAGGGCAACGGCATGGCCGGCATCAGCGAGGCCACGAACATGGTAACGTCCTATTTCGACCCGCTAACGAAACTGATCTTCGCCGTCGCGGCAATCCTCGGACTGGTCGGCGGCGTGCGCGTCTACTCGAAATTCTCGTCGGGTGACCCGGACGCTTCGAAATCCGCCACGGCGCTGTTTCTCTCATGCGTCTTTCTGGTGATCGTCGGTACGGTCTTACGTTCGTTCTTCCTCTAAACGATGGCGGAATACCAAGTGAACAAGGGAGTCGGCCGTCAAGTCGAGTTTCAGGGCGCGCACGTAATGGTTCTTTGGCAAATGCGTCGATAGCAAGACGTTAGGCAAGTGTTCGATAGCCTATCATCGATCGGCTTATCCGAAAGGGAAACCGGACGGGGAGTATAGCCTGCCGATAAACTGATAAGTCATACAGTTACCAAGTATGCGACTGAATCAGGAGATGAAAGATAGATACGAGGATAAAGTCTGGATTGATTGAACGATAGTCCAAGTGGCACAACTCGAAACTGTGGCGGAAGGTAACTACAGACGCCATACTGTAACACACTCGATTCGACCTTGGAGGGTTGGGTGCAGAACAGGTTACAGCACAACTGCGATAAGCAGAAACGGATGAAAGTCGTATCCGACAATCTATCAAAGCTATGTTGCCGAAGAATTAAACGTGGATTGCCTAACCCGGAATGCCGAAAGGCTATTAGGTTTCAGACCTATGAAAATCCGGTATGGCAACGGAGCCACCGTAGTAGTCCGAGCGAGGGAAAGCCTCGTACATGGCGAAGGGTGGCAGCTAACATTTTTAATACAAATTAACGGATAATGTGTGAGACATTATGAGAAATCCAGAGAGAGTATTAAACAGTCTGTCAGAGCACAGCAAAGTTTCGAGCTACAAGTTTGAACGGCTCTACAGGGTTCTATTCAATTCGGAGATGTTTCTCCTCGCCTACCATAATATACAAGGTAGGCAGGGAAATATGACGGAAGGTTCCGACGGTAAAACTATCGACGGAATGAGCCTGAAACGGATTGAAAATTTGATTGATGCGCTCAAAGATGAGTCGTACCAACCAAAACCGGCAAGAAGGACGTACATCCCGAAGAAAAACGGGAACATGCGACCTCTCGGCATACCGTCTATCGACGACAAATTAGTGCAGGAGGTATTGCGAATGCTGTTGGAAGCAATTTATGAAGGTAGTTTTGAGAACACCTCGCACGGTTTCCGACCCAAACGCAGCTGCCACACCGCACTGATACAGGTGCAGAAGAATTTTACTGCGGCCAAGTGGTTTATCGAGGGCGACATTGAAGGATTCTTCGATAACATCAACCATGATGTACTTATCGGAATCTTGAAAGAACGTATCGCAGACGACCGCTTTATCCGGCTAATGTGGAAATTTTTGAAAGCTGGCTACATCGAAGATTGGACATTTCATAGAACATACAGCGGAACACCGCAAGGTGGCATCATTAGCCCGATACTGGCTAATATCTATCTCGACAAGCTGGATAAGTACATGAAAGAGTATGCCTGTCAATTCGATAGAGGCGACAGACGGGCAATGAACCTTGAGTACAAACGGTATTCCAGGAAAATTTGGTGGCTCGGCACAAAGCTGAAGCAAACCAAGGATAAAGATACTCGGAAGGAACTGATTGACGCGATTAAGCAACATCAGAAAAACAGGATGCACTTACCCTCTGTCGATGAAATGGACGAGGGATATAGACGGATTAAGTATGTGAGGTATGCCGATGATTTTATTATCGGAGTGATTGGCAGTAAATCGGACTGTGAGGCCATCAAAGAGGATATTAAGAATTTCCTCGGCGAGAAACTGAAATTGACGCTCTCCGAAGAAAAGACCTTAATCACGCACGGCAATAGAAAGGCAAAATTCCTCGGCTATGAAATCTATGTCCGACCATTCACGGATAAGACGTTAAGAGGCGAGAAATCGGGAGTACTTATTAAGGCTTACGGCAAAAAGGTAGTGTTGGAAGTGCCAATGTCCACAATGCGGGATAAACTTCTCTACTACGAGGCGATGGAAATTCATCAATTCGAGGGTAAAGCGAAATGGAAACCCACAAGCCGGACAAAGTTGCTACATCTGGACGACCTCGAAATACTGGATGCCTATAACAGAGAAATCCGAGGTTTTGCAAACTATTTTTCTATCGCAAATAACAGTTCACACCTGAATTCTTTCAAGTACATCATGCAATACAGTCTGTATAAGACTTTTGCACGAAAGTACAGTACGACAGCCCGAAAGATTATCGCAAAGTATCGACATCACAAAGATTTTGCGGTTTTCTATGAGGACAAGAAAGGAGGAAAGAAGATGCGGGTATTCTTCAACGGGAGCTTTAAGCGTAAAACAACCGCGATGGACGCGAGTTGTGATTATGTAGCCAACACGATTTTCAATACCACTGTATCAAGCCTTATACAAAGGTTAAAAGCGGGTAAGTGTGAATTGTGTGGCGCAACGGAAAACATTGAAATACACCACGTCAAAAGACTCAAAGACTTAAAAGGCAAAGAGCCATGGAAAATCCAAATGATTGGACGTCAGAGAAAGACGTTAGCTGTATGTATTCCCTGTCACAACAAGATACATCACGGGATAATAGACTGAATATGTTAGTGGAGAGCCGTGTGCGCCGAGAGGTGCAAGCACGGTTCGGAGGCGAGTTCTTGGAAACCTACCGTAGAAATACGGCAAGGCACCGGGTTCTTAGCCTACGACTCACGGCGCAGTACCTCGTGCTGTTCGTCGCGGGGCTTCTGGGCGTCTTCGTCTGCTTCGCCGGAATGTACATGAGCGGCGTCCCGCAGGGCCTGTGCATCCTCTTCGCCCTCACGGCCGGCCTTGCCGTCACGGGCGGCACCTTCTACCTGAACCGCCGTTTCGGCCCCCACGGGCTTCAGAAGCTCATGGCCTCGCGCCGGCATCCGCGGCGCATCGTTCACCGCCGGGCCGTCGGGCGGCTGTTGCGTTTTCGTCGAACCGTAAAACTGTAATCCTATGCGCGGAACCCTGAAAACCTCGACCTTGGAATCGAAATTTCCACTTCTGAGAGTCGAGAACAACTGCATCATCTCCAAGTTCGCCGACATCACTGCGGCCTACCGCGTCACACTGCCCGAACTCTTCACCCTCACGGCCGAGGAATACGAAGCACTGCACGGCGCATGGCTCAAAGCCCTGAAAGTGCTGCCGGATTACACCGTCGTCCACAAACAGGACTTCTTTATCGAAGAACGATACACGGCTCCGGAGGAGGGTTCCGAGCGGAGCTTTCTCGCCCGCTCTTACGAACGTCATTTCAACGAGCGGCCCTACCTGCGCCATACGTGCTACCTGTTCGTTACGAAGACCACGCCCGAACGGATGCGGCAGACCAGCGCCTCGTCCGTGCTGTGCCGGGGCTTCATCGTCCCGCGGGAGATGCGCGACACGGATGCCGTGACGCGCTTTCTGGAGGCCGCGGAGCAGATGGAACGCATCCTGAACGATTCGGGCCTCGTGCGCGTCGAGCGGCTTACGGAAGCAGAGATCGTCGGCACGGCGGACGACGCCGGGCTGCTGGCCCGTTACTTCGCCCTCTCGGACGAACAGCGTCCGGTCGTCAACGAGGATATCCGTCTCGACCCGGACGTGATGCGTATCGGGGACAAATACCTCTCGATGCACACGCTCTCCGATCTGGACATGCTGCCGCAGAGCGTGGCGACGGATTTCCGCTACGAACGCCTCTCGACCGACCGCTCGGACTGCCGCCTCTCCTTCGCGGCGCCCGTGGGGCTGCTGCTCTCCTGCAACCATGTCTACAATCAGGTGATCTTCCTCGACGACCACGACGAAACGCTCAAGCGGCTCGAAGCCTCGGCCCGGAACATGAACTCGCTGGCGGCCTATTCGCGCTCGAACGCCATCAACCGGGAGTGGGTGCGATACGTCGCTGTGTAAGTAATTGTTAAACTTAGATTTAACCCGTTGTTTCGTCAACGGTAGCCTATGGACAGATGCACCAATAGTAATATACTGTATCAAAGCTGTCCAGACAAGGTAGCCCTTCCGAAAGGAGCAGTCAGAACCGTGAGGGAAAGACAATGGCTGTTAGTATCATACAGTCAGGGAGCTTGGCTTGGGTGGTATGGTTAGCGTAAGCGAACTGTCGTCTAAACGTCGTAAGGTTGAAGAAGCCAAAGATACTGATAGGCTTCAGCCCAAAAGGGAAGCAGTCGGTTATTCCTCTCCATTCTGGGAATACACGAACAGAGTACTGCCGGTGTAATAGACAGAACCTAACCCACTTATAAGTTACTTGCACGGAACGTAGTAAGCCCGTATTTCTCCTGCCAATGACAGGTAAGCAGACCGTAAGGAATGCCGAATGGAGTGCGGGTATAGGATTGCAGAAAAAGCGAATGCCACCCTGTAATGGGGTGAATAGGGATTGAAACATCATCCCGCTGCGAAAGCAGGCTGACTTCTGCGGTAGGTGATTCTTTACAAGAAACTTTTAGAACTTTTAAAAGGAGAAAAGCAAATGAACGAAATTAAAAATCGTGTGCATCGACTGACCAAACGCAGAGCAAATGGGACAGTATAAATTGGCTCAAATGCGAAGCTGCGGTTCAAAAGCTACAAGCGCGTATTGTAAAGGCTCAAAAAGAGGGTCGCCACAACAAGGTCAAAGCCTTGCAGTGGACACTGACCCACTCGTTTTACGCTAAAGCATTAGCGGTAAGACGTGTAACTTCCAATAATGGGAGTAAAACGGCTGGCGTCGATATGGTAACATGGAAAACGCCAGATGCTAAAGTGTGTGCAATAACCGAACTGAAAAGGAGAGGTTATACACCCCAACCTCTGAGACGAGTACATATCAGAAAGAGTAACGGGAAATTAAGACCATTGGGTATACCAACTATGAAAGACCGGGCTATGCAGGCATTGTATCTGATGGCACTGGCTCCCGTAGCTGAAACAACGGCTGATGCCAATTCTTATGGTTTCAGAAAAGAAAGGAGCACGGCAGATGCCGTTCAACAATGCTTCAATGACCTGGCAAGGACGACATCCCCACAATGGATCTTAGAAGGTGATATCAAAGGTTGTTTCGACCATATCAGTCATGAATGGTTGCTTGACAATATCCCTATGGATAAAGTTTTGCTCCGTAAATGGTTGAAAAGTGGATTTATTTTCAACAAGCAACTTTTTCCGACAGAGGAGGGAACTCCTCAAGGCGGCATCATCTCCCCAACTCTTGCAAATATGACTTTGGACGGACTGGAAAAACTGCTTGCCGATAGCTTTCCGATAAACCGCTCGAAGAAAAATTACTATACTCCTATGATAAATCTTGTTCGCTACGCGGATGATTTTATTATCACAGGAGAGAGTAAGGAGTTGTTGGAGAACCATGTTAAACCATTAGTCATTGAGTTTCTTCAAGCAAGAGGGCTTACCTTATCAGAAGAAAAGACTAAGATAACTCATATAGAAGAAGGGTTTGATTTTCTTGGGTTCAATATCAGAAAATATAAAGGCAAGTTTATCACAAAACCATCCAAGAAGAGTCGAAAGAGATTTTTAGATAAGGTTCGTGAAATAGTGGACAAGAACAAGTCTTCTAAGCAACAATCTTTGATACGATTGCTAAACCCAGTCATTAGAGGATGGGCGAACTACTACAAGGGGTGTTCTGCATCGGAAACTTTCCGTAAAACAGATGCACAAATTTTCAACAAACTATGGCGATGGTCTCGCAGAAGACATCCCAAAAAAGGTAAACGATGGATTGCCAACAAGTATTATCACACTGTAAGAGGTAGAAGCTGGACTTTTGCCGTACCGCTTGAAAACAGGAAAGTGGATAAATACCACACTCTTGTGAGATTGTCGGATACGAAAATAAAGCGACATATCAAAATCCGCAGTGAGGCCAACCCATATGATGCCGATTGGAAAGATTTCTTCGATCAATACAAGACCCGAAGAATGCTTGCACACTTAGACGGCAAGCAATATATCTATCGCCTGTGGAATCAGCAAATGCAATGTTGCCCTGTGTGTGGCAAGCACATCACACGGGAAACTCCCTGGAAAATTACTGAAATGACAGGGAGCAGTAGAAAGGCGAAAGTCCTAATACATGATCATTGCAGCCGAATTACTAACAGAAATAAATGGAAGTTACTATGAGCCGGCTTTTAGTTACAAATAAAAGTTTTGAATTGCTTGAGCCGTATGAGGGGAAACTCTCACGTACGGTTCTTAGAGGGGAAAGCTCCCGTAAGGGGGCTGACCTACTCGACATCGAAATGTACCTCAATGAGGCGCATTCGCAGGGGCTGCGCTCCGTAAGGTGCCACTGCAACGTCATGGCATGGGCCGAGAACGAAGCGGAGCTGAAGCGCATCCGCAACGACGTGGGCTCGCAGCTCGCGCTGATGGGATGCACGCCGCATCACAACACGGTGGACGTGCCGGTGCTGTTCTGGGCGGCGATTCCCGGCAACGAGGCCGACTTCCCTGCCGAGGAGAGTTTCTACACCTTTCTCGATCAGGCCCTCTGTCTTTTCAACGGGGAGACCAACTACCGCTCGTCGCTCTCGCCCTTCGGAATCAAGATGTCCGACCGCCTGTCGGGCATTCCGATTCATCTGGATATCTCGGATCTTCCGATGAAGCGCGGCGTCATCACGAATCGGAATAAATTTATCCTCGGACCGTCGGGCTCGGGCAAGAGTTATCTGACGAACCATCTGGTTCGTCAGTACTGGGAGCAGGGTTCGCATATCCTGCTGGTCGACACGGGCAACTCCTACCAAGGGCTCTGCTCGCTGATTCACGCCAAGACCAAGGGCCGCGACGGGGTGTATTTCACCTACACCGAGGAGGCGCCCATCGCCTTCAATCCCTTCTATGTCGAGGACGGAGTGTACGACGTGGAGAAGCGCGAGTCGCTCAAGACGCTGCTGCTGACCCTTTGGAAACGCGAATCCGAGGAGCCGACGCGCTCGGAGGAGGTGGCGCTCTCGAACGCCGTGAACCTCTACCTCTCGAAGCTCCGCACCGACCGCTCCATCGTCCCCTCGTTCGATACCTTTTACGAGTTCGTCGAAACCGACTACCGGCGGCTTCTGGAGCAGAAGCGCGTGCGCGAGAAGGATTTCGACCTCGAAAATTTCCTGAACGTGCTGGAACCTTACTATAAGGGCGGCGAATACGACTACCTGCTGAACTCCGACAAACAGCTTGATTTGCTGGACAAGCGTTTCATCGTCTTCGAGCTGGACAACATCTCCTCGAACCGGACGCTGCTGCCGGTGGTGACGCTCATCATCATGGAGACCTTCATCTCGAAGATGCGGCGGCTGAAAGGAGTCCGCAAGATGATTCTCATCGAGGAGTGCTGGAAGGCCCTCACCTCGGCCAATATGAGTGCATATATTAGGTATTTGTTTAAAACCGTTCGCAAGTATTTCGGCGAGGCGGTCGTGGTGACGCAGGAGGTGGACGACATCATCTCGTCGCCCATCGTCAAGGAGTCGATCATCAACAACGCCGACTGCAAAATCCTTTTGGACCAGCGCAAATACCTCTCGAAATTCGACGGCATACAACGTCTGCTGGGACTGACGGACAAGGAGCGGGCGCAGATTCTCTCTATCAACCTCTCGAACGATCCTAAACGCCGCTATAAGGAAGTGTGGATTGGGCTCGGAGGCGTGCAGTCGGCAGTTTATGCCACGGAAACCTCGGTCGAAGAATATTTGACCTATACCACTGAGGAATCGGAAAAGATGCAGGTCATGGAGCTTGCCGAAAAGCTCGGCGGCGACATCGAAGCCGCCATCCAGCAGTTGGCATGCAAGCGCGAAACGAAAACCGAATCTTAATGCCCGCTGCCATGAAACAGTTGCTTTGGATATGCGCCGGCATCCTGCTGACGTTTACGGCCGTGCTCGGAGCGTTTCACCTCTTCTACGATTACGAATACCGCAAAATCCGTCCCCTGTGCGGAGCATGGCATTCGACGCTCGACGACACGCGGCTGGTGATCGAGCCGTGCGGTGATAAATTCCGCATCACCATCACGCGCCGCGGCACGTCCGAAACACATGCTCTGCACTACAAGGATTGCGTCTATTATACGGCCTACGGCGGACGCCGGATCGATCTCTTTTACACGCCCCCGGCCGATGCACTGCTCCTCGTGCCGGGCGACGCTTTCAAACGAACCTCAAAACTCAAAAACAATGAACAGTAACCAATCGACGCCTGCGTCGGCCGTAGCGGCCCTTCAGCAGGAGATCAGAACCCGCACCGAAGTCATCCGCACTTTGGCAGACCTTCGGGAACAACTCGACGCCGACCGTATCTGCGGAGCGTGGCTCTCGGCGGAAAACAACCTCTCGGCCTCGATACGCCGCATCGGCGAGGGCATGTGGCGCATCCTCGTTTTCGACCACGCGCTCTGCTACAAACGCCTCGTACAGGACGGCATCATCGCGCTGCGCCGCCACCGTCTTTGGCTCGGCGCCGACGACGGCAACCGCGTGATCTACGATGCTTCCACCGAGACACTCACCATCGGCTGTTACGGACGTTTCGTTCCGGAGGACTGCATCCGGCGGCAGGAAGACGACGCAATCAGTGCCGAAGCGTGCGACTTCAACGAACCGGCCGAATAATGGAACCGCGTTCGGTATTTCCGGGCTGCCCCGGCAAGCAGGGGCGGCCCTTCGGCAGACGCTGCCCGCAGTCACACATTTCTAAATCCGACGGCTATGGAATGGAAAGATAGGATTGCACGGCTATTCCGCCGCAAGCCGGACTGGGAAAGGGAGCATCGAAGTACCCTCATTGCCCGTCATGCAGAGAACCTGCTCCGGGAACGGGATATAAGCAATGTTACAGATCTTGTACGACGGCACCGGAAATCGGATCTGACCATTGCCGGAATCGGGCTGACAATGAATACAGCAACATCCCGCTTTCTCAGGACGCCCGAAGATGCGGCCGGAGAAGATGTACTGGCGCTGATGGAGGCCCTGCGCGGAACGCCGTTTGCGAAAAAGATCGGGTGCCGCCTCGCGGACGTTCCGGCAAACACCGCCCACTCCCTGCACGGCCTGCTGGCCATGCACACCTTTCTCTTGGATGCTTATTTGGAGCAGCATCCCGACAGTGGGCTCCGGCAGCCTCCGATGGACGAGTTGCAGGCCGCAGCGCATATCATCGACCGGCAGTTCCGCGCCGAGACATTCCGCGAGCTGCGCCATCTGGCAGAAACGAGAGGACGTTATATGCCCTCCTGTTACGTCGTACGCCTCTACGACTGGGACGCCGACATGGGCCGGTTGCAGAAGATGCGCGGGCGGCTGGACGGCCCGGCATGTGCGGACAATCCGCAGCAGGTGCAGCAGCTCCGGGAGCGAATCTGGAAGGCCGAGAACCGCATGGTGCGGGAAGCCGAGAGGATATTAGAGAGTGATCCGGAAATTTCCCTGCGGCAAACCTACATTGAAAAACTCGATGCCGAGTTGCAGACATTGGGATGGCTTGCACGCTTCCCGGAGCGAATCGACGACAGCCGTATTAACCGGCAGCTGCTCGACAAATACGGTATCGAGCCGGGCATCTCCCGCGAAGAACAATCCCGGCAGGTCGAGAAAGCCTTCCGCGAGCTGGATGCACGCCTTGTCCGCATGACCGGGCGGCAGTCCTACGCCGACGATCTGTTCGAATCCCTGCGGCAGAAAGGCCCGAAGCCGGAGAAACATATTTCCGGGGTGCGGCAGAAAGAGATCAATTCTGCAAGGAAAGAGCAAACCGGACAACCGGCTTCGGGTCGGCGGATAAAGCGGTGATGCCCGTCTTCGGGTGAATATCCTCAATAACACAATCAATTCAAGCATGAAACAGAAAATCATCCTGCTGTGTCTGTGCCTTGTCTGCACGGGCCTCAGCACATACGCCCAGTGGGTCGTCTCAGACCCTACGAACCTCGCGCAGGGGATCGTCAACTCCACCAAGCAGGTCGTCGAAGCCGCCAAGAACGGCTCCACCATGCTGCAAAGCTTTCAGGAAACCGTGAAGATTTATGAGCAGGGGAAGCGATACTACGACGCCCTGAAATCCGTCAGCAACCTCGTCCGCTCGGCCCGCAAGGTGCAGCAGTGCATCCTGCTCGTGGGCGAAATCTCGGACATCTACGTCGACGGTTATCGCCGCATGGTCGGCGACGAGAACTTCACGCCCGCGGAGCTCGCGGCCATCGCCGCAGGCTACGCCCGCATCATCGAGGAATCGGCCGGGGAATTGAAGGAGCTGCAGGACATCGTGAACCCTACGGATATGTCCCTGACGGACAAGGACCGGATCGACGTGGTGCAGCGCGTCTACGGCGTTCTGCGGCGCCATCGAGACCTGGCACGCTACTACACGCGCAAGAACATCTCCATATCCCTGCTGCGGGCCGCCCGGAAGCGGGACATGGAGGGTGTGCTCTCATTGTACGGAACCGACGAACAACGTTACTGGTAGCCGACGATGGTACACATGCTTTCCCTTACGGACAATCTGCATACGATTCTCCGGGTGCTTTACGACGACATGATGGCGCTGTGCTATCCGATGTCGCAGGTCGCAATGGCCATCGCAGGGATCGGGGCGCTGCTTCACATCGCCTACCGCGTCTGGCAGTCGATGGCCCAAGCCGAACCGATCGACCTCTTTCCCCTTATGCGGCCCTTCGCCATCGGCATCTGCATCCTGTTCTTCCCGACGCTCGTGCTGGGAAGCCTGAACGGCATACTTTCACCCCTGGTAAAGGCGACGCATTCGCTGATGGTCGGGCAAACACTCGACATGGAACAATGGCAGGAGCGGCGTGAGCGGCTCGAACTCGAAAGCCGCGAGCAGATGCCCCCGGACAGCTACTATGCCGAAGACGAGGAGATGGAACGCGAACTGAATGAACTGGGACTCGACGACCAGACGCAGCAGGCCCTCGATCGTATGAATGAACAGCGTTCCTCATGGTCGGTCAAAGGGATCATCTTCAAATGTCTGGCGTGGGTACTCGAACTGCTCTTCGCCGCGGCGAGCGTCATACTCGACGTGCTGAGGACTTTTTATCTGGTCGTATTGAGCCTGCTGGGGCCGATCGCCTTTGCCATCTCCGTGTTCGACGGATTTCAGTCCACGCTGACGCAATGGCTCACGAAGTATGTCTCGATCTACCTGTGGCTGCCGATCTCGGATCTTTTCTCGGCGATCATCGCACGTCTGCAAAGTCTCGCCATGCGACACGATGCCGAACTGATGGCCGGAGGCTACAACTGGTATGTGGACTGGTCGAACAGTCTGAATCTGATCTTCATGCTCGTAGCCGTCTGCGGATACCTCTGCATCCCCTCGATCGCCTCGTGGGTCGTGCAGGCGAACGGATTCGCCGCCTATAACAAGACCGTCTCGAAAATGACCTCGCTCGTAAGCGCCGGAGCCGGATGGACGGCCGGCAAAGCATGGGCCGGGGCCAAAGGCGCCGGCTCGGCGGCATTATCGGGCGGTAAGGCCGTGGGACGCGGCATCATGAACGGCGCCCGGCTTATTTTCAGAAAATAAAATAACCCGTTATTATGGAATTCAAGTGTTTAACGAACATCGAAACATCGTTTCGGCAGCTGCGCATGTACGCGCTCGTCTTCGCCGGAGTCTGCGCCGTCGTTACCGTGGCGGCGGTCTGGATGTCCTACTCCTTCGCCGAACGGCAGCGGCAGAAGATCTACGTGCTGGACAACGGACGCTCGCTGATGGTGGCGCTCTCGCAGGACCTCGCACAGAACCGTCCCGTAGAGGCCCGCGAGCATGTGCGGCGCTTCCACGAGCTCTTCTTCACCCTCTCGCCCGACAAGGCAGCCATCGAGTCCAATGTCGGACGCGCCTTGCAGATGGCCGACAAAAGCGCCTTATCCTACTACAAGGTTCTGCAGGAAAAGGGCTTCTTCAACCGCCTGATCGCGGGCAATGTTTCGCAGATGGTCAAAGTGGACAGCATCCGCTGCAATTTCGACCGCTATCCCTACGAGGTTACGACCTTTGCCCGGCAGCGCATCCTGCGCGAAAGCACCGTCACGGAGCGGTCGCTCGTCACGACGTGCCGTCTGGTGAACGTTTCCCGCTCGGACAACAACCCGCAGGGCTTCATGGTCGAGGCGCTGAACATCGTCGAAACAAAGACCTCGCGACCTATGACCGCTAAACCGCACTCCCTGCGCTGCCGCATCCGCTGGATGCGGCGGTCGCTGCGACGCCGGCATGACGCGCTCGCACCCCGCATCCGGGAGCGGATCGTACTCGCGGCGCTCGTCCTGCTGCTGCTCCTTTACCTTTGGCTCCTGTTCGCTATGGACATGGTACCGGAGCTGGAGATCGGGCATCCCGAATTATTACATCCAAAACCGTAAACGTTATGACAGAAAACAAGAATCCGGGAAACGACCCCTCGGCGGAGTTCGAACGGCTGCGCAAGCGCAAGGTGCTGCTCTTCGCGGCGATCCTCGGATGCATCTTCCTCGTCGCGATGTGGCTTATATTCCGACCTGCGCCCGTCAAGCCTCAAGAAGGGGCCGCGGGGATCAACACGTCGGTTCCGGACGGCAAGGCGCAGGCCACCGTCAGCGACAAACGCAAAGCCGCGGAACAGCTCCGCAGCGAGGAGCAGCAGCAGAGACGCATGATGACACTCGGCGACAACTCGTTCTCGCTGCTGGACGACGGGCTCAAACCTGCCGAGGAGCCTGCACCGGCGGACAACCCCGCACTGCGGGCCTCCGAGGCCAACCGGGCCATGCAGCGGCAGGTGCAGGGCTTCTACGCCGCTCCGCAGCGCAATGCCGAGGTCGAAGCCCTGAAAGAGCAGGTCGCAGCCCTGCAATCCCAGCTCGACGCCGAGCGGCAGCAGCCCGATCCGCTGGAACTGGCCGAGGAGCAGTACAAGCTCGCCCGGAAGTATCTCGGCGGCGGAGTGGCCGTAGATGAAGAAGCTGTTGAGCAGGCAAAGCAGCGGAAGGATTCGCGCCTGTCGGTCATGCGGCCCGTGCGGGAGGGTGAGGTCGAAGCATCGACGCTCGACACACGGGCGGATTTCACCGTCGAACGCAACTTGGGATTTCTCACGGCGGCAGGTGGCGTCGCGCATGCCGATACTCCGACCGTCAGAGCCTGCGTCGCCTCGACGCAGGTCATACGTGCCGGAAGCACCGTGCAACTGCGGTTGCTGGAAGCCGTGCGTATCGACGGAGTGACCATCCCCCGGAATACGCCGCTATACAGTCTTGCGACGATCTCCGGAATGCGGCTGCAGGTCGTGGTGTCGTCCGTCGAATACGGCGGACGGATCTTCGCCGTCGAAGCCGTAGCTTACGACATGGACGGCCAGCCGGGGCTCAACGTCCCGAACTCCCGCGAGCGGACGGCCCTCAAAGAGGCGCTGGCATCCGTCGGGCAGACTGCCGGCACGAGCGTAAACGTCACCCGTTCGGCCGGACAGCAGATGTTGTCCGAACTGGCGCGCGGAGGATTGCAGGCTTCGTCGCAGTATGTCGCCGGGAAGCTCCGCGAGGTGAAGATAACCCTCAAAGCCAACCATCAGCTATTATTGATTTCAAAACAGCAGTAAAATGAAAAGAGACCTTATTTATCTGGCCCTGATCGTCGCCGCAATCACGGCGGTAAAGGTTACGGCACGAACGACACCGGAAACGCCGGCGGAGATCCGGCCCCTGCGTATCGAAGCGGGATTCACCAAGACTGTACACATCCTCTTCCCGTCGCCCGTCACGTATATCGACATCGGCTCGATGGACATCATAGCAGGCAAGGCCGACGGGGCCGAAAACGTCGTGCGGGTGAAGGCGGCCGTGCGGAATTTCGCAGCAGAAACAAACCTGACGGTCATCACCGAAGACGGCGGATTTTTCACGTTCGATGTCCACTATGCCGAGAACCCGGTTGTCTCGACCCTCAATCTTACAGTGCAGGAACCGCAGACGGAAGGTGTGAAGAAACCGGCTGCCGCGGGCTATCCGCAGCCGACGGCCCCAGCATCCGAAGGCCGGGTGCTGCTGCGCGAGGTAGGCCGAGAGAAGCCCGCGACCATAAAACGCATGTTGAGCGACATATACCGGCAGAACCGTACGGACGTAAAGGGCATTCGCACGAAGAAGTACGGCATCGGGGTCGAGGTGCTGGGAATTTACGTCTCCAACGATGTCGTTTACATACATACTTGTATGTATAACGACACGAATATCTCTTTCGAAGTGGATGCACGACAGTTTATCGTAGCCGACAAGAAGCTCGCAAAGCGTACGGCACAGCAGCAGACACCGCTCGAAATCCTGCGCGTATGCAACGATCCGGCCGTTGTAAGGGGACATCAGCGTCAGCGGACGGTATTCGCGCTGCCCAAGCTCACAATCGCCGACGACAAGGTGCTCTTATTGGAGATCATCGAAAAGAATGGAGCCCGGCATCAGACTACCGAAATTCCGAGCCGGGAGATTTCGAATGCCAAGGTGCTATAAAATGACTGGTTTATGAAAACACCGGGAGGGGGCTGTCCGAAATTTCGGACAGCCCCCTCCCTTCATTAACGAGTCGCGTCACCTCACCCCGACGGGTGATTTCTCGCCCAAACAGATTATCAGGCATTTCAATAACTTTTCGGCATGTATCCGGCAGATCGATTCCTCTTTGAATATATGTTGAAAAGCCTTATCGAACGCATCCCAGAGTATTAGGCTATCCCTTGTTTTAGAAGATTGTTATCGTCGCATCATGAAAGATATCAGTTTTATCAAGTTCCACAGGATCATGAAAGGGGCTGTGAAAAAGCCGACAATTACGGAAAGGAGTAATTTAAGCACGTAATAGATCGCCCAAGCCGTCAAATCTCCCTGCACCAATCGCCAGCCGACGACAGAGTTCAAGAACTGCCAGCCGGAGACCACGGCCATCAGCGTATAACCGCTGGCAAATCTCCCGTCGGGAAATCCATTCCCTTCCATGAAATTCAATTTATATCCCAGGATGAACAGCCCGACATAAACAAGCAGATGAAAAACAATCGAGCCGACAGTCTGGCTTCTCAATTTTTCATGGCATGCGGCGCATACGGGTTTTGGCTGGTTTTGTACGCATTGTACACACAGTCCTTTTCCGCATTCCGTACATTGGGCGACTGCCGCTTCGGCAGGATGATTTGCACAATTCATAAATCAAGGTTAACGGTTTCGTATGCAAAAATAATTTTTTCTGCCTAAAAAATACGCTGGTGCAAAAGAAAAACCAGTGCAATATCATCCTTCGCCCTGATCCGAAAATTTGGGAAAACGACCGATATTTTTTATATTTGGAAGGATCGAATGCGCTTTTAATACATTCGGTCACAGATGTATAACATTCGGTCGTTTTATAACCTTTCGGATATGACAATCGAGAAACTGGACGGCACTTCGCCCCGCCTTTATACACTCGTCGCTCCGCTGGTCATGCGACGCAGCGTGCTGCGCCAGAACAACAACTATCCGTTCTGGACCTCGCGTGCGCATACGTGGTTCGTCGCGTGGGAAGGCGAGACCGTCTTCGGGTTCATGCCCGTGGAGATCACCGACGGCGGAGTGGCCAAGATCAACAACTACTACGTTTCGGGCGACGATCCGCAGCTGCTGTCGCGCTTCCTGCGCGAAATCATCCGATACTACCACCGCGACTATACGATACGTTCCGTGACGCTGCTCCGCCACGCCGAGGTGTTCCGCACCGAGGGCTTCGTCCCCACGAAGGAGTGGACGCAGTACGTGACGATGCAATACGGGAAAAAACGGCAGCCATGAACGTCTACGAGCGGACACAGCGGCGGTTGAAAACGGTCTTCGACCTTTTCGACAACATCTACGTCTCCTTCTCCGGCGGCAAGGACAGCGGCGTGCTACTCAACCTTTGCATCGACTACGTCCGGCGGCACGGACTACAGCGCCGGATTGGGGTCTTCCATATGGATTACGAAATCCAGTACCGCGATACGCTCGACTATGTGGACCGCATGCTGGCCGAGAACACCGATATCCTCGATGTATACCGGATCTGCGTGCCGTTCAAGGTCCAGACCTGCACCTCGATGTTCCGGCAATACTGGCGGCCGTGGGAGGAGTCGAAGCGGGACATCTGGGTGCGGGAGATGCCTGAGGGATGCCTTACGCATCTAGATTTCCCGTTCTTCACCGACGAAATGTGGGATTACGAATTCCAGAACCGCTTCGCCGAATGGCTCCACGCACGCAGCGGTGCGGCGCGCACGTGCTGTCTGATCGGCATCCGCACGCAGGAGAGCTTCAACCGCTGGCGCACGATTTACAGCGACCGCAACCACCATCGGTTCGCCGGAAAACGGTGGATACGCCAGTGGGCCGGCGGCGGCATCTGCAACGCCTATCCGCTCTACGACTGGCTGACGACCGACATCTGGACGGCGAACGGTCGTTTCGGCTGGCCCTACAACCGGCTGTACGACCTCTTCTACCGGGCCGGCGTGCCGCTCGACAGTCAGCGCGTGGCCAGTCCGTTCATCTCGCCGGCCATCGCCAGCCTGCACCTCTACAAAGCCATCGATCCGGATACGTGGGGACGCATGGTCGGCCGGGTCGACGGGGCCAATTTCGCGGCGCTGTACGGCAGGACGGCGGCAGCCGGATGGCAGTCGGCGCGCCTGCCGAAAGGAATGACATGGGAGCGCTACATGCACTTCCTGCTCTCGACCCTTCCGGAGCCGACGCGGCGCAACTATCTGGAAAAACTATCCGTAAGCATCCGCTTCTGGCGCGAAAAGGGCGGATGTCTCTCCGAGGAAACCATCGCCAAACTGCAAAAGGCCGGCATCCGCATCGAAGTAGGCGACAAAAGCGCCTACCGCACCGACAAGCGTCCGGTGCGCATGGAGTATCTCGACGACACGGACCTGCCGGAATTCAGCCAGCTGCCCACGTTCAAACGCATCTGCATCTGCATCCTGAAAAACGACCACGCCTGCAAATACATGGGTTTTTCGCCCAACAAAAGCGAAACGCAGCGCCGCAGGAAAATCATGGAAAAATATGAATCGCTATTACGAACATCCGACCGAGAAGAACTTCCGGAGCCCTGTCTATAACGTCCGCGCCGTACCGGTGGAGAAGATCGTGGCGAACAGCTACAACCCCAATGTCGTGGCGCCGCCCGAAATGAAACTGCTGGAACTGTCGATCTGGGAAGACGGCTACACGATGCCGTGCGTCTGCTATTACGACGCCGAAAGGGACTGTTACGAACTGGTGGACGGCTACCACCGCTATCTGGTGCTCAAAACCTCGAAGCGCATCTACGAACGCGAACGGGGGCTGCTGCCCGTCACCGTGATCGAAAAGGACCTTTCGAACCGCATGGCCTCGACCATCCGCCACAACCGGGCGCGGGGAACGCACAACGTCGAGCTGATGAGCGAGATCGTCGCCGAACTGACCCGCGCGCGGATGTCCGACCAGTGGATCATGCGTCATATCGGCATGGACCGCGACGAGTTGCTGCGATTGAAACAGATCACGGGCCTCGCCGAACTCTTCTCCGACAAGGAGTTCAGCCTCGGCGATGCCGACGAGGACACGGTCGAATTTGTGCTATAACTGCCCGCTTATTCCGGAATCGCGATCCGCTCCACAGGCTGATCCCGTTTCGGGTCCAGCGGATGGGACTGATAGGACGTTTTCCCGAAGTCGATCCATGCAATGATCCGGCCGTCGTAAGGGGCACCAGCGCCAGCGGACGGTATTCGCGCTGCCCAAGCTCACGATCTCCGATGACAAGGTACTTTTAGTGGAAATCACCGAGAAAAACGGAGCCCGGCATCAGACTACCGAAATAACGAGCCGCGTCACCTCACCACGACGGGAGATTTCTCTCCCAAACAGATTATCAGGTATTTCAATAACTTTTCGGCATTTATCCGGCAGGCCAGTTCCTCTTTGAGTATACATTTAAAAGCCGAGTCGAACGCATCCCAAAGCATCAAACTGAAGCGGTCGGCTTCGACAGGGCTCATGTACTTGGCCTCCATGGTCGGAAGCCACATCGAAAATTCGACGTTGACCGATTGCCGGAACAATTCCAGCAGTTCGTCGGATTCGTGGCGGTAGTCGAGAAACGTGTTTTCGCAAATCCCGAACTTAGGCCGGATGACCGTTTCATAGATTTTCGCATGGGTTCTGCGATGGTTATGCTTCTCGAAAAACCAGCGGTCGATCTTTTTGACGCTTACCACACGATAAAGGCGATATGGATTCTCGTTATCCTTTTCAAAACCGTTCATAAAATCCATCATTTTGAGATTAGGAAAATTTGTTCGTATTCAGACGATGCCGGAACGGCGATCCGTGCGCACGAGTCTTCGCGGGCCGGCTTTGCGGGCAGCCGGGCGAAAGCGGACGGTGCCATCAGAATGAAGACGAATCGGAGGCGGTCGATACGGAACCGACGGCGGTTCCGATGCCTTTATCGAAAAACGGGGAATCCGCAGGCAATCCGAAGCAATCCGGTGAAACAAATAAGTTTCACCGACAGCGGAGTTTTCGAATAAAAGTTGTAATTTGGAGCTTGTTTCTAAACTGTAAATCAGCCTTTCGCTTTCACATTCGGGTCGATTCATAGTGGCACATCTTTTGATTCGCAATGTCAAAAAATATGCGCGGTTCTCGACCGGTTGCTTCGTACCGTCCCAAAGGTTATGGCGAACCAGTCAAGACCGCGCATTACGATCTTGCCTGTTTATTCGCCATTGAGGTAAAAGTTGGGACTTACGAACGATAAACAGTTTACAACAGATAAATTGCTCTATTGTTATCCCGAATATAGTCATTTCTTCGTTATCATCCAAATTTTTTCCGGCGTTTTTGTGAGAAAATCGATTTCCAAAACGCGAAATCCGCTGCACTACGCAGTAAGTACCCGGCAAAACCGACCGCCGTAAATTCTTCGTTAAACGCGCATCGAGACGCACCTGTTATAATAAAAAATTGGAATGGTTCCACATGTTCTTGCAAGGGCCCGACGTTTCATCCATCTTTGCCGCACAAATTATAAAACAGCCCAAACGAATGACGGTGAAACAATGTAATTTCAAAGTCGGAGAGGTATATCTTTTCCATACCGACGATCCCCGATGTCCGGATGCGGAATCCCTATGGGGTCTTTACGACAGGCACGACGGGAACTCGATCTTTCTGGAGTCGTGGTCGACGGACCAGAAACATTTTTCGAAAGGCCGGCATCTACCTGAGCAATACCGGTTCTGCCGCCTCTCGACCCGCAGTGAATTACGTGATTACATGGTCAACAGCATTTACTCGGAAATAAAGGGCCTTTCCTGAAATGAGCAGGGACAATTATAATCCGTACCGGATAGTCGGCGCCAAAAAGATCGACGTATGGTTTTATGAAGAAGGCGATATGCGCAGAACGCACCGCATCGTCTACGAGCTGATCGTCCTGCCGCTGTACGGAGTCTGCGAGAACAGTTTTCTGGATTACAGGCACCACTCCGACGAACTGCTCGAACTCTTCATCCAGCCGCCCTATATCGAAGTTCCGCTGTGGCTGATGGTGATGACGGTCAAGAAAATGCCGGTTCACGAAGCCAACCGTTTCTTCGAGCTCCTACGGACGAAGATGGACCGCATATTCAGGAAAAGGTCCTACCCTCTGACGGCCGAGCAGCTCCTCAGACTGCTCGTCGATGCACTGGCAGAGTTCATATATTAGAAGAGTGACGCGACTCATTGCCGGAGGGGAGGCCGTTATCGGCCTCCTCTCTTTTTGTATGATGTCATGCAGCTTTGCGTTCAGAGTCCGAGCGTCTGCATTTCCGCGACCGGCTCTATAATTCCTTCGTCGTAAGGGTCTCCGTAGTTGAACTTCGGCCGCACGGGCCATGCTGTCATCTCCTTTTCGGGGTATACGGTCAGCAGGGCCGCGACGGCCTCCTCGGATGCGATGGACGGGTCGAGCCAGCGCTTCTCCTGCTCTTGGGTTAGTATCTTCGGCATCCGGAACGGATTGCCTCCGCCGTTATGGATCTTCCGCATCATGGCGTTCGCTTCGGTCGTTATCAGCACGAACGACAGCACTTTTTCTCCGGTCTGCGGATGCGTCCACTCGTCCCAGAGCCCGGCGATGGAGAATAATTCCTGATCCTTTAAAGTGGTATAGTAATACTGCGCCTTTCCGTTCGGCAGTCTGTGCGGCTCGTAGAATCCGGTTACGGGGATGATGCACCGGTTATGCTGCCACAGCATTCGCCACGGCCATTTCTCGAAAAGCGTCTCGGCCCGTGCGTTCTTGAACAGATTCTCCCGGTCGTAACGCTGAGCATCTCCGGGCTTCGCCGTCCGCGGAATCAGCCCCCACTGCATGACCTGAAGTTCCTCCGAGCCCGAAACGATAACGCAGTGCGGCTCGGCATAGGCGGGAATGACGTAGATCTCCTCGGCCAGCCGAACGTCGTAAACGCTCATCCTATGTTCGGATCCGGCGTCCTGACGGGCCCTTGCGTCCTGTTCCTGCTCGGCGAGTACCTGCCGGGCAGCTTCGATAATATCCAACTGCTTACCGTACCTTTTGGCTACGGCCGCTGCATTTGCTGACAGAGAGGTGAAAAAACACATAAACAAAAATTCTTTACAAAGTTAGATGGCAATATCTATCCGATCGCTCCATTTGGTCGTAGGACATTTCGAGAGCATCTCGCGCCGCAGCCGGGTATTATTCTGCCCGGTCAATTCCGCACCCAGCACCACGAGGCGGCTGTCGAGGTTCAGCGGTCCGTTGACCTCGTCCACCGCGGCCTGCAAATGCCGCAGCTGCCCGATGTCGGGCCTATGGTGAAACATGTTGAGCTGAAGCGCTTCGGCAGGAATAAGGTCCGACAACGTGACGGTAGCGCGTTTGAACAGGAACGGCCGTTCGCCGGGGGCGTAGGCCGGCCAGATCGCCCGGAGCAGCGTCATGGCATAAGGCACCATCTCGAACGTATTGTCCGTCGGTACGGGAAATTCGATTTGCAGTCCCCGGAAGGTCTGACGCTGGTTCTCGTTGAAAGGATTGGTTTCGATGCCGACATAGATGCGCCGGGCATAGGAATGCTGGTCACGGAGCTTATGGGCGGACGAACTTAAATAGCGCACAACGGCGGCTTTCACCTCGTTGAAGTCGGAGGTCATTTTCCCAAATGCCCGCGATGTGCATATCTCCTGCTTGTCGGGCGGCGCCAGTTCCAGACTGATACAGGGCGTCCCGTTCATCTCGCGCCAGAGGCGGTCGCCAACGACAGTCATGTTCCTGCGCACCCACTCGCGCGGCAGCACGGAGAAATCGTAGGCCGTGCGGACACCCATCGCCGTCAGGCGCTTCTCATGCCGCCGACCGATGCCCCACACATCGCCTATCGGGAGTTTTTTCAACGCCTCCACACGCTTCTCCTCCGTATCGATGATATAGAGCCCCCGCCGGGCGTCGTCCGTCTTGGCGAGCTTGTTGGCGGCCTTGGCCAGTACTTTGGTCGGGGCGATGCCCAGACAGATCGGGATGCCGATTCCGCGCCGGGTGGTGCGGATGATCTCGCGCCCCAGCTTCTCGAAATCGAAGCCTTCCATTCCCGTAAAGTCGAGGAAGGCCTCGTCGATGCTGTATATTTCGAGGTTGGGGACGAAGGAGGCCCAAATGCTGTGCATGCGGTTGCTCATGTCGCCGTAGAGCTCGTAGTTCGAGGAGAACGTAACGATGCCGTGTTCCCGGATGGTGTCTGCTATCTGAAACAGCGCGTCACCCATCCTGACGTATCGCTTCGCCGGCCGGTTCATGGCTATCGCACAGCCGTCGTTGTTCGAGGCCACGATAATGGGCTTTCCGTGCAGCCACGGCTGCATGGACTCCTCGCAGGAGCAGTAAAATGAATTCCCGTCGGCAAGGCCGACCATCTGGCGGGGATTCAGGGGCAACAGCTTCCGGCTCATCCTATACCTCCTTTCTTCGTCCTCAGCTGCCGGATGGAGTGGGTGACGATGCCCCATATCAACCGTTCGTTCTCGCCGGTAATCCGAATCGGAGCATAGTCCTTGTTGCCGGGCATCAGCCAGATCTCCCCGTCGTCGTGCACCTCGACGTATTTCATGGTGAAGCCTTCGGAGGTGACGCATACGGCAAGATCGCCCCACCGGGGTTCGAGCATCCGGTCCACGATCACCGAATCGCTGTCCTCGATGTCGTCTTCGATCAGAGAGATGCCCCGCACTTTCCCGAAGAAGGTGCTGATCGGGTTAGGAATCAGCTCTTCGTTCAGGTCGACGAGCCCCGCGACGGGAACGTCGCTCGCCGGAAAATACGAGGCTCGGATAGCCCGCCGCTCGAACAGCGCGGGTTGTTCCTTCTGCGGCAGGCGGTCGATAAGGCGTGTGCGCCGTCGCTTGAACCTCCGGACTTTGATGACGACCGTAACGACGCCCAGCACCCGCGCTTCGGTGTCGCCGTCGACAGGAAGCGTGTCGTCCGTTCCGCCGCCGAGAAGCCATAGCTCTCGCCCCCGTTTGCGGATATATTTCAGCACCCGTTCGCCGCAGACCTCGCAAAACGCCAGGTCCCCGGTGCGCGGTGCAAGCCGCGTGTCGAAAAGGATGCCGTCGCCCTGCTCCAGCTCCTCCTCGACCAGATAGTAATCCCGAACGCGGGCATAGTATGTCGCACCCGGACTCAGTATGAGGACTTCGTTCAGGTCGATGCGGTCGCCGATATAGTCCGCGGCCGGCGAAGGGAATCCTGCCGGAATGCCTTCGCTGACGTAGGGCAGCGATTTGACGGTCGTCGTTATAAGACCATATATATCGAAATGAATATTCATCGTGCATAATTAGGCGCAGGGGCATACGGAGTGTCGGCACGCAATGCAGTCGGGCATCGTGTCGTCGTTTCGACAAATAGTTAAGCGGGGCTTTGCCGGCTCCTGCCGACCGTGTAGTGTGAAATTGCGTCGTTTCCTCGGTACTCCCTGCGGAGTTCGTTCACAATACAAACGAAAATATCGTGCCTTTGTTGCATAAGCGCCAGTACCGGCATTCCGAAAGATATATAAAAGATCTAATCAAAAAAATGGGTATCAACCGCGAGTAATTTCCCGGATATTCCTTATATTTATAACTCTGCATATTTCATAGCGTCATGAAACTGAGTATAGAATATCTGCCGAACAATCGGATCGACGATGAAGAGCTGAAGCGAACACGAACTATTGCAACATAATATTTCCCAGTGTAATCTCGTGATACTATCGTTTGAGAAAATGAGACTACACGATAGATTGCATAATAACCACTCTATTGGTTCCTATTTTGATCCCAAACATTGACAATAGCCCGCATTTTTTCATTGTATTTCTGTGCTCAATTGTTAATATTTGCTACCTTTGTTCACAATATAACTTATAAGGGCTTATGGACGGCATGGAGGTTAATTTAAGTCGGGCGATTGATTTTTTTTATCCATCCTCTTCATCATTGGAGCTTGTGTATTTTGAAGCTATTGCCAACGCAATAGATGCAGGCGCCAATAATATCCAAATAAGCATTGCCGTTGATTCGTATTCCAAGCCGGAATCTCTTACAATAGTAATTTCTGACAACGGTGTTGGTTTTACTAACGATCGGTATCGTAAATTCACTAAATTACTTGAAACAGAGGAAGAAGATCACAAAGGACTCGGACGATTGGTCTTCCTCAAATATTTCAAAGAAGTTTATATCGAAAGCATATTTGAGAAACAAATTCGGAAGTTTACGTTCAAGAAGAACTTTGAGAAAAACAATTTCACTCTCTCTCCGGCTCCTGATGCCACTTATACGGGCAGCAGATTGGCATTTAGCGGGTACCTAAAGAAAAAATTATATTCTTATGATTTTCTTAAACCGGTATCTATTAGGCAGTCTATACTTTATCATTTTTACCCGCATCTGTTTTCCATTGTTAAAGCGGGTAAAGATTTGAAGATTGATTTAACGTTATCTACCAAAGAGCCTAATCCTGAGCAAGGATTTTATAACGATTGTCAAATACTGATAGCTAGTCAAAGTGTCGATTTAGAAAGCAGAAAATTTCCTGCAGAAAGCTTAGACCTTTTTGACACGATTGATATTTTTTACAAAATCAAACAAACCAATAAAGAATCGTCACTAGTAACCGCAATCTGCGTTGATGGGAGAACAATTCCTATTGATATTATGTCAAAAGAATCTACCCCCAAAGGATATGAAATAGTTTTTCTGTTGTATTCCAGTTTCTTTACAGGTAAAACAAATCCTTCTCGAGAAGCCCTGACACTTGATGAGCAAGAATTGAAAACTGTAAAAAATCTATTTAGGAAACATGCAACGATTATTCTGAATGAAAAAATCCCAAGCATTCAAGAGGAAAATAAACATATAACAGAAAGCCTAAATAATAATTATCCTCATTTGGCAGGTTATTTCGATGAACAATCAATTGGAATTATCGATCGCAATAAAGCGATTGAAACAGCCCAACGTAAGTTCTTTCAGGCACAAAAAGAGGTTTTGGATGCTCCAAACACAATTTCAACCGAACAATATGAAAAAGCTCTTAACGTTTCCTCTCGAACATTGATGGAGTATATTTTATATCGAAATGTAATCATCAAAAATCTAAAACAAATTGATAAGAAGAATCCGGAAGCGGATATTCACGATATAATTGTTCCTAGAAAAAAAGTTTGTGGGAAAGCAGGATTTATAAACGATCTATACACTAACAATGCGTGGTTGTTAGACGATAAATATATGTCTTATTCAACCATCCTCAGCGATTTGGAAATGAATAAGCTTATGCCATATCTTGCATTGGATGGAGAGAATGTTGATGATGAAAAAAGGCCTGATATTGCAATCGTCTTTTCTAATGATTTTCATAATCCAGTAGGCCAAGTAGAAGTACAGACTAAAACGGATGTTGTTATCGTTGAACTCAAAAAATTAGGATTGCCTTTGGCCAAAAGAGAAGAGGTCGTCAGTCAGCTAAAACAGCGCGCTCGAAAACTTGCAAAATATTATCCCGATAAAATTCAACGTATTTGGTTCTACGGAATCGTAGATATAGATGCAGAATTTCGCATAGCGTTAAAAGAAGAAAATTATACGGAATTATTTTCTGCAGGATCTTTATTCTACAAAGAGCATACGGTTATTTTAGACGAAGATAAGAATATTCGCATTCCATTTGGCTTATATGTATTATCCTTTGATGCCTTTTTGAAAGATGCAGAATCTCGAAATTCGACATTTCTCAATGTGTTGAAACAAGGGTTTTTAAAAGGTTGCAATATACCTAAAGCATCGAACGAACAAAAGTAACATACTTTCGGGACGCAGTGCGTCCCGTCTTCAAAAGCATTAAATATGAGCGCTATAACAACTCTATACGACGATATTCGAGCTATCATTATCAATACTCGTAACACTATATACAAGGCGGTAAATACCGGTATACTTGAGGCCAATTGGAAAATAGGCCGCCGAATAGTTGAAGAAGAACAAGCCGGAGCCAGTCGCGCAGAATACGGACAAAGGGTAATTAACGACCTTGCAGAGAAGTTGTCGGTAGAGTTCGGGCGAGGTTTCGACGCCCGTGAATTACGCCGTTATCGTCAGTTTTATTTGCTGTTCCCAAAATGGGACGCACTGCGTCCCGAATTGACATGGACCCATTACCGCACGTTAATCCGTGTTGAAAACGAACGCGCCCGACTTTACTACATGAATGAAGCTGCATTGCAGAACTGGAGTACGCGGGCATTGGATTCGCAAATTGAGCGACTGACCTACGAACGAATTCTCTCTTCGCAAAATCAACTTATAGTAAAAGAAGCCGAAGATGCGGCTTCGCGCCAAGCACAACTCACACCGGCCGACATCATCAAAGACCCGTATGTGCTCGACTTTCTCGGTCTTCCGAGTGGCGTGAACTTCTATGAAAAAGATTTGGAAAAAGCGCTTATCGACAACCTGCAACAATTCTTGTTGGAGTTGGGGCGCGGTTTTTCCTTTGTTTCACGTCAATACCGTTTCAAGACCGACAACGAAAACTACTATGTCGATCTTGTATTCTATAACTTCATCCTCAAATGCTTTGTGCTGATTGATCTGAAAGTCGGGAAACTGACTTATCAAGACATCGGACAAATGGATTTCTATACTCGCTATTTCGAGGAGAATATACGCACAGAAACCGATAATCCAACTATCGGTATCGTGCTTTGCACCGAGCGGGACAACACGATTGTCAAATACTCGGTAATGAACGACAGCAATCAATTGTTTGCCTCAAAATACAAACTTTATCTCCCGACAGAAGAGGAACTTATTAACGAGCTGGAAACAAGTCGGAAGCAGATAGAAAATAATGTCAAATAACGTCATCCCGGCGTCATACGCAAAGAACCTATCGGGATAAATAACTTGAAATAGCATGTGACAATGCGTCATAGAAAAATGTCTGCGGACTGACTTTTGAAAAATATAATTTCCAAGAACAATCCATAACAAGGCTATGACCATATAGAAGAGTTGGTTTTTAAGTCACAAATTGCAGTCCTCGCCGAACAATGCCAATTTGGAGTTTTCGGCAATTCGCATGCGTATGACGATTAACAGGGCGCAGTGTTTACTACGACCTTTAAGATCAAGCCTGCATTTTGGGACGTAGGCAGGAGTGCTATTGAGGATCCGAACCACATCCGGCACCTAAAGGCAATCTTCAATTGCATGTTGCCTTACACAACATCAATGAAGAGTTCAACAAAGCCTTGAATGCCTAGCTTCGCATGTTGAAAAATTACCGGTTACGAGATATGCGTCCAACCTCCGATTTCATAAAGAATAAAAATACGTAAAGAATTGAATCGGGACGAGGTAAAGACCAAATACATATTTAACGATTTCCTTACATTCATAGAATAATATATCTCTTTGCAGAGAAAGAATGATTGTCAATGCGAAAGAGGCAAAACTCGTCCCGGGAACAATTCGCAACGACATTGTAAGTATCCACCTATTGCTCCGACTACCTATCCGCCGTATAGTTCCAAATGTCGGAAAGGTCTTCGACCGCTTTGCGGGTAAACCGTATTTCATCCATTCGTCCACTTGGCTTTCAGGGTTTTCAGATGATCCTCCGGGTCGAATCCTTCGGCCACGCCGCTGTCGAT
This sequence comes from Alistipes finegoldii DSM 17242, assembly GCF_000265365.1. NCBI lineage: Bacteria > Pseudomonadati > Bacteroidota > Bacteroidia > Bacteroidales > Rikenellaceae > Alistipes > Alistipes finegoldii. Next base: position 1,102,397 of record NC_018011.1, read on the forward strand.
TCCCTCGCGGATGGCAACTTTCAACTCCGTCAGACGGCTTTCGTTCTCCTCCAAAAGCCGCAAGCCGGCCCGAATAACCTCGCTGGCATTGTTATAACGCCCCTGTGCGATTTTTGCCTTGATGAAATCCTCGAAATAAACACCGAGGGCTACCGATGTCGTTTTCATAGTTGTTCAGTCTTTACGCAAAATTACCAATATTTAATAATAAAAACAAAATCCCGACCGGATTTATTGTGTCCGGCCGGGATCGACAATTCGTATTCAACTTTTCAGGTATGGGTCATCCAGCCATGAAACGGCCCGTCGATAAAACAATGCGACCGATCCGGGCAGCCATGATAGACCAGTCCGCCGACAACGCCCAAACGCCCATCGGGATAACGCTCCTTGAAAAGGAACGAATAAGGTGCGAAGTCCTTGTAAAGTTCGATCTCGCACAGATGATGGGGATTTTGCTCCCGGCGTTCGAGCCGTTTCAGACACTCGTGGAGCGTCTTGTCGTCGATACTTTCGGCATATTGCACTACTTTATCGTAGTGCTCCTGACACATGATTTTCATAATAGTCCGGATTTTCGTTAGTCTATATCGCAGCCGATGAAGGTATGCTCGTTGATAAGCAGGTAGTAATAACCGTTACCGCATCCTCGGTACTCTTTCGAAAATCCTGCGGTCAGGTCCCCAACCCGGTGATAGCCATCGTCCTTATCGCAAGGCTCCACCCATAGCGAACCGTCGTAGCCGCGGAAATCAAACCGACCCGAATGGAACGGCGTGCGGTTTTTGACGGCCTCGCAGAAAGACCGGTAAGTCGTTTTGCCGCACCATTTGCGCACGGCTTCGAGCGTGATGATCTGCCCGTCGATACTGGTTCCGGTCGTGATGCCGTTTTTGTAGAGATCCTTGCTGTAATCGGCATGCTGGATTTTGCGGATAAACGGGCTTGTGAATCCTGCTTTGGCCGCTTCCCGCTGGAATTTGCGGATTAGACGGCGATTGATTTCCTCAGGGTCTTTGTCCGGAGCCGGTTTGAAAATCTTTTCAATGTTGTCCCAGTCGCCGAATCCGAAGCCATATCTTCGTCTGCCGATACCGATGATGCCGCAAATGTTTTGATCGCGGTTGTAAAACAGACGTCGGCGTCGACCTTGATACTGGATGTACAGAGAGTACGGGGTTTCTGGATTGCGTAAATATTGTTCTGCTTCGTGCATGGTAAATGGATATTATATTAATACATTGTATCGCGCAGCCTTGGATGCACAGGGACCTGAACACTGGCTCGCTCACAGAGGTCTATGATTCGGCAAGTCTGTGTGTCCACATCATCCAAATCGAGTGGCATACGGATGACAGGATCATTCTACACTGTAACTTTGCTTGTAGGGCATGACTCTTCGTAGATTAACTCTTCGAGCGTCATGTCCTGCGGTTGACTGATGTCGTCTTCCGGTCTGACGAAATAGCAGACCGCAGTATGCCGCCCGTGGTCCTTGACGAGTTTCACGGGTTGGAGCGTGTTGTAGATGCGCCGCTCTGTAACGGGAACGTCGAGCGCCTTCCACTCCGTCCGGGGCAGGGCGACCTGCTCGTCCCGGTAGCCCCAGACGATGACCGACTTCGGATTGGGAGCCGCGAATACCGTTCCTTCGCAATCGGAGAGAAACCGTCGGAACTCCTCCTCCGTCCGGAACGAAATACAGTCGCCGCGGTAAAGGTTACCATGCAGGTTCTCCGTATCTTTGTAAAGGCTGATCTTGCGCCATTTCTCGGTGGAGAAATCACCGTAGAGCGGATCGCCTTCCCGGAATTCCCACAGCGGCACCTCGGCGCAGAACCGGACGACTCCGTTGCCGCAGGCGCCGCAATGGCCCCAAGCACAGAAATCCCCCGGCATAGCACCGGAAGGCTTCAGTTCTTGCGGCATCACGGCTGTAAAAGGCCCTCCGCTGACCGAGCAGCCGATACCGTCGGCTGTCGCCCACACGAAAGGCACGTAAGGGCACAGGCAGATCGAGCGCATTCCGTCTTCACGGACCGCCTCGATCAAGGCGTTGCCATGGAAGTCGCCGTGGCGCGTGGTATAGCGCACCCGGTCGCCGACCTGCGGGACAAGCGGGTTGCGGGTACGTTCGATATGACGCACCAAAGCATTGGCGGCATCTACGTCCTCTTGCGTCAGGCAATGTTCATGGTCGTAAAGCGTATTCATCGGCAGCAGTGTTTCGCGGCTGTACCGATCTTCGGTTTTATCTTGTTGCATATTGCTGATAATAAAAACGCCGCGACCTTTCGGCCGCAGCGCAGATTAAACGATTTGTTTATCAAGGTTTAGGCAGCTTCGGACGGAATCGCATCCGGGGTTTCCGGCTCCTGCTCTACAGCCAGCCGTTCGGAAATCATGCGTGCCGACCGGTTCACGTCCGTGAGGATGTCGAACAGGTAGGTCGGCTCTTTATGGAACTCCGCCAGCCAGTCCTTGATATAGGCAGCGCTCTCCTCGCGGGGCGTCGTGGCGAAGCCCAGCATCGCGCCGCACAGGGCCGCCGTAAGTTCGGCGACCAGTTCCTCCCGGATATAATCGGCATCGCCATAGCAAGCGCCAAAAGGACGGTTCAGACGCTCCGCATGCCCCGTACTGTGCGTGACTTCGTGGAGAAGTGTCGTGTAGAATGCCGCGCCCTCCGGGAACTGCCGTTTTTCGGGGCAGACGATCCGGTCGAGCGTCGGTGAATAGGACGCCCTGTTGCCGGATTTGAGCAGGATGGGACAGAGCCACGACTGCTCCGCCAGCATCCGGTCGAGCACCTCGCATGTCAGACCGTCCGAGTAGTCTTTCGGCCCGGTCGGTGTCGTAAGCGAAGCGTAGCGCTCCGGCTGCTGTTCCGACATATCCGTCTGGTCGATGTTGAAGACCGGGTAATAGCGCATCACGGGCAGCACGTCGTATTGCCGCCGCTGCTCCTGCGGCAGGCGGTAATAGTCCGCCAACTCAATCTTCTTGCGGGTCTCCTTATGGCGGATATACAGTTTCCAGAAGAAGACCGGAAACGAACCGGAGCCTTTGAGGATGTTCAGGCCCTCCTCCTTGGCCTGCTTGAAGGTCATAAAGAGCGGCGTACTGTAGCCTGCGATCTCCGAGAGGAACAGCAGCATCAGGATATTCCCGCCCCGGTAGGGCGTGCCGCGCAGGTTGCGCGGAAGACCGTGCGCAAGGTCGGCGATCCACGGCTTGCGCCACGCTTCGGTAAGCGTTTCCATTTTCTTTATCATCAGCTCCGTCAGCTGCGGAGCGATCTTTTCAATCAGATTCTTATTCATGGCTCTTCTCTTTAAGTTATTCTTCCTCCGGAGCGGTAGCTTGCCGCCAGAGACGGATCTTCTCGCCGTTCGTCCTGCCGTTCCACCACATGTCGCAGGCATCGCGGAAAGCCTTGCGATCATCCTTCGGGCTGAAATTTTCCGGATTCAGTCCGGTGATAATTTCCCGGTCTTCTTCTGTCGTTCCGTCATTCCACCACGGCTCGACCGTATCGGACATCAATTCGCTCTCGCGTACCTGACGGGTGTGTTCTGCACAGTCGTCGCACCATAAGTCATCTTTGTCTTCCGCCATAGACTGTACTTCGTACGTGTTGCTGTCCACCCAGACTTGGCAGGATACCCGCAGCGAACCGCACGCCCCGCAGCGCCACGGATCGGCGGGCATCTCTACTGTCGGTTTTTCTGCAATAGGTGTCTGTTCCGGAATCTCTGAAATCTTATTCATAACAGTAGTAATGCAAAGACGGAGCAGGCATAACCTGCTCCGTCGGTTTGGACATTTAGTTCATGTTGTTACTATGCCGCCGTTTTCATCTCCTCAGGCATCCGGATATCGGGTTCGATATCCGGGTCCATAGGAATAATCAGCGGCTCCGGGGTGGGTTCTATAGCGGGCGTCTCGTCCGGCAGCAGCTCGGGCATCTCCGGTTCGGCATCCGGTGCCTCCTGCATCGAAACCGCCATCTCCTCGGCCTCGGCTTTTGCCTGCAAGGCGTCGATCTGTTCCTGAAGACGGGCTTTGCGACGCTCGTAGACTTTCAGATACTCCTGCTGCACCTTCTGGCTCTGCTCCGAGAAGTTCATATCCGCGAAGCGGCACATCATTCCCGTCAGAAGCGTTTCGTCCGTACAGCGGTACTCCGGAGCCGCCGAGCGGAAGTAGTCCACCAGATAAGCGCGAACCAGCGCCGCCTGTTGCTTGGCCGTGATACGACCCGCCGCAGCGAACTGCTCCCGGTCGGTCAGGCAAGAGCCCTCCTTAGGCCGGAAACCGCACTGGCGGAGTTTCGAGTCGCTCATTACGCGCTGCATCACGGCGTAGTAGAACATCTGCTGCTCCTCTTTCTGCAAGGGCTTGTTCGCAACTTTCACATCGAGGAAGACACGCTTCATATCGGTCGTGATATGCTCGTAGCAGATTTCCCGGTAACGACGCTCCTGTTGCAACAGCCCCTCCAGCGGCGAAGGCGGAACGACGGTGACGAAGACCTTATGCTCATCGTCCTGCCCCTCGTTTACCGTCATTTCCCGCTCCTCATCCTCGATCTCTTCGTAGCGGAACTCGATATCGAGGTTACCGATGACGGCGTACTTGCGCACGCGCCCTTCCGAGATGTCGAACTCCAACTGCTGTGTCTCTTCGGCGAATGCCGCCATTTCGGCTTCGTACTCCTCCTGAGCCTCGGAGAACTCCTCTTCCGATTCGAACTCTTCGGCCTGCGGAGCGTCGGGCATCTGAGGGCCTTTATCGTAGTGATAAACGCTGTATTCCAGCTCTTCGACGTGATAGCCTTCTTTCTCAAGAGCTTCGAGTACTGCGGCAGGCGTTTCGCCGTCTGTGGCCAGTGTCGTACGCGGATCGTCCTTGAGGAGTTTCACGGCCTTCTGTACCAAAAACTCGTTGTTCTTGCGGATCATGCACTCGCGGTTTTGACAGCCCGCGCAACCGCCCGTACATTCGTCCTTGAACAACACCTGATTGGCCGTATTGTGCTGGCAGGAAAGGCACTTCGTCTTATCGAAGTTGTAGCTTTCCAGCTTGGTCATATAACGCTCGTAGAGCCGCCGGGCGATCTCCTTGATCCGCGCCGTCTTCCAAGAGCTGTAACACCCCTCGGCGAAATGATCGTTGTAAACCTCCTGCTGGATGTCGGCGGGATATTTGGCGATCTCTGTAGCGACGCCCACCGAAATCTCCTCTTTGTCGAGCATCCCGGCCAAGGCGTCGATCAATTCGCAAAGTTTCAGACGCGAGCGGATGTAGGCCTCCGACTTGCCGAATTTGCCCACGAGGCTCTCGATCGTATGCCGCCCCGACTGCAAGGCCCGCTTGTAGGCAGCGGCTTCCTCGCGCGGCCGCACGTCCTCGCGTTGCAGGTTCTCCGTGATGGCGGCATCCTCGGCCTCGGCGTCCGACAACTCCCGGATAAGGGCCGGGATGAATTTCAGGCCCGCCATTGCAGCCGCCCAATAGCGGCGCTCGCCGTAGACGATCTCGAAGCCCTCGTCCCTCGGACGCACGCAGATAGGTTGAAGAACGCCCGACTGTTTGATGCTCTCGGCAAGTTCCAGCAGCGTATCCTCGCGGAAATTCTTGCGGGGATTGTAGGTCGAATTGACGATCTTGTTCAGATCCAGCAGCCGGACATCCGTCTCGGGATGGGCTGCCGGTTGTTCGGCAGGACTGGTTTCTGCGACAGGATTCACAGCTCCGATATCCGTTGCCTGCGGTTCGGCGGGTTTCATGTCGGGACTCCCGGCTGCAACCGGGTCTTGCGCTTGCGCCGCAACGGCCTCGGAAACGGCCGGCGTCCGAACTGCGGTCTTGCCGCCCTTCTTCGATTTCGAATTTGCTTTTGCAGTCTGCATAACATGTAACAGTTTTTACCGTGTGTCTCACGTGTTTATCCGCTCGCACGAATTTTATTGTTTTTATCGCGCAAGCAATGAATAATATGTTATGAGGCTTTATATCCCGAACGGATCGGTTGCCTCGGGAAGATTCATAAGCCCGCGGCGCAGGTGCAGGGGCGGAAAAATACCGCAGCCCCGGCGAGGATGATTTTTCCGTCCCGGAGCCGGAGAGGGAGGCCCGGCCGACCGGCCCGGGATTATCTTTCCCGGGGCAACCGGCAGGATAGGTAATTTCCATTTATCTTTGCCGTGACAAACATCGGAAGCAGCAGCTTCGATGTCATATTGAAACCCGTCATTTCTGGGTATAATCGGATCGAAGCATCCGGCAATATCCTGCATTCGGTCGGATTCATCTTCGTTTCCGGTATATATCTCCGGAAAATTTGCCGGTTCCATACGAACAGTTAATTTTGTAATAGATTCAGTTTATCGGAATGCGTAAATCGGTATTCATACTGCTAACGGTTTTCATGGCCTGCCTGCTCTGCAAGGAGTCGGAGAATATGCCGGGCACCTCTCGGAAATTCATGGATGAAACATTCCTAAACCGTGGGGAGGAGAATTTACTTGCCAGGCAATGGCAATGTGAATATATCTATTCCGATTTAAGTTTCACCAGTGTCTTGCCGGAGGCCAAAAAGACACGCTCGACCGTATCCATGTTCCGGCACGGAGCCCATGGGCGCTTGCGTGCCACGGTTTTATCAATGTGTTGCGTCACATACGGGATTTCGGGCGTCGCAGGACTCGCAGCAAGGGTACACGGAAAAGGTTTCGTGGCCGGCCTACATGCCGTAGACTATTACGTCTATCGCCTGCACCGGCTCATTATTTAGCCATATGGCAAGAAGACTCGCAAAGGCCGGGTAAAAACATGGAATGTCCGGAAAACGGGAAAGTTGTATGTCCTGTTTTCGGGGGAATAAAATGCCCGGCTGTCTCGCGCTCGAAATTCGTTTTTTATACGTGTCGCCCCGATGCATATACGATAAATATCGCTCCGGACGGCTCTGTTCTTTCGGAGAATCCTAAAGATGGAAATTTACGATGTACCGATATGCTGACGCGTTCCGTTGTTCACGACGGAATTTTTTATGTTTTGAAGAGAGCTGTCGTGATCTCACACAACGGCCTGTACGGGTAGATGAAAAGTGTCTTTGGAGGGAGTTTTCGGTATTCCCATATGACGGTATAAACACTCCGGACACCGTTTCCCAACAGTATCCGGAGCTGACAAAATTGTGCTTGCGGTATTTTGCACAGGATAAAAATACGGATTCTTTTCGAAAGCAGCAAGCCGTGCCCCGGTTTTTCAGCTTCCGGCGGTTCATCCTCGAGAATTTGCGTTTCTTATATCGCCGCCCGTTTTAGCAATTTTTCCCGCGGGCCGATATTCGGTTTGTATATTTTAATAGACCGAAAATAATTATTTTGGAGTCCTGAAAAACATAATCTCCGTAAGCTGTATGGTAGAATTGGATAAAAGCCAAAAGAAAATTGCCCGAACACTCATAAGCCGGGCCTTGGAGCGTGAATGCTGTACCTTTCTGGCGAAACTCAAACGACTCCTGCAGGATGAAAAAGCGCAGTCCTGCCATGAGAAATATTTGGAAATATATAAGAGCATACAGACATTCGACAAAGATATAAGTCGTCAGTATGACGGTCTGAACGGCTCCCGCTATGCTTTGACGGTATTCAGCCTTTTCTATAACGGAATCCTTACGGAGAAGGATCTCTCGGAATTCGACGACAGAACCCGGGAAGCGTTCTTGGAGCACAGACGGCAGTGGAATCTGGAGTTGTAAGCCGGCAGCACGGACATATACCGCATATGAACCCGGCATGCAGAACCCGAAGGAGCCTCGCAGAAAAATTCTTTCGGGAATGGAATGCCGTGCACCGAGGGAACCGGCCGAAAAAAATAGCATCACAAAGCTGTTTTTGTGAAAAAATATCTATTTTTGGATCGTGTTAAACTACTAAATTCCATACGACCATGAATGAACTGGTAAAGACTATCGACGAGCTGTATGCGGCATTCAAGACCGACGCAGAGCTTCAGGCGGGAAAAAACAACAAAGCTGCGGGACTGCGCGCCCGTAAGGTGTCGCTGGAGCTTGAGAAGAAACTCAAGGAATTCCGGAAAACGTCGCTTGCGGCAGCTGCCAAATAGCTCGTTTTCATCGCATGACGCAGGGTGTTCTTTCGAAGGACACCCTTTTTTGTCCCGGCGGTTTCGGCCTTACCGGCGGAGGAAATGACGGCAGCCCTGTCGAAGATTCAGCCCCGGAGTTTCCCGTCGGTCGTCAGGGAGGGATTCAACCGCTCCCGAAGGCTCGTATTGCGTTTCAGCACGGACACGTTGCGGACGGCATAAGCCAAGGCTTTCGTCGCACCGATCAGCACGCAGATCTTTTTGGCGCGCGTGATACCCGTATAGATCAGGTTGCGCTGGAGCATCACGAAGTGGGTCATCAGCACCGGCATGACTACAATCGGGTATTCCGACCCTTGGGCCTTGTGGATCGTCGTGGCGTAGGCCAGCGTCAGTTCGTCGAGTTCCGTGACATCGTACTCGACCCATTTGCCGTCGAAATCGACTTTCAACGTCCTCTCCTCCGTATCCACCTCCCGGATATAACCCAGATCGCCGTTGAACACATCCTTGTCGTAGTTGTTGCGCTGCTGCATCACACGATCGCCCTGACGATAGGTATAGCCGCCGCGATTGAGGCTCGGGTCCGAAGGATTCAGTGCCTGCTGCAACAGCAGGTTCAGGTTCGCGGCGCCCACGACACGGCTGTCATTGTCGAAATATCGCACGGCCAGTGCCGCCATCTGGCAGGCCGTGCGGTCGGGTGTCAGGTATTGCGAAGCATAGACGCCCTTGCGGCGCTGCCGCTCGCACATTGCATCATACGGCCAGTTATCGCCGCCGTAGAGGAATGGCAGGTCATTGTGCTGCTGCCAATAATCGAGAATCTCCGGCAGCGTATCCGGCCAATAGAAATTGCGCCGCAGATAGTAATTCTGAAGCGCATAGCGTTTTGTGATTCTTTCAAAGATTTTCATTGGATCAGGTTTTAGGGTTACTCTTTTTTCTGCCGCGGCACCGCAATCCAGTCGGGATTCAGCGTCATACGCCAATCGGGATCGCCATTGCGGTAAGCGAGGAGCTGGGCGGCGTAATCGTGAGCTTCACGGGAATTTTGGGCCCGATAGTGAAACAGCCATTTCTGACCGCACCGGGGACATTCCCAGACGACCATCGTACCGGCAGAGGTCTCGGCAAGGCCCAGCATGCAAGGTACTACGTATAGTGCGGCGGTTCGAAATCACATTCATAACAGGTATAAATACCGCGGTTATAGCGTCCCTGCGGCGGAACGCGCAGGGACAAAGGAATATCGATCATAATAAGTTATGGTTTAAGTGTTCGTATCTTCAGGCGAAGCCGCGACTCCATCCTCTTGGCAATAGTCGAAGCGCATCAGCTTTGATACACGGGCATACTCCTCGTCGTAATATTTGTCGTATTCCTTTTGAAACTCCTCCTTGTAATGGGTTCCGCTGTCGGGATCGTCAGGGTCATCGGCTTCGACAAATGTTTCGAAAGGTGCATCGTGCGCATTCAGCAGTTGTCCGACGGCCAGATCGCAGGCAATTTCCATAATCGATGCGTTGATCGCGTCCTTATGGTTACGGTAATATTCGTTTAAATTCATGTTTTAGTTGATTATAATGTTCTTGGTTTGAGTTATTCCGGTCGATATCGGAAGGTTGTCCGTGATACGGGTTCCGTCTGCGGCTGAGTAAATCATAACCGTAGGATCTCCGTTATTGTTTTCTATGTCCAGTGGATATTCCGTTCCGGGAATTTGATAAGCAGCATCTTCCTGATAGGTCGGATCGTTTGACAGTTCGTCGAGTTGACCGTCTGCACACAGCTCCTTGATCTTCTGGACTGCCGTTTCGAGATTCTCGGCTTCAAAACTGAAATACCGGCAATCTATGACAGTAATTTTTTGATTCCGATAAAATTCATAGCGTTTCATTGCGCGATTATTTGAGGTTAATACTTCGATACTTCCAGTCCTTTTTTCGTCATGCTCATCGAGAAGCCCGCCTCATGGAGCTGTTTCAGTACCGAAGCGTTGCTCTCATGGATAAGAAGCGGATAGACTTGGGAGTAGTTATCGGCAATCGGTGTGTTGAACGACACCGTGATTCGGTTGTTCCGGGTGATGATTTCCAGCGCATGCCGGAAATCGGATTCCTGCATGTTCATTTGAAGGTGTCTTTAATGATTATCGGATATGGGACGTAGTTCGCATGGATAGACTTCAGTTTCCGAGTCTGAGCAGCAGATCAGGATAAGATCCTTGTCGGAGGGTGTCTCCTTATCGTCATTACCCGAACAGACGACACAACAACCGGACATTTCATAGTCGGGATCGCTCCGGAAGACACGCTGCCCGGGGTGAAAGACCTGCACGCGCGGCAGCTTCTCCCCGTCAAGGGTCTCCGGAAGAGCGATTACTTCCCGGATTGCAAGCCGGGGATGTTTGTCGAAATGCCAGTCTACCTCGGATTCTTCGCCGAGAGTCGTTCGGATCGTGTTCAGAACCGTTCCGCATTGTTCGGAAACAAGACGTGCGGCTTCCTTGCCGGAAGCCGCACGCAGGGTAAAAGCCCCGTGGAAGGTATAACAGACCTTCAGTTTGAATTTTCGTCGCATAATGTTTAAGAGTTATTGTTTTCAGACCATTCGTCGACTGTCGTCGCGTCATAGATGCCGTACCGGCGTATTTCAGCGGACGCCTGTCCTTCCCGGAGCAGGGGCTGCCGGGAGACGAACGTTCCGGTGAAGTTTGCCAAAGCCAGCGGAACGAGCCACTGAAAATCGCTGCCACGGCCGCCCATAACCTCGCACGAGTGAAAATCGGCGGGAAGGGTTTCGGAATCGAGCCGAGATATGGTGAAAAGAGCCGGGATGCCGTTGATCTCAGCGTCGCGGAAATCCCTGATATCCGCGAAAGGAATGGATGATTCGTATGCCATGATATGGAAATGACGCCGCCCGCTCGTTGCGGAGCAGGCGGCAGGTTATTAAAGAAAGATTCGGTACCACGCTCCGAGCAGGTAGACGTTACCTTCCACATAGAGCGAGTATAAGTCCGTAGAGACAATCCGCAGGAACAGAGTCCTGTCGCCGTGCAGTTTCCCGATCTGACGCCGGAACGCCTCGGCGGGAAAGGGCTTGTGCGAGATGAAGCGTCCGCGGATCTCTGCCTCCGAGGGGATGTATTCATACAAACGGTAATTGAGCGCCAGCCAGCGAAGGATTTTGCGGCGGGTTTTCGCATCGTCCGTCCGCAGGGTGAAGCGGTTGAAACAAAGGTTGTTCATCGTAAATCGGAGTTAAGTCAGCGACAAGGCCCGACAGAAATAGTCCGTATAATCGAAGTCCAGTCCCAGCCCCGAGCAGGCTGTTTCAAGGTCGCCGTAGCACAGCGCGCCGGCATCCCGCAATTCCCGCAGGTTACGAAGTTCCGCGGCCAGATATTCCTCGGCACGCCGTTCGCCGCAGTGGCATGCGGTGCAGATATTTTCGATAATGATGTTTCGTTCCATGGATCATCTTCATTTCAGGTTATACAATCGAAAAAGTTTGCGCCAGCCTCTTCCGGCCACAATCCGTTCGACCTCCGGTGCCAGAGAGTCGATGAAATCCTGCACCCTCCAGCCTTCCCGGATATGTTTTTGCAAGTCGGTCGCTTTCGTCGTATCCATGGTAGTAGTCGATCAGGGTTTAAGTATGAGTTTGTTATCGGAGGCAGCCAGAAAATCATCGAGCGTACGGCAGCGATAATCCAAAGAGATCTTTTCGCTGTAATCCGTCTGCCGGATTTCGAAAGTATAGGTCAGGCCGTTACGAATGATCTGGCCGTGACTTTTGTCATGAACCCAAACCACATCGGACAGAGCCTCCAACCGGTTGCGGTACCCGGTCATTTTGCGTTCGTTCTCCGCATCGATCCGTTCGAGATTCCGGAAACCCTGCGTGAGGTATTCCACCCAGTCGTCGATCTTCTTTTTGGTGAAGACCCCGATACGGTTCGGAGCGGTTTGTTTGTCGAAAGCCTTGCCGTAGGAGTAGTTGTCCGCATATCGGAAGAACGACCAATCGAATCGGAGGTCGTAATAGGGTTTTGGATAGAAATATTGGCGGACGAGAAACAGGATGTCGTTTCTTCGGAAACCGGTGCAAGCTTCCTCGAAATAGTTTTTCAGGCTGTCCACGGCATGTGTAACACGGTAGAACAAGGCTGCCTCCGGAACGAACTCCTGCACTGTTTCCAATACGGCCGATGCGCTTCGAATAGCCCGCTCTATGTTATCCTCGGCATTGGCGAGCAGCAGCTCGTCGAAGGTCGACTGATCGATCCACTTTCTCATCGCTGAGCAACCTGCCTGCGGCAGGATTCCGTTTCCCGCAGGTAATCGTTCAACGCAGGCACAAGGATCGTACACTCGGCATCGGGCTTTCCGAGAAAACATTTCACCTTTACCGATGCCTCCACGCCGTCCCGGGCGTAGGTCTTGAAGCGGTAGTCGTAACCCGCCACCGCAATCTCGAATTTTTGATGTTTCATCTTCGAAATGGATTTTGATTTGACATACGGCCGGCAGATCCCCGCTATGAAAGTGAGAAGCCGGCTTCGGGGCGGGATTATCAGCGACGGCACGGACAAGGCAAATTTTTGAGGGGCGATACAACCCGAAGGGTGGAGATCGTGCGAAAAAGCCGAAAAGGGCGTAAGCCCCTGACGCTATCTTGCCCCGCAGACGGCGTTCACAAAGGGATTTTTAATTATTATTCGCGCTGGCTCAAAACAAAAAGAGACTGCTGCGGATGCAGTCAGTCCCTTTCGGTCAGCGCACTGTGAACTGTGGTATCCGGGAGAGGGTCTTCCGCAACTTCCGGCGGTAGAAGTGTTCCGTAAGCGCGATCAGCTCGTAGGCAGCGTAGAGCATCTGTCCGTTGACGGCACGGGCGCGGATCATCCGCTTTTTACGGCATTGTTCGAGCTGGTGGCGATCCATACCCAGCACCTCGCAGACCTTGCGGGCCGAGAGGAACATCGGGCGGTCACTGTGGCTCAACAGGTGTTCGAAGAGCAGCGTGGATTGTGTCAGCATGAAATGCGTGCGGAGCAGTTTCTCAAAATACATGGGCTCCACCAGATAATAAGATCTTTCTGTTGTTTCAGACATAGTATTATGTGTTAAAGATTATGAATAGCTTTTCTCAAAGACTTTTTCTGCTTATGTTCCAGTTCAACACGCTCTATGAAGCGGTTGATTTCAGCCGTCGAAAACATTAGACGACGACCGAAATGGAAACCGACGAGCTGACCCGAAGTGCGATAACGGCGCAGTTGACGATCGCTCATCTTCAACAGGTCGCATACTTCGTCGACTTCCAGAATAGGCATCCCGCAAAGCATATTACGGTGGTGTTTCATAAAGGAGACATCCTCGCGGATTTCTCGCACGATTTCCAGAATTTCTTCCATGCGGTCCATAGCAGTAACTATCACGAATGATTCTGACGCAAAGATGCCACAAAGGCACGGGTAATTAACACACGTAAATAATTACATATCAACATTTTAACACCATGGCTTGATTTTCAGAAAGGTCTTATCGGGCTTGATAAAGATGATATTTGGAAATATGAAAAATTAATCGTATCTTTGTCTATGTAGTATAGGTGTGCATTGAGGCGTTAAACATTCACTACTAAATAGTGACCTCAAAAGCGAACTTGCATTATAAGAGATTGATATACAACAAATAAGGAATAAGGGTTCGAGCCCCATCTTCCACCCGTAGAAGCAGTTGAAAATCACTGCAACAAAGTGCAAAAACCTCATATATCGTTGATATATGAGGTTTTTTCGTTTTACCGCACCCCTCCTACTCTTCTCACATTTCTCCCAAGCCATCGAAACCCGGCAGCCAATGACTGCCGATGTCTATTCCCTCCGCCCCGGCATCCGCTCTCAGCACCACCAGCCGCTGCAGCCGCCGCACCGGACGGACGGCAAAAAAATGGGGAGGGACCTTTATCAGGCCCCTCCCTCCGCAGTAAGTTGCGTCACTGCTCTCGCATCAGCGAGGATTCTTTTCACTGCATGCAGGTAGACACAGGCAGCCGATCGGGTGAAACTGCCGGATGGTTTCACCCCGGATATTCCGATTGCTTCATGACGGCGCGTCTTTTGAAATCGCTCCTCAAAAAAAGATGCGCGGAACCTGACTCTGGCAATAGTAGAATAATCCCCATTATTCAAATATGTAACTGGTCAGGAACCGCGCATATCGCGTCCTGACTGTTCATCAGTCACATTCGAATGGGGATTATTTTGCCAGAATAAACAGCCGAGCTGTATTTCCTATCCCAAATATAGAAAAATTAATCGTTTTCATCAAAAAATTTATACAATATTTAGTATTTTTTATTTTAATCGGACTCTGCGCGCACTAATCCCCGACATACATGTCGAAGATTTCATGCCGGTCGAAATCGAGCCAGTACCGCAGCGCCAGCGCTCTCACGTACTGCCAGTAAGGTTCTGTCAGGTCGCCGTATAGTTCGATCCCCCGCTTCACATCCCTGCGGATACGGTCGGCATACCGGGGTTTCAGGACCAACCGTATCGTCTTGTCCTTGAAGGTGAAACGCGCTTCGGGCCGCGGCGTGTCGATTTCCGCAACGGTAATCAGCCCATGTCCGACGGAGGCCCCCGTTCCGACCTGCAGGCCGTCGTTCATACAGCTCACGGGCGGTTTATGGCCTGCATAAGTCGTGACGAGAATGTCGTCCACGCCGATATTGAAATACTCGCGGGCACGGATTCCCATTTTGACGCCGATCGTGGCGTAAATCCCCAGATGGCCGTGCAGTTCGTTGGTCAGCACGCCCGCCCGCCATTCGCTCAATCCGTGACGGGCAACCGCCGAGTCGATGATCGGAACGACATCCGCCGCATAGAGTGCGCCGCCGACCGGAAAGCCGTAAAACACCCGGCTTTCGCTGTCGGGCTTGCCCCGGAGAATCGCCGTCAGTCGTGTCTGCGCCTCCGCCGCCGCGCTCTTGTCCGACAGTTCGCACGCCCGAACCGTCCCATTCAGTTCCCGGATGGAAAACAGCTCCGGAGCGAACAGATAAACCGCGACCAGATCGTCCCAAGCTTCCAGATGACGCTCCCCGACCAGTTTTGCCAGCGGAGGCGTACGGTGTGTTGCGGCGATCTTCCGGGCGTAGACGTTCGGCACGGCCGCCACCGAATCGATCAGGGCGGGCGTAACGACGACCGGACATGCCGGGTTTGCCGACACGACAGTTACGGGCACGCCGCTCGCCAGCACATAACGGGCGGCGACGCTGTCCGTTTCGAAATTGGCTCCGGAGAGCGGTTCGGCCCGGCTGTTGTACCAGACGATCCGGTCGATCCGGTCGCCGGAGGCGGGATTTTCCCGCAGAACGTCGTATAGATTCGTCAAAGCACCGAGGGCGATGAAAACGACCTTCTCCTCCTCTTCTCCGAGGGTTTCGGCGATCAATGCCGACGCCGCGGGGAAGCCGGCTCCGGAGGTTGCGGTTGCGGCATCGCCCCAGTCTACGGTTCCGGAATGGGCGCGCCACGCAGGCGCGGGGGCATTCACCGCACGTCCCGCACCGACCGGAACGCCTTCGTGGTAGAAGGAATCGAGAAGCGCACGCACACGTACGGCGGCGCTGTCGGGAAGCAGCGCCCCTTCCGAAGTCGTGACGGCGAGCACCTCCACTTCGCGGTTGCCCAGCAGCATGCAGAGGGTGCGCAGATCGTCGGCGGCGCCGTCGGTGTCGACGACGGCATGGAAACGGGCTTTGCCCGAATGCGCATGGCAGGGAGCAAGGAACGCTGACAGTATGACCGCCAACAGGCCCCGGCAGAAAAAGCACTGACGAATTGTCATGGTCTCGGATCGTATTAAAAATTAACATTCATACCGCCCAGCGCCGTTGCTTTCGGCATGGGAAACCCGTCGTTGATCTCATAACGCTGCGCCAGCAGGTTCTCTCCCCGCACGAACAGATCGAGCCACCGGGTCGCGCGGAAAGTGACGCTGGCGTTCCACAGCACGAAATTATCCTTCGCTACGGGTTTGACCGAAGTGTAAAGTCCGTGAACATACTGCACGCCCGTCGATGCCTTCCAACGTCTGCGCGAAAAATCGACCCCGGCGTAGAGCTTGTGTTCGGGAGCCGCAACCACCGGGTAGGCCATATGGAGGTAGCTGTAGTTGGCCGAGACAGCCCACACGGGGTTTATGCGGCAGGCCGCGTCGCCCTCGACGCCCCAGTTCTCGATCCGGCCCGTATTGATGTTTTTCGGGCGTCCGTCCACCGGGACGGTCTGGATCATGTTGTCGCCGTCGATATAGTAGACGCTGACTCCGTACGAAAGCGCCCCGCCCGAAACGCGCTGCGTGAACGAAAGTTCGTAGTTCATCAGTTTTTCGGGTTTCAGATCGGGATTCTGCGGCGGAAACATATACATTTCGCGGATCGTCGGGAAACGGAATCCTTTGCTGACCATCGCCTTGATCTGGGCGTTGTGCGGCAGCAGGAACGACAGTCCGCCCTGCGGCACCCACTCCGTACCCGCATGCGAATGGTGATCGAGGCGCAGTCCGGCATCGAGCGTCAGCCAGTGCGTCAGGCTCTGGCGGAAATCGACATAGCCGGCCGCTTCGTCCATCGTCTTGTCGGCCGTGGTTTTATCCGGAGCCCCGTCGGTAAAGGCGTTCCACGCCTTGCCGCCGAAATGCTGCCAGTCGACGCCCACGGTCAGGCGGTTGCCCCTGAAAAGCGCGACGCTCTGATACCACGATACGCCCAGCATCCTGTCGCGGGAGTTGAAACGGTAGTTCAGCGGCTCTTCGCCGGGCGAGTGGCCGTCGTTGATCCTATGTCGTCCCCAGTTGTAGAAGAAGCTCAGGGTTCCGGAAGTCTTTCCGTAGTCGTTGCGCAGCGTGAACGAAGTCATGCCGCGGGTAATACGCTGCCTGTTGTCCAGAATGGGCTCCGAAACGGAGCCCGGATTCCGGGCGTTGAAATGCGTGAGGTTCACGTCGGCGTAGAGATCCCACGCTTGGGCAATCCGGTAACCCAGCTTGGCGTAACCGCCGTACTGCTCGAAGCCCATGTTCCTGCGATGCCCGTCGGTGCGGTTGTAAGAGCCAGTCACCGTACTCGTAAAACGTCCTGCCCGAACCTGATTCGTAACCTCGGTTTCGAGCGTATTGTAGGACCCGTAACCGGCATGGAGGTCGGTTTTCACCCCGTCCTCGTGCATCCTGCGCGTCACGATATTGATGACACCACCCATGGCGTTCGAGCCGTACAGCACCGAAGCGGGGCCGCGCACGACCTCGACCCGGTCGGCCAGCATCGACTGGCAGGCATCGGCGATCGGATGCCCCATCAGCCCCATGTACTGGGGATGGCCGTCGATCAGCACCAGCAGACCCGTTGTGGGACCTCCGCCGACACCGCGCAGCGTCATCTGCCCGGCAGCCCCGCCCGAAACGCCGTACCCCATGATGCCGCGTCCCGTAACGAACAGTCCCGGAATCTGCTCGGTCAGCGTCGGCAGCAGCGACGGCTGGAATCCCTCGGCGATCTTCTGCCGTCCGACGACGGAAATGGTCATCGGCAGATGCCGGACGTCGGTTTCATGCCGGGTTCCGGTGACCACGACCTCCCCGATCGGGTAGGTTTTCCCGTTACGCAGGCTGTCGGCGGTCTCGGACCGCAGGGCGCACACGGGGACGATACCGCCCAACAGCAGCAGGACAAACAGTTTAGACTTCATCTTCTCGCATTATGTTTTACTTGGACATTTGTTTTATCTTCTTGCAGCGCATCCTCCCCCTTCACCAATTCTTGTTCCAAAATCCCCCGGCGGAGCGAAGAAAGTGCAAATCCCGGAAACGCTCCGGATCGGACGGACGGCGTCCCTTTCGGCGCGTTTCTTGTTCTGAGCCGGATAAACGCTCATTATGGAAAACACCCGGCAACCGATCCCGTTACGGATCCGGCAGCACCTGCGCGATGCCGTCGGACGCATGCACCCTTCCGTCTCGTTCGTCTCCTGCATCGGTGTGCTGCTGGCCTATCTGACGGGCGTCTACATAACGGGATCGCTCCACGAGGCGTCGCGCTGGATGGGGGCCATGCTGGCCTGCACGTCGCTGGTAGTCGTCCTGCAATCGCACAACTACAAGGATTCGCTGCGCGCCGGATGGACCCGGGTGCTGGGAACCTTCCTCGGAGCGCTCGTCGCCTACATATACCTCAAGATATGGCCCTTTTCGATCGTCGGGATGCTCGCCTCGGTCTTCGTGCTGGAGATGCTCTGCATGCTGGTCGGAATCTACCAGAACAACCGCATCGCCACCATCACGCTGCTCATCATCCTGCTCGTCTCGCAGATGACGCCCCACGTCTCGCCGGCCGTAAACTGCCTGCTGCGCTTTACCGAATCGGTCGTCGGCGTGGGAGTGGGCGTTGCGCTGCTGTGGGTGCTCGAACGGTGGAAACGATGGCTCGAACCGCAGGAGGGTGCAGACACATCTACCGATAAAAATATGAACATGGACACGATGCCCCTGCGTTGGGGCCACTTCAGAGTGCTTATCGTCGCTTCGCTCGGACAGATCACCGGAGCAGGGCTGGCGACGCTGGTCGGCGTCATACTGCCGATGATCCAGATTTTCCGGCATCCCGGACTTACCTCCCTGCAACAGGGACTCGTGGCGGCGACCAGCCTCGTCGGCATCATGGTCGGCTCGGTGCTGTTCGGAGCGTGGAGCGATAAAAAGGGATACCTGTTTTTCTTCCGGTTCTGCCCCGCACTCATCCTCGCGGCCTCGCTGTTCACCTTTTTCACGGCCGACCTCTTCGGGCTGGTCACGGGGCTGTTTTTCATGGGACTGGGCATCGGCGGCGGTTACAGCCTCGATTCGGACTACATCTCCGAGATCATGCCCCGGCGGTGGAAACTGCTGATGGTCGGTGTAGCGAAAGCCGCTTCGTCGTTGGGCAGCATCGCAGCGGCGGCCATCTGTTTTTCCCTGCTGCGGGAGTGGCACGATCCGCACCTGTGGAACCGGCTGCTGCTGCTCGTCGCAGTCATGGCGGTCGTCATGCTGCTCTGCCGCATACGTTTCGAACAAAGTCCCGGATGGCTCATCGCCCACGGGCGCATATCCGAAGCCGAAAAGGCCGTGCGCTATTTTCTGGGCCCCGACGTGGAGATCGGCGAAATCCGCAACCGCCCCAATAAAACGCAGATGCCGAAGGTGGCTTGGAGCGACCTTTTCAAACCCGGTCAGGTGAAAAAAGTGATTTTCAGCGGCATTCCGTGGGCCTGCGAGGGATTGGGCGTCTACGGCATCGGGGTATTCCTGCCCGTGCTGGTCATGGCGCTGGGGCTGGAAACGGGGTCCGAGTCGGCCTTTTCACGAATCACCGATTCGGTGTTGCTGACCACATGGATCAACCTCTGCATCCTGCCGGGATTCGTACTTGGTCTGCTGCTCGTGAACCGCTGGTACCACGTGCGGACCCAGACGTGGGGATTTATCCTCTGCGCCGCGGGCATGGGCATCCTGCTGGCGGCCTACGAATTCCACTGGCCGGTCTGGATCGCCGTATCCGGGTTCATGCTCTTCGAACTGTTCCTCAATGCGGGCCCCCACCTGATGACGTTCATCATTCCGCCCCAAATCTATTCCGTCGCCGAGCGCGGCGCGGGTGCGGGACTTGCCGCGGCCTTTGGCAAACTGGGCGCCGTCGCCGGCGTCGTCGTCATTCCGATACTGCTCAAATGGGGCGGCGCTTCGCTGGTGCTTTGGGTGACGATCGGCGTGCTGCTCGCCGGGGCGCTGGTTACGGCCGTCGTCGGCCGGGAGGTGCTTCCCGACAAGGGGCGGTCCGTTCGTCCCGAAATCCGGCGCGACTGACCGTCAAAGGGCGTACTCCCTTTTCAACGCACGTTTCATCCGCAGTTCGCAAGGCTGCTCCAGCCCGCACTCTTCGAGCAGGGCCAGATCGCCGAACACGTGCCGCGTACTGCCGTCGGCCACGATCCGTCCCTGCTTCATCACGATCGTACGGTCGCAAAGGTCGAGCACCATCTCCATATCGTGCGTAGCGATCAGCGTCGTATGGCCGAAACGGCGTATCAGATCTATGATCTGCCGCCGGGCGCGGGGGTCGAGATTCGAGGTCGGCTCGTCCATGACGAGCACCGACGGCTCCATCGAAAGGACCGTCGCTATCGCAACGCGCTTCTTCTGTCCGCCCGAAAGCCGGAAAGGCGACGCCCCGCGCAGATGCAGCGCGCCGACGGCATCGAGGGCTTCCGTGACGCGGCGGCGTATCTCTTCGGGTTCGAGACGCATGTTCGAAGGTCCGAAGGCCACGTCTTCTTCGACCGTGGGCATGAAGAGCTGGTTGTCCGAATCCTGAAACACAAGCCCCACCGACTGCCGCACCAGCGGCAGCGTCCTGCGCGTGAGCTTGATCCCGCCCATGACCACTTCGCCCTGCGAAGGTATCAGCAGTCCGTTGGTGTGCAGCAGCAGCGTCGATTTCCCGGCTCCGTTGGCCCCGACTAGGGCGACCTTCTCCCCGTGCGTGATGCAGAACGAGACGCCGCAGAGCGCTTCATAGCCGTTGGGATAACGGTAATGCACATCGTCGAACCGGAGGTAGTGGTGACTCATCTCAAAGGTTGTTTATCAGCATCGAAAGGTTTTCGGCCGGACGGCACAAGCGCAGCAGGACGAACGCCGAGCACCACACGGCGAGAAACAGGGTGTCGCGCATTTTCCATGCCGGGCGTTCGAACACCCCCTCCGGGATGCGCCCCGAAAATCCCCGTGCCAGCATCGCCCGGCTGATCTGCTCGGCCCGGTCGAAAGTGCGGATCAGCAGTTGCCCGACGAGCGTTCCCCAAATCTTCAGCGGATAGGATCTGCGCCCGAAACTCCTCGCGTCGCGGGCCTGCTGCATGGCCGCGGCCTCTTCGATCAAGACATAAAGGTAACGGTAGACGAAAAGCAGCTGCGTGGTGAAAACAGCCGGCACCCCCAGCCGCTGCATGCTCCGGCAGAGACCGTAGTAGCCGGTGCTTCCGATCAGCACGAGCAGCGCCTGCACCGACAGCAGTCCGCGCAGTACGATCGAAAGGAACGAGACCCACCCTGCGGTGACCGCCAGCGTCCCGATACGGAAAACCGGCTCGCGGTCGTAGAACAGGTTGAAAACGCCGATGAAGACGACGAAGGGCAGCACGACAAGCGACCGCCGGAAAATCGTTCCGTAACTCAGGCCGCCCATCGCGCAGGCAACGATCGGAAAGACGAAAAACAGCAGCAGTTCCGGAAGCCTGCAGAGCGGCACGGAGAGCATCGTCACGAGAAAAACCACCGTGACGAGCAGTTTGGACCGGGCGTCCGTGCGATGGAGCGGACTCTGCATCCGCGCCGTCCGCTCCATCGCATCCAATGCGCAAAGTACGTGCTGCAATCTGTTTTTCATCCCTGCTTTTGTCCGGCGCGGAACAGACAGGAGGCGCCGAATACGGCCAGCAGAATGGCTCCGCTCCCTACGATTCCCGCAAATGTCGTGTTGTAATCGGGTATCACGGCCGTCTTCTCCTGAATGGCGGCGGCTCTGCGGTGCAGGCCGTCGGACGCAGGTTCCAATTCGGCCCGTCCCGCCGTCTTTTCGATCGACCACTCCAGTCCGTCGGGATCGGACGAAGCGATCCACGAGAACGACCCGGCGATCAACAGCGCCAAGAGCGCGATCGCCGCAAGGGCCTTTCCGAATCTCCGTCTTCCGGAGGCGCGTTCCCGGCGGATACCGTACAGCAGTTCGGGCTTATAACGCTGCACGCCGCAGATCACCGCCGCCGTAGCCAGCCCCTCGCCGATACCTATAAACAGATGGATCGGGAGCATGAACAGCAGAAACCGCCCCATCGGCAACGCGGTGATGCCCGACGCTTCGGTTTCGATCGTCACGGCCAATGCGCCCAGTTCGAGTCCGACCACCGAGGCGAGCAGCGACGCGGCGATGATCCGTCCCGGCGATGCGCCGCGTTTGATCAACGGCCGGAACAACAGCGGATAGGCCGCCAGACACGACAATACCGCCATATTGAGGATATTGGCGCCCAAAGCCATGAAACCGCCGTCGGCGAAAACTAGGCACTGGATCACCAGCACCGAAGCCAGCGTAAGCAACGCCGCCCATGGGCCCAGTATCGCCGAAAGCAGGATACCGCCGACCAGATGGCCGCTCGAACCCGTTCCCGGAATAGAGAAATTTATCATCTGGGCGGCAAAGACGAAGGCGCCCATCACGCCCATCAGCGGAACGATGTGCTCGTCCCGCGCATCGGGTTCGCGGCGGTCGTTTCGCGGATGCTTGACTCTCCAGATCGCCGTTCCGAGCAGGACCAGCGATACGGCTCCCGTAACGGCGAATACCGGCGGGGAGACCAGTGCGTCGGACATGTGCATAGTCTGTTGTTTTTCAGGTTTTCAGATCGCCCCGTCCGGCCCCTGCCGGACCGGACGGACGGTTATTCCGTTTTCGCGCCCGGCTGCTGCGCCGCCAGATGCTTCTTGTTCTCCGGATACCAGTTCGAATGGTCGGGCTTCTCCTCGTCGTCGAACCTGACGAGCGGCAGCAGGAAGAGCCATGTCGTGATGCAGAACGGCCCGGTCAGGGTGGCGATTCCGACGGGCGCCATCAGCATATACATGCCGGCCTGAATGAACACCGTCACCAGAATTCCCAGAACGGCCCAGAGCGCCGAACGGAAATTCGGCTTGTAGAACACCGTCGCCAGCGCAATGGCCGTCAGCACGGGGCTGTATCCGTAAAGTCCATCTGAGATGTCGGAGCCCGACGCTTTCAGCGCGACGACCGTCAGCAGCGCCAGCGCCGAGCCGATCGCGGCCCAGAGCGCCGCCCAGCGGCTGCAAAGGAACAGTCCCGCGAGGAAACAGATTCCCGTCACCCACGAATTGATCAGAAAGACCTGCCCGATACCTTTCAGCCAGTAAACCGCCAGATCGCCAAAACGGATGCTCTCCAGCGACGAGAAAGCCGCCGGAAGCGCCGGATCGGCCATATGCGTCGTCGGAAGCCCGTGCATGGCGCGCGCCGCAAGGAGAAACATCCACGTGCAGAAGACGAACGGGAAGGTGAACGAATTGACTTTCCAAGGCGCCATCACGTTGTTGAATCCCGCACGCACCCATGTCGTCAGCGCCGAACAGAGCGCCAGCGCCAGCCACATCCAGACGGTATTGCCCATGAACGTAGGAAACGCGCACCCCACCAGCACGCCGTTGAAGCCCCAGAGTCCCTGCTCGCCGTCCTTGGCCGGAAAGCCGAGCAGATACCCCGTCACCGTGGAGACGGTCACGCCCAGCAGGGCGCCCCAGCCCACAAGTCCCTGTCCCTCGGCATAGGCGCCCCAGAAAATGCCGATCATAAACAGAAGTCCCGTCCACGCGCTGTTCTGAAACATCACCTGCCCGGTACCGCGCAGCAGAATTTTGATAAAATCGAAAGAGCCTCCGCCGGCCCCTCCGGATCGAGCGATCGTATTTGCCATACTTACAATTATTTAACCGTTAACAAAGTTTCTATCGCCACGGAAACTCTTCGGGCAGCGGCTTGCCCTTGACTTCCTGCCGAACCGAGGAACAGAATTCGCGGACAAGGCGTTTCACGGGAGCCGTCTCCTCACCCAAGACCTTGTAGAGCAGCCCCGCATCGTTCGGCAGGCGCGTAATGCCGGCCGCCAGCCTGCGTTCGCGGTCGATGAAGGCCTGCGTCCGCTCGTAGATGTTGTCGGCATTCTCCGGCGGCGTCAGCACGATCACGTTGGCGAAAACGTCGTATCCGTTCATCGCACCGAGCGTCGAAGGCGGATACATTTCGGGCCGTATGATGAATTTTTCGCGAAACAGTTGCTCCCCGTCGGGACGTTCGGCATGGGAGCAGACCGACAGAATGTCGTACTGGAAAGTTTCGCCCCGGTCGAAATACTTGCGGCCGCTCATGTAGATTTCCGAATAGAACAGCGTGGCCGAGGGTGCGATGCGGATTGCCGTGTCGGCGATGAACCGCGTGTGACGGCACGGAATCGTCGGTTCGGGCAGATATTCCAGATAAGAGTCCTCTTCGAGCTCGAACGTCTGCGTCAGCCCCGAATAGTTGTAGCGCATCTCGGCCAGCTTGGTCGCCGCACCGGTCGAAATATGGGCGTAGGCGCCTTCGCGGACGACAAAACGCTGTTCATAGCGATCGCCGTCCACGTTGGGACCTCCGGACGAGAGGATGTAGACGCACGGCATCTCAGGCATGCCTTCGTCGAAATAGAGTTCCTGCTGGACGATCAGCGGGGCATGGCGTTCCAGATCGCGCATGATCGACCTGCCGTCGTCGTCGAGTTCGAATCCCAGAAAAAGATACCCCATCTTGCCCGGAGTGCCGACGGGCATCGCCTTCGGCTCTTCGAGGTAGGGACTCATCTCTTTGGCTGCTGCGAAATTCATCGTACGGCGCCGGTTAGGGATTCCGAAACTTTCTCCTTGTTGTTGCCGAGGTCGAAAAGCGCCATCCGGCGGATCAGGGCGACCAGTTCGTCGATCCCTTCGCCCGTCATGCAGTTGGTGAATACGAACGGCTTGCCCGGACGCATCAGCTCGGAATCGCGCCGCATCACTTCGAGATCAGCACGGACATAGGGGGCCAAATCGGTCTTGTTGATGACCAGAATATCGGACTGGGATATCCCCGGTCCGTCCTTGCGTGGAATCTTGTCGCCTGCGGCCACGTCGATCACGTAGATGAAAAAGTCCACCAGCGCGGGGCTGAAGGTGAGGGTGAGGTTGTCGCCGCCCGATTCGATCAGCACCACGTCGCCGTCGGGGAATCGGGCCTCCATCTCCTCGACCGCCGCAATATTCATCGAAGGGTCTTCCCGCACGGCCGTATGCGGGCACGCGCCGGTTTCAACGCCGATGATCCGCTCCTCGACAAGGATGCCCTTCAGCATTTTACGCACGTGTTTGGCGTCTTCCGTGGTTACCACGTCGTTGGTTATCACCAGCACTTTGTAGCCCATGTCCAGAAGCCGCGGGGTGATCGCTTCGATGAGTGCCGTTTTGCCGGAGCCTACGGGACCGCCGATTCCGATTCTGCAAGTTGTATTTTCGTTCATAATCTATTCGTTTATTCGGTTATTCCGCTTTTGGGGCGGATCAATTCATAAACATGCGTTTGGTTCCCTTTTCGTGCAGCGAGGCGAGAATGTCGATCTGCGGCACGAAGGTATACATGTCGTCGAAATCCATGTCGCCCGCCGTGTCATAGAGCTCGCCGAGCTTTTCGGCGGCCCGGAACAGGATGCGCTGCGTGTCGTAGTGCGACACGCGCACGCAGCGGAGAGCCGCGCTGACGACCATATTGACCACACCGTACTGGTGGGAGCAGAAAAGCCCCTTTTCGGAGATTCCGCAGGCCGCGAATACGATGCCCTGCGCCACGGGATAAGTGCCGGGGGTACGGCCGCCGGCGATGTCGCCGAGCCACTTCGCTGCGGTTTCATCGGGAAAGACATGTTTCGACAGCTCGGCCAGTTTCTTGCCCATGCGTCGGGTCATCAGCCGCGCCTCGGCGTTCATCTTGCAGAGAACGGCCTGACGGTCGGCATTGAGGATACCCTCGTAATAACCGAGGTTATAGCTGCGGAAAGCGTGCAGCGCCGCGACTCCGTCGGTGAAGGCGGCCTGCCGGACAATGTCCTGCGTATATTGTTCGAGCGTCGCGGCGTCGTGCACCAGTCCCTCCTCGGCGGCCGTTTCCAATCCGTTGGAGAAGGAGAAGGTCCCGACCGGAAAGGCCGAGTCGGTGAATTCGAGCAGCCGCATGACGGTTGTTGCGTCGTCGGTCATAAGGGCGGGTTTAATGCGCGTGCACATGTTCGTGATGGTGGTGTACGTCGCTGTCGGGCCCCGTGCCGCCGAACAGACGCCGGATTTCGTGGGGCGCCAAGTAGGGAATCACCTCCGAACCGGGCTGGAACGAGTAGGCGACACCTTCTATATGGTGCGTACGCATTACGCTGTCCATCACTTTTTTATCCACCGTCAGCGGAATGTAGACCTTTGTCCCCTTGACCACTGCGGGCCAATGCTGGTTGCCGATGGCATGACCGAGTTCCACCGAGATATGGATGATCGTTTCCGGCGTTTGACGCGCCAGATCCGAAAGGTCCGCGACCAGCACGTCGTTGAGCCGGATGCGGATGGCCGCAATGCGGCGCTGTTCGGGCAGATACTCGATAATATCGCCGTCGAGCATCTGCGAGTGGCGTTTCAATGCCACGGCGTATTCGTTTTCCCGGTCGCCTTTGACCACGAAGCGGCTTTTCTGGGCCGTCCACTGGTCGAGATCGATATATTCGATTTCGGCTTCCCGCGCTTTCTTCACCCATTCGGGGTCCTGCAGATTGCCTATGATTTCCGTATATATTTTCATCGGATTCGTTTTTAATATTCGTTTTTAATTTCCGGGAGCATCCCCTGCGGCATGCCCCCGGAAACAGGAAACCGATCCGGGGCCGGATCGGATCCGAAGGCGGAACAACAAACCGCCCCGGATCGGAGAGGCCCTCCCGGCTAACTGAACCAGAGCAGCTGGCTCAGGGGGAATTTGTCGGCAGGCTTGACGTAAGCGCGGATGTCGTTGACCAGCACGTCGAACGTTTCGGGATTCACGTCGATCTTCGGCATTCCTCCGTTGCGCACCATGTTGTATTTGGTAAGCTGGCGGGTGCGCCGCACGGGCTGCACCATACGATGCAGGTGGAGACGCTCCTTGATACCGCTCTGGAACGCGGCGCCCGATACGAA
Organism: Alistipes finegoldii DSM 17242; assembly: GCF_000265365.1. Taxonomy (NCBI): domain Bacteria; kingdom Pseudomonadati; phylum Bacteroidota; class Bacteroidia; order Bacteroidales; family Rikenellaceae; genus Alistipes; species Alistipes finegoldii. The sequence continues at coordinate 1,129,429 of NC_018011.1, forward strand.
CGAAAGGCAGGTTTCGGGCAGCGTACGGCCGAAAGCGCCGTACATCGGACGGTAATAGCACGGCTGCGGCGTCGGGAGCGATGCGTTGGGATCGCCCATGTTCGACCAGTTGATCAGGCCGCCCTTGATGACCATCTTGGGTTTGGCGCCGAAGAACTGCGGCTCCCAGAGTACGAGGTCGGCGACCTTGCCCTTCTCGACCGATCCGAGGTAGTCGGAAACGCCGTAGGTGATGGCCGGGTTGATCGTGATCTTGGCGATATAGCGCAGCACGCGGAAGTTGTCGTTCCCGTCGGCATCCTCGGCGAGCTTGCCGCAGGCGTTCTTCATGAACGACGCCATCTGGAACGTGCGCATGAACGATTCGCCGATACGGCCCATGGCCTGCGAGTCGGACGAAACCATCGACAGTATGCCCAGATCGTGCAGCACGTTCTCCGCGGCCTGCGTTTCGGGCCGCACGCGGCTCTCGGCAAAGGCCACGTCCGACGGGATCTTCGGATTTAGGTTGTGGCAGACCATGATCATGTCGAACAGCTCGGCTTGGGAATTGACCCCGAACGGCAGGGTCGGATTGGTCGACGAAGGCAGCACGTAGGGCATCGACGCCACTTTCAGCAGGTCGGGGGCGTGTCCGCCGCCGGCGCCTTCGGTGTGGTAGGTATGGATCGTGCGGCCGTCCATGGCGGCGATCGTATCCTCGACGTATCCGCTCTCGTTGAGCGTATCGGAGTGGATGGCCACCTGCACGTCGAAACGATCGGCGACGCCCAGCGCGGCGCGGATCGCAGCGGGAGTCGAGCCCCAGTCCTCGTGAATCTTCAGGCCGCAGGCTCCGGCCTCGATCTGTTCTTCGAGCGGCTGGTTCATCGAGCAGTTGCCCTTGCCCAGCAGGCCGACGTTCACCGGAAGCCCCTCGATCGACTCCAGCATGCGTTCGATGTTCCAGCGGCCTGAAGTGATGGTGGTTCCGTTACTGCCGTCCGTAGGGCCGATTCCGCCGCCGAACAGGGTCGTAATACCGTTGCTCAGACAGGCGTAAGCCTGCTGCGGGGAGATCATGTGCACGTGGCCGTCGATGCCGGCTGCCGTCAGGATCAGGTGCTCGCCCGATATCGCGTCGGTTGCGGTGCTGGTCACCAGATCGGGATGCACGCCGTGCATGATATTGGGATTTCCCGCCTTGCCGATACCGGCGATTTTTCCGTCCTTGACACCCACGTCGGCCTTCACGACGCCCAGATTGGCGTCGATGATCGTCACGTTGGTAATCACGAGGTCGAGCGCCCCCTCCTCCGAAGTCATCGTATTGGCCAGCCCCATGCCGTCGCGGATGGTCTTGCCGCCGCCGTAGACGACCTCGTCGCCGTATTCGCGCAGGTCTTTTTCGATCTCGACGTAAAGATCGGTGTCACCCAGCCGGATCTTGTCGCCGACGGTAGGACCGAAAAGGTTGTTGTATTCTTGACGTGAAATTGTTGCCATATCCTCTATTTTTTAGTGTTGTTGCTTTTTTTCATAGCGGCCTCGGCATCGCTTTCCGAAATGTTCTTGAACCCTGCATGCCGGGCTTTGCGCACGGCATGCATACGTGCCGGGAAATAGGTGGGCGCATCCTCGTCGCCCGTATATCCCATCACCAGACCGTTGAAGCCGATCACGCGGCGTTTGCCCGAATAGGCCACGACCTCGACCTCTTTCTGGTCGCCCGGTTCGAAACGGATGGCGGTCGTTGCGGGAATGTTCAGGTGACAGCCGAAAGCGGCGTCGCGGTCGAACTCCAGATAACGGTTGACCTCGAAGAAATGGAAATGCGAACCGACCTGAATCGGGCGGTCGCCGGTATTGCGCACGACAAGCTTCACGGTCTTGCGGCCGGTATTGTACTCGATCGGAACGTTCATCAGGATTTCTCCACCGACGACGACGGGCTTTGCGGGTTTGAAGCCGGGTTTATTCGGATAGAGACTCGCCGCCTGCGCCTGATTTTTCGCAGGGGCGGGATTTTTCGTATTCATACTCAGGATGTTTAAAATTACTTAATAGGATGGTGGATGCTCACCAGACGGGAACCGTCCGTAAACACGGCTTCGACCTGCAGCAGGTCGATCATGTCGGCGACGCCCTCCATGACGTCGCTTTTCTTCAGCACGCTGGCCGCTCCTTTCATAACCTCTTCCACGGTCTTGCCTTCACGCGCTCCCTCCAGTGCCGTGGACGTAATATAGGCTACGGCCTCCGGATAATTCAGTTTCAGCCCTTTTTTCATACGCCGTTCGGCGACCATACCGAGCGAAAGCAGCATCAACTTGTCAATCTCTTTCGGTGTCAAGTGCATAGTAAACGATTTTTATAGTTAATCCGGCTCCGCATCCCCGAAGGCCATACATATCCCGCCGGGGCAGCGGTCCGCCGGTACTGATCAGCGGAGGTTCCAAATAGGATGCCAAAAGCCGCCCCCCCGTGGCGATCCGCGGCAAAATACGGAAGCCCGGTGGCATCAAATTTGTTCGGGGAAGAACCCGAATGGTAGAATCAACTAAAAATGTGTGAATTATGTTTAAAGCGATGATTATTGCGGGGCTAGGCGGTTTTATCGGCACATGCCTGCGCTTTCTGACGGGAAAACTGGCCCATGTCATTACGGTTTCGGCGTTCCCGTGGGGTACGTTCGCCGTCAATATTATCGGCAGTTTCGTGATCGGCATCTTCTTCGGTCTGGCCGAAAAGACCCACGTCATCTCGCCGTCGATGAACGTCTTTCTGATCACCGGCTTCTGCGGCGGATTCACCACCTTTTCGTCGTTTGCCGACGACATGTACCTGCTCCTCCAACAGAAACACTGGCTCTATTTCGGCCTTTACGTCGGCCTGAGCTTCATTCTGGGACTGGTACTCGTATGGCTGGGACGTTCGCTGATAAAGGCGGTCTGACCGCGGTCGGCGCCTGAGCGACCGCACGCCGCCGCACAAAAAAAGGGCCGGACAATATGTCCGGCCCTTTCATTTATGATCCGGTTCGGGCTTCGCCCGGAACCTGATGCAACAGGGCTGTCAGGCCCTTCGAAATCGGAATTACTTGCGGTAGATCTTCGTGTAGCCGTAGATAGCCTCGTCGCCGAGTTCCTCCTCGATGCGGAGCAGCTGGTTGTACTTGGCCATACGGTCCGAACGCGACGCCGAACCGGTCTTGATCTGACCGGAGTTGGTAGCCACGGCGATGTCGGCGATCGTCGAATCCTCGGTCTCGCCCGAACGGTGCGACGTAACCGAAGTGTAGCCCGCACGGTGAGCCATCTCGATGGCGTCGAGCGTCTCGGTCAGCGTACCGATCTGGTTCACCTTGATCAGGATCGAGTTGGCGCAGCCCATTTCGATACCCTTCTTCAGGAAGTCCACGTTGGTCACGAACAGGTCGTCGCCCACGAGCTGGCACTTGCCGCCGATCTCCTCGGTGAGCATCTGCCAACCGTCCCAGTCGTTCTCCGACATACCGTCCTCGATCGAGTCGATGGGGTATTTGGCAACCAGTCCCTTCAGGTACTCTACCTGCTCCTTCGACGAACGCTTCGCACCCTTCTCGCCTTCGAACTTGGTGTAGTCGTAAACGCCGTCCTTGTAGAACTCCGACGAAGCGCAGTCCATGCCGATCGACACGTCGCCGCCCTCTTCCTTGCGGCCGGGCTTGTAACCCGCCATCTTGATGGCCTCGATGATCGACTCGATAGCGTCCTCGGTGCCGTTCAGCGCGGGAGCGAAGCCGCCCTCGTCACCGACAGCCGTCGAAAGGTTGCGGTTGTGAAGCACTTTCTTCAGGTTGTGGAACACCTCGGCGCCCATGCGGATAGCCTCCTTGAAGGTGGGGGCACCCACGGGACGGATCATGAACTCTTGGAACGCGATCGGAGCGTCCGAGTGCGAACCGCCGTTGATGATGTTCATCATCGGAACGGGCAGCGTCTTGGCGTTTGCTCCGCCGATATAGCGATAAAGCGGCATGCCGAAGTAGTCGGCGGCAGCGCGGGCCACGGCCAGCGACACGCCGAGAATGGCGTTAGCACCCAGCTTCGACTTGGTCTTCGTGCCGTCGAGGGCTATCATGGCCTTGTCGATGCCCACCTGATCGGCCACGTTCATGCCGATAACGGCGGGAGCGATCACCTCGTTTACGTTCTTGACGGCGTTCAGAACGCCCTTGCCCAGATAACGGCTCTTGTCGCCGTCACGAAGTTCGAGGGCCTCGTTCTCGCCCGTCGATGCGCCGCTCGGAACGGCTGCGCGGCCGAATGCGCCGGATACGGTACGTACTTCGACCTCGATGGTCGGATTGCCTCGCGAGTCGAGGATCTCTCTTGCGTGAATCTCTACAATCTGCATAGTTGTAAATGTTTAATTTATGGTTTTAAATACTGATATGCCGTTTTCGACCGCAAAGGTAAGAAATAATTGTGAATTGCGGTTTCATTATTGTTATTTTTTTCACGAAAGACGGATGCGGTTTCGGGAATAAAGCAGAATATATTATCTTTGCCGGCGAATGCACTCCTCTCACTTGTAAACAACTATCAATTAATGCGAAAAGTTCTCTCATTCTCTCTTTTCCTGATGTTGGGGCTCATCGTCTCGCAAATGCTTCCGGGCACGCTCGGTGTAGGATACGCGGCGTTCAAGAAGTGTTCCGACACGCTGCTTTACATCTGCCTCGGATTCATCATGATCAACGTCGGCCGCGAATTCGAAATCGACAAAACCCGCTGGCGTTCCTACACTGCGGACTACTTCATCGCCATGGCCACGGCCGCGCTGCCGTGGATACTCATCGTCCTCTACTACGTCTTCGCACTGCTACCGCCCGAACTCTGGACCAGCGGCGAGGCGTGGAAGGAAAACCTGCTGCTGAGCCGTTTCGCCGCGCCGACTTCGGCCGGCATCCTCTTCACGATGCTCGCAGCCCTCAGTCTCAAGAAAAGCTGGATTTACAAAAAGATACAGGTGCTGGCCATCTTCGACGATCTGGACACCATCCTGCTGATGATCCCCCTGCAAATCCTGATGACCGGCCTGCGGTGGCAAATGTTCGCCATCATCGCCGTCGTCACCCTCCTGCTGGCCGTCGGCTGGCGCTGGCAGGCGACGTGGAACGTACGTCAGGACTGGAAAACCATCTTGGGGCTGGCCGTCGTGGTCTGCGCCCTGACCCAGCTCGTCCACATCGTCACGGCCCGGCTTTACGGACCGGAGAACAGCATCCATATCGAAGTCCTGCTCCCGGCGTTCGTCGTCGGCATGCTGATGAAACACAAGGAGATCGACACCGCCGCCGAACGGCGCATCACCACCGGCATCTCGTTCCTCTTCATGCTGCTCGTGGGGCTGAGCATGCCGCTCGTAACGGGCGCTCCGGGCGACACGGCCGCCGCGACGTCGGTCACCGGCTCGCAGCCCATGATGCCGTGGGGCACGCTGGCGCTGCATGTGTTGGCCGTATCGTTGCTCTCGAACCTCGGCAAACTGGTGCCGCTCTTCTTCTACCGCGACCGCAAGATCAGCGAACGCCTCGCCCTCTCGATCGGCATGTTCACCCGCGGCGAGGTGGGCGCGGGCGTAATCTTCATCGCACTGGGCTACAGTCTGGGCGGCCCGGCGCTCATCATCTCGGTGCTGACGCTGGTGCTGAACCTGATCCTCACGGGCGGCTTCGTGGTGTGGGTCAAGAAACTGGCCCTGCGCACCTACGCGCCCGAAGCGCAGCAGTAACCCGGCTAAACAACCCCATATTCACAATCAAACGACGGAAACCGTGATCGAAATTACAGACAAGGCCCTGCAAACGGCAGCCGCCAAAGGGATGGACGAATTCCTCCGGGTCTTTACGGACAAATACAAGGAGACGGTCGGCGGAGACCCGACGGCCGAAACGATGCCGCTGCTCAGCGGCGAACAGCACTCGCTGCTCGCCTACCGGATTTTCCGGGACGAGGTGACCGAAGGCGGTTTCTGCCAGCTTATCCAGAACGGCTACGGGGCCTATATCTTCGGCAATCCGTTTGCCAGAGTCATGCGCCTGTGGGGTGCGGAGAGTTTCTCGAAGCTGGTCTACCGCGCCAAGAAGATCTACGACGCCAACCGGGAGGATTTGGAACGGGAGCGCACCGACGAGGAGTTCATGGCGATGTACTTCGGTACTACCCATTCGTTTCCCGAGAGGAGAAAAAGGGCGTAAATATTAAATATTCAGCGATTTAATCTTTGTACAGGGTTTCTTCTTCGAGGGATTCCAAGCATAATAAGGTAATTCCAGACGAGGTTACGGTTTCCAGATCGTTACCTCGTCTGTTTTGCTGTATTTTGCATAAAATATTCGTTTGCAATTTCTTGCATCGCGCTTCATCTTGACAGACAACTCTGAGGAAATTAGTTTTAACCCCCAAATTTCATCGGAGTATGCGCAGTACATTCAAGGTTCTGTTCTACCTCAAAAAGGACAAACACAAAGTTCAGCCGGTTGTTCCCGTCATGGGCCGTATTACCGTCAACGGTACGATCGCCCAGTTCAGCGCCAAACTTAGCGTTCCTCCCCATCTGTGGGAGGTGAAGGGCGGTCGCGCCAAAGGCAAAAGCCTCGAAGCCGACCGTATCAACCGCTATCTGGATAATATTCGTATCCAGATCGGAAAGCATTACCAGTCTATCTGCGACCGTGACGGATATGTTTCCGCCGATAAGGTGAAGAACGCCTATCTGGGTTTCAGTAAAAGGTATAAACTGTTACTGGAGTTATGCGATGAATTCTGCAAAGAGTACAAGAACCGTATAGATGTGGACCGTACTATCCATTCCTTATTCCGTTATCAAACGCTACGACGCGATTTGAGTCTTTTCATCTGTCAGGACTATAAAGTCAAGGATATACCCCTTGTGGAACTGGATCAGTCTTTTGCAGAGAAGTTTGCCGCCTATCTGAAACATGTCAGGGGCCTTGCCGACACGACGATCAGCGTTGAGATCAAATCACTGAAGCATATCGTCAAGAAAGCGTTTAACGACGGGCAAATGGAGAAGAATCCGTTTGCCTATTACTACTACTTTGCCGACCAGCCGGAAATTGAATATCTCACCGAAGAAGAAATCAATAAACTAATTATCGGCAAAGTCAAGCAGCAGCGTCAGGATCGGACACGGGATATGTTTCTGTTCTGTTGTTTTACGGGCCTGTCCTATGCCGATCTGGCCAAACTGAGTTATGAGGAGTTGAAACAAACTCCGAACGGAGCATGGTGGATTAGCAGTATCCGTCAGAAAACGAAAGTACCGTTTACGGTAAAACTACTTCCGGTTGCGAAAGCTATTCTTGAAAAGTATCGTATTCCTGCCAACCGATTCAACCGGCTCTTTCCCGAGAATCCGGGAAAGGTTTTTCCGGTAGCTTCATTGAAATCCTCGGATGTCTGCCTGAAACATATCGCCAGACAATGCGGAATTACCAAGAATCTGAAATTCCACATGGCGAGACATACCTTTGCAACGACGGTCTCCTTGATGAACGGCATTCCGCTGGAAACAGTGTCAAAAATGTTGGGACACAAATATACGACCACGACTCAGATTTATGCCAAGGTGACAAACCAAATGATAGATAATGCGATAAGCCGAATAGAGGACCAAATTGGCGAACGGTTCCAATGTCCAACTCTGAAAGAAGAGAGCGACGGCTAATCCGAAAGACATCGGCGGAAAAGGCGACATTCTGCGGTTCGGATGCCAGTCGCTTCGCTACGTCCATATCAGAAACCCAAAGTAATCGCTTATCGCATTGTCTGTTTAAAATAGTCGTCTGTTGTTCTTCTTCTCGTGGAGATAATTCAACTCGTCGCTGTAAATTCCGATTACAAAGCGCAGCATATTGTCGACCAAAGCTGTAAGCCTTGTATTCTCATTCCCAATAAGTGGAGGATTGCCGATACTTTGTACTTGGTTGCCGCACTGATATAGATCGCCGAACGGTTACGGCAGTCCGCCGGGGCAAAGAACGTGCGTTCGAAATCCGGCAGCGGAATCTTTTTGCGACGGAATCCGGCCAGCTCCTTTACGTCACTCGTTTGGGTATTGGCGTCTGTCCTTTCAGCAGTCGGAGCCGATGCTCCGGATACCGTTTCCGATGTCTTTCCCTCGGGAGCGTCCGTATTTTCCGCTTCCGGTTCGGGAATCCGGCGGACGACTTTCGAATCCAAAGGGGCCTATCCGGCGATCATCTGGCGCATCAATTCTTCGTCGACTTCGATACGGGGACGCTTCGATGGTTTTGTTGCGAGGTTGTCGGTTTCTTTTAATGAATCCATGGTACAATGTTTTTAAGATTGAACGTTCGCTTTATGCTTGTAAAGCGTGTGTGTCTGTTTTATGGTTTAAACCATTCAAAATACCATTTTCTGCTTCACGCAGTTTATATCGGAATAATGAACGGAACAAGAAAACCTACCTTTCATGATGCAAGATACCACCGACTGAAATACCTCGGTTTTGATGTCCGGCCACGACCGCTCCAGTCCGCACCGAGAGCTTGTTTTGGTGCCCGGACGGTTGTAATATTGCAACCGGGAAAGACCCGTCCTCGAAAGCCGTAGCGGAGGTTTTTCAAAGTTTTCACAAAAAATTTCCGCCGCGGATTTTTGTTATCGCCAGATAACAGCGAGCTGTACCTTTGTCGGACAAATGCCAATTTGTCCGACAAAGGTACAGCTCGCCCTGCGAGGCCGGTGTCGCTCCCCTGTCGCGCCCCTTTTTTAAGCCATATATGGATACCGACCGAAAACTGACAAACGGGATTATTTTATCTGCTGAACTGAATCAGAGATTGACTGCTTGAATATTCCGATTAATGCATGTCTTCCAAAAAATCCAATATTTCCCGGCGAATCTGCCGGAATCTGGACACTGACGTGTCGTACCGGTCGAAATCGAATATGATCGCATTGACGAAAGCCTGTGCACGGATCGAATCCCGGGCCTCAACCATTTTCAGCAGGTCGTAGTCACGGATGCCGTCACGCATGGCTGCCAGCCGAATCGACGGGTAGAGCTTACGGTAACCGGGGTAGACGATATGCGAGTCGCCGCCGGGCCAGTCATTGGCGGGGGCGGAAACGTCTCCGAAAGGATCGCCGTTCGCTCCCCATGCGTTGAAGCCCCAGTGAAGGTATCCCGGAGAGTCGTATTTGTAGTTTATCCAATGCAGCAGGCGTGTCTTGATGAGCGGCAGTGTTACGTAACGGTTTGCGAAATTCCCCCGGGGATACATGCAGGTGTAGAACCAGCAACTATGTCCGGCTGGCATTGTTCGATAGATTTCCCATACGAATTCGTCGAGTTGTGGCACGAGGATGTCGATCAGCGCCGGGTCGTAGGACGAAGAACGGTAAGCTTCGATGATTCGGATGTCGGGGGCAGCCTGTTTTACCTGGCGGGCCAATCCTTCCCAGGAGGTCTTATTTTCGTTGAGCGGTTCGTCGGCAATGTGTTGTGTGTAGATGTCGAGCCAACTGCGGCCGCTTCCGTCATCGATCATTCTGGAACGCAAATGCTCCTGCAGAGCCGGAAAATACGCTGCGATGTATCGTTGCACGCGCGGGTCGTCATGGGGCAGACGTTGATAAACATAGGAGCCCTTGCCGTCGGGGACCGGTACGTTGGCCCAGAAAGGATCGGTCCACCCGTTGCGGGACCGCTTGGCGAAATGGTTGGCCTCGATCAGCCGTACGTCGGCGTGTCGGAGCAGGAATTCGATCGTTTTGTCCATCCGTGAGAAATCGAACGTCAGCCCTTTGCCGTCGGCTGTCGGAACCGGCGTTCCCGTTTCGTAGAGCAACCAGACGTTCTGACCATAGGCCGAGGCGGTTTCGACGAGCCGCCGCATACATTCCCAATAGGCCGGTGAATCGTCCTCCACGGATTCGTTGTCGTTCATGAAAGAGAATTTATCGGGGAAATACCAGTTGGTAACCAATAACGACTGTTCGGGAAGCGTGACCGGATAAACTTGTATGGTGAATTGTCGGTCGGCAACGATCCGCTTTCCGTTCTTTAGCCCGGAAATGCGTACCGATCCTTCGTAAAGCCCCGCTTCGGCATCGGCCGGAATCGGAATGTCCAACCAGAGCAAAGCTGTCCCGCCTGCGGCGATAGATACGGTGGTGTCGGTCAGAATGGGATCGGGATATTCTCCGGACGGTGATTGCAGGGCATCGGGGGCCGCCGGCACGTAGGCGTGGGAAGCCTGTACGTTCCGGACCCAGCCCAGAACGGCTTTGTCGAGCGAAGTTCCCTGCTCTGTTTTAAGACTCCGAAGGACAGGAGTCATTGCCGCTACGGAGTCGTCAGCGGAGATAACGAATTGCAGAACGGCGTTCTCGCCGCGGGCCACGCGAACGGTATCGTCCCCGGCAGGAGGGTAAACGATTCCGGGAAGAACATTGGTCAAAGGATCGATGACGCGGATCGTGAGTCCGCTTTCACTACAGGCTACCGGTAGCATCAGGAGTGCAGGGCAAAGAGTCCGGATCGTCCGGTTGACGAGAAGTCGGAGCGGGGAAATGTTCATTTCGGGTTCGGTTTGAATTCTTAATTGCATTGCGGGAAAACAGTAAGCCGGAGTTCCGTGCATCCGTAGGGAATCAGTTCGAGATATTCGATACGGTCGGATACGGCGCGGGCTATCCCTTCGGCCGGAAGGCGCGGCGTGTAGCGTCCTTTTTCCAATTCCCAGTCGATCGGTTTGACGGGAACCGAGATTTTCACGGGCGTATGTTCCGGATCGAACGGATAGCTTCCTGCGGCTGCGGGTTTTGTCCGAATGACCTTCAGGGGTATGACCGGATCGGAGCAAAGGGCATAGTTCCAAGGTCCGGCAGGCTCGATGCTCCAGCATTCGAATTCGGGGTTGCCGGGAACTTTGCCGTTCATATTCGCATAGACCGTCCGGTCGGCTGTTTTCCGCTGGGGAACAGGATAGGAGAAGAGCAGAGGTCCGCGCTGCACGTAGATTCCCTGTCCGGGAACGGTGTTCATGACGGGTTGCATGCTGAGACACAACCGAATCCGGTCGCCGTTCCTGAATTTGCGCCGGAGGGTCACGAACGTGCCGGCGGGACATGCGTCTCGCCACAGTTTGCCGTTGACATATATTCTGGCATCCCTGCACCATGCGGGAATGCGCAGCAGAAACGGGATATCCGTCCTCTCTTTCAGGCCGAAGGAGAACTCGATCTCCCCGTTGAACGGATAGGAGGTCCGCTGTGCGATGTGGCACTGTCGGCCGTTCGGCAGGTCGAACGTTGCAGCCGAAGGTCCGTAGAGCGCAGCGGCAATAGAGCCGTCTTTCCCGCGTAGCCACATATGTGCGACGTAATTGGGCATGAAACGGTGAACGTTTCCGGCGCAGCACTCCGTTTCATGCGTCGGCCGGAAAGCCATCCAGGTCGAACCGTGGAAGAATTCGTTGTGATTTGAACGCCCCGTTGCGATTACCTGATTGACGGACGAGAAATACTGCAACGATCGGAAATCCTTGGTAACGGCTCCTAGTCCGGCATTGAAGACCGCTTTTTCTATTTTGTCAGCCCACCGGACTTCGCCCGTGGTCAGGAGAAATTGCTCCAGCGTCCAGGTGTAGTCGGAAATGTCGCAGGTTTCGTGACTGTTGATGACGTTCCCGTTTCCGACGAGCGCTTCCGCACTGGCCGGAACGCCGTCGGGGAGCATGTGGTCGCGGGTGAGCTTGCGTTCGGCGTTGAGTGCAAGGTCCAGGTAATATCGTTTGCCCGTATAGGCATAGAGCAGCATCGGGAGTTTCAGTTCTTCCATGCAGGTGACGCCATGCATGACGAACCGTTCGTCGCCGGCCGCGACTGCGGGCGTCAGGTCCCCGAATTTTCCGCCATTGTAGGCTCTCTCGCAAATATCCAGCAACTTCGCATTGCCGGTTTTGCCGTAAGTCCACAACATTCCCTCGATGCTGACGATGTTGCGCCATTTCTCGACCTGCTCCTGCGTAAAGTTCATGTAGTGCCTTTCCAAGGCTGCGGGGATCGCCGGATCGCCCGTGCGCTCGTAATAGGCTTGCAGCACCCGGAAGTAGACACACATGGGCCACATCGACTCAATCGCTTTGTTGCCCAAAACACCTGTGGACGATGCGTTGGCCAGCGTGTAGCGAATCCCCTCCTCGGCTTTGGCGATCATCTCCCGATCACCGAGCAGGTAACCCAGGCGGAGCAGACCGTCGGTGTAATAGGCTGTCTGCTCGTAGCGCCACCAGTCGCTTCCGTAGGTTTCGGTGTTACGTCCGATCTCACCCGCCCAAAGGCAGGAGTCGTACGGATAGGACATCGCCTCGGGATGTCCCGTAAGTCCCGTTTGTTGGCGGTGGAGGAATTCCTCGATCCAGCCCTGCGGCTCTATGCAGCCGATCATGCCGCCCTGAAACTGGGCATAAGGGGCCTGGGCGTTCGTCGCGGTACCGACGAGGCAAAGTGCAATAATTGAAAACAGCTTCTTCATGCGATTTCTTGACTATTTGTATTTTTCGACTCTTGCATCCCGGATGACACCTTTCCAGTCGAGCCCGAAAGCGAAATCATATGTATTTCCTTCCGAGTCCGTATAACAAACCATATCTCTCGGAACGTCTTCATGCTGCTGTTCCACGGTTTTCATGTCTGCGGGCAATTGCATCGGCAGAAGTGCCGACGGTTCCCGCCGGCCGGAGATAATATCCAGCACGGCCTGACGCTGTACCCCGAAAGCAAGCAGTATGGCATCGGCCGAAGGTTCGAATTCGGCCGGAACGAACGGTCTGGTCGTGGAAACGACAGCCACGACGGGCTTGTCTCCCATCTGCCGTTTCGTTCCGAGTACCCGTTTCAACTCTTCCCGGTTGGAACTCCGGACGGTTTTCCCGCGGTAACTCCGGTCGATGGACGGTTCTTTCGGGTCCCCGCCGGCAATACTCTCGGGGCGTGCGTGGCGGGCCGTGTAGTCGCCGTATTGCAGGCTGATCGGGACATAACCGTTGCCGCCCTTTTCCCGATCGGCCGCATCGTATCCGCAGCCTCCGTCGGGTTCGTCGATAAAAACGATCGCGAAGTCGGCATTTTCGGGGCTTTCTGCCAATTCGTAATATTGTTTGACCAAAGAGGTGTCTACAGGTAGGCGGGATTGTCCGCATTCGGGCAGATATACGCTCCGGCGGGTCGATGCGGGCAGGGTTCCCGCCCGGTTTTTCAGCAGGACGACCGACCGGAGCTGCGCTTCGTAACCGGCTTGCATAAATTCCGGATTCCCGACCGTCGCTTCCGTCCGGTCCGGGTCTACATAGGGATTTTCGAACAGACCGGTCCGAAAAATATTGAGCAGCAACCTTATGGCGGAACGTTCGAACCGCTCCCGGGCAGATTTTTCGCCGAATTCGGCGGTCCACATTCGGTAGGCTTCCAGCACGGGACCTTTGTCGTTGTTGCCGCCGAACTGGTCTACTCCGGCTTTGAGCGCTTCGTAATGCCGCTGCGGGATGCTCAATGCCTCCACTCCCCAGCATTTGCCGTCAGCCTCCTCGATGCTGGAATAGTCGTGCGTGATGCCCCAATCCGTGCAGACGACGCCGTTGTATCCGTATCTGTTCCGCAGCAGATCGGTGACGATATATTTGCTAAAACCGTTGCCGACCTTTTTTCCCGAGGGGTCCACCCCGTGGGAAACCGTATAATAGGGCATGACGGCTGCGGCCTTTCGTGTCTTGCCGTTGAGGCGGAAAGCTCCTTCCACAAAGGGCCGGATGTGTTGCTCGAAATTTCCGCCGGGGTAAACAGTGTATTTCCCGAAGCTGAAATGGGCATCCCGTCCGCCTTCTTCCGGGCCGCCGCCCGGCCAATGTTTGACCATGGCATTGACGCTTTCATACCCCCAGCCGTCCGCAATCTCGGCAGCTCCGACGGAGGTCTGGAATCCGTCGATATAGGCCCGCGCCATATCGGTGTCCAGATCGGGGTCTTCGCCGAAGGTACCGTAGAACCGGTTCCACCGGGGTTCGGTCGCCAGATCGATCTGCGGCGACAGCGCTGTGGCGATACCCAAGGCGCGGTATTCGGCGGATGCGATCCGTCCGAACTTTTCGACCAGTTCGGGGTCGAACGTAGCGGCCAGCCCGAGCGGACTGGGCCACAACGAAATCTTTCCTCCTGACCCTGCGTTGTATTCGGCCCAGGCTCGGGTTTCATTCCGGGGATCGGAACTGATATTGACCGGAATGCCTTGTCCGAGGCCTTCGACGAAGGCCTGCATGTTGTTGTTCCATTCGGCTGCAATGCGGGGACTTTCAACCCGGACGACGAGCACGGCCCGGAGATTGTCGTCCCGGAGGAACTTCCGCTGTTTGTCCGAAACAGCCGAGTGGGGAAGTCCGCTTTCCCGGAGTGAGGTCCCGTTGTAGGTCGAGGACCAGTAACCTACCGAATCCGTCGGGACGGCCTGATGGGAACTGTATAACATCAATCCGGCAATCTCTTCGACGGAGAGTCGCTTTGCAAGGTCTTCCGCCCGTTCTTCCGGGGTGTACCGCCAATCTTCGTAGCAGTCGAGAATCCCGTTTCGGTTCAGGTCTTTGAAAGCGTATCCGTCGGAATATAAGATACGGACGCCGGATCCGGGGAAATAGCCCAGAGTCTGTCCTCCGTCTTGCCGAATCAGACAGTAGGTGTCATGCGGCTCGACCGTCCATTTTCGGCCGCAGGCACAGAGTATCGGCAACATAAACGCCAAAGATACTATTCGACGTACAAGATCTGTTTTTGTTGTCATATCGTTATCAGGGTCGGTTCGTTCTTTAGGGGACTTGGGAAAGCAGTTACAAAAGAATGGATTTTTATCGGCCGCGGGGTTGAATATTTTCCGGAAAGATTCTTTCCCGTATACGGATACCTTATTGAAATAAAGGCGAAATTGCAGTTGTCCGGACGTTTTGAGCCGTATTGCGCCGTTCTCTTTCGGCCAAATGATCGTACAATTCGGCGGGATGCAGTTGTGTTTCCCGAAAAAAATGTATACTTTAGTTTCCGAAAATACCCGTTATGCATCGTCGCTTTCTTATATCCCGTTTTTTCATAGTCTGCATCGGATTTGTCCTTTCCGAGATACAGATCGTTGCTGCCGAGTCTTTTCCTCAGGTGCGTTTCACCCCGTTACCTTCCGACATTCTGCCGTCGAACGAAGTGCGCAAACTTTATCAGGATTCCGATGGATATATCTGGATTCCAACTTATAACGGATTGGCCCGCTACGATGGATACGGAGCCATCACCTACGGTATGCGTGATGTTTCGAACGGGTTGTTCAACACGTTCGTCAATGTCGTTGCCGAGGACCATGACAAGAACCTGTGGATCGGAACCGAGCACGGCCTTTTTCGGCTCGACAAGGTTTCGGGAAACATCGTGGCCGACGAATATCCAGAGTTGGCGGATTGCAACATCGCAGTCATTCTGTGCGATACGGGCAACGGCATCTGGATCGGCGGCGACAAGGGCCTTTTCCGCAAAAATGCGCTCGACCGTAATTTTCATCCCGTCCCGATCTCCAATTCGGCGGGTCGTCCCGTCAAGGCGGTCACCTCCATCATCAAGGATGACAAACTGAACCTGTGGATCGCCGCTTTCGATCAGGGTTTGTTGCGTTATGATATCCGTGAGGATCGCGCCTATGCTTGCGACGATGCCGTGCTGCGTAAAGCACATGTTTTGGCACGTGATGTCGCGGGTAATATCTGGGTGGGTACGTGGGGCGCCGGAGTGGTGCGGCTGGTTAATCCTCTGGCCCCGGGACCGACCCGTTACGTGCATTATAAACACGTGCCGGGCAGAACGCACTCGCTGCTCGACGATATTATTTACGATATTGAGGAAAATCCCGAGCAGAATACCATCTGGATCGGTGGTCGCAGCGGGTTGAGCATCCTCCACGACATCGACAATCCCGATTCGTTCCAGAATTTCTTTCCCGGCGACAACGCGGGAGACCTGCCCTATAACGAGGTGAATTCGATCCTTCGAACCCGTGACGGACTGATGTGGATCGGTTTGTTGGGTGGCGGCGTCTGCAAGGTCCAGACCAGCGGAACCAAATTCGAGTCCGATCGGCTGGAACCGATCAGAACCCGTTACAACACGAGTTCTGTTCGAAGTATGTATTACGCCGGAAACGGCGACTTCTGGTTCGGGCTGCTTGATTTCGGCCTTATAAAATACAACATTCGAAGCGGTAAAATCGTCGATTACCACGAGCATCCCGATTTGAAGTCGCTTCCTTACACTTCGACCGTCAATACGATCATCCGCCGCTCGACTACCGGGGAACTGTATTTCGGAACGCAAAACGCCGGTATTTGGGTGTATAACGAAACGCAGCACAAGGTTCGGCAGATCAATCATTTCAACCAGCCGAACTTTCTGGACGACTGCGTGATTGCTCTGTGTGAGGATACGCACGGCAATCTGTGGATAGGCTCCCGGTTAGGTATTTACGTCGAATCGACAGACGGGCGTTTCCACACCGCTGCTGAATGGCTCGGATACGCTACGCCATTCGATCAGACTTATGTGTTCGACATCTGTTGCGACAAAGCAGGCGATGTCTGGATCGCTTCCAACGGTCAGGGCATTCTGCATATCCGTACGGCAGACGGAGCCTGGAGGCAGTATACACGCGACAACGGCATGATTTCCGATCATGTCTATTGCCTGCAGGCCGACGATACGGGGTGTATCTGGGCCGGAACTTTTGCGGACGGACTTGCGGTCCGTATTCCTTCGGAAGGGAGCTTTAAGGCCGTGTCGGCTTTCCCGAATCTGGAAAACAAAGGTATCGGCAATATTGCCCGGGATGAAAACGGCCGGATGTGGATTACCACGAATAATTCGGTCTTTTCCTTTTCGCCGGACAGCCTGGGCAATCCCGAGCATATCAATACCTATATTATATCGGCCGACATGCAGTCGTTCTTCTTCAACCGAAACGCTTCGGCGCAGGTCGATTACGGACGCATTGCTTTCGGAGGATCGAATGGGCTGATGATATTCACCGGCAATCGCACGCAGCCCCACCAGACGAGACTGCCGATCGTGCTCACAGACTTCAAGGTGCACAATCGTTCGTTACGGACCATTCCCGCACGGGAACGATCGCGCATCTCTCTCCGGGATATCGATTACACGGATGCCGTGACGCTTACGCACGACCGGAACAACTTCTTCATCGAATTCTCGATGCTCTCCTATGCCAATCCGCGCGATCATATTTTTAGATACCGGCTCGACGGATTTGATAAGGAGTATGTTACGGCCGATTCGCACCACCGTTTCGCCTCATACAGCAATCTTTCACCGGGAACCTACACATTCCGTCTGCAGGCTGCCGGGGAAAACGGCGTGTGGAGCAGCAACGAGCGGACGCTCACAGTGCGGATACTCCCCGCCCCGTGGCTTTCGTGGTGGGCCTGGACGATCTATTCCGTGCTGCTGCTGGTGCTCGCCTATGGGGTCGTGCGGTTCCTGCGCTACCGGCTCCGGCTGCGTCAGGAGGTGCAGATTTCGAAGTTGGAGCGACAAAAAACCGAAGAACTGAATCATGCCAAATTGCAGTTTTTCACCAACGTCACTCACGAACTGATGACTCCGCTGACGATTATTCTTACTTCGCTCCAGAACTTGAACAACGGCACAGGGGACAATCAAACTCTTTACGGTGTCATGTCGGCCAATGCGACGCGGCTGATGCGACTGATTCAGCAGATACTCGAATTCCGGAAAGTCGAGAGCGGGAATCTGAAAATCCGTGTTTCGCATGGCGATGTCGTCGGATTCGTTCGCCGGTGTGTGGAAGCTTTTGCCCCGCTTGTGGCCCGAAAGCAGCTCAAGGTCTATTTCCGTGCTTCGTCGGAACAGGTCGACGGCTGGTTCGATCCCGACAAACTCGATAAGATCGTCTACAACCTGCTGTCCAATGCGGCAAAATACACGCCCGACAAGGGTGAAATTATCATCCGGATCGAAACCGGAGACGACTGTTCGGTCTGCATTTCGGTCGCCAACAGCGGCGAACTGATGACCCAGCAGACTATCGACGGACTTTTTCGCCGGTTTTACGACGGCAATTACCGGAAACACCATACGATTGGAACCGGTATCGGTCTGTCGTTGGTCAAGGATCTCACCGACCTCCACCGAGGTTCAATCCGGGTGTCGAGCGACGAGCAGGACGGCAACTGTTTCCGAATCACGCTACCCATAGGTCGAGATGCTTATACCGAAGAGGAGATCGACGATGATACCGGAGACGATGCCGCGGAAAAAAATTACGAAGGGGCCGGAGAATTCGTTCCGGTGCAGCCCGATGTGGCGATGACCGATACCCCCTCCCGCACACGCACTGACCATACGCTGTTGGTCGTCGATGACAACGAAGAACTGCTCTTGTTGATCTCCAATCTTTTGGCGCCCTATTTCCGAATTGAAACGGCATCCGACGGAGAAGAAGCGCTTCGTATATTGTCCCGACAGCCGGTCGATCTGGTCGTTTCGGATATCATGATGCCCGGCATGGACGGTATCGAATTGTGCCGACGGATCAAGCAGACCTTCGAATACTGTCATATTCCGGTTATCCTGCTTACGGCCAAAAATGCCGACGAAAGCCGGATTGAAGGGTACAATTCGGGGGCGGACGGCTATGTCACCAAGCCCTTCAACCTGCAGTTGCTCTACGCTCAGATTGTCAATCAACTCCGAAAATTGGAGATTCGGGGCCTGCATTTCCGCAACCAGCCGGTTTTTGAGGTGGAGAAACTGGAGTATACTTCGATGGACGAAAAGTTCATGCGTCAGGCTATGGCGTGCGTCAATGCGCATATCGACGATTGCGAATTTGCACAGGCCGATTTTACCCGTGAAATGAATATGTCGCGAACGATTCTTACCGAAAAACTCAAATCGCTCACCGGGTTGACTCCGGCTGCATTCATCATTGACGTGCGACTGCGTGCTGCCTATCATTTGCTCGAAGAGCAGAAGAAGATGCGTATTGCCGATCTGGCCTATGCTTCCGGATTCAACGACCCGAAATATTTCAGTACGTGCTTCAGAAAGAAATTCGGATTCTCTCCCAAGGAATTTATCGACAGACTGAACGAAAAAGGCGATAAAATCGCTTGATTGTCCGCAGAAGCGGGCCTACAACCGTTTTTCGGTAAAAATTCGACCTGCATGATCCATGTCAGGAGTATTTTCGTACCCGGTAGATTTTGTCCCGGCAGAGTGGATGGAATCGGCTCAATCCATAGGATATGATTATGAAACTCATTTTTGCAATCTCCATTGTCGCTCTTTCGTTCTTCGGCACTGCCTGCCGGAGATCTGTCGGCGAAATGATTCTGGTGCCGATGCCGCAGGAGGCAACCTTTACGGGAGGTTACTTTGAAACGGACAGCGCCCGATTCGTGGAGCGTGCAGGCGATGGGTACGTTGCCTGCCGAATCGATCCTTCGGCTCCGGAGATTCGTCCGGAGGGTTACCGGCTGAAAGTGACTCGCCGGGGCATTGACCTTACGGCCCTGGATTCCGCGGGACTGTTCTACGGCCGGCAGACGCTGTGCCTGTTGGCGACCGCACAGGGGATTCCCTGCGTGGAAATCATCGATAATCCCTGTTTCGGTTATCGGGGTATTCATCTCGATGTTTCGCGGCACTTTTTCCCCGTTGAAACGATATTCCGGCTCCTCGATGAAATGGCACGGTACAAGCTTAACAAATTTCATTTCCACCTGGCGGATAACGGCGGCTGGCGCATCAGGATCGACGCTTATCCGCTGCTGACCCGGCTGGGAGCATTCCGTACGGAGTCCGACTGGCTCGAATGGTGGAGTTACGGCGACAGGCATTATGTACCCGAGGACACACCGGGGGCCTATGGCGGTTACTATACGAAAGAGGAAATTCGCAGAATCGTTGCCTATGCTGCCGAACGCTTCATCGAGGTGATTCCGGAAATTGAGTTCCCGGGGCACTCCGACGAGGTTTTCGCAGCTTATCCGGAGCTCTGCTGCTCGGGCCGGGCCTATACTTCCGGCGAGTTTTGCGTCGGCAATCCGCAGTCGTTGAAATTTATGGACGAGGTCCTGACCGAGGTTCTGGAGTTGTTCCCCTCGAAATACATCCATATCGGCGGCGACGAGGCCGACCGGACAGCTTGGAAGAGCTGTCCCAGATGCCGGCATCTGGCCAGGGAGTTGGGCGGAGTGGACCAGGTGCAATGCTATCTGGTCGAACACGCCGAAAAGTTTCTGGCGGAACACGGACGCACGATGATCGGATGGGATGAAATCCTGAAGAACAACCTGCGATCCACCTCTACGGTAATTTCCTACAGGGGGCAGCGAGGAGGCATCGAGGCGGCCAACCGCGGTTACGATGTGGTCATGTCGCCGGGCGAGATCCTCTATTTCGACTGGTATCAGGCCGATCCTCATACACAGCCGCGCGCGATGGGCGGTTTCTCGCCGATTCGGAAGATGTACGGTTTTCATCCCGTCCCCGATACCCCTGCAAAGGCGGCCGACAATGAATCGATAATTCGCGGTGAATTCGTTTCGCCGGATTCGGTCGAATATATCTATGACGGCGGCAAAGAGCACGTCATCGGGGTACAGGGTTGCACATGGACCGAGTTTATAGAAACGGAAAAACATTTGGAATACATGATTTTCCCGCGTTTGCTGGCAGTTTCCGAACTTGCCTGGACTCCCCGGGAGCGACGTGAGTGGAATGATTTCCGTCGTCGTATCAATGTTCATGTATCGTTGCTGCATGCGCGGGGAATCAATGCTTTTCCATTGAGCGACGACGTTGTGATTACGGCTCAGATGCTTTCCGAAGGCAAAAAGGCCCGGGTGACGCTCGACACGGAGAAATATCCCGCCGAAGTACGCTATACTTTGGACGGTACGGCCCCGGTTCCCGGATCAGACCTTTACGACGGGCCTTTTGTCGTGAAAGCGGGGACAACCGTCCGGGCGGCGCTCTTTGTCGCAGGCAGGATGGAGGGGACCATGACGGAACTCTATGTCGATGCCCGCCGCAATGTCGATAATTACTATACTTATCTGAATACTCCCGAGGTATACGCCTCGACAGACCGTTAATTGATACTTTATGAAAAAACTACTGATCGCACTGTTTTTGTTTCCCGTGACGCTGGTCGTGGCGGTTCCGTCTGCAAAGCCCCGGTTGGGCGAGGCTCCGGTCCGGAAGATCGTTGCGGCTATGAGCCTTGAGGAGAAGGCCGGCCTGCTGGTGGGAACCTCAATGGAGGGTTACGCTGGCGAGGGCGCTGTAACGGGCCGCACGTTGAAAACAGTTCCCGGTTCGGCCGGAACTACCCGCTCTTTGGAATCCTACGGCATTCCGACAACGGTGATGGCCGACGGTCCTGCGGGCCTTCGTATCGATCCGGAACGTGCAGGAGATGCACGGACTTATTTCTGTACGGCTTTTCCGATCGGCACGATGCTCGCCTCGACCTGGGACGAGGCGGCTATTGAACGCTGTGGCGCAGCGATGGGTAACGAGGTGCTCGAATATGGCTGCGACGTGATTCTCGGTCCGGGTATGAACATCCACCGCCATCCGCTCTGCGGCCGCAATTTCGAATATTATTCCGAGGACCCGTTGCTGAGCGGCAAATGCGGCGCGGCGATGGTGCGGGGCATTCAGTCGCAAGGCGTAGGGACTTCGGTCAAGCACTTTGCGGCCAACAACCAAGAGTCGATGCGCTTACAGAATGACGCCCGGGTGTCGCAACGTGCGTTGCGTGAGATTTATCTGCGAGGATTCGAGATCGCCGTCAAGGAGGGGCGTCCGTGGACGGTCATGTCGTCCTACAATCGTATCAACGGACCTTATACGCAGGAGAGCCGCGAGTTGCTGACCACTGTTCTGCACGACGAATGGGGCTACGAAGGTCTTGTCGTGTCGGACTGGATCGGAAAACGTAACACCGTGGCACAAGTACATGCCGGCAACGACCTGATGATGCCGGGAGAACCGGCTCAGGCGAGAGAGATTGTAGAAGCGGTGCGCAGCGGGAGACTCGCCGAGGCGGATGTTGACCGGTGTGTGACCCGTGTACTCGAATATATTCTGCGGACGCCCCGTTTCCGGAAACAAGCCGTGTCGGAGACTCCCGACTTGGAAGCACATGCTGCCGTATCGCGTCAGGTGGCAGCGGAAGGCATGGTTTTGCTCCGCAACGAAGGCGCTGCTTTACCACTTGCCGCAGGATGTAATCTCTCGGTGTTCGGAGTCAATGCCTATGACTGCATTGCCGGAGGTACGGGCGCCGGACACGTCAACAAAGCCTATACGGTCGATTTGGACGAAGGTTTGCGCAACGCCGGATTCCGGCTTAACACCCGTACGGCAGATCTCTATGCAAAATACATGTCTTTCGGTGAGGCACTGCTCGCGGAGCAGAACGCCCTGCGTTATTTGGGCGAAAAGTGGTTTGTCCCCGAAACGACGCTGACGCCGGAATTCATCGCTTCGCGTGCGGCGGACAGCGATGCGGCCATCGTTGCCTTAGGCCGCAATTCGGGTGAATACAACGATCGTCCTACATCGGATTTCTACCTGACGGAAGCCGAACGGGAACTGCTCGAATCGGTCTGCTCGGCGTTTCATGCCGCGGGTAAGAAGGTGGTCGTGGTGCTCAATATCGGCGGCGTGATCGAAACCATGTCGTGGAAGGAACTTCCCGACGCTATCTTGTTGGCCTGGCAGGGAGGTTTGGAAGCCGGGAATGCCATGGCTGATGTTTTGAGCGGCCGCGTATCGCCTTCGGGAAGGCTGCCGATGACTTTTCCGGCGGATTATTCGGATCATCCGTCATCGAAGAATTTTCCGCTCGACTATCGGGGGCGCTGCGGCGATTGGGCCGACGACGCCCCGGAACGGCACCTGCGAAACCTGGGATTCACTTGTTACGAGGAGGATATCTGGGTGGGTTACCGCTATTTCTCGACCCATGCTCCGGAGGCGGTGTCCTATCCTTTCGGCTATGGTTTGGGGTATACGACCTTCGAGTGGACGGATGCGGCCGTCAGGCGTTCCGGGACGGATTATGCGGTAACGCTCCGTGTAACCAATACAGGTTCGCGCGCCGGACGGGAGGTCGTTGAACTTTATGTTGCAGCCCCGCAAGGGGCGCTGCCGAAGCCCGTGCGCGAATTGAGGGCTTTTGCCAAAAGCCGGGAATTGCAGCCCGGGGAGTCGCAGGCGCTGACCCTTCGTTTCGCGGCTGCCGATCTGGCCTCGTTCGACGAGCGTATTTCGGCGTTTGTCGTCGATTCGGGGCGCTATATGGCCGAACTGGGGCGTTCTGCCGACGACATTGTCCAGCGGCTGCCTTTTGTCGCCAAAGCTTCCGAGCGCAAGGTGCATGACGTACTGAAACCGCAGGAGCCCCTGCGACGACTCAAATTCTGATGCAATGAAAATAATAGCTTGTTTGTTGATTTGTATGGGCTGCAATGCGCTGTTTGCAGCAGTGCCGCCCGCTATCCGGCCCGATGCGAAGATCGAAACCCGGATTGAAAAGATACTCGGCCGCCTGACGCTTGAAGAGAAAATCGGCCAAATGTGTCAGTTGACCGTCAGCATGGTGACCGATATGAATGATTCCGGGCATCCGTTCATCAGCGATGAGCTGCTCGATACGGTCATCGGACATTACAAAGTCGGGTCGATTCTCAACGTACCGTTCGATGAGGCGCAGTCCCGGGAGGCATGGACGCAGATTATCGGTAGGATTCAGCGTCGTTCGCTCGACTGCCTGGGGATTCCCTGCATTTACGGTGTCGATCAAATGCACGGTGCTTCCTACACCCGCGGTGCAACCTTTTTTCCGCAGGGGATCAACATGGGTGCCGCGCTGAACTGTGAACTGATGCGCCGTTCGTCGGAGATTTCGGCTTATGAAACCCGTGCCTGTGCCATTCCGTGGAATTTTGCGCCGGTGATGGATTTGGGACGCGATCCCCGATGGTCGAGGATGTGGGAGAGTTACGGAGAGGATGTTTGTGTCAATTCCCGGTTGGCGGCGGCTTCCGTGCGCGGTTTGCAGGGCGATGATCCCAATCGGATCGGGATGTATCGGGTGGCTGCTTGTTTGAAGCATTTCATGGCCTACGGCGTCCCCGTGTCGGGCAAGGACCGAACGCCTTCGTCCGTTACGCGCAACGCCCTGCGCGAAAAATATTTTGCCCCCTTTCTCGAATGTATCCGGGCCGGGGCGCTGTCGTTGATGGTCAACTCGTCCAACAACGACGGTATGCCCTTTCATGCCAACCGCGAGTTGCTCACGGGGTGGTTGAAGGAAGAACTGAACTGGGACGGGGTGATCGTTACGGATTGGAATGATATTTACAATCTATATGAGCGGGATCATATCGCCGAGAGCCGCAAGGATGCGGTTCGGATCGCTATAAATGCCGGGATCGATATGGCCATGGTCCCTTTGGACCGGGATTTCTGCGTCTATCTCCGTGAACTGGTCGAGGAAGGGCTGGTTTCCGAAAGACGCATCGATGATGCCGTTTGTCGGATTTTGCGGTTGAAAATGCGCATCGGGCTGTTCGAAGAGCCGTTCCCGGACACTTCGAAGTTCGATCGTTTCGCGAGTGATGAATTCGCCGCCGTGGCTTTGCAAGCTGCCGAAGAGTCGGAGGTGCTGCTCAAAAACGACGGAGGTCTGCTACCGCTCCCGAAGTCGGCGCGTATCCTGCTCACCGGCCCCAATGCCAATTTCATGCGCTGTCTCAACGGCGGCTGGTCTTACACCTGGCAGGGTGAGCGTTGCGATGAGTTTGCAGATCGTTACAATACGATTTACGAGGCCTTGGCGCGTAAATTCGATCATGTTACCTGGATTCCAGGCGTAGAATACGGCACCCCCTCGGAGAATTGGCAGGTGGAGCGTGTGCGGGGAATCGGCGAAGCAGTCTCGGCAGCGGCCGATGCAGACGTGATTGTCGTCTGCATCGGCGAGAACTCCTATTGTGAAACTCCGGGCAACATGAATGATCTGAACTTGTCGCAAAACCAGAAAAAACTGGTCCGCGAACTGGCGTCTACGGGGAAACCCCTCGTATTGGTGTTGAACGAGGGACGGCCGCGTCTGATCGGCGATATAGAGCCGTTGGCGCAGGCTGTCGTCGATATCCTGCTGCCCGGCAATTACGGGGGTGACGCACTGGCCAATCTGCTTGCCGGGGATGCGAACTTCAGCGCCCGGCTTCCCTTTACCTATCCGCGCTGGCCCGATGCGTTGGCCACCTATGACTACAAACCCTGTCAGAAAAGGGGTACGATGGAGGGCGAATACAACTACGATGCCGTGATGGACGTGCAATGGCCTTTCTGCCACGGATTGAGTTACACTACATTCGAATACGGAAATCTGCGGGCTAACCTTACGGAATTTCGGGCCGGAGATACGCTTTCGTTCACGGTCGATATCTCCAATACAGGCGACTGCGCGGGCAAGGAGGCCGTATTGCTCTGGTCGAGCGATTTGGTGGCAAGCCTGACGCCTGACGTGATCCGGCTGCGCAATTTCGAGAAGATCTCCCTTGAACCGGGCGAAACCCGTACGGTGACGCTTTCGATACCGGCATCCGATCTGGCGTTTGTCGGTTATGACGGTCGCTGGCGGCTCGAAAAGGGCGATTTCCGGATCCGTATGGGTACGGAGACCCTGTTCGTCCGATGCGTGGAAACCCGGGTGTGGGACACCCCTAACATTCCCTGAAACCGTTCTAAAACATACCGATATGAAAAATGTTTTTTTTGCCGTCATGGCGCTTGCTGTTTCATTTACGGAAACCCGAGCGGCGGATTCTCCCGCGATCGTTCCCATGCCTCAGCACATCGCTTACGCAACTGGCGAAGGAGCGGTGCTCTCCGCCGGATCGCGGATCGCTGTACCCGGCGGGGCTAAAGCGTTGCGGAGTGTCGCGGAACTCTTTGTGCGGGATATTTGCCGGGAACATGGACTTCGGCTGAAAGTTTCCGGAATTTCCGAAAGCGGCATCGTACTCGGGATCGATCCGGCGCTCAGGGCGGAGGCCTATTCGCTCGACATCGGCCAAGGGCGTGTCGCCGTGACGGGCGGTTCCCCTTCGGGACTCTTCTACGGATTGCAGAGCTTGCGTCAACTTATCTCGCAGTATGGCATGCGACTTCCGGCAGTGCATGTGGAGGATGAACCTTGTTTCGCTTATCGCGGCGCCATGCTCGACTGCTGCCGTCATTTCTTCACGGTTGACGAGATCAAAACGTTCATCGACATATTGGCGCTCCACAAACTCAACCGTTTTCACTGGCATCTGACCGACGACCAGGGATGGCGTATCGAGATCAGGCATTATCCCGGATTGACGAAAGAGGGGTCACGGCGTGCCGAAACAGTCCTTGGACGCAATACGAATATCTACGACGGCATACCTTCGGGAGGATACTATACGCAGCGACAAATTCGTGACGTCGTAGCCTATGCGGCCGAACGGTTCATTACGGTCATCCCTGAAATCGAAATGCCGGGACATGCCTCGGCGGCACTGGCGGCCTATCCCTGGCTGGGGTGTGCCGGTGAGGGGTATATGGTACGGACGCGATGGGGCGTATTCCCGGAAGTTTATTGCGCGGGCAAGGATTCGACGTTCGAATTCATGGAGAACGTGCTTGCAGAGGTGTGTGAACTGTTTCCCTCGGAATATATCCATATCGGCGGGGATGAGTGTCCCAAACAGAGTTGGACGAGCTGTCCCGCCTGTCAGCAGCGTATCCGTAATGAGCGGTTAGAGCATGAAAACGAATTGCAGAGTTATTTTGTCCATCGGATTGAAAAATGGCTCAACGCCCGGGGGCGCAATCTGATCGGGTGGGACGAAATACTCGAAGGAGGGATTTCAAAGACGGCTACGATTATGTCGTGGCGCGGTGCCGATGGCGGCGTTGCCGCTGCCAAGGCCGGGAATCAGGTGATCATGACCCCCAACACGCATTGTTATCTCGATTATTTTCAGACGCAGGAGCCGGAGCGCCTCGAACCACTCGGTATCGGCGGTTACGTGCCGGTTCGTAAGGTTTATTCGTTCGATCCCTATGACCGTCTTTCTTCAGCGGAACAATCGTGTATTCAGGGAGTACAAGGGAATATATGGACGGAATATATCGCTTCTTTTGCCCATGCACAGCATATGGCCTTGCCGCGGCTGGCCGCATTAGCGGAGGTGGGATGGGCCTGCGACCGCCGCGATTTCGGGGATTTCACCCGGCGCATGACGGTATTCCGGAAACTTTACGACAAATGCGGCTATCGCTACGCCTCCTATTTCTTCGATGGAACGGGCGAATAAATCGGTCTACCGGTGCTAAATATACTGCGATGATGAACCCGAACAGACGACTTTTATCTTTGGACACCCTGCGGGGGGTCGATATGTTCTTTATTATGGGCTTTTCAGGGCTCGTGACCTCGTTGTGCGCACTGTGGCCCGGATCTTTTACCGATATGCTTGCGTCGCAGATGCAGCATGCGGCGTGGAATGGACTAACGATTCAAGACACGATCTTTCCTCTGTTTCTTTTTATCGCAGGCGTGGCGTTCCCCTTCTCGCTGGCCAAACAGCGTGCACGCGGATTCGGCAGAAAACGGATTCTGGACCGGATTTTCCGCCGCGGACTGATTCTTGCCCTGTTGGGAATGGTTTATAACGGGTTGTTCGAGCTCAATTTCTCCTCGTTGCGCATAGCAAGCGTGCTGGGACGGATCGGCTTGGCCTGGATGTTCGCCGCACTGCTCTGCGTGTATTGCAGCGTGAGAACTCGGATAGCTGTTGCCGGGATTATCCTAATAGGCTATTCACTGCTGCTCGGCCTGGTCGTAGCCCCCGATGCTCCGGTCGGTGCCGATCCGCTTTCGGTGGAGGGGTGTCTGGCCGGATGGATTGACCGACAGTACCTTCCCGGACACATCCTTTACGGGGCATTCGATCCGGAAGGGATATTGAGCACCCTGCCGGCAGTCGTATCGGCTCTATTCGGAATGTTCACCGGCGAATTTTTGCTCGATGGCCGGAGAGGGCTCTCTGGCTCTTGGAAAGCGTTCTATATGGCCGTCGCCGCACTGGCGATCACGACGGCGGGCTTGTGCTGGAATCTTATCATGCCGGTCAACAAGAATTTATGGAGCAGTTCGTTCACTTGCGTGGTCTCCGGTTATTCGCTGGGGATGACCGCCTTGTTTTATTACCTGATTGACGTGTGCGGGTACAAACGATGGACGTTCGTTTTCCGGGTTATCGGATTGAATTCCATTACGATTTATATGGCGCAGCGGATTATTCCACTGCGTTATGCGTCCGATTTTTTCGTCGGCGGACTTGCTTCTAAATGCAGTGAAACAGTAGGGGCGGTGATCTACGATATAGGTTATATCGTGCTCTGCTGGCTGTTTCTCTATTTCTTGTATCGAAAAAACACTTTCCTTAAGGTATGACCGGCAAATAGCCCGAAAATTACAATAACCTCATTTAAATAAATTTAGCATGAACCAAACTTTGAAGTTCTCGTTCCGGAACTTGTTTTTGTCCTGTGTGTGCTTGCTTCTGTTTGCATGCGGCGGGAATCCGGAGATAATTTCTCCCGACGGGCGCACACGCCTTTCGTTCGTGACGGGCGCCGACGGCTGCATGGCCTATACCGTCGAACGCGACGGCAAACCTTTGATCCTTCCTTCTGCCTTGGGCCTCGTGGTGCAAGAACGGAACCTCGCCGGCGGCTTTTCGGTACGGGAGATTGTGAAAAGGTCCGTGGACGAAACATGGACGCAGCCGTGGGGCGAAAATAAAATCCTGCGCGATTGCCACAACGAAATGACGGCGGTATTGAAAAACGACGACGGCGTGTTGCTGACGCTTCGTTTCCGGGCTTTTGACGACGGTGTGGCATTCCGCTATGAATGGGAGGTGCCGGACCTCGATTCGCTGACCGTCACCGATGAACTGACCGAATTCCGCTTCGCCGAAGACGGCGTGTCGTGGTCGATTCCTGGAAATTTCAACACCTATGAATTGTTGTATCGCGAACTGCCGGTTTCGGCCGTCGAAAACGCCAATACGCCTTTCACATTCCGTGTGGACGGCACATACGGTTCGATTCACGAAGCGGCGCTGTACGATTTCCCCGAAATGAATCTCTACCGGACCGATTCGCTGGCCTTCAAAGCCGAGTTGGCTCCGCTGCCTGACGGTATAAAGGCTCGTATTCCCTCGAAATTCATGACGGCGTGGCGGACGATCCAAGTGGGAGACAAAGCGGTGGACCTGATCAACTCGTCGCTGATCCTTAACCTGAACGAGCCTTCGAAGATTGCTGACACTTCGTGGATCAAACCGCAGAAATATATCGGCGTATGGTGGGGACTGCATCTCGGCACCCATACATGGACAATGGGACCCCGGCATGGAGCGACGACGGAGAATGCTCTGCGTCATATTGACTTCGCAGCGGCGAACAATATTCAGGGAGTGTTGTTCGAAGGGTGGAACGAAGGCTGGGAGAACTGGGGTAAAACGCAGCACTTCGATTATGTGAAGCCCTATGCAGATTTCGATCTCGACCGCATTGCCGCGTATGCCCGGGAGAAGAACATCGAGTTGTGGATGCACAATGAAACGGGTGGTAATATTCCTGAATATGAAGCGGCTCTGGAAACGGCTATGCAGCGCTATGCCGGATTGGGTGTGCATGCCGTCAAAACGGGATATGCCGGAGGCTTCAGGGACGGCCAGCTCCACCACTCGCAGTATGGCGTGCGGCACTACCAGCGTGTCGTCGAGACGGCGGCCCGTTATGGGATCGTCATCGATGCCCACGAGCCGATCAAGGATACGGGCATTCGCCGCACGTGGCCCAATATGATGACCCGGGAGGGGGCACGCGGCATGGAGTGGAACGCATGGTCGGAAGGGAACTCCGCGGAGTATCTCTGTACGCTGCCTTTCGTACGGCTCCTGAGCGGTCCGATGGATTATACGCCGGGGGTATTCGATCTTGATTACTCGCGCGTCCGGGGCCGGGAAACCGGAATGCAGGAGTGGAACGGCGACAACAATTCGTGTTGTATCAAGACTACGCTGGCACGTCAGATTGCCAACTGGGTGATTATTTATTCTCCGCTTCAGATGGCGTCCGATCTGATCGAAAACTACGAGGGACATCCGGCTTTCCAATTCTTCCGGGATTTCGATGCCGACTGTGACTGGTCCGAAGCATTGCAGGGTGAACCCGGCGAATATATTGTCGTCGTACGCCGTGCGGATGACAGTTTCTTCCTGGGCGCCGGCACGAACGATGAGCCCCGGACATTGACCCAGAAACTCGGCTTCCTGAAGTCCGGTATGACTTATACTGCAACGATCTATGCCGACGCTCCGGATTCTGCGGAGAATCCCGAAAACTATCGCATCGAAAAACGGACCGTGACTTCTGCCGATATGCTCGAAATTGCAATGACTGCCCGTGGCGGGCAGGCCGTGACGTTTGTTCCCGTAAATGAATAGAACCATGATGAGACTTGTTTTTTGGGTCGTGCTGCTGTCGGTCGTTCCGCTGTCGGTCGATGCCCGCAGCGAAGGGTGGGTAATTACCGCACGAGATACCACGGCTGATTATTTTGCCGTCGCCATGGCCAACGGAGAAATTGGCGTAGCCGTGGGTCGGGAGCCTTTTGCCCTCGGTTCTGTGATTCTGGGAGGGAGTTATGAGCCGGGGTTCGGAGATGATGTGAGTCGTATTCTGGAAGGGATCAATCCGCTGGGGTTGACAATGGCTGTCGATGGTCATCGGTTCGATCCGTCGGAGGTCCGTCCACAGCATCAGTCGGTCGATATGCGGCGTGCAGTGCACACGACCCGTTTTTCAACGGACGGTGTGACGGTCGTCTATCGTATACGGGCCTTGCGGAACATGCCTTACGCTCTTATGACAGAAGTGGAAGTGACGGCGGAACGCGATGCAGAGGTTCTTTTTTCAAACGGTCATACCGTTCCCGGAGAGTTCGCCGACACCCTGCGGGAGTCGCGCACGGTCGGATGTGAGGACGGCAGCCGTATTGCCGTACAGCGCACTTCCGGCAGTTACAACCGCGGCCGCGACCATATTGTGGCTTCGTCGACTTTTCTTTGCGGTGAAGGGTGCGAAGCGGTCTCACCGGAAAGCGTGAGGATTGTTCTGCGCAAGGGCGGCCGGGCGTCGTTCTCCCTTGTGGGAACAATCTGTACTACAGCCGCTTTCGCCGACCCGTGGAATGAATCGGAAAGGCAGGCTATTTATGCAGCCCGGGAGGGAGCGGCGCAACTCGTTGCGGCACACGAACGGAAATGGGCGGAGTTGTGGCAGGGCGATATCGAGATCGAAGGCGATCCCACGGCACAGTTGGATGTGCGTTTCGCCTTGTTCAACCTTTACGGCTCTATCCGTGAAGGCAGTCGCCGGAGTATTCCGCCGATGGGCCTTTCGGCCCGGGGCTTTTACAACGGTCATATCTTCTGGGATTCTGAGATCTGGATGTATCCGGCGCTGCTGGTGCTCCGGCCCTGCCTGGCGCGCCAGATGCTCGATTACCGAACCGACGGACTCGATGCGGCCCGTCGTCGGGCCTACGCCCACGGCTATCGGGGCGCGATGTTCCCCTGGGAAGGGGATGACCGGGGCGAGGAGGCTACGCCGACCTTTGCCCTCACCGGTCCGCTCGAACATCATATTACAGCCGATATCGCCATCGCCAGCTGGAACTATTACTGTGTGACGCAGGACCGGGAGTGGCTGCGCCGCGAGGGTTTCCCGCTGATGCGCGAGGCTGCACGTTTCTGGTGCGATCGCGTTACGGCGAATGCCGACGGCAGCTACTCGATCCGCAATGTGATCGGAGCCAACGAATACGCCGTCGGCGTCACGGACAATGCCTTTACCAACGGCGCGGCCCGCCGGGCACTGGAGTACGCTTCGGCTGCGGCGGAGCTTTGCGGCGAGCGTCCCGATCCGCAGTGGAGTGCAGTAGCCGCGGGCCTTCGCATCCCGCACTTCGCCGACGGAACGACGCGCGAGCATGCCGGCTACGACGGCGAGATGATCAAACAGGCCGATGCCAACCTGCTGGGCTATCCGCTGGGCATCGTGACCGGACGCGAAGCTCAGTTGCGCGATCTGGAATACTACGAGCGCCGAATCGATCCGCGTAACGGTCCGGCGATGAGTTACTCGGTTTTTGCGATTCAGTATGCCCGGCTCGGAATGGCCGAAAAAGCCTGCGAAATGTTCCGTCGCTCCTACTTGCCCAACCTGCGGCCGCCGTTCGGGGTGTTTGCCGAAACGGCCACCAGCGGCAATCCCTATTTCATGACGGGTGCGGGCGGCATGTTGCAGGCCGTGCTGTTCGGATTCGGCGGGCTGGAGATTACGGCGGACGGTCTCGTGCAGCGCCCGTCTGTCCTGCCGCCGCAATGGAAGAATCTGAGAATCAAAATAAATGGTAAAATCTATCAGGCAACGAACCAATAAATATTCCGATGAAAAAGACAATGCTTTTTTTGCTGCTTGCGTTCTGTTTCTCGAACTCGGTCCAGGCCGGTCAGGATGCAGTATCTATCAAACTGATTTCTTTCAATATGCGTACCAGTTGGGGGCGCGACGGCGACAACAGTTGGCCGAACCGTCGTCACGCCACGGCGCAAATGCTCCGGCAGGAGGCTCCCGATGTGATGGGCGTGCAGGAAGCCATGCAAGACCAGTTGTATTACATCGACACCGAATGTCCCCGGTATGCCCGTGTCGGCGAAGATCGTGACGGCGGGGCCGAAGGCGGCGAAACGATGGCGGTGTTCTACCTCCGCGACCGGTTCGAACTGCTGGACAGCGGCACCTTCTGGATCAGCGAGACTCCCGACAACGTGTCGCGCGGATGGGATGCCGCCTGCAACCGCACGGTAACATGGGTCGAATTGCGCGACAAGAGTTCGGGCAAAGAGTTTTTCTATTTCAACACTCACCTCGACCACCAAGGGAAAATTGCCCGTGAGGAGGGCGTGAAACTGATCGTGACGAAGATTCGACAGATTGCCGGTAAGAAAGCGGCGGTTATCTTGGGCGGAGACCTTAATACATCCATTGACAATCCGCATCTCAAGCCGTTGACCAGACTGATGGCTTCGGCACGCGATACAGCGGCGGAAACCGATCAAAAGGGAACATTCAATGGTTTCGGATCGGCTCCGGACACGATTATTCTCGATCATCTTTTCTACCGCGGCAGGATGAAATGTCGAAAGTTCGTCACCCTCGACGGCGATTACGGGGCGCCTTACATTTCGGATCACTATCCGATAGCAATGGTTTTTACGCTCTGAAAGCGACGAGGCCGATTCGTCGAACCGGCCTCGTCGTACCGTCCGGAATTTGAACTCCGTTATCGGAGAGCCTGGATCAGTCCGGTTCGAGCGTCCGGTATTTCATCGAGCGGATAGTACCGGTGGATGATCGTTCGATCCTTGATGACAATAATCCGTACTCCCGAAGGAGCGTCTCCCAACGGTCGGCCCACGGCACTCGTGGTTATCATTCCGATGTTGTCGTACGATGTCTCCGCGTTGTCGTGCAAATGTCCCGTAAAGACGGTTTGCACACCGGTTTCCCGGAACAGTTCGAAATATCTCCGGCGTTTTTCCGGCGAAATGGTCGAATAGCCGTCCGGTTCGTCGATTTGCCGGAGAAAGAACGGGTGGTGTGCGAAGACAAGAGATGTCCGGCTGGGCCTTTTCTTTTTGAGCGAACGGGCCAGCCACCGGAACTGATTCTCTTCTTTCGAGGGGTCCCGGGTTTCGTCTTTCAGGTAATCCGAGTTGATTCCGGTCAGTAGGATCCCGTTCACACGCACACAGAAGCGGTCGATTCCGAGGTGTTTCGTGTAGGGTTCCACATCGACGGAACCCTCTTCCAGCCGGACGTCGTGGTTGCCCGGGAGATAAAGGGTCTTGATGCGGGGATTTATTTCTGCGACGATCCGCAGGAATTCCGTCCATTGGCTCTCGTCCGCTGCATTGTGCACGTAATCGCCGGTGAAGACGACGACATCGGGGCGGAGCCTGTTTATTGCTTCGACGGTTTTTGTGAGGGTGCGGGTTTCATAGGCCATGTCGCGGTTGTCGGCATAGAACCCCATCTGGGGGTCCGAAACCTGCATGATGATCGTGACCGGAGATTTTTCCCTTGCGGATGTGAGTGCGGCCGTCAGACAGCAAAGAGTTGTTAAAATGATCTTTTTCATTGGATTATAGATGAATGCATAGCCAAAAATAACGAATGGGTTGCCGAAATCCAAAAAAAAACGAAGGAATCCCACTTTATTTTCCTTACGGTGTTTTTCCGGTAAAATTTCGACCTTTTTTCTAAATAAGAGAAGAATTTTGTATCGGCATTTCAACCGAAACTACTTTATCTGAAAATTGTAAAATGAAACATGCTCATGACACACGTTTACGACATTACTTCTTATCCCGTTCTCTATTTGTAGTCGGGTCCCATCTCTACGAATCGCTAATGTTTGATCCCAGAAAATCATGAAATGTATTAAGATTGATAATATGTTGCGGACTGCGCGGTTGATTATGCTCGCCGTGTTGTCCGGAGGTATTTTCGCGGTTCCTTGCGGAATATATGCACAGTCTGCTCCCCGAACGGTTTCCGGTACTGTCACCGATGCGGCCACCGGAGAACCGCTGATCGGAGCCACCGTACAGGTAAAAGGTGTGACCATCGGTACTACGACGGACCTGAACGGAATGTTTTCGATCAACCTGCCGGCAAACCGGAAAACACTGCTTTTCTCCTATGTCGGGTATGAAGCCCAGGAGATTGCGGTTGGCCGTGAGAATTATCTCAACGTGGCGTTGAAACAGGACGCCAATGCGTTGGACGAAGTTGTGGTGGTGGGTTACGGCCAGCAAAAGAAAGGCATGCTGGTGAGCTCGGTACAGTCCATCGCTCCCGCGGAACTGCGGATGCCTTCGTCGAGTTTGTCGACCGGGTTTGCCGGACGCCTGGCCGGTGTGATCGCCGTGCAGCGCAATGGACAGCCCGGTGCCGACCAGGCGGATTTCTGGATACGCGGTATCTCCACGTTCGGTTCCGCGACCAAGCCGTTGATCATCCTTGACGGTGTGGCTATCGACGCGAATGAACTGAACGGGCTGGACCCGGAGATTATCGAGAGTTTTTCGGTGCTCAAGGATGCTACGGCGACCGCTCTCTATGGTTCGCGGGGAGCCAACGGCGTGATGATCGTTACGACGAAGAACGGTAAGAATCTGGATAAGCCGGTCATTAATTTTCGCTTCGAGACGGCTCTTTCGACTCCGACGAGCCGCCCGGAAACGGTCGATGCGGTGACCTACATGCAGATGTACAACGAGTCGGTTCTGACGCGCGGTACGGGGCAGATTCCTTATACGCAGGCGAAGATCGACGGTACGCGGGCCGGCAGCAACAAATATATCTATCCGGATGTGGATTGGTACGATGAGATGTTTAAAAATTTGGCAGTCAACGAAAACTTTAACTTCAATATCCGCGGCGGCAGTTCGAGGGTCGATTACTTCATGAGCGCCACCGTCCGTCACGAGGAAGGTATGTTGAAGAACCTGAGCCGGGATTACTTCTCCTATAACAACAATTACTCGGTTTGGCGTTACGCTTTCCAGAACAATGTCAACGTCAATCTTACGAAGTCTACCAAAGTGTCGCTGAAAATCAACACCCAGCTCCGGGATACGCACGGGCCGGTGAAAAGCAGCGAAAACATTTTCGGAATGATCATGAACGGCAATCCCGCCGATATGCCGATAACCTTTCCCGACGATCCGACGGTAAACCATATCCGTTGGGGCGGCAAAGCCATGGTGAAGAATCCCGTGGCTGAAATGGTTACCGGCTACAAAGACGAGTTCCAGAGCGTATTGAACGCCAATCTGAGTCTGGATCAGAATTTCGATTTCATCACCGAAGGGCTTTCCGCTTCGGCGCTGATCTCTTTCAAGAACTATTCCTATACCCAGACATCGCGTTCGGCAGGTTATAATTCCTACGAAATTTCGGGTACGCATACGGGCGATGACGGATTGGAAGACTATGATCTGGAGATCCGCGGCAACGAGCAAAGTACGACACTCGCCACCTCCAGCAGTACTGACGGAGACCGCAAGATATATATCCAGGGAATGATCAACTATAACCGCAGTTTCGGCCGTCATGACGTGAGTGCTATGGTCGTGTATAATCAGGAGGAGACTGCGCTCGGAAATCCCGGTAGTCTGTTCAGTTCTTTGCCCAAGCGTAAACAGGGCCTTGCGGGCCGTCTGACCTACGGGTACGACAACCGTTACCTCATCGAGGCCAATTTCGGATACAACGGCAGTGAGAATTTCGCCGAGGGACGGCGCTTCGGCTTTTTCCCTTCGGTGGCCGTGGGATACGTGGTCAGTCAGGAGAAATTTTGGGCGCCTATCAAGAAGGCCGTCTCTTATTTCAAACTCCGCGGTTCGTACGGTCTTGTGGGCAACGACAGCGAGGAGACGCGTTTCATGTACATGTCGGACCTCTCCCTTTCCGGAGCCGGATATACGACGGGCGCCGACGGGGAGTATACGCTGAGCGGTCCCGTTTACAACCGTTTCGAGAATAAGAAGATCACTTGGGAAACCGGAGAAAAACTCAATGTCGGTGTCGATCTGCAATTTTATAACCGACTGAATGTAATGGTCGATCTGTTTCAGGAGGTCCGGAGCGGTATTTTCCTGGAACGCGGCACAGTTCCGGCTTTTCTCGGAACGGCTACGACAAAAGTGTACGGCAATCTGGGTAAGGTGAGAAATCGCGGTTTGGATCTCTCGATGGATTATACCCATCAGATCGGCAAGGATTTCTTCATTTCTGCCAAAGGAACCTTCACCTTCGCCCGCAACCGGGTGCTCGAACAGGATGAGCCGGATTACCTGCAGTATCCCAATCTTTCGCGGGTCGGCCGTTCGGTCAATTCGTTCCTGCTTTATGAGGCGCAACGCCTGTTTATCGACAATAACGAGGTGAAATACAGTCCTGAACAACTGCTGGGCGGTGAAATCATGGCCGGCGACATCAAATACGTCAACCAGCCCGATGCGAACGGCAACTACGACAACACGATCAATTCGAACGACCGTATTTATGCAGGGTATCCCGAAGTGCCGGAGATCGTCTACGGGTTCGGGTTTTCAGCGCAGTGGAAAGGACTCGATTTCTCGGTCTTCTTCCAGGGTACGGCCAATACGTCGCTCGTGATGAGCGGATTCCATCCGTTCGGTATCAATAACAATGTCAAGCGCAACGTCATGCAGTTCGTCGCCGACGATTACTGGAGCGAAAGCAATCCGAATATCTATGCGGCCTATCCGCGGTTGAGCGTCGTGGAATACGGCAACAACACGGTTGCCTCGACCTACTGGCTCCGCGACGCGTCGTTCCTGAAACTGAAAAACGCGGAGATCGGCTATACCTACAAGAAAATGCGTTTCTACATCAGCGGATCGAACCTGCTGACCTTCTCGAAATTCAAGTTGTGGGACCCCGAACAGGGCGGCGGATCGGGACTGAAATATCCGACCCAGCGGGTTTTCAACATTGGAATCCAGATGACGTTATAAAATAAATTCCAAACGAAATCCTATGAAATATTACACACATATTCTATCCCTGATTTTATCTGCCGCATTCCTGTTTCAGGCGTGCAGTTATCTGGACGTAGTCCCCGATGAGACGCCGGACGAGAAAGACGCCTTCCAGAACCCGACGATGGCCGAACGCTATCTCTATTCCTGTTATTCGTTCCTGCCCAATCCGCGTCACGAAACAGCTTCGCTGGACCTGATGACGGCCGACGAGGTGGTGACCCCGTGGGAACACGAGACCTTCGCCAACTTCCCGAAGGGAAACTACAACGCCAGCGAACCGGTGATCTCCTACTGGAATACGCTTTTCGGAGGTATCAGGCGGTGCTACATCTTGCTGGAAAATATCGACGCGGTGCCCAACATGACGGAGGCGAATCTCCGGATTTACAAAGGAGAGGCGAAATTCCTGATCGCTTATTACCATTTCCTGCTTTTGAAGAACTACGGTCCGATTCCGCTTATCAAGGGCGTCATGTCCATCGATATGGACAAGGCGGACTTCCCCGAGCGGGACAGTTACGACGTATGTGTGCAGTGGATCTCTGACCTGTTCGACGAAGCGGCCGGGATGCTGCCGGCAGAGCAGACCTCCACGGCCTACGGCCGGGCCACGAGCGTTGCTGCCAAAGCGCTGAAATCACGGTTGTGGCTCTATGCCGCTTCCCCGCTCTTCAACGGGAACAGCGAATACTATGCAAATTTCGTCAGCAAGGTGGACGGGCGCCATCTGATCAGCCAGACTTATTCGGAGGCAAAATGGGAAAAGGCGGCTTCCGCAGCCGAGGAGGCCATTGAGGTCGCTAAGGCCGCAGGTTATAAACTCTATACCGAAAGTCCGGTGGTTACGTCGAGGTTCGCCCAACCGACCGATCCCGTGCATCGGGTGCTCCGTCTGAATTTCATGGATTACAACACTTCGAAAGAGGTGCTGTGGGCCGACACCCGAAAAGAGGGTCACTATGGGTTGCAATACAAGTCCACTCCCTATCGCGTGGGTCCGTCATCGGGCAACGGTGTCGGCGTGACATTGACGATGGTCGAGATGTTCTATTCCAAAAACGGACTTCCGATCGATCTCGACCCGGAATACGACTATACCGGGAGGTACCGTTACGGGGAGTATCATAACGATGTCTGCGACGGTGTGACCATGAACCTGAATATCGATCGTGAACCCCGCTTCTATGCGTGGGTGGCTTTCCAGAACGGGTATTACGAAGTGCTCCGTCGCGACGGAGCTGACGACAACGCGAACATCGTGCAGACGAAGTTCCGCAAAAACGATGTTTTCGGCATCAAGGAGCGCACGACGAACTACACCCCTACGGGATACCTCAATAAGAAGGGTTGTTCGCCGCTCTACAACAACATTCAGGAGGATGTTGCCGCTCCGCATTATCCGTGGCCGGTGATTCGCATGGCAGAGCTGTACCTGAATCTTGCGGAGGCTTATGCCAACTTGGGACGGATTGACGAAGCGGCAGCAGCGCTGAAACCGGTCCGCGAACGGGCGGGACTGGACCCGGTAGACGAGGCTTTCGAAAAGGCGGGGCTGACGCTTGGACGCGACGAAATGATCCGCATGGCACGTCAGGAGCGGACTATCGAACTTTATCTGGAGGGGCACCGCTTCTGGGATGTGCGCCGTTGGAAAGAGGGCGACAAGTATTTCAACGTCCGCCCCAAAGGCATGAATTACAACGGGGAGTCCGATGCCGATTTCTTCCGGGTGACCGAAGTGATCGTCCAGCGCAAGTTCATGACTCCGATGCATTACCTGATGCCGATACCCAAGGATGACATCAACAAGAACGAACGAAAGTTCGTCCAGAATCCGGGTTATTGACAGAATCACGAATTTGAAAAACTGCATCTATGAAAAGCATATATAAAATACTGTTGCTCTTTACCTGTTCGTGCGGCGTTTCGTGCGGCGGGGACGATGAGCCGGCCATGACGGCGCTCGCCGTACAGGGAATCCGCGCCGAGGCATTTCCGGGAGCGATCCGACTGACATGGAATCCGGTCGAGAACAGCGACTTCCTCTATACCGAGGTTTCGTATTACGATTTCGGCACGCAGACGACAGTCTCGAAGCAGTGCAGCCGCTATACCGGTACCCTCTACATTGACGGACTGCTGAACAGATATGGGAAGTACCGTTTCACATTTACGGCTTACGATGTAAACGGAACGCCCGGGCAACCCGTCTATATCGAACGGCAGTGTGAAAAGGCCGAGTCCTATTATGTGGTTGTTGCGGAGAATCCGATCCCGCTCGCAGCCGACCAGTTGGCTACCAATGCCCAGGAGCCGAGCGAAGGCCCCCTGGAATTGCTTGTGGATGGAAATCCGGATACTTTTTTCCAGAGTTTCTGGGATGAGTGGACCTATCCCGAATTGAAGCCTGCGGGTTACCATTACCTGACTTTCGATCTTCGCAAGGAGGTTTCAGCGTTTAAATTCCAATATTGGAACCGTAAGAAAGCGAACGGTTCGCTGCCCAAGACCGTGAATATTTACGGCAGTCCGGATGGCGAAACGTGGGCGTTGCTGGCCCAATTGGATAACCTGCCCGGTGATCTGGGTTCCTCCTACACTTCGGAGTTGTTTCTGCCGGAAGAACCTATTTCCCATGTAAAATACGAGGTGGTGAAAGGAACCGATGTCTACCAGCCCTATTTTTCACTCGCAGAGATCGAATTTTACGAGGTCGTGCGGGAATTGGTCGATCCCGAAGCCGAATGACAATCATAATTGAAAAAGCAACGATAAAGATGAAAAAACTCTTGAAATACATATTGCTGCTAATTTATGTCGCATTGATGCCTGCTTGTGGGGAAGATTCCGGACTGGACGGCGTATTTGCGAATAAGCCTTTTGCCCTGGTGACCGCTGCCGACGGCGGGCGGACTTCCATTTCGGCGGTCATCGACGACGGCAAGCGGACGATCCGTCTGACTTTCGACAAAAAGCGGGATGTGGATGCCGTGGAGTTGACGTTCCAGTTGAATCCCGGGTATGCGATGGTTTCTCCGAAGGAACCGGAGACGACGATGGACCTGACGCAACCCCGAACCGTGACGGTCAGCTCGGGAGCCGGGGAGGTCTCCTACGAAATCTCAGCCCGGAACGAAACTCCGGTCTTGTCGGCCTCTTTCCTGTTTCGCGGGAAACCGATCGAGGGAGTGATTGACCATGAGACGAGGACGGTTTCGTTCCCGATCACGACGATCTATGCTTCGGAATATCCGGAGGAGCTGTTGGGTGCCGTACCGCTGGATATCACGCTTTCCGACGGCTATCGGCCGACAAGCGAAAAGGTTTCGTACGACCTTTCGACCGGGGAGAGTTTTTCCGTTTACAAAGGCCGCAATACGTACACTTATAGACTGGTTGCCGACATTGCTCCGATATCGGTGGCAGATCATCTCTCTGACTTCCGGTTTCGGCGCGGCGTGAACCTCGCTTATTGGATGACGGAAGCCGATCGTGACTGGTTGGGCTATGTCATGCCCGCTCAATTCCCGTTGTGGAAAGAGTTGGGATTCGACCATTTCCGGGTTCCCGTCGACGAGCTGTGCATCTTTGACCGGGAGGGGCAGTTTAACGAAAAGGCCGTCGGGAAATTACACGAACTTTTTACATGGTGCGAGCAAAACGGCATGTATGCGATTCTCGACATGCACACACTGGCTCCCCGTGAAGGCTCGGACAGTTACCGGGAGGAGGAGTTGTACGACCCTGCCTATCCCGAATTTCGCACCCATTTCGTAAATGTTTGGCGAAAACTTGCTGCGGAATTCAAGGCTCACAATCCGAAGTGCGTGGCCTTTGAACTGCTGAACGAACCGCATGACGGGACACCCGACGCAACTGGTTGGAATAAGCTCCAGAATGAGGTTCTGACGGCAGTCCGAGAGCAGGACCCCGAACGGATCGTATTCGTCCCGGCAATGGGCTGGCAGGACTACAACTACATCAAGTATGCACGGGTGGCCGAGGAAGATCCCAATGCGGTTGTGTCGTTCCATTATTATCTCCCGATGCTGCTGTCGCATTATAAGATGCTGGCGTGGGTCGGCTATCAGGGAGCCGTGCAATATCCGGGGGTGGTCATTCCCACTCAGTCGGATGCTGACAAATACCCGCAGTATGCCTCTTTTCACAAAACGACCTACAATGCCGACCGGATTATGGGTGAAATGTCCAATGCGGCGTCCGACGGTCGGAATGCCGGACTTGCGGTACATTGCGGCGAATTCGGATGCAGTAAAAACGTCGCGGAAGCGATGCGTTTGGCGTGGTTCACGGATATGGTGGCTGCCATGGAGGCAAATAATATTCCATGGACGCTTTGGGAGTGCCTCGACGGCGGATTCGGATTTGTCGATATGGAATATGGCATTTACCGGATCAACTGTCCTCTGCTGAAAGTGTTGACCGGCAAGGAATTGACCGATGCAGAGGCGAAAGCTCTGCTGCAAAAGTATGGATTTAAAACCGAATAGGAATGTTGTTGAAGATTGCACAGGGCGTATTCTGGATACTTGCTGTTTGCCTGATGCCCGGAACGGCCTATGGGGAGGGCCGGGACGTCCTGCCCGGAAACGCCGCCTATAAGGTCGAGGTTTTTCGGGGCGGAACCTGGGAGGAGATTTTCGTTTACAATGCCCGGGTTTCCGATTATGCCGGCAATCCCGAGGCGGGATATACCCAGTATACAATGGGGTTCGCCTTGTTTACGGACTCGTTTCGGCAGTCGTTGAAGGTCCGCGTGACCCGCCGTGCGGGGACGTTTTCGAAAGTGGAGATTCGTCCGCTCTCTTACGGCATCGTGCCCGACGTGCAGACCCCGAACAGCGTCGAGTTCGAACTGGGCGATCCCGCGCAAAAGGTTTCGGTGGAGTTCGACGGCAATCGGATGGAGAACCTCTTCATCCTGCCCGACCTGCCCGACACGGCGATCCCGATGGGTGCCAATGTAACTTATTTCGGTCCCGGGGTGCACAATGCGGGTGTGATCCGTATTGCGAATGAAAGCGGCCGTATTCTCTATCTCGATGAAGGGGCGGTCGTGCTGGGACGGATCGAGGCTGAAAATGCCGCCAACCTTACAATTCGAGGACGAGGTGTTTTCTGTTCGTCGCAGGAGGATCACGGCGCCGGCCGGCGGCCGCAGATGGAGTTCCGCAATTGCGACAATCTGAAGATCGAGGGCATCCTGCTGCGCGACACGCCGAACTGGACGCTCAAGATCGTCGGGAGCACGGGCGTGCATATCGACAATATCAAGGAGATCGGCTGGATCATGAACTCCGACGGCATGGATTTCATCTGCTGCCGCGATGTGCTGGTCGAAAACACCTTCCAGCGTAACTACGACGATAACGTGACCATCAAGGCTTTCAATGCCACGCCCGAATACATCGCTTCCCATACGAATACCGACGGCTCCTATTCCGACGGGGCGATCTGGATGGTTGCCGGGCTTCGCGATTTCGAGGTCTGCAACTACGAGATCCGCAACTGCGTTTTCTGGGCCGACAAGGCGCACAATATGCTCGTAGGCCCCGAGGCGCGGGGCATTGCATTCCGGAATATCCGGTTCCACGACAACATTGTGCTGGAAAACCGTCAGGACGACGGGATTTATCCCGGGGCAATGGCGGTGATGATCGCCGACGACGGCACGTTCGAGGACATTGCGTTCGAAAACATCATTGTCGAGGACATCGACGGCGGAAAGGTTTTCTGCGCGCACTTCACCAACGCCTGGGCGTTCGACGGACTTTATGGACAATGGGCCCGGAACATCACCCTGCGCAACATCGCCTATACCGGTACGCGGGCGACTCCGAGCTGGATCAGAGGACGCAACGACGCGCAGTCGATCGACGGAGTGACGATCGGGAACTTCACGGTCAACGGCACGCCGGTAACCGACGGATCGGGCCCCCATCTGGAGATCAATGAATATGTCCGAAACGTAACGTTCGAATAGACTTTTGTCATGAGAAGAATCTTAATAACCTCTCTTGCCCTGTGTACGGCCGCGCTGTCAGCCGCCTGCTCCGACTCCGCGTGCGATTCGGACTTGGTTGCGGGCGGAATGGCTATGGTGCGGGCCGTACCGCAGTCCGTGACTGCGGAGGCCGCCTATGCCCACCGTGTCTGCCTGATCCGTGAAGGCGTTGTTGCGCAGTCCGTCTCTGCGGCATCCGCCGCGGCGCTCGCACCGTTTCGGGTAGAGCCGGGAACCTATGGAATGCTGGCGGTTGCTGCTGCGGACGAGGATAATCTGACCTTTCCGGCAGCGGAGGGGATCGCTCTGTCGGAGTACGGCGTCCGGATAACGGACATGACCGCTCCGATTCC
Organism: Alistipes finegoldii DSM 17242; assembly: GCF_000265365.1. Taxonomy (NCBI): domain Bacteria; kingdom Pseudomonadati; phylum Bacteroidota; class Bacteroidia; order Bacteroidales; family Rikenellaceae; genus Alistipes; species Alistipes finegoldii. The sequence goes on from NC_018011.1 coordinate 1,173,722, forward strand.
CGACCTGCTGATCGGGTGCAACAGCCGTTTCGAAGCCGTCGCCGGATCGGTTTCGGCTCCGGTCGGGATGAAGCGGGCCGTGGCTCACCTTACGGTGACTGTCGTGGGGCTGGAAGCGCTCTCCTGCGAAAGTATCACGGTCTCGATTCCCCGGATGTACGACCGGATCGCCTCCGACGGAACGCCCGGAAACAGCGGGGCTGAATTTTCCGAAAAGGCGATCGTGCTGGCTCGGAACAGCGCGGGACGTTATGTCGGCCAGGCCGTCGTCCTGCCGACTGACACAGCCTCCGCGACGTTGGAGTTCCGCTTCACGATCAACGGAAAGAATTATGTTTCCGTGCAGGAAACGCGTATCGAGGCTAATCGGAAATACGCGCTTTCGGTCGCGGCGAAATTTAAGGACGATACCGACCTGAAACTTACGCCCGTGATCAGCTATCTCCCCTGGGACGCTCCGACGACGATTCCCGACGACGGGCTGCCCGCCATGGACGACCGTCCGGCCAATGACGATTTCACGGTGGAGATTTTCCGCAACGGATGCTGGGAAGAGATTTTCGTGTACAATGCCGAAGTTTCGGACTATGCCGCCAATCCGGCTGCGGGGTACGTCCAGCATGACATGGGCTTTGCAATGTTCACCGATGCGTTCGCCGCTCCGTTGAAGGTCCGTGTGACCCGCCGTGCGGGGACGTTTTCGAAAGTGGAGATTCGTCCGCTTTCTTACGGCATCGTGCCCAACGTGCAGACCCCGAACAGCGTCGAGTTCGAACTGGACGATCCCGCGCAAAAGGTTTCGGTGGAGTTCGACGACAACCGGATGGAGAACCTCTTCATCCTGCCCGACCTGCCCGACACGGCGATCCCGACGGGTGCCAACGTAACTTATTTCGGTCCCGGCATTCATAATATGGGGCGCAAGGAGATTCTCTATAAGGATAATCAGACGATCTATCTCGACGAGGGAGCGCTGGTCTACGGCAGCATCTATGCCAAGAGATGCCGCAACTTGACGATCCGGGGGCGGGGCATCCTCTGTTCGTCAAAGGAGAATCACGGTGACGGCCGCCAGCCGCAGATCGAAACCTTCGACTGCAACGGTTTCAAGGTCGAGGGCATCCTGCTGCGCGACACGCCGAACTGGACGCTCAAGATCGTCGGAAGCACGGGCGTGCATATCGACAACATCAAGGAGATCGGCTGGATCATGAACTCCGACGGCATGGATTTCATCTGCTGCCGCAATGTACTGGTCGAGAATACGTTCCAGCGCAACTACGACGACAACGTGACTATCAAGGCCTTCAACGGAAAGACCGATTACGTCACCGCGCACACCGCCTCCGACGGATCGTTCACCGACGCTTCCATCTGGACGGTCTATTATCTGGCGCAGAACAAGTTTGATGTCTACGATTACGAGATCCGCAATTGTGTTTTCTGGGCCGACAAGGCGCACAACATGCTCGTCGGTCCCGAGGCGCGGGGCATTGCATTCCGGAATATCCGGTTCCACGACAACATCGTGCTGGAAAACCGTCAGAACGACGGGATCTATCCCGGAGCGATGGCGGTGATGATCGCCGATAACGGCACGTTCGAGGATATTGCGTTCGAAAACATCATTGTCGAGGACATCGACGGCGGAAAGGTTTTCTGCGCGCACTTCACCAACGCCTGGGCGTTCGACGGACTTTATGGACAATGGGCCCGGAACATCACCCTGCGCAACATCGCCTATACCGGTACGCGGGCGACTCCGAGCTGGATCAGAGGACGCAGCGACGCGCAGTCGATCGACGGAGTGACGATCGGGAACTTCACGGTCAACGGCGCGCCGGTAACCGACGGATCGGGGCCTCATCTGGAGATAAACGGATACGTCCGGAACGTGACGTTCGAATAACCGCCTGAAATCAATAAAAAAATTTTATTAACCACCTTAAACGCATAATTATGAAAAAGTATTCCATGTACACATTTGCCGTCGCCATGCTGGCCGGTATGATTCTGACGGGCTGCTCCTCTTCGGAGGAGATTCCGGGAGGTACTCCCGACAACGGACCGAAACTGAAGATCGAGACCCGCTCGGCGGATGCCGCCGAGGCTGCTTATGCACACCGGGCGATTCTGGTGTCGGAGGGTAACATTGCGGATGCAAAGAGCGCCGCCGATGCTGCGGCTTTAGGTTCTTTCTCGGTCGAGCCGGGCAGCTACACCGTTTACGCCGTCGCTTCCAGCGACGAGACGAATCTCACTTTTACGGGTGTCGCCGCTTCGAATGCCGTTGCCGATGCACGTGTCAAAATAACCGACATTTCGGCTCAGATTCCCGAACTGTTGGTCGGTAATTCCGACGTCGTTACGGTCGGTGCCGAAGGCGCGGCGGCCGCACTCCAGCTCAAGCGCGTCGTGGCATCGGTCACGGTGACGGTCAGCGGACTGGAGAACGTCGATGCCGAGAGCATCACCCTGACGATCGGCAACATGTACGATCAGGTGAGTCTCGACGGAGCGTTTTCCAAGAGCGGAGCTGCGTTCGCATCGAAAAGTCTTGTACTCACCAAGAATGCCGAAGGCAAGTTCGTCGGCAACGCTATCGTGATGCCTACCGATACGGAGGCTTCCAACCTCTCGCTGACTTACAGCGTCAACGGCACGGATTACACCAGCACCCCTGCGGGCCGGATCGCGGCCAACGGGCAGTATGAACTGGCGACGACGGTCGAAGCCGGCAGTTCCTCCTCGAAGGTCAACCTGAACTCGGCGATTACCTACGCGGCCTGGGACAGCACGGTGGTGAATCTTTCCGACAGCTTTACCATCGACGAGACTACCCCTGACAAGCAGTGGATGGGTCCGACAGCCCTTCCAATCAGCGGTTCAGCCGCTCCTGGATACGACAATTTCTGGGCGTCGTCCGATGGAGGCGATTCCGGCTGGGGCGAGACATTCTGGCAGTACAACCTTTATGACGGGAACAAAACGGACGGAAGCAACTATTGGTGTCCTGACGAATGGGACCGCACGGCTCCCGTCTGGTATATCGACCTCGGCGCTGCCAAGCAGGGCGTGACCATCGACTACTGGAACAAGGCTGGCGGTAAGGGCGGTCAGAAAATCAAGACGATGGACATTTACGCAAGCAATACGCGAGCCGATTACGGCGGTGGCAATGCGGATTGGGTGAAGATCATGACTTTCACCTCCGACAAGACCACTCCGACCACGGACGCCGGGGCGCAGGTGACGACGGGCAAGATCGCATTCTCGGAGGATGGAAGCGTCTCCTATCAGTATGTAAAATGCGTGATGACATCTAAGGTCAATCCTGACGGTGCGACCATTACGGATGTGCTCGACGTGAATGTCGGCGAGGTAGAGGTTTCCTACTGGGAGTTCAAATAATTGTCGGAGGGGAGTTCTCCTCCTGCGATACGCTGAATGGGGATTTGCGGGAGCGGACTTTAACGGTCCGTTCCCGGCATCGCCCCGAACGGCAGTCGTGTGGGCCTGCGGGGCCTGAAGAATCAAGTATATAATATGAAAGCCATGATGATGAAAAAACAGAATGTCGGGAATGCCTGCGGATGGGCGGGTCGCCTTGCACGCCTTCTGTTACTGCCTGCGCTCACGCTCGTTCTGCTTTGCTCGTGCGACGAGGACAAGGCGAAATCCGAAAGACCGGAAGAGGGGGATCAGCTTTGGAAGATCGTTCCCGTTCTTGCATCCGAAAGCGATGGCTTCGAGGGGCTCGGTGAGTATGGGGTGTCGCTCTACCTTTTCAACGACATGTCATCCGACTGCTATAAATACCAGCATGCCGACTCGTTCGGCGATCTCGAACCTTTCGTGGTGGAAAAGGCGGCTTATTCGCTTGTCGCGCTGATGATGGATCGTGATGTTCCTCATGTTTTCTATGAGGCTTCGGACGAGGCCAAAAAGAACACAACCGTGACCGTAACGGACATGAACGAGACTATTCCGGATATGGTGCTCGGTACGGCGTCCGTTTCCCGGAATGTCGGCGCGACGGTTCCCGTCTCCGACCTGCAACGGCTGGTCGGGGCCTTGGATGTCCGCCTGACCGATGTCCCGAATGATGTCACGGCCGTGGAACTTACCGTAGGCGATCTCTACGACCGGGTCGACCTTACGGGGCAGTACGACTTTTCGACGGGGGAGCCTGCTTCGAAGCGGATCGAGCTGACGAAAGAGGGAACCGTTTTTTCAGCCCGGAGTGTGCTGATGCCTTCGGACGAGACGAGGGCCAATGTGAAGATGGATTTTCGGGTTTTCCGGGGCGACGCGTATGAGGATTTCGTCGTACGTCTTTCCGGAAGTATTCCGGCAGACAAACTCACGCGGCTTGAAGGCCGTGCGGAAGAGATCTTGAAGAATGCTGAACTGACGTTGGGTTTGACCTATGCTCCGTGGGATGCGAGCATAACGATCGAGGATCACTTCCAGACCGACGACGACCTGAATAAGGTTTGGTCCTCGGCGCCGCTTCCCATCAGCGGCGCAGCCGATCCCGGATATGACAATTTCTGGGCTTCGTCCGTATTCACCGACTGGGACGGTTCCGTAAAATACGATTCGTATCTTTATGACGGTATCATGGACGGGAGCGACGAGCACAAGGACCTCTATTGGGGCCCCGACGCAGTTGGGGAGGCAGAAAAAGGCACCGTTCCGTCGTGGTATGTGGATTTGGGAACCGGATGTCAGGGCATTACGCTCACCTACTGGAACAAATTCGGAGGCAAAGGCGGCCAGAAGCTCCGCACGATGAATATCTATGGAAGCAATGCTCCGGAGGACTATCGGGGCGGCAACGAAAGCTGGACGCTGATCACGACTTTCACTTCCGACCGGACGAAACCTACGGAAGACGCCGGAGCCGAGGTCACGACCGGGCGGATCGAATTCGACAAGGGAAATGCGACCTACCGGTATGTGAAATGCGAGATCACCTCCCGGGTGAACGCCGACGGCAATGTGGTCGAGGATTCCGATGTGAATGTTGCCGAAGTGCAGATAACCGTGTGGTCCTGTAAATAGGAATGTTTCGGCCCGGCTTGACGGCCGGGCCGTATTTTATGTAAAAATCAATTGGACATGAATGAACGATTGTTGCCGGGACGTATCCGTTCGGGCTGGGGAGTCTCTATTCTTTTTCTTTGTTTAATGGCCCTTTCCGGGTGCTGTTCACACGAAGCGATTCGGGTGAATCTCATTCCGCGCCCGGCGGAAATGGAGGTGCTGTCCGGGTATTTTCAGCCGGGAAACACGACGGTGGACGACTTCACGACCGTAGTTGTGGACAATTCCCGGATGGATGCGCTGGGACGGGAGGGATACGAACTTACGGTCGATCGCTCGTCGGTGAGACTCACGGCTGCCACCCAGACCGGCATTTTCTATGGGAAACGGACGCTGGAACAGTTGATGACCGACAAGGGTATTCCTTGCGTAAGGGTCAGCGACCGGCCCCGGTTTGCCTACCGGGGCATGCACATGGATGTATCGCGGCATTTCTTTCCGAAAAGTCAGGTGCTGAAGATGCTGGACGAAATGGCCCGCTACAAACTCAACGTATTCCATTTCCATCTGACCGATAACGGTGGTTGGCGCATCCGGATCGACAAATATCCGCGGCTCACCGCCGAAGGGGCATTCCGCACGCAGCGGGATTGGTATGCATGGTGGGACCGGAACGACCGTCGCTATCTTCCCGAGGGAACTCCGGGCGCTTACGGCGGATATTTCACCAAAGAGGACATCCGTGAGATCGTGACCTACGCCGCCGAGCGGCACATTACGGTCATTCCCGAGATCGAATTCCCGGCGCATTCCGACGCCGTGTTCATCGGCTATCCGGAGTTGTGCTGTACGGGCAAACCTTATACGACGGGAGAATTTTGTGTCGGCAACGAACAGGTATATACTTTTATGGAGGATGTGCTTACCGAAGTTATGGAGCTTTTCCCTTCGAAATACATCCATATCGGAGGCGACGAGGCCCGGAAAGTCGCCTGGGCGACCTGTCCGAAATGCCAGGCCCTGATCGAGCGGGAGAGACTTGACGGGATACAGGGACTCCAACCCTATATGATCGCCCGTATCCAGGATTTTCTCGCTTCGAAAGGGCGGGTTATGGTCGGCTGGGATGAAATACTGCACAACGAACTGCATTCCGAAACCTTGGTTATGTCGTATCGTGGACAGAAAGGGGCTATCGAAGCCGCTAATCGGGGCAATTATGCCGTAATGACACCCGGTGAAGTGCTCTATTTCGACTGGTATCAGGCCGATCCTTCCACTCAGCCGCGTGCCATGTACGGATATTCTCCCATTAAAAAGATGTACGCTTTCGAGCCGGTGCCGGCTGATCCGGAATCGGCGGCCCGCAACGAGTCGATCATCCGGGCCGAATTCGTGGACCCTGCGGCCGTGGAGCCGATCCGGGCGGATCGCGCCGACCGCATCGTCGGTGTGCAGGGATGTACGTGGGCTGAATATATCGAAGATGAAGAGCAACAGGAATACATGATCTTTCCGCGTCTGCTGGCTGTGGCAGAATTGGCATGGACACCGCAGGAGAAGCGCGAATGGTGCGATTTCAAAGTCCGGATGAACTCCCATATCCCACTGTTGCAGCAACGGGGGCTAAATACTTTTACGCTGAGCGACGAAGTTGAGATCACGACTCGCATTCGTTCCGGAAATAGAGCGGTTGAGGTGACTCTCGACTGTGAGAAATATCCCGCAGAGATTCGCTACACGTTAGACGGAACCCCGCCGACGCCCGACGCTTCGCTTTACGAAGCTCCTTTTACCGTGACCGATTCGACGGTGGTCCGGGCCGCCGTATGTCGGGATGGAGTGATTCGAAGTCCTGAACGGAAACAATTGGTTACTCTCGCCGCGGAGATCGACAACTATTATCCGTTCGATGTGCCGGAAATCTGGAAAGAATATTTCGATTAATCGTTCCATCGACTATTGTGCGTTATCGCCTTTTCTTTCTGGGCGGCAGACTGTGCGCAGCCTTGAAACGGAGTCGGACGTGGCTGACTTTGGGTTGATTCGGGAAAAGGTCCGGGTGGAGGGAATAACAGACAGCCCTTTTATTTTCGGCCTTCGGATTTTTCCCGTATGCCCTGGCGCGGACGAATATGCCGTTGGGTCGCTCCTGTTCCGAAAGATCGTCTTCATTTCGCAAACAGAAACGACATCGTAATTGACGTTCCGGAGGGGGCAATGCCCGATAAACACACCGGTCGATAACCGATTCGTCATAGATCGCCCCGGAGATTTGCTAGTTTTCAAAATCAAAGATCCCCGGGGCTTATCGTACGATTCAGAAGCGATCGATATTTATGTGAACGGTTCAACATCGCATATAATCGGCTTATCTATCAGGTTCAATCTATTTAGAGACGGGAGAACCAAATATTTAAAGTCATACGCTCTATATTAGTGTACAAGCGTTTGTCAATGTGTTTATGTTCCTCAATATTCCGGAACGATAACCCATATCCTCCGAGATAGTTTTGTTGTTCACGATCATTTGATGGAATATAACCATTGGAGGACTGTCTATTTATCATGGTGAAGTCATTCTAAATAAATTATCCAATTTGAAAAATCGGGACATTTTATTAAATTTGTATTCAATAACAGGAGTTGTTTGACAAGATGGAACGCAGATGCGAACAAATGCATACGACTGTTTCCTAACCATTACCTGCTATATGCAAATAGAGTCATAACTTTTTAAGTTACAACTCTATCTAAAAATGAATGGATAATACGAGCAGTACGAAGCCTTCGACGAGCTGGAGGAGGAGTACGGCGAAATGGAAGCCGAGGTCACGGAGACGCTCGCCCGCTACGTGGACGGGCATCTGGATCTGTTCGCCGCGGTCGTCGGATAACCGGCCCGGAATCCTGCGGAAACAGCCTCTCCGCATCGCCGTTCCCGGCATATACGAAGCGTCCGCGGAGGAATATCCGGAGACATTCCGCTAAAAAAATCGGAAAAAAGGCGGTCGGCCGTAAGGGTCGGCCGCCTTTTTCGTGTCTTCGGGTAAAAACCGAATACCGTCATGGACAAACATTACCGGGACCTCCTGATCCGTGCGCTGAAGGGCACGCTGGACACCGCATCGCGCCGCGAATTCGACCGGTGGGTCTCGGATGCGGACAACCGCCGCATCTACGAAAACGCCCTCCGCATATGGGACGACGTACAGCGCCGCACCTCGGCCTACAATCCCGACCGCGACCGGCTCTGGGAGCAGTTGCAGTCCCGCATCGGAGTCTACGGAACGCCGCAGCCGACGGAGCGGCCCGCGCCAAAACGCCGCTGGGCGCCGATACTTCGCACGGCGGCAGCCGTCGCCGCGGGCGTCGTCGTCACGCTCTTCGCGGTGCGTCCCGACGCCGCCCCCACACCGAGCCCGGCCCGACAGGAGTTCTGCGCCTTCGGCGGCAAATCGCTGGCACACCTGACCGACGGTTCGACCGTATGGCTCCAAAGCGGCTCGACGCTTGCCTACGACAGCTCCTTCGGCGCCGAAAGCCGCAACGTAAAACTCCGCGGAGAGGGATTTTTCGACATCGCCAAAGATCCCGAACGCCCTTTCACGGTCGAAGTGGAAGGGCTGCGCATACGGGTTCACGGCACGAAATTCAACGTGAACACCTCGCACGAAGACCGGACCGTCGCCGTATCGCTCGTTGAGGGTTCGGTGGCCCTCGATTCCGGCAACGGGGAGACGCGCCGGCTGCACCCCGGAGAAATAGCCTGCTACGACCCCGCCACCCAAGAGCTGAATATCCGCAGGGGCAACGTCGAGCTGGAATCCTGCTGGGCCGCGGGCAAACTGGTCTTCGAGCGGCAGTCGTTGGGCGAAATCTGCCGCTACCTCTCACGCTGGTACGACATCCGGATCGACATCTCCCCGGCACTCGCCCACAACTACGCCTACACGTTCACCATTACCGACGAACCGCTCGAAGCGATTCTGCGCATCATGAGTCGCATCAATCCGATCGTCTACACTTTCTCGGACAACCGCTCGGTGTACATCTCCGAGATAGAATAAAACCGCAAACCTACCAAACACCAACCAAACCCCGAATGCCTATGACCGAACAGAGCAGAACCGTACACTATCCTTCCCGCGGCAGCATCCGCCGCCGCAAACATACGCTAACTTTAAACTTCAACCATGAAACATTTTAGACTATTCGCAATTCTTTTGCTGCTCGTCTGCGGATGGACAACGGTTGCACACGGCCAGACGCAGGAGCCGGCGATCAACCTTGAGTTCACCGACATACCTCTCTCGGAAGCCATATCGCGCATCGAGAAGAGCAGCAAATACACGTTCTTCTACGACGCCAAACAGACCGATCTGACCCGGCGCGTCAGCCTCCGCGCCAAACAGCTGCCGATCTCCGCCGCCCTGCGCCAGATGCTCGCCCCGACGGGTCTCAATTTCACGATCTCCGAACGCCAGATCGCCCTGATCCCCGCGGCGCGCAAGGCCCCGGCCGGATCGCGCACGATCACCGGCACGGTCAACGACTCCCACGAGCTTCCCTTGGCCGGCGTCGCCGTCACGCTGGAGGGCGACAATACCCGCGGCACCGTTTCCGAGAACAACGGCAGTTTCACCATCACCGTTCCCGACACCGATGCGGTGCTCAGTTTCACCTACTTGGGCTACATCTCCAAGAAAGTCTCCGTTCCCGTCTCGCAGAACAGCCTCAAGGTATTCCTCGCAGAGGACGCCGTGAGGATGGAGGACGTCGTAGTAGTAGGTTACGGCACCCAGAAGAAGGTCAATCTGACGGGAGCCATCACCACGGTGGACGACACGCAGCTTGCAAACCGTTCGGCGCCGTCCGTAGCCCACATGCTTCAGGGTGCGGTTCCGGGTCTGACGATCTCGACCACATCGGGCCGTCCGGGCAACTCGGCCGACCTGAACATCCGCGGCATCACCTCGATCAACGGCGGTTCGCCGCTCGTGCTGATCGACGGCGCCGAGGGCGACCTGATGAAGCTCAACCCCAACGACGTGGCCTCGATTTCGGTGATCAAGGATGCCTCGGCAGCCGCCATCTACGGCGCACGCGCGGCCTACGGCGTCGTGCTGGTGACCACCAAGGAGGGCGACGATTCGGGAAAAACCCGCGTGTCGTACAGCGGCCGCTGGGGCTGGAACGCCCCCACCACCTCGACCGACTACGAGACCCGCGGCTACTACTCGGTCTACGTCAACGACCTGTTCTGGCACGCCGACGCAGGCACCAACTACACCAACTACACAGAGCAGGACATGATGGAGTTGTGGGCCCGCCGCAACGACAAGGTCGAAAACCCCGAACGTCCGTGGGTGAAGATCGACCAGCGCGACGGCCGCGACACATATGTCTATTACGCCAACTTCGACTGGTACCACTACCTGTTCAAGGACGAACATCCCAACACGAGCCACAGCGTCTCGCTGTCGGGCGGCAACTCGAAGGTCAAGTACATGCTTTCGGGCAACTACTACAGCGAAGAGGGACTCTTCCGTCAGGACCCCGACCGTCTGCAGCGGATCAACTTCCGTTCGAAAATCTCGTTCGACATCAACAAGTGGCTCAAGATCAGCAACAACACCAGCTACTACAACTACCAGTACTACTACCCCGGCCCCACCGGAGTCAATACCGCCTTCTCGCTGGGCACGGTACACGGACTGGCCTCGATGATGCCCTACAACCCCGACGGCACGAGCGTCTACTACACCTCGCTGTCGAAATACTCGATCATGGACGGCCTGCCCACGATCATGAACAAGGGCGGCCACTACAACAAGGACAAGACCGACAACATGTCGACCACCACGGAGCTGACGTGGGCCCCGGTCAAAGGGCTGGAGATCAAGGGTAACTTCACCTACATGTTCAACACCCAGCACAACCTCAACCGTCAGGTCAATACCGAATACTCGCAGTATCCGGGCGAAGTGCAAACCCTCTCGACGGGCAGCCGCTTCCAAGACAAGCTCTACGAAAAGACCATGATGCACAACTACTATCAGGCCAACGTCTACGCCACCTACGCACACACGTGGAACGAGAAGCACAACTTCAAGGCGATGGCCGGTTTCAACTGGGAGACCAAGTATCTCAAGGACGTATCGGCCACGGGCTACAACCTGCTCTCCGAAACGCTGATGGACCTCAATCTGGTGGGACAGGGCGCCGACGGCAACGAGCGCATGGAGGTCGGCGGCGGCCAGAACGAATACGCCCTGATGGGTTTCTTCGGCCGTCTGAACTACGACTACAAAGGCAAATACCTCGTGGAGGTGAGCGGCCGCTACGACGGCACGTCGCGCTTCAAGCGCGGTCACCGCTGGGGTTTCTTCCCCTCGTTCTCGCTCGGATGGCGCATCTCGGAAGAGCCTTTCTTCGAGGGCATCCGCGAAAACTTCAACAACCTCAAAATCAGGCATTCGTACGGACAGCTGGGTAACCAGAACGTAGGCTACTACGACTATATCCGCAAAATCTCGATCGGCAACCAGAACTATCTGTTCGGCGGCGACAAACCCACGACGGCCACCATTTCGGCCCCCGTGGCCTCGAACCTCTCGTGGGAAACCTCGATCCACAACAATCTAGGCGTAGACATGAGCTTCCTGAACAACCGGCTGGCTTTCAGCGCCGACTTCTACATCCGCGATACGAAGGACATGCTGACCGCCGGCGTCGCACTGCCGAGCGTCTACGGCGCCGATTCGCCCAAGATGAACAGCGCCGACCTGCGCACCAAGGGTTACGAGCTCTCGCTCAGCTGGCGCGATGAGTTCCAGCTCCTGCGCCGGCCGTTCACCTACAGCGTGACGGTCACCTTCAACGACTACGTGACCAACATCACCAAATACGACAACCCCGACCGCACGTTCGCCAAGTCCTACTACGAAGGCATGCGCTGGGGTGAGATCTGGGGCTACCGCATCGGCGGACTCTTCGCCACGGACGCCGAGGCTGCCGGCTACGCCGTCGATCAGACGGCCGTCAACAACCGGATCAACGCCGCGGCCGGCTCGGAACGCGGCCTGCACGCCGGCGACCTGAAGTTCCTCGATCTGGACGGTGACAACATCATCTCCATCGGCAAGAACACCGTAGACGATCCGGGCGACCGGGAGATCATCGGCAACAGCCAGCCGCGGTTCCACTACGGCACTACGCTGAGCATGTCGTGGGCGGGCATCGACTTTTCGATCTTCTTTCAGGGCATCGGACGCCGCCACTGGTATCCCAAAGCCAATACGATCGCCTTCTGGGGTCCCTACGCCCGTCCGTATGCGAGCTGGATTCCCAAAGACTTCCACAAGATGTACTGGAGCGAAGAGAATCCCGACGCCTACTTCCCCCGTCCGCGCGGCTACGTCGCCCTGTCGGGTACCAACCGCGAGCTGACGGCCGTCAACGACCGCTATATGCAGAACATCCGCTACTGCCGTCTGAAGAACCTCACGATAGGCTACACGCTGCCCAAGAAATGGACCCGCAAAGTGCTGATCGACAACCTTCGCGTCTACTTCACGGGAGAGAACCTCGCCACATGGTCGCCCATCCGCTCGGACTATATCGACCCCGAAATGGCCGCCATGAACGACGAGATGCGCACCTACCCGTGGCAGAAGACCTACATGTTCGGCGTAGATGTCACATTCTAATCAAACAAGCAGAACCATGAAAAAAATATTATTGATACTGGCCGCAGGCTGCACCATGGCGCTCGTCTCCTGCGAAGAGTGGCTCGACAAATACCCGCTGGCCCAAATGTCGCCCGAAACCTTCTTCTCGAACGAAAACGAGCTGCAGGCTTTCAGCAACAAATTCTACACGGCCTTCCCGTCCGACGGGCTCTACAACGAGTACTGGGACAACATCATTCACAACGACCTGCCTCAGGAGATGCGCGGCGGCCGCACGATCCCCGCGTCGGGCGGCGGCTGGACATGGACCAGCCTGCGCGACATCAACACGCTGCTCGAATACTCGGTCAACTGCAAGGACCTCGACGTCCGTAACCGCTACGACGCGCTGGCCCGTTTCTTCCGCGCCTATTTCTACTTCGAAAAGATCAAGCGGTTCGGCGACGTGCCATGGTACTCGAAACCGATCGGCTCGGCCGATCCTGAGCTCAAGCGTCCGCGCGATTCGCGTGAATACGTCATGCAGCGCATGATCGAGGACATCGATTTCGCCATCCGCTACCTGCCTACCAAACACGACCTCTACCGTATCACGAAATGGACGGCACTGGCCCTGAAATCGCGTTTCTGTCTCTTCGAAGGCACGTTCCGCAAATACCACGGCATCGACCTTCCGGAGAACGACTGGAAATACTACCTCGACCTGTCGGCGAAGGCATCCGAAGAGTTCATCACCAACAGCGGCTACGGACTCTACACATCGGGCGGCACGCAGACCGCCTACCGCGACCTGTTCGTGTCGGAAGACGCCCAGCAGATCGAGGTCGTCCTCGCCCGCGATTACAACAAGGGGCTAAGCGTATTCCACAACAGCACCTTCTACTCGCTGAACACCTCCTACGGGCGTCCGGGCCTGACGCGCAAGATCGTCGCCAGCTATCTGATGGCCGACGGCACGCGCTTCACGGACAAGGCGGGCTGGGAAACGATGGAGTTCCGGGACGAGTGCCAGAACCGCGATCCGCGTCTGGCGCAGTCGATCCGCACGCCGGGTTACACGCGCATCAACTCCACCAAGGTCGAAGTGCCGAGCCTTTCGACCTGCATGACGGGCTACCAGCCCATCAAGTTCGTCGCGCCCGCCGATTTCGGTTCCGACGGTTACAACCTCTCGTACACCGACCTGCCGATCATCCGCACGGCCGAGATCTATCTCAACTACGCCGAAGCCAAAGCCGAGCTGGGCACGCTGACGCAGGACGACATCGACCTGACGATCAAGAAGCTGCGCGACCGAGCTGGCATGCCCAATCTGGACATGGCCCAAGCCAACGCCAACCCCGACCCGTACCTTTCGGCCCCTGAGACAGGCTACCCCAACGTGACGGGTTCGAACAAAGGCGTACTGCTCGAAATCCGCCGCGAACGCACCATCGAACTGCTTCAGGAGGGCCACCGTTACTACGACCTCATCCGCTGGAAAGAGGGCAAGACCTTCACGCAGCCGCTGCTGGGCCTCTACATCCCCTCCAAGGGCGAATACGACCTCGACGGCGACGGCACGCCCGACATCTATCTCAAGACCAAGGGAGAGACGCCCTCGACCAAAGCCCCGCTCATCATGGAGATCGATCAGGACATCTTCCTCTCGGAAGGCGACCACGGCTACATCTCGCCCCACAAGAAGAATCCGGGCGAGTGGAACGAGGCCCGCGACTACTACTACCCGATTCCGACCGACGACCGCTCGCTGACCGGCGGCGCCCTGACGCAAAACCCCGGCTGGAACGACGGGCTCGACTTTTAATTCCCAATACTAACTTCAAAAACGAACGAAACGATGAACAGACTGAAAAAATATCTTACCATCATGCTGCTGCTCGGCCTGACCTGCCCGGCAACGGCCTGCAACAGCAGCTCCTCCTCCGAAGACGAAGTTCCGCCCCATCTGAAACCCGCCCCCCCGGAGGAACCGGGTCGGGACTACTACCCCAAGGCCGACGGCGCGACGCGTCTGGTGACCTACAACGTCGGCGTCTTCACCAAGTACATCAGCGACGGCAGCTACCAGATGATCGCCGACATGATGACCGAGGGCAAGGCCGATCTGGTGGGCATCAGCGAACTGGACAGCTGCACGGTCCGCACCGGCCGGGTCTTCCAGCTCAAGAAATTCGCCGGACTGATGGGCAAGGAGTGGAGTTACGAATATTCGCGGGCGATGGCCTATCAGGGCGGAGCCTACGGCGACGGAATCGCCAGCCGTGAAAAACCCGTCCGGACCTTTGCCGCTCCGCTGCCGAAGGGCGACGGCGCCGAACCCCGCGTGATGGTCGTCATGGAGTTCGAGAAATACGTCTTCGCCACCACCCACCTCGACCATGTGTCCGCGCTGGCTCAGGCAGGACAGGTAGACGAGATCAACAAGGTCATCGAACGCGAATTCGGCGGCTCGAAGAAACCCGTCTTCCTCGGCGGCGACTTCAATGTCCGTCCCGATTCGCCCACCATCTCCAAACTGAAGACGGGCTGGACGGTCCTCACGCCCCACGGCGCGAGCGACTTCACCCACTCCTCGCAGGCGCCGAACAAATGTATCGACTACATCCTGCTTTGGAACGGCAACGGCGCGAAGTGCAACGTGGTCGGCACCAAGATCATGCTCGACTTCAACAAAGGCGACATCAAGCGGGCCTCGGACCATATTCCCGTGCTGGTCGATGTCAAATTCTAATGCTGAGACGAACCCTTAAACGCAAACGATTATGAAACGATATGCAAACATACGTCTTCTGGCCGCCGTCGCCCTGCTCGTCGCAACGGCGGGCTGCAAGGACGACGAAGGTCCGGCGCTCAAGCAGCCTGCCCTGCTGAGCATTCAGGACGCCGCGGCCGACGCCGAAGTGATTACGGTGGAAAGCCCCAAGAAGCAGACCCTCAACATCCGCGTGGAGGCCGAGCAGATCAGCGGCAACTACATAACCGTCGTGTTCAAGATCGACCCCGAACTGGTCGAGACCTATAACGCGGCGCACGGTACCTCGTACAAGCTCTGCCCCTCGGAGGCCTACGCATTCTCGACCACCGAAGTCATGCTGCCCCGCTACAACACGGTCTCCTCGACGATGAAAGTCGAGCTGTTCAGCGAGCGCATGCCCGACGAGGAGCCGTACCTGCTCCCGATCGCCATCGATTCGATCAAGGGCGACCCGCGGGCGACGGTCTCGCCGACGGGCGGCGTCCGCTACATCCTCTTCAACAAGTTCGTCAAGCCGGGACCGCCCGCACCCGTGCTGCTCGACCGCAGCGGCTGGAAGGTGCTCGCCGCCCCCAAGGCCAAACCCAACTACGAAGTGGAGAAGATGTTCGACGAAGACATCAACACCTTCGGCTACTGCAACGCCGACGAGGAGCAGGCCAATCCGCCCTACGACTTCGTCATCGATCTGGGCAAAGA
Organism: Alistipes finegoldii DSM 17242; assembly: GCF_000265365.1. Classification (NCBI taxonomy): domain Bacteria; kingdom Pseudomonadati; phylum Bacteroidota; class Bacteroidia; order Bacteroidales; family Rikenellaceae; genus Alistipes; species Alistipes finegoldii. Next base: position 1,189,922 of record NC_018011.1, read on the forward strand.
GGTGACCGTACGCGGCTTCCAGTTCAATCAGCGCTACATGACTACCGGCAAACCGGAAGCCGGCGCGCGCTACGGCATCGCCCACTTGGAGGTCTGGACCGCGAAGGAGATCACCGGCGACGGCCTCGGCGCAGCGAACGACGCCAACTGGACCTACACCCAGACATACCGCGACTACAGGACCGATCCCGACTCGCCGCTGGATCCGATGGGTGTGGTCATCAGTCCGATGCTCGACGACTACCAGCATGCGCGTTACGTCCGGCTGCGCATTCACGCCAGCTATACGAACAAGACCTATAATCCGACCTTCCGGGGATGGTGCATCGCAGAACTGAATGTCTGGGGCAACAACGAACTGCTCGAATAATACGTATGAACCTGCAAAGGGACCTGCCGAAACACTTCAGCAGGCCCCTTTTTTTAACGCAGTCCCGATTTCGGGCGTCCCGCATTCCGCAGGATAACAGGAACGAAAGAATGCCGAAACGAAAAATTCATACGTTCCGCGTCCGTTTTGTCCCCGAAAATGCCTATCTTTATTAGTCTGAATTTCCTTTAGCGATACGATGAGGTCGGAAAACGAACACGACATGGTTTTATGGAAACGCATCAGCCGAGGGGGGGGGAACCGCCGCCTTTCGGGAGTTGTTCGACCGTTATTACGCCCCGCTTTGCAGGTTCGCGGCCTACTGGCTCCGTGACCGCACCTCTGCCGAAGAGATCGTATTGGACACCTTTACGCACATCTGGCAGCATGCCGGGGAACTCCGCATCTCGACTTCCGTCCGGGCCTATCTGTTCCGCGCCGTGCGCAACCGCGCGCTCAACCGGCTTCGCGACAAACGCACCGACGGCATCCCCATCGAGGGACCTGAGCCGCTCTTCACGAACCCGGAAGCATTGCAGCTCGAAGCCGACGAAATGATGCTGCTGGTCGCCGAAGCCGTCTCGCAACTGCCCGACCGCTGCCGCGAAGTATTCCGCAAAAGCCGCGAAGAGGGGCTTTCCAACGCCGCGATCGCCGACCAGATGCGGATTTCGGTCAAGACCGTCGAAGCGCAGATCACCAAAGCCCTGCGACGCATCCGCGAAACGCTGCTGCGCAGGTGATCTTCTCCCCGGACTCCCCGGAGACTTTCCGCCCCCGCCGAACGACCGTCTGATGACCGCCGAAGACCGGCCGGCAGCCGCATCCGGCAGCCGCGCTTTCTCCCTCAGCCTCGCTCCCAGCGTCAGCGCATCAGCACCGACGAGTCGCCGTAACTCAGGAAACGGAAGCCGTGTCCGAGGGCGTATTCGTAAATCCGCTTCCAGTCCCCGCCGACGAAAGCCGACACCAGTAGCAGCAGCGTCGATTTGGGCTGGTGGAAGTTGGTGACGATATTGCGCACGATGCGGAACTCGTACCCCAGCGGCGTAATCATGATCTGCGTCGCCGCCTTGATGCGTTCCAGCCCCTTTTCATCCATGTATTTCAGCAGAGTCTCCAGCGCCTCGCGCCCGGAAAACTCCGCCGGCACGTCGTACAGCTCCCACTGACCGACGACCCGCTCCGCATCGGGCGTTCCGGCCGTACGTATGCGCCACGCCAGCGCCGTGAGCGATTCGAGCGTCCGCACCGAGGTCGTGCCGACGGCCGTGATCCGCCCCCACTTCTCCAGCAGGCGGGCTACCGCCGCACGCCGCACCTCGAAATGCTCGGTGTGCATCGGATGCCGCGCGGCATCGTCGTCCTTGACGGGCAGAAAGGTCCCGGCCCCGACATGCAGCGTCACCTCCTCGAACCCGAAGCCGCGCGCCTTCATCCCCTCGATCAGTTCGGGCGTGAAGTGCAGCCCCGCCGTCGGCGCGGCCACCGATCCTTCGAATTTGGAATAGACGGTCTGGTAGCGCGTATAGTCGATCTCCTCGCTTTCGCGGTTCAGGTAGGGCGGAATCGGAATCCGTCCGAGGTATTCGAGCAGCTGCCCGAACGTCATCGCCGCCGACCACTCGAAACGCACGGTATGCTCGCGGCCGCGGTTCTCGACGAGCCACGCCCGCAGATGCTCCGGGCGGCCTTCGTGCTCGAAGTTGATCTCCACATACCCCTCTTTCCATTTCTTGAGGTTGCCCACGATGCACGACCATTCACACCGCCCGACGACGGCGAACGCCCGTTCGTAATCGGCCGGATCGTGCGGTTCGAGACAGAACACCTCGATGCGGGCGCCCGAAGGCTTGTGCATGATGATCCGCGCGCGAATCACCTTCGTATTGTTGAACACCAGCAGCTGGCCTTCGGGCAGCACGTCGCCGATGTCGGCGAAATGCGCTTCGCCGATCTCCCCGCCGCGGTAAACCAGCAGTTTCGAGGCGCTGCGCTCGGCCAGCGGGAACTTGGCGATCCGCCCGTCGGGCAGGTCGTAATCGAATTCGTTTATGTCTATATGCCGTTCACTCATGGGCACAAATGTACGCTTTTTTCGCTTCCGTTGCACACGCTCCGGCCGATAATCGCCCATATACCATATCCCACAGGCCCTCTCGGTCAAAAAAGCCGCCCGGTCTCGGACCGGGCGGCTTCCCCTCAAAAACTATTCAAAGCCCACCTCTATTTGGAATAAACATAAATCTCGGAGCTGAGAGGCGCCGACCCATACATATGCCAAATTATATAACGAGCGGTTATCGGCGCGATAAACGAAACATACTGCGTTCCGGCAGGCGTCATCGACAAGCCCTCTTCAGGCGTTACGAGTTTCCACCCGGCCCCGTCATCGCTAGTATAAACAGCACAAGAACTCATCGCATAAGCCGCACCGTAAGCACTGAACGTCTCCAATCCGGTAACAGTCTTTGTAGCGCCCATGTCGATCTTTACACCGAGATGGGGAGTATTGAACCATATATAATCTCCGGTATTCCCATTGATCAATTTAGGTTGATGGGCTCCCCAGTCTGCATTATTATCATCCACATTGGTAGCATAAACCGACCAACCGCTGTAATCCGCAATCCGGCTGCCCGAAGGTTTCACGCCGGCCTGTATATCCATGGATTTGGCTTTGTTTATCTGAACGGACAGCTCCTTCTGTTTCGAAGAAATACGCAATTGTCCGGAAACAGGCTGCACCGATCCGATCCCGACCGTCACTTTGTAGGTGGCAGCCTCCTGCGGAACAAAACTCCAATCCGTCCTGAGATCCATCGTATCTCTGGCTGCCAACTCCCCGGCAGGAATCACGACGGCACCGCCTTCGCGGAAAGTAACGATCTCCTCCGGCATATCGCCTTCGATCGTATAAGCGAACTTCACGGCGACATCCGACTTCCATGGTTTGGCAAGACAAACCGCAAACGGCATCGAGACCTCCGTATCGCCTGCAATTCCCAGAGACGAATGCGTCTGATTGAACTCCAAAGAGCCGACACCGAGCTTCAGACGTTCCAAATAAACATAGTCGGCCGTCCATTCGTCTGTTGCAGACTCATCGTCGTCGCATGCGACAAAACAACCCGCAACCGCAGAAACGAGAACTCCGGCCAAAAGATATTTCAATTTTTTCATCATAATGTAATCGTATTTAACAAACAATTTGAATGAACCGCATGGCGGCAGGCACGCACCGGGCGCGCCTGCGCCATAATTACGGGATTAAGGCCACGGCGTTTCCGTATCGGTGGACTTGATGCCGGCAACCCACGTCGGGGTCTTGGACGTCTTCAGCGTATGCCCGTTGCCCGTGCAGTCCTCGAACGTATTGCCCTCGCCTTCGTTGAAGCGCCAGTAAGCCTCCAAGCCCTGCGATTTGGCGCTGGTCGTGGTCATGTTGTTCTGCACCTGCGCTTCCGTACGGCATACCGACCAGATACGCGCCTCGGACATCAGTATCTTACATCCGCTCCACCACGAATCGCCGGTTCCGTGTCCGCCGCCGGCATCGCCGCCGAACCAGTTGGCCGATCCGAAGTTGGGATCGCACACGCCCTCCTTGCTTCCGGCAAAAGTACCGTTGACATAGAGGGTCACCTTGGTTCCGTCATAGGTCAGCGCCAGATGTTGCCATTTGTTGGGCGTGAACGACAACGACGGATTGAGATACCAGCCGTCGCCTTGGAACTGCACCAGCGAATGGGCCTTATGGTCCGAAGTGTCGTTCTGCGGGTCCTCGAAGCGCAGCAGCACCGAACCGCCGTTGGTAAATACGGCACGGTTGCGGTTGGCCGTATTGCTCACTTGGAAACGCACCTCGACCGTAAACTGCGGAAGCGTCAAGGGGAAACCGTCGGCGGCAAGTCCCGCGCCGCCGACGAACATCGGGAGCGACGAGACGACGATCGCTTCGGTCGTAATCACATAGGTCGAGGTCACCGAGGTCACCGGAACCGACCCGTCGGCGCTGACAAGACGCAGCGGCAGGGCATAGCTCTCGCCGACATACTCCTTGGGCAGCGGCTTGATATGGATCTTGGTTGCAGGAGCGCTGAATTCTCCGGCCTTGATCGTCACTTCGGAGTCCATCTCGTAGACCTCTTCGGGCAGTACGAGAAAACTCGAAGCCTGCTTCTGGTTGTAACGGTCCAGCACCTCGGAATCGACCACGAATTTCAGCTTTACGTCTTTCGTTGCGGCCTCGCTCAGGCAGGCCGTGATTTCGGCGTCGGCGCCCAGTTCCGTAATGGTCACTTTCGTGCTTTTATTCGACGCGCTCTCGCTGACGAAGGCGTGCACTCCGAGCGTATCGTAATCGGCATCGTTGCAGGCCGAGAATCCCGAAACGAGCGCCGCGAGACCGAGAACTGCTGTTTTAATGCTGTTTTTCATCTTTTTCTTGCTTTTGGTTGTTCGGACTAATTGACTGCGGGGTTCTGCGCCTGAATTCCGGTTCGCATCCATTTGTAGGAGGGTTTGTTCACCGCCTCGTTGCTGAACCGGTAACCGCCGAAACCGCCTTTGCGGAAGCCGTTGACGGGCTGCCATCTGGCCATTCCCAGCAACGACGGGCACTCGGCCTTGTCGAGTCTGGTTCCGTTGCGAAGCGTCCAGTAATAACCGCCGTTCAATGCGTCGATGGCGCTCTCCATGTTTTCCGTGACGATGAAGCGCTTGGTGATCTCCTCCTCGGACATGTATTCGCCGAAGTTATTGATTATCTGCCTCAGGCGAGAGTCCATATTCGATTCGCTCTGTCCGGCATTGGGCGACGGAGTGCCGCCGGAAACCGAATAGGCCTGTCCGATGAAATAGTCGAAATAAGTCGCCGCGCTCACAGGAACCTTCCAGAGTTCGCCGTCGATAACGAGCATTTTACCCGAATTGGACTGAGGGCCGAGGTGCTTGCACAAAATATCGAGGAACCATCTCACATAAGTATCGTTTTCATCGAGTTTGCCCACAACTCCATCGACATTCGGTTCGAAATCGATATCCAGACCGTCGTAGTTGTACTTGTAAATGGTATCCGCGATAGCCTGCGCATATTTCTCCATCGAGGTCTTGATGGCCGCTTCATCGTCGTCCACCCAGCCCCAGAACGCTTCGCGGGTCGCTTCATCGACATCATATTCGGCAGGAGTGAACCCCTTGCCGACATACTGGATAAAGGTACACATCAGCACTTTGGTCCCTTTCTTCTGCTGCACCATGCGGAGATCTTCGATCTTGCCCTGCGAAAGGTTGCTCGAATTGTCCCACAACGAGACCATATCCATACTGTCGGGAAGTCCCATCAGCATACTGGCCGTCAGAACGGCAGGATCGCCCCAGCCGCTGAACCACCCGAACGAAATCGAGTGATCCGTCTTTTTCCACTCGCGCAGAGCTTGGTAGTAGGATTCGGGGCGCGAGGTCTCGGTATTGCCGTAATCGACCTTCTTTTCGGCTTCGACCTCCGTCCAGTCGCTGCAGTTGGTAAACGCAGTCGCGAAAAGCAGCGCCGCCGCCAATGCCCATATATTTTTCTTTATGTTCATAATGTATGCTTTCGTTTAGGTTTCGACACTATTTTTTCTTCGTCCAGAAAAGATCGACCGACTCGTTGTCCGTACCGCCCAGCAATGCCACCGCCTTGTCGTAATTGCTCTTGTTGAGGTTACGCTCGGTATAGGGATAGCGCAGCCGGCGCAGGCCGCGGAAGTTGTCGGAGATAACGCCGCCGCTGAGGTTGTCGATGGCCGGCGCCAGTTCGGGATAGCCCGTACGGCGGAATTCGGCCCACGCTTCGAGTCCCATCGGGAAGTTTGCGATCCATTTCTGGGTGATGATGCGCTCCAGATTCTTCTCCGTACCGTCCGCGTCGTTCCACTTGATCTTGACGTCCGTCTGACGGTCGTAGTTGTACTTCGCGCCGCGCGGATCGTTCAGATGTCCGGCGGGAACGAGCGTTTCATCGGCCAGATAGGCGTCGATGTCCTCGCCCGCCACGCCGTTCTGCTCCATCGACAGACGCACGCCGGCTTCGTAGTAGGACTGCGCCGTACCGCCTACGGTCCACTCTCTGAGCGCCATCTCGGCGCGCAGGAAATTGGTCTCGGCGGCCACGAAAATCGGCAGCGACGAGCCGGACTGCACGTTGGGCAGCGAATAACCGCTTACGGCCGATTTTTCGAATCCGGCCGTACCGGCGCGCATGCCGATATAGCGGGTGTTGTCGAAGGTCGATTTCTGGAAATAGGCTTCGCAGCGGGGATCGTCGTACCCGGTCATGTAATCGACGATCGAAGCATTGATTCGCAGGTCGCCCCACGACGCCGAAGCCAGCTGATAGGGATTTCCCTGCACGCCGGGACTCATCATGGCGTTCTGGGCGTTGGTCTCGATCAGGCCGGCGGCATGGCCGCAGGCGCTCTCGGCGGCCTCGCGGTCGTTTGAGCGGATCGCCGCACGCAGGCAGAGCGAGTTGGCCAGACGCGCCCAAGCCGTATAGTCGCCTGCGAAAATCGGATCGTTGTTAGCCAGCGGTTTCGACGCCGGATACTCCTGCGCATAGGCGTAGAGCGTGGTCGCCGCACCCGCGAGGTCCTCGATGATATGCTTGTAGACATCCTCCGCCGAGTCGTACTCGACATAGAACGAGCCGTCGGCTACCTTGCTGTAGGGGATCGGGCCGTAGCAGTCGGCGACGCGCATCATCACGGCGGCGCGCACCAGACGGGCCATCGCGTAGTAGTGGCCCGACTTGCTGGTCGATTTCTCGATGTCGAAGAAGTTGGCGTAAATATCCTCGAACATCGTATTGTACGGCGTGGCGTTCCATGCGTCGGACGCATTGAACGTATCGAAGTTCTGACCGCCCCAGCGGTTCGACAGCGTGAAATATCCGCCCAGCGAGCCGACCATCTGATCGACCATCTGCGAGTCGTTCTGCTGCACGTACATCATGGCGTCGAGCATGGTGGGAATCAGCACGGCGGGGTCTCCCTTGTAAAGGGCATAGGGATCGGTGTTGTACTCGTCGAAATTGCCCGTACAACCCGCAAAACCGCATACCGTCAATAAGAGGCAGGTAAGTTTAATGATATTTTTCATAGCTTTGGTTCGGTTAGAATTGCAGTTTCACGTTAAAGCCGAAATTGCGCGTGCTCGGCTGCATGAAGTAGTCCACGCCCTGATAGTAGGCGTTGTCCGTCGCCGCCGAGATTTCGGGGTCGAACGGCGCCTTGCAGTAGATCATCCAGAGGTTCTTGGCGACGAATCCGACCGTCAGTCTGGCTTTGTTGCGGAACCACCGCGCCGGCAGCGTATACTGCAGGCTCAGCTCCTGCAGGCGTACGTTGGTGGCGCTGTAGAGGTAATAGGCTCCGTAACCGCCCTCGGCCGTCGAAATCGCCGAATAGTACTTCTGGGGATCGACGGTGCCGTAGTTGATCGGAATGCCGCCGCGGTCGCGCGCGTCGGCCGTGGCCTGCGACGCGCCGTAGTAGTCCAGCACGCCCTGCGTGGCCGAGTAGGTCAGGCCGCCGATTCGGGCCGTGAGGACCGCACCGAGTTCGATGCCCTTGTAGCCGAAGCTGTTGCTCCAGCCCATCGTGTAGCGGGGCGAGAGCTGGCCCACCTTGCGGAAGTCGGTTTCGGCGATCGAGAGGTTGCCCGTCGAAGGATCGATCTCGATGTTGCCGTTCAGGTCGCGCTTAAGCTCGTGATTGACGTAAATATCGCTCATCGAACCGCCCGGACGCAGGATGACCTGCGGCGCCACGTTGCTCGCGCCCAGCCAGTCCTTCTGAATCTCGTTGTCGGTGATGGTCTCGCCCGTCACGGGGTTCACTTCGCCGGCCGCCAGCCGCTTGATCTCGTTGCGGTTGAGCGTAAAGGTGTACGAACTGCTCCATGTGAAGTCGTTCCACTTGTTGTTGTAGCCCAGCGCCAGCTCGACGCCTTGGTTCTGCACGTCGCCGGCCTGTACGACCACTTGGTTGTAACCCGACGAAGAGGGCAGCGGCGCATAGATCGTCTGGTGGTAAGTGTTCGAACGGTAATAGGTCACGTCGAGGTTGATGTGGTTGAGGAAACGGGCGTTCAGGCCGATCTCCCACGACTTGGTATCCTCAGGCTTGAGGTTGTAGGCCGGATAGGTCGAAGGCTTGCTCCAGTTGTGGGTCTGGTTGTTGAACGAGTAGGCCGGATTGGAGAGGTAACGGGCGAAAGCCGACGCCACCTTCGAATACGACCCGCGCACCTTGAGGAAGGTGAACCATTCGGGCATGTTCACCATGTTGGAAACCACGGCCGACAGACCCACCGAAGGATAGAAGAAGGACGAGTTTTTGGAATAGGCCAGCTGCGAAGCCCAGTCGTTGCGGCCCGTCACCGTCAGGTAGAGCATCGAGCGCCACCCCACCTCGACCGAAGCGAAGATCGCCTGCGTCTGGTCGTGCCACCCCTCCTGCAGGGGTTTGAACTTCTCCTGATAGTTGAGGTTGTTCATGGCGAAATGGTTGGTCAGCAGCAGGTCGCCCGCCACGCCGGCCTGCTCGTAGCGCTGGTCGTTGATCGAAGCGCCGATGTTGGCGTTGAGCGTCCAGTCGTCGCCGAAGGTCTTGTCGATGTTGAGCATCACGTCGCCGTAGAAACTGCGGTCGTGCTGCGTCTGGTCTTCGTAACCGCCGTTCGTTCCGCAGAAGGTGGTCAGCGTCGAGGCGTAGAGCTTCTGCTTGATGCGGTATTCCGAATTATCGACCCGCACGCGGCCCGAAACGTTCATCCAGTCGGTGATGTTCCACCGCAGCGATGCGTTGAGCATGTAGCGGCGCTTGCTCGTCTCGCGGTTCATGCGGTTCTGAATCCAATAGGGGTTCTGCAGCGAATGCGCGCCCTCGCCGTAAGGCCAGTACTGCACCATATAGCCGCGCACGGGGTCCCAGCGCTCGAAAAGGCGAATTTCGTCGAAGTCGTCGCTGCGCGGGAAGAGGTAGAGCGCGGGCAGCGGGTTGTAATACTTGCCCTGCGTCACCATGTTTTCGTCGTGCTGGATGATAAAGCTGGCGCCCAAGTCCAGTACGAGCTTGTCCTTGGCGAACGAGGTGGTATTGCGGGCCGTGAAGTTGTAGCGGTCGTACGTATTTTCGGGAATGATGCCCGCCGTATTGGTCGTCGAAGCCGAGATATAGGTCTGGTTCTTCTCGTTGCCCGTCGATACCGACACCGAGTTGATGATGTTGGTTCCCGTGTTGAAGAACTTCTTGGCGTCGAACGTGCTGGCATACTTCTCACCCCAGTTCATCAGCCCCGAACTGGTTCCGTAGCTGTTCTGCATGTCGGGCAGCCGGTAGACCTTCGAAAAGGTCGTACTGTTGCTGACGGTCACCACCGTACGGTCCTTGACGCCGCGTTTGGTGTTGATGACCACCACGCCGTTGGCGGCGTCGCTGCCGTAAAGGGCCGCAGCCGAAGGGCCGGTCAGCATGTTGATCGACTCGATGTCTTCGGGGTTGATATCCGCGGCGCTCTCCGAACCGGCCTGTTTGGCATAGGTGCCGCCGTCGCCGCCGAAGCTGTGGTTATACATCGGAATACCGTCGATCACATAGAGGACGTTGTTGCCCTTCTCGATCGACTTCTCGCCGCGCATCACCACGCGCGCACTGGCGCCGGGGCCGCTCGCACCGCTGTTGATCTGCACGCCGGCCACCTTGCCGACCAGCGAATTCATGAAGTTGGCGTCCTTGACGGTCGTCAGCTCCTCGGACTTGACCTGCTGCACGTTGTAGCTCAGGGCCTTCTCCTGACGTTTGATGCCGAGGGCCGTCACTACGACGTTCTCCACCGCCACAGCCGAATCGCGGAGCGTAATCCGGAAATCGGTGCGGCTGCCGACGGTCACATCGACCGGCTCGTAGCCCAAGTAGGTAACGGTCAGGACCGCATTTTCCGCGGGGGGGGGAACTTGCAGCGAGAAGGAGCCGTCGGTATTGGTCGAAGCTCCGACGGTCGTACCTTTGACGATCACCGAAGCTCCGATCACCGGCGCGCCGTCGGCGTCGGTCACCACGCCCTTCACGGTCACGGGCCTGCGGTCGGCCTTCGAAAGCAGAATGTATTTGCCGTCGAAACGGTAGACCACGTCTGTTCCGCGCACCATCTGCGCGAGCGCTTCCGAAAGCGGGCGCGCCTCCACATCGACGCTCACGACGCTGTTGATGTCCACGTCCTTGTTCGACAGGAACAAATAATTGGTTTGGTTCTCGATTTCATTCATCACACGCTCCATGCTGACGCCCGACAGACGGATCGTCACCGCATTATTCTGAGCGTATGACCGTGTGGCATAGAACGATGCGCACACGACAAAAAAGAGTGTAAACAGGCATTTAATTTGCTGAATACGTTTTTTGTTCATACTTTTGCAATTAGTTAGTTGTTAGTAGGCTGGGTAGCTGATTAACGGCCGACCGCGGCTTGCGGATGTTGCGACCATCTGCAAGTTTTTTTAATTTGCCCCGGACGACCGGTGAGGGTCATTGTTCGGCTCTTCTCATAGGCAGTCTTTTCGTTTTTTTCAGGTTTATAAATTGGTTATCGTATGACGATCGTTCCGTTGTCTTCGCTGCGCGTATAGGTGAAATCCGAGGCCATCTGCAACAGGCGCAGCGCCGAATCGACGCCGTCCGAAATGCGGATCTTGCCGTGGTTGTAATCGACCTCCGGCATCCGGGCGCGGTCGATCCGTATCTTCACGCCGAAGCTCTTTTCGAATTTGTGCATCAGCTCCCCGAACGAAAGGCCCTTGATGCTGATCATCCCTTCGGTCCAGAGGTAGTCGTCCATGCTGCCGATCGCATTCAGGTTCAGCCGCCGCCCCGCCAGCCGCACCTCCTCGTTGGGCTTGAGGACGAACTGTTCGCCGGGCGTCAGGCGGTTGGTCACCTTCACGCTTCCGCGCAGCAGGGCCGCCGAGAACAATCCCTCGCGCTCCTCGGCCATCACGTCGAATTTGGTTCCCAGCACCTCGACGTCGCAGGCGAACGTCTCGACCACGAACGGATGCGCGGGATCGTGCTCGACATCGAACATCGCCTCGCCCGCAACCTTCACGCGCCGCTCGCCCCCGGCGAACACCAGCGGATACTCCAGCCGGGTTCCCGCATTGAGCCAGACCTTGGTGCCGTCCTGCAACTCCATGCTCAGGTACTGCCCCGCAGGCACTTCGAGCGCCGTCGTCCGCCGCGTCCACTCTTCGATCCGGTCGTCGGCAAGCATCCGGGCCACGCCGATGCCGACGACCGCCACGGCGGCCAGCTCCGCGGCATAACGCACGATGCGGCGCAGCGGAATGCGACCCAGCGAAATGCGGCGCGCCGCCTTCTTCGCTGGCGCAGGCGACAGCACGTCGGGACCGTAAATGACCGAAGCGGCCATCACTTTGTCCAGCTCGTCCAATTCGCGCACATGCGCGGGATCGGCGTCGAGCCAGTCGAGCACCTGCTTCATCTCGTCATCGGTCGCCGTATTTTCCAAATATTTATAGATAAGTTCCGGATTCATCTCTCTCTTCGTCTGTTTCTATAAAAACGAATAAGTGCGCCCGATTCCCAATCAGACGCACTTGGATTTGCTAAAAAAATATTTTTAATAATTCACGCTCTCGAATTCAGGATCGCAAAATATTATCCGACAGCAACATAAGCAGCACGGGCAAATAATCCTTCAACGCCACGCGCAGCTGCTTCACGGCCTTTTCCAGTTCGAATTCGACGCGCCGCACGGTGATGCCGTACTTTTCGGCGATCTCCTTGTAGCTCAGCTCCTCGAAGCGGCGGGCGACGAACACTTCGCGTGTCAGTTCGGGCAGGCGGTCGAGCGACTGCCGCACGATCGCGGCCACCTCCGCCGAGAAAATCTCCTCAGGATTGAACGCCTGCAGCGACCGTATGTCGGCCGCCAGCACCCGCCGCCTAAGCTCGTACACCTCCTGCTCGATCTTGGCATGCAGGCTTTGGGCGCGCAGCCAGTCGAGGCATTTGTTGCGGACGATAATCAGGATATAGGCCTGCAGGTTGGCATCGGCGGGAATCCGGCCGCGGTTCTCCCAGAAGGACATGAAGCTGTCCGAGACGAGATCCTCGGCCACCGCCGCGCTCCGCACGTAGCGGCACGCGATCGCTTCGAACCGCGCGCGCCACGTAGCGAACAGGCGGCCGAATTCGGCCGTCGTCATCGCAACGGACTCGCGTCCCTGTATTCGCACGGCGGTCTTCTCCACGTCCACTCCCGGTTTTATTCTACGATGATTTCATCCACGAACATATGCGCCTTCTGTCCGGCCGCGCCGTGCCATGCCGGAATCGGATCGACCGTACGGGCCACCACGCGCAGGTAGCGGGCCGAGGTTTCGGGGAAGAGCACCTTGAACGGCTTGACGCCGTCGGGGCTGCCGGCCGTCTCCTGCGGCACGGACATCAGCGCCGCCTCGGTGAACTCGCTGCCGTCGTCCGAGAGGTAGACCCCCACCGACGAAGGCGGGAAAACCCACTCGCCCTTCTCGACCAGCGATTCGACGGTCACCGCCGAATAGGGCTTCGCCCCCTGCATGTCGATCGTAACGTCCAGCGGCTCGTTCAGGAACCCGATCCACGCGCCGTTCGAATAGACGGGACCTCCGCGGTAACCGTCCACCAGCAGCGAAGCGCCGCCGTAGGTATATTTGAGCGTCGGCGCGGCGTTCAGCGCGATGCGCCGTCCGGTCGCCTTGTTGAAATCGAATTTCCGCGCATAAACCGGCGTCTGCATGCCTTCGCGCAGGGCCGCGGCCTTGAACGTGCAGCTTTCGCCGATGGTCACCGGCGCCTTGTAAAGCGGACTCGAAGCCGTGGGATCTGAGCCGTCGAGCGTGTAACGGATCGGCGCACCGCCCTGTGTGGTGAGGGTCATCACGACGCCCCCCTTCTCCGGATCGACCGCATACGAAGCCGTCACCCCGAAGATATGCTTGGCGAACTCATATCCCATCTGAGAATAGATTTCGTCCATCCTGAAACTGCCGATGAAGCGGTTCCAGTCCTTCGTTTCGGGCAGACACCACTGCACCTCGCTCAAGGCGGCCAGACGCGGCAGAAGCATGTATTCGAGGTGTTCGTCGCTCAAGACGTATTCGGTCCAGAGGTTGGCCTGCACGCCGAGAATATGTTTCTGCTGTTCGGGCGTCAGCTCCGGGAACGCCGGATCGTACGAATAGACCTGCTCCATCGGTATGTAACCGCCGATTCCGAACGGCTCGGCGTCGGTGTCGAGCGACTGGTAGTAGTCGAAATAGAAGTGCGAATTCGGCGTCATGATGACGTCGTGCCCCAACTTGGCCGCGGCGATTCCGCCCTCGCTGCCGCGCCACGACATGACAACGGCGTCGGAGGGCGCCCTGCCTTCCAGAATCTCGTCCCAGCCGATGATGCGGCGGCCGTGCTGCGCAAGGAATTTGCCGATGCGGTCGGTCACGTAGCTCTGCAGGTAATGCTCGGCAGTATGCTCTCCGTCGTCCTTCAGGCCGAGCTGGCGGATCTTCGCCTGACAGCGCGGACACTTCTCCCAGCGCACCTTCGGGCACTCGTCGCCGCCGATATGGATATACTCCGAGGGGAACAGCTCCATCACCTCGGTCAATACGCCTTCGAGGAATTCGAAAGTCTTCTCCCGTCCGGGGCAAAGCACATCGTCGGCCACGCCCCAGCGGCCCCACACCTCGTACGGACCGCCCGTGCAGCCCAGTTCGGGATAGGCGGTCAGCGCCGCCAGCATATGGCCCGGCAGGTCGATTTCGGGAATCACCGTAACACCCCGGTCGGCGGCATATTTCACCACGTCGCGGATCTCGTCCTGCGTATAGAAACCGCCGTAGGGCGTACCGTCATAGGTTCCCCACTCCTTGCGGACCACAGTGGCCTTGCGGATGCTGCCCACGGCGGTCAGCTCCGGATAGCGCTTGATCTCGATGCGCCAGCCCTGATCGTCGGTCAGGTGCCAGTGCAGCGTATTGAGCTTGTGTATGGCCATCACGTCGATATACCGCTTCACTTCGTCCACCGAGAAGAAGTGGCGCGCCACGTCGAGGTGCATGCCCCGGTATGCGAACCGCGGCGCGTCGGCGATCTTCACGCAGGGCACCTCCCACGCCGCATCGGGCGCAGGCTCCGTGCCGTAAACCGCCGCAGGCAGCAGTTGTTCGAGACTTTGCAGGGCATAGAGGAAGCCGGGAAACTGCGACGCCCGCACTTCGATTCCCTCCCCGTCCACGTTCAGTTCATAGCCTTCGGCCGGGAGCGATTCGTCCGTGACGAAACGGATGCCCGACGCGGGCACCTCGTCGGCGACCGTGACGGGATTCGTCCCGCCGGTAACCGTCGCCAGCCGTGCGGCGAATCCGACCACGGCGCGCTGCGTCCGCTCGTCGGTGCGACTGTCACACGTAACGGGCCGATCGGTCACCCGATAGGTTCCCCGACCGGTTTCGAGATGATTGGGATAGGGCACGATCGCGATCTGCGGATCGTGCGAACCGCAGGAACAAAGAACTATTCCGGCAGCCAGAGTCAAAAGTAGTTTTTTCATAATTTATTTTGGGTAGCTTAAGGCAAAAATAGAGAAAAATTCCAAATATCGCCTGCCGGGCCGAAAAAATTACCGCTCCGGGGATCCGTTCCGGAGCCGTTGCCCCATTTTTCCGTACGCTTTTTCCGGCCGGAAATGGGATTATCGGGCATTTTTTATAACTTTGCGACGCTTAATGCTTGCAAAACTATGAAAACCGACTTTCTGGTTATCGGTTCCGGCGCGGCAGGCCTTTCGTTCGCGCTCAAAGCCGCCGCCCACGGACACGTCACCATCGTGACGAAGGGCGAAATGAACGAGTGCAACACCAACTATGCGCAAGGCGGCATCTGCTCGGTAACGTACGCCCCCGACACTTTCGAGAAACACATCCGCGACACGCTGGTCTGCGGCGCGGGCAAATGCGACGAAGAGGCCGTCGGACTGGTCGTGCGCCGGGCGCCGGAGCTGATTCGGGACCTGATCGAATGGGGTACGCGCTTCGACAAGACTCCCGACGGGCGTTTCGAGCTGAACCGCGAAGGCGGCCACACCGAGCACCGCATCCTCCACCACGAGGACCTGACGGGCGCCGAGATCGAACGGGCGCTCATCGAGTCGGTCCGCAGGCATCCCGGCATCACCGTACTCGAACACCGCTTCGCCATCGACCTGCTGACGCAGCACCATCTGGGCGAGTTCGTCACGCGCCACACCCGCGGCCTGACCTGCTTCGGGGCCTACGTCCTGAATCTCGAAACGAACGAAATCGAGACCATGCTGGCCAAATTCACCGTCGTCGCCACGGGCGGCTGCGGCAACATCTACTCCACGACCTCCAATCCGGTCGTCGCCACGGGCGACGGCATCGCCATGTGCCACCGCGCCAAGGCGATCACCGAAAACATGGAGTTCATCCAATTCCACCCCACCACGCTCTACAACCCCGGCGAGAAGCCCAACTTCCTCATCACCGAGGCCATGCGCGGCTTCGGAGCCATCCTGCGCCTGCCCGGCGGCGAGGAGTTCATGGACAAATACCACCCGATGAAATCGCTGGCGCCCCGCGACGTGGTGGCCCGCGCCATCTACCGCGAAATGACCAAGCGGGGATCGGACTTCGTCTACCTCGACGTCACGCACAAAGATCCCGACGCCGTGCGCAGCCACTTCCCCAACATCTACGAGAAGTGCCTTTCGATCGGCATCGACATCACCAAGGACTGGATTCCCGTCACTCCCGCGGCACACTACTGCTGCGGCGGCGTCAAGGTGGACACCAACGGCGAAACCTCCATCAAACGGCTCTACGCGCTGGGCGAAACCTCCTGCACGGGACTGCACGGCGCAAACCGGCTGGCATCCAATTCGCTGATCGAGGCGGTGGTATACGCCGATCAGGCGGCGCGCCACGCATCGTCGCTGCTCGACCGGGTCGAAATTCAGGAGGGCATTCCCGACTGGGACTTCGAAGGCACGCAGCACACCGAGGAGATGCTGATGATCATCCAGTCGAAGCGCGAAATGCAGACGCTGATGTCCAACTACGTGGGCATCGTCCGCTCGAACCTCTCGCTCAAGCGCGCCATGCGGCGGCTGGAAATCCTGTGGCAGGAGACCGAGGAGCTTTACAACAAAACCAAGCCCAACCGCGAACTGTGCGAACTGCGCAACATGATCGCCGTGGCCTATCTGGTCATCAAGCAGGGCCGCGAAATCAAGGAGTCGGTCGGCTGCCACTTCAACGCCGACTACCCGAAGGAGAACTAAGGATTGCCGCCGGCGGAACAGCGCCCGGCACTCCCCGCAATAAAACAGACACACATTCAGTTACATGACATTACAGGAAGAGATCACACGCCGCCGCACCTTCGCGGTCATCGCCCACCCCGACGCGGGTAAAACCACCCTTACCGAGAAACTGCTCCTCTTCGGCGGCGCCATCCACGTCGCCGGGGCCGTCAAGAGCAACAAGATCAAGAAGGGCGCCACTTCGGACTTCATGGAGATCGAACGCCAGCGCGGAATCTCGGTCGCCACGGCCGTGATGGGCTTCGAATACAAGGGCGCGAAGATCAACATTCTCGACACTCCGGGCCACGAAGACTTCGCCGAGGACACCTTCCGCACGCTGACGGCCGTCGATTCGGTCATCATCGTCATCGACGGCGCCAAGGGCGTCGAGTCGCAGACGCGCAAGCTGATGGAGGTCTGCCGCATGCGCTCGACCCCGGTAATCGTCTTCATCAACAAGCTCGACCGCCCCTCGAAGGAGCCGTTCGACCTGCTGGACGAGGTCGAAAAGGAGCTCAACATCCGCGTGCGGCCGCTGGCCTTCCCGATCTCGAACGGCCCCACGTTCAAGGGCGTATACAACCTCTACGAGAAAAACCTCTCGCTCTTCACCTCCGACGAGAAGCTCACGGCCGACGCCTCGACCGTCGAAATCTCGGACCTCGCCTCTTCGGAGCTGGAGGCCCAGATCGGCGACAAATTCGCGGCCCAGCTGCGCTCGGACGTCGAGCTGGTCGAGGGCGTTTACGACGATTTCGACCGCGGGGCCTACCTGCGGGGCGAACTGGCCCCGGTATTCTTCGGTTCGGCGGTCAACAACTTCGGCGTGCGCGAGCTGCTCGAATGCTTCGTGCGCATAGCCCCCTCGCCGTGCCCGGCCCCGACCGAAACCCGCATCGTGGAGCCTGCGGAACCCAAAATGACGGGCTTCGTCTTCAAGATCCACGCCAACATGGATCCCAACCACCGCGACCGCATCGCATTCCTCAAAATATGTTCGGGCACGTTCGAACGCAACAAAAACTACCTGCATGTGCGCAGCGGCAAGCAGCTCAAATTCTCGTCGCCGACGGCCTTCATGGCCGAGAAGAAGTCGATCATCGACTTCGCCTATCCGGGCGACATCGTGGGCCTGCACGACACGGGCAACTTCAAGATCGGCGACACCTTCACCGAAGGCGAAAAGCTCAAATTCACGGGCATCCCGTCGTTCGCCCCCGAACAGTTCCGCTATATCGAGAACGCCGACCCGCTGAAATTCAAGCAGCTCGCCAAAGGCGTGGACCAGCTCATGGACGAGGGCGTGGCGCAGTTGTTCGTCAGCTCCCTCAACGGCCGCAAGATCATCGGCACGGTGGGCGCGCTCCAGTTCGAAGTCATCCAGTATAGGCTCGAACACGAGTACAACGCCGCCTGCCGCTGGGAGCCGATCTCGATCTACAAAGCCTGCTGGATCGAGAGCGACAACGCCGCGCAGCTGGCCGACTTCAAACGCCGCAAGCACACCAACATGGCCGTCGACAAGCACGGCCGCGACGTCTTCCTCGCCGACACGAGCTACGGACTCGCCCTCGCGCAGGAGAATTTCAAGGATATCCGGTTCCACTTCACCTCGGAATTCTGACGCAGCGGCGCCGGGCGCAACACCCCTCCCGGCAAAACCCATCTTTCCGGCGCCTTCGCCGACCGACGCAAAAAAAGGGCTGTCCCGTGGGACAGCCCTTTTCCTTCGCACTCCCCTTCGGAAGCGTTCGCCGCACCCGAAGGAGGAAGGAATTTGCCGGAAAACTCCTTTGCTTCGTCTTGTCAAACCTCCATGGGAACTTCGATAATCAGCACCTTCGCGTCGGTTTCTCCCTTGATCGGGAACTCGTCCGCCCCGGTGATGCCCATGCCGTCGCGCGGTCCCAGCTCCTCGCCCGCCGCCTCGACGCTGCCTTCGATCACGAAGACGTAGGCGCCGTGGCCGCGGGTATTCATGCGGTATTCGACCACACGATCCTTGTCGAGGTCCAGCGTATAGAACCAAGCGTCCTGATGCACCCATCCCACATGCTCGCCGCCGCGGCCTTCGGGCGCCACGATCACATGCGGAACGTTGCGCTTGGCGGGCGCCAGCTCGACCTGATTGTAGCGGGGCGTGTGGTTCTGCGCGTCGGTCAGCACCCATATCTGCAGGAACTTGACCGGCTCGGTCTCGCTGGCGTTCATCTCGCTGTGCGTGATGCCCGTGCCGGCCGACATCACCTGAATCTCTCCCGGACGCAGGACTTTCATGTTGCCCATGCTGTCGCCGTGCCTGAGCGCGCCTTCCAGCGCGATCGACACGATCTCCATGTTGTCGTGCGGATGGGTTCCGAAACCCTCGCCCGGAGCCACGGTGTCGTCGTTCAGCACCCGGAGGGCGCCGAAATGCACCCGGCGGGGATCGTAATAGTTTGCAAAACTGAACGTATGGTGAGTCTGCAGCCAACCGTGGTCGGCATAACCGCGCGACTCGGCGCGGTGAATCGTCTTGTTCATAACGGGATTTTTTGATTTTAAACTTTAACGGACCGGGGAGCAAACTCCGCGCCAGTCGCACCTCCGCGCGGCACATTACGGAATCCGCAGATGCGACTACACTTTCAGAAAAACGTTCTTTCTGTAAAGGAAGTAGAGAAACAGCCAGCAGACGGCCACATAACCCGCACTGCTTATCACGGCAGCCACGGCCTCAGGGCATTTCGATGCGATGCCGCCGAGGAAGAAGTCGGATATACGTCCGAAGCCCACGATACGCTGGGCCAGATAAATCGTAATCGAATTGAGTCCGACGACACGGAAAAAGAGCGTCCAGCGGCGCCAGCCCCGCACGTCGATCAGGTAGTAAAACAGGGCGAACATCCCCAGCGAGTAGGCTCCCACGACGCATACGAAGGTGCTCGACCACAGTTTCTTGTTCACGGGCAGCACCCCGCTGAAGGCCAGCCCCGCCGCCAGCAGCGCCGCGGCCGCCGCGGCCATCCAAAGCGTCTTGCGGCCGCCCCGAATATCGCCGCGCCTTACGAATTCGCCCGTAAACATGCCCAGCATGGCTGTCACCACGGCGGGCACCGTGCTGAGCAGCCCTTCGGGATCGAACGACCCGTATATCAGCTTTCCGGGCAGGAACTGCCGGTCGATATAGCCTGCCAGATTCCCCTCGAAGGTCAGCGGCCCGGCGCCTGCGGCGTCGGGCGCCGCGACCAGCGCCGAAAGCGCTCCGTAACCGGCCAGCACCGCGACGGCGATTGCCGCACGGGTCTTCACGCCGAAATTGAGATACAGCACCGCGGCGATGCTCCACGCCAGTCCGATGCGTCCCAGTACGCTCGCGATCCGCAGATTCTCGAAATCGAGCTTGAACAGTCCGTTGTAAACCATGCCCAGCACGACGAGCGTCAGTCCCCGGCGGACGATCTTGGCATAGATGCGCCCTTCGGACATTCCTCCCGCACGCTGCTTGGCGACCGAGTAGGGAAAGCTGACCCCGGCAATGAAGAGGAACAGCGGAAAGATCGTATCGTGATGGGCGAAGCCGTCCCACGCGACATGGCTCATCGAAGCGGCTGCCGCATCGGTCACGGCCGAAGGCCACAAGCCGCACACGGCCACGACGAGCGACGCGAACCCCATGATGAAGAGCATGTCGAACCCGCGGAGGGCGTCGAGCGACATCAATCTTTCGGACTGTTTCATAATTCTGCCTGCACGAAAACCGGAACATGCCCCGAACGGCGCTCCGGACATCGGCGCCGGTCTTCATTTATCGTTCTTACAAAGATAATAAATATTCCTGATATATGCAACAGTTTCGAGGCCCGGCCGGAATCGCTTCCGCCGGGCCTCCTCATCGCTGTTTCGTACCGAATCACTCCAGTTCAAGGTTGCTCACCCGCCCGGTCACCCCGAACGGGAAATCGGGGTATACGTAAAGCCCGAACCGGGGTTCGGTCTCGCCGTGCGTATAGTTCCAGATGCTGGCGTAATCGTCCGCATCCTCGCCCATGTTTTCCAGCTGGCGCAGGTAGGCGGCCAGCGATTTGTTCTCGACGATATAGATTTCGCCCATCCGGTCGATGATCGGACTGTGGCGGCGCGTGCGGTCATGGTCGAAGCGCAGGATGCGCCTGCCTTCGGGCGTAATGCCCACCAGCCTGAACGACATGCTCTTGCCGATGGCCGGCAGGTTCAGCACGCTGCGGTCGGTCGCAAGGAACGGCAGCCGGTGTCTCTTCATAAAGCGGCGGAGCCGTTCGGCCGTGTCGCCGCCCTTCTCCAGCTCTGCATCCAGCTCCCCGGCCTGTTCGGGCGTCAGCCGGCCGTAAATCTTCTCCTCGTGCTGTTCCTGCAGCGACCGGCTGTTGGGCGTAAAGACGGCGTAATTCTCCTGAAACCCCTTCACCGAGAAGGTGTAGTAGCAGACCACGCCCAGCGCATTGAGCACCTGCCGCAGCCGGGTCGTATGCCCGCGGCGCGACGCCGCGACGGTATAGACCAGCTGGTTGGTGACGAGCCACCCGGCCGCGAGTATCCTGCGGATCGCCTCCTGCGCTTCGGGCGTCACCTCCAGCGGCGACTGGAAATGGGTCTGGATGATGAACTGCCGCACGCCGACGGCCGAAGCCTTCTGCTTGAACTCCCTGAGCACCTCCACCAATCCGTCGTCGATACGCATCGGCAGATAGGCCGGCAGGCGCGAACCGAGACGCACGCGCTGCAGTTCGGCGTATTTCTCGCCGTCGGGCCGCCCGGCGTTGGCCTTGCGCTTGCGGCAGGCCATGCGGTATACGGCCTCCAGTATATTGTGCAGCGTCTTGTTCTGGCTCATCAGGGCGTCCCCGCCCGTGATAAGGATGTCGCGCAGCTGCGTGTCTTCTTCGAAATAGGTCATCAGGCGGCGCAGCTTGTGGTCCCAGCTCTCCTTGGGCCGCAGGCTCTCGAACTCGAAGTTGAGCCGTTCGCTCTGAAAATCGTACATGCGCTGGCACGACGCGCACAACCCGCCGCAGGCGCGTCCCATCGTGTCGGGAATCAGGATCGCCACCTCCGGATAGCGGCGGTGGATATTGTGGCCGTCGGGCAGCAGCCACCCCGCGGCATTGGGCTTTCCGGCTTCGACGACGTCCTCCTTCTCCCACGCGCGGATGCTGCCGTAGGTCTCGACCAGCTGCGGCGAGTAGAGGATATAGCTGCGGATCGCCTCATCGCCGTATCCTTTTCCGGTCACGTCCAGCAGCGAGAGATAATAGGGCGTGGCGAAGAACGGCATCCCCTTCTTGCGGGCCTTCGACAGCAGGTACATGGTCTCCGCCGAAAGCGAATTGCCCAGAAAGCGGTTCAGCTCCGAGGGGCTTTTCACCGCCATCGCCAGATGAAACCTGAAATCGTTCCACCAGATGGCCACCTGACGGTATTTGTCTTCATAACTCATCCCCTCCGCGAAACGGAACCGCGAGGGCGTCGATTTGCGGTTCTCGATCTTCTGCACCAGCAGATGCAGCATGCGCTCCCTGTTGTCGGCCCTGATCTCCCGCACCTCGGCATCGAGTCCCGAAGGCCAGCGCTCGGAGCGGATGCGGACACGCTGCATCGAAAGCGGCGGCAGTTCCGCTCCTCCGAGACGTTTGAACAGGTAGAACAGGTCGATAAACAGGTCCGTGCGCATCTCCACATTCTCCAGACAGCCCGTAAGAAACTGCCACAACAGCGTCAGCGTCCGCACCGGCATCCGCTCGCCGGTAGACAGTTCATCGACCTCCCGCCCGTCGTAATCGATCAGCAGCCGAATCTGCTCGCCCGCATCGCCCTGCGCGGACTCCGAACGGGAGACCCACTCGCCCAGACGCCTTCGGAACTGCACGGCGTCGCCGCTCGCCTCGGCGGCGGCGACAAGTTCGGGTAACTCGTGACGGTAAAGCTGTCCAAGCTGGTAGAGCGTGAGCGCAAGCATTTTTCTTTGTTTCATAAGCTGTTGTTTTTCGTGTTAAGCATCTGTTGACAGGGGACCGCCGCAATCCCGCATCGCGGGCGTCGTCTCACGAAGTGCGGGACAGGCCCGGCGCGAAAAAAAATCGCAGAAATCCGCTGATCGCAAGAAACCCCGGCAAATTCCTCCGCATTTGAAAAACATTCCGGGGAAAATCGACATTTTTTCCGCCGCAAACATCCAGAATTGCTATCGAAGGGGTATAAAGGCAAAAATCTGCGGTCTGCACGACATGAATAATAACGGCCGCAACACGGGGTTTTGTGCAAAGATACGAAAAAAAATCGACATTCCCCGGCCCGGCGTCCGACGGCCCCGCCCCTTTTCCCCGTCGGCCGTGGCGTCAGCCGCCCGTTTCAGCCACTGCCGCCAAAACAAAATCAGCCGCCTATGTTTTCACATAAGCGGCTGACTCTCAGCTTGTCGGGGTGACAAGATTCGAACTTGCGACCACGCGCCCCCCAGACGCGTACTCTAACCGGGCTGAGCTACACCCCGTAGCGTTTCGGAGTGCAAATATAGTATATTTTTCACAAAC
The DNA here is from genome assembly GCF_000265365.1 of Alistipes finegoldii DSM 17242. NCBI lineage: Bacteria > Pseudomonadati > Bacteroidota > Bacteroidia > Bacteroidales > Rikenellaceae > Alistipes > Alistipes finegoldii. Next base: position 1,213,268 of record NC_018011.1, read on the forward strand.
CGGCACATTTCTGCAAGATTTTTTTCTAATTTTGTCCTCGATGAAAAGATTCCCGCCCCTCATACCGCTCCTGCTGGCGCTTCTCGGCACTGCCTGCGGAGGCTCCGCGAGCTACACTCCGGCCGATTTCACGACCGAAGTCTATACCCCTGCATACGCTTCGGGATTCGACATCCGCGGCACGGAACGCAATGCGGCGACGCTCGTCACCGTCCGCACCCCGTGGCAGGGCGGTAGCGGCGTCGAACAGCATCTGCTCGTTCTGCGCGAGGGCATCGAACCTCCCGCCGGTTTCGACGGCCAAATCGTGAAAGCCCCCGTACGCCATGTGGTCTGCATGTCGTCGAGCCACGTAGCCATGTTCGACGCCATCGGTCAGATACGTCGCGTCTGCGGCGTCTCCGGAATCGACTACATTTCCAACGCCTATGTCAACGAACACCGCTGCTGCGGCGAGGTCCTCGACGTGGGCTACGACACGAACCTCAACTTCGAGCGGCTCGCCGCCATGCAGCCCGACCTGATGCTGCTGTACGGCGTCACGGGCGAAAACACCGTCGTCACGGGCAAACTCCGCGAACTGGGCATACCCTATATATATGTAGGCGACTACATGGAAGAATCGCCGCTGGGCAAAGCCGAATGGCTGATGGTCGCCGCCGAACTCTGCAACGACCGCAGCCGGGGCGCCGAAACCTTCGGCGGCATCGCCGAACGCTACAGAGCCGTCAAAACCGCCGTCGCCGGTTCCGCACCCGCCGTCCGCCCCAAAGTGATGCTCAACACCCCTTACCGCGACACTTGGTTCATGCCTTCGTCGCGCAGTTTCATGATCCGCCTGATCGAGGACGCCGGGGGTGAATACGTCTACACGAAGAACGACTCGGACACCTCCGTCGCCGTAGACCTCGAAGAGGCCTATCTGCTGGCCAGCTCGGCAGACGTCTGGCTCAACGTAGGCCCGTGCAACACCCTTGCGGAACTGACGGCCCAGAACCCGAAATTCGCCGGCATCCCGGCCGTCCGCAACCGCATGGTCTTCAACAACAACCGCCGCCAGACCCCGGCCGGCGGCTCCGACTTCTGGGAATCGGGCGTCATACACCCCGATCTGGTGCTGCGCGACCTGAGCCTGATCCTCGGCGGCAAGCCTGCCGAAGAGGGAGAACTCCACTACTACAAACGTCTGGAATAACAAACACCCCGCTCGCAATGTCCGGACGCCGCACCGCCATACTTTTCACCGTTCTGTCGCTGCTGACCGCCGCGCTTTTCACGGCCGACCTGCTGATCGGCTCGGTCGCAGTGGCCCTGCGCGACATCTGGGCCGCGCTCACGGGCGGTTCGTGCGACCCGGCCGTGCGCGACATCATCCTCAAAATCCGCCTGCTCAAAGCCGTCACGGCGCTCTTCGCCGGCGCGGCCCTCGCCGCCAGCGGCCTGCAGATGCAGACCCTCTTCCGCAATCCGCTCGCCGGTCCCTACGTGCTGGGCATCAGTTCGGGCGCCGGTCTGGGCGTGGCGCTGTTCCTCTTGGGCGCGCCCCTGCTGGGCGTCTCGGCGCACTCGTTCGTCCAGTCGCTCGGCATCGCGGGCGCAGCGTGGCTCGGCGCGGCCCTCGTGCTGCTGATCGTCATGGCCGTCAGCCGCCGCATCAAAGACATCATGGTGATCCTGATCCTCGGCATGATGTTCGGTTCGGGCGTCAGCTCCGTGGTCGAAATCCTCCAGTACCTTTCGAGCGAAGCGGCGCTCAAATCGTTCGTCATCTGGACCATGGGCTCTCTGGGCGACGTCACGGGCGGCAACCTCGTCCTGATGCTCCCGGTCATCACCGCGGGTCTCGCGCTCTCCGTCGCCGTCATCAAGCCGCTCAACCTGCTGCTGCTGGGCGAAAACTACGCCCGCACGATGGGTCTCAACATCCAGCGCACCCGCACGCTGCTGTTCCTCTCCACGGTCCTGCTCGCAGGCACCGTCACGGCCTTCTGCGGCCCGGTGGGATTCATCGGACTGGCCGTGCCGCACCTCGCGCGCATGCTCTTCGCCAGCGCCGACCACCGCGTCCTGATGCCCGCGTCGATGCTTTCGGGCGCCGCCCTGCTGCTGGTCTGCGACCTTATTTCCAAATCGCTGGCCCTCCCGATCAACACCGTCACGGCCCTGATGGGCATCCCCGTGGTGATCGTCGTAGTCGTCCGCAACCGCAATCTCTTCTGAAATGAGCATCGCCCTTCGCCATATCACCCTCGCCTACGGCCAGCGCATCCTGCTGCGCGACGTCTCGGCCTCGGTCCCTCCGGGATCGCTCACGGCCCTGATCGGCCGCAACGGCACCGGCAAGAGCACCCTGCTGCGGACCGTCGCCGGTCTGGGCGCCGCCGCGTCCGGCGGGATCGAACTCTGCGGCAAACCCCTCGCAGCGCTCACCCCGCTCCAGCGGGCTTCGACCGTCAGCTTCGTCACCACCGACAAGGTGCGCATCGCCAACCTCGCCTGCGAAGACGTCGTGGCCCTCGGCCGCGCCCCCTACACCAACTGGATCGGACGCATGCAGGAGACCGACCGCGACATCGTGGCCCGTTCGCTCCGGCTGGTCGGCATGGAGGCTTTCGCCTGCAAAACGATGGACCGCATGTCCGACGGCGAATGCCAGCGCATCCTGATCGCCCGTGCGCTGGCGCAGGACACCCCCGTGATCCTGCTCGACGAACCCACCGCCTTCCTCGACCTTCCGAACCGTTACGAACTGGCGACGCTGCTGCGCCGTCTGGCCCACGACGAGGGTAAATGCATCCTCTTCTCGACGCACGACCTCGACGTCGCGCTGGGATTGTGCGACGCCGTCGCGCTGATCGACACGCCCGACCTGCACTGCCTTCCCGCCTCCGACATGGCCTCCAGCGGCCATATCGAGCGGCTTTTCGCCGGCGCCGGCATCTCGTTCGACCCCGCGACGCTGACGATCCGGCTCACAAAAAAGTAACGAATTCAATATTTTTCGGCTTTTTTTTTGTTCGACTCACTTTTTTGTTTACCTTTGCACCGCTAAAGTTACCCTTACAAGGGGCAGCAATAGTGGTAAAGGCCCATTCGTCTATCGGTTAGGACGCAAGATTTTCATTCTTGAAAGAGGAGTTCGACTCTCCTATGGGCTACTAACGAGGAGACCTGCGGGCCGGCACGAAACCAGAGAGGGGAGGGGAGGCGAATCCCGGAACTTCGGAAAGCCGCAAGGCGGACGGCGGCATGCGGATCTCTACGGGTGATACTTTTCGAGGAGCGGACCGAGCGTCTATCCACACGCAGCCACGGCTGTTTACCGATTTAGCAACTGAAAAAGTAAAAAATAAAAAACTGGAATTATGGCAAACCATAAGTCATCGAAAAAGCGAATTCGTCAGACGCTGACCAAGCGCGCCCACAACCGTCTTTACCACAAGACGGCACGCAATGCCGTGAAAGCGCTCCGCAACACCACGGAGAAGAGCGCCGCCGAGGCCCTGCTTCCCAAGGTAACCGCCATGCTGGACAAACTTGCAAAGCACAACATCGTGCACAAGAACAAGGCCGCCAACCTCAAAAGCGCCATCCAGCTGCACGTGAACGCGCTCTAAGCCACTTCGCCCAAAATTCAAAGCCGCCCGACGAAGGCGGCTTTTTCATTTCATCACCCCACCTAACCTTTCGGCTCACCGCTTCCGGAAACACCCCGCCCCCTCGCCGTAGTCCAGCCGCCACACCGCCGCTGTCCGACATCCCGACATACACCGTCAAAAAGAAGCCGCCCGCACACCTGCGGACGGCCCGTTCTCCAACCCTTTCGGGAAATTCCCGCACGGTTTACTCCTTCTCGGCAAACCCCTGCGCCCGCAGCCGGATATCCGACCCGTCGGGCGTCACCAGATAGGCCCCGGTCGATTCGGGCGTAATGTGGCCGATTACATCGACGCACCCCATCTTCATCACCTGCTCCTGCATCGCCAGCGGCACCGTGAAGAGCAGTTCATGATCCTCCCCGCCGTTCAGGGCCGCCACCACGGGATCGGCGTGCAGCTCCTCGGCCAGCGCATACGTCTGCTTGGCGATCGGAATCCGGTCCAGATAAATCCGCGCCCCGCACTTCGAGGCCTTGCAAATCTGCAGCAGGTCGCTGGCCAGTCCGTCCGACAGGTCGATCATCGACGTCGGAACGATGCCCTCCTCCGCCAACGCATCCACAATGTCCCTGCGCAGACGGGGTTTGAGGTATTTTTCGAGCAGGTACTCATATCCCCCGAACTTCGGTTCGGGATTCTCCACGTCCGCCAACACGCGCTTCTCGCGCTCCAGCAGCCGCAGCCCCATGTAGGCCGCTCCGAGGTTGCCCGAAATGCAGATCAGGTCGTTCTGCTGCGCTCCGCCGCGCGACACGATCCGCTCCTTGGGGGCATGCCCTGCCGCCGTCAGGCTCAGCACCAGCCCCGTCACCGAAGCCTTCGTGTCTCCTCCAACCAGATCGATCCCCTGCTCCCTGCAGGCGAAAGCGATCCCTTCGTAAAGCTCCTGCAACGCCTCGACCGACATCTTGGCCGACACGCCCAGCGAGACCATCAGCTGCGAAGGCCGGGCGTTCATCGCCAGAATATCGCTTCCGGCCACCGTCACGGCCTTGTAACCCAGATGTTTGAGCGGGAAATAGGTCAGGTCGAAATCGACGCCTTCCGTCAGCAGGTCCGTCGAGCAGAGCACGGCTTCGCCCGCAGGAGGCAGCATGACAGCCGCGTCGTCGCCCACGGCCCGCAGCGTCGAGTCGTTCGTCGGTTCGACCCCGCTGGTCAGCAGATCTATCAGGCCGAACTCTCCCAATTCGGCGATTTCGGTACGTCGTTTCTTTTCCATATTATAAATTTTTTTACAAAATTAGGGAATCTTTGCTCTTTCCCAAAAATTTAACGTATTTTTGTCCGGTAAATCCCAAAAACGGTTTCTATAATGATAAACATCGTCTTATTCGGTGCGCCGGGCTGCGGGAAAGGCACGCAGGCGCAACGGCTGAAAGCACACTACGGCATCGAGCACGTCTCGACGGGCGAGGTTATCCGCGACGAGATCCGCCGCGGCACGGAACTCGGACGCAGTATGGAATCCTACATCAAAGCGGGCAAACTGGCCCCCGACGAAATCGTCATCGGCATGATCGCCAACTACGTCGCCGAACACAAGCACGCCAAGGGCTGCATTTTCGACGGTTTTCCCCGCACTACGGTTCAGGCCGAGGAGTTCGACAAAATCCTCGCCGGACACGGTCTTCAGGTCGACATCATGATCGACATCCACGTTCCCGAAGAGGAGCTGATCCAGCGCATCCTGCTCCGCGGCAAGGATTCGGGCCGCGCGGACGACGCCTCTGAGGAGGTCATCCGCGGCCGTCTCGACGTCTACCGCCAGCAGACGGCCGTCGTGTCGGACTACTACGCCGCACAGGGCAAATACGCATCGGTAAACGGCACGGGCACGATGGACGACGTCTTCGCCCGCATCACCGACGTCATCGCTCAACTTTAACCGCAGCGCCCCCCCCAAAAAAAACACAAATCCGGAACGCACGATGCGTTCCGGATTTTTCTTGCCCCCGGTTTTCTCCCGCTCCGCCGCTCTGCCCCTGCTCCGCCGCCCTACCCCCTGCTCCGCCGTCCTACCCCCTGCTCCGCCGTCCTGTCCCTGCTCCGCCGTCCTGTCCCCGCCCCGGCTGACCTCCCGCGCACGGTCCGACATCTCCGCCACGCCCCGTCGCCATGCCCCATCCCGCGCCCCAATCCCCCGTTCCTCGCCCCGCTCCCGCCGTCCACCCTCACACGGCCAATCACCCTTACACGCCCCAGCCCCCACATGCGGCCCTGCCCCGCCCCGGCACAAAAACGCCCCGCCCCGGCACCACGTTTCCTTTTTTTCGTTATATTTGCACTTAAGGCGTTATGGTGACGCCTTATCCCACTTAAATTTTTAATACCATGAAAAAATCCTTACTCTACGCAACGCTCCTCTGCGCAGGATTCTATGCGGCGTCCTGTTCCGACAACGAGGGGGGGGGAAAGAGCCTGACCCCGCACCCGAATATTTTCGGGTAGCCTTCGACGGCCCCGCACTGGCGGCCGAACTCAACACCGACTTCACGGCATTCTGCCGTAAGTATGCCGAATACGTCGCCGATCCCGCCGAAAACGCCTTCTCCATGCGGCCGTCGTCCGCCGCTCCGAGCATGAACATGCCCCAGCCGCCCTCCGTCTTCTACTTGGGCAGCTACCTCAAAACCCCGACCGACAGCATCCTGCTCACCCTCTGCGTCGAAAAGGACGATTACGACAACGTGAAAACGATCACGGCCGCACCCGAAGATCCGGCCAAATCCCTCGACGTCTGGCAATACGGTCTGACCGCCTCCGAAACGCTCCGTCTGGGCGCGTTCCTCGGCACCAAATACAAAAGCCCCTCTTCGTCGGGCGTATTCCAGACCATCGACGACACCCTGAACCACATCGCCCAGCACGGCACCGCCGAAACGCTCGCCTGCACGATCTTCGGCGTCGTTCCACAGGCCGCATACGCCGTCTTCCAACTCGACAACGGGGCCTTCACCGCCCGGCTCATGAACAGCTACCTTAAGCTGGACTATCCCGCAATGCGCCGCTGGCTCGGCGGCGACCACGCCGCCTTCGCTGCGGAGTACTACGTTCTAGGCAACAAGATCAACGCCTTCGGCGACCTCTACGTCTACTTCTACTATGCCAAGGACACCGCCGGCAACACCTTCACCGTCGACGTACACGCCGACAAGAACGGCGAGAAAATCTCCGAAATCGACGTCTACGTCAGCGCCGACCGCAACGACGCCGACAAGCAGCTGGCCATCTGGAAGGAATACGCCCGCGACTACGCGGACAAAGGTCTGGGCGCCTTCAAAGAGGCCTATACGACCGATTCGTGGGGCGACCGGAAGGAGACGTTCGCCGATCTTGCCGCAGCGGTCGCCCATGTCGAATCCAACGGCCGGCCGGGTCCCTTCGACGGCGGCATCATCGTCGTTTTCGAAGCCGACGGCGTCGCCACGAATCTGGTGATGAACCAGCAGTACATCTACCTGCTGATCAAGGACCCGAACTACAACGTCGAATAACCTCACACACAGCCGCAAACCCCTCCGGCAGGCCGTCCCCGGCCCTCCGGAGCGAAATTAACCGGCCGAATGTCAAAAAAAGGGGCGCTTCCTTGCGGAGGTGCCTTTTTTTTCTTACATTTGCACCCGCTGAAAAGCGTAAATTAATTTAATTCCAACAATTATGAACAATTACGAAACCGTTTTCATTGTCACGCCGGTTCTGTCCGATGCTCAGGTTCAGGAGGTTGCTGACAAATTCCAAGGTGTCATCACCGAGAACGGCGGTCAGATTGTGAACAAGGAGTCGTGGGGCCTTCGCAAGCTCGCCTATCCTATTCAGAAGAAGACCACCGGTTTTTACTTCTTGGTAGAGTTCACGGGCGAAGGCATGCTCATCAACACGCTCGAAACGCAGTACCGCCGCGACGAGCGTATCATCCGTTTCTTAACATTCAAGCAGGACAAATTCGCCGTCGAGTATTCGGAGAAGCGTCGTGCAAAACTTTCTAACAAATCGGAGGAGTAAACCATGGCACAGGAGAACAAAGCACAGTCTGAAATCCGTTACCTCAACCCGGTGTCGGTAGACGTCAAGAAAAAGAAATACTGCCGCTTCAAGAAACTCGGCATCAGATACGTGGACTACAAGGACGGAGAATTCTTGAAGAAGTTCCTCAACGAGCAGGGCAAGATCCTTCCCCGCCGCCTGACGGGTACTTCGCAGAAGTTCCAGAAGAAGGTCGCACAGGCCGTGAAGCGTGCGCGTCACCTCGCCATTCTGCCCTTCGTAACCGATTGCATGAAATAATTAAAGGAGGAAGAGACAATGGAAGTTATTCTGATCAAAGATATGGAAAATCTGGGTTACGCCAACGACATCGTGAACGTAAAACCCGGTTACGCGAACAACTACCTGATCCCTCAGGGTTACGCCAAGGCTGCCACGGCATCCGCCAAGAAGGTCCTCGCCGAGAATCTCCGCCAGCGCGCTCACAAGGACGCCAAGATCCTCGCCGACGCTCAGGCGCTCGCCGAGACCATCGCCAACCTGCCGCTGTCGCTGGCCGTGAAGGCCGAGGAGGGCAAACTCTTCGGTACGGTTACCGCCGCCGATCTGGCCGAGGCGCTTGCCGCCAAAGGCATCGAGCTCGACCGCAAGGTGATCGTCGTTGACGCCATCAAGACCGTCGGCGAATACGAGGCTGTCGCCAAACTCCACAAGGAGGTCAAGGCAGTCATCAAATTCTCGGTTACCGCCGCCGAATAATCCGGGGACGGAGGACCTGCCACCGGGTGCGGCGACAATCCCGGCAACGGGGTCCGAGTCCGGCAAGACAGTAAAAAGGAGAGCTTCAGGCTCTCCTTTTTCATTTTCGCCGGCGCTCCTTTTCCATTTCGGGCAGTTCCCGGCTCCGCCCCGGCATTTCGCATCTCTTTCCGCATCCGTCTCTCTACACTCCCCAAATTCCCCTTCACCTTCCACCGAATTTCACTTCGGGCGCCATCCGGAGCCCCGGCCACACCGTAACCGTCTGCGCCCTAATGCGGCGCGGCCGTCGGCGGATCTACATGCCGCGGCGGCACCGAGTAGGAGCGGAGCACCAGCCCCACCCCGACGAAGATCACCAAGGCGAAAATCACCGTGTCGGCGTGCAGTTTGTCGAGTCCCATGCCCACCGAAATGGCGATCGCCAGTACGGGCTGCAAATAGGTGTATATGCTCGACACCGTCGCGGGCACGCTCTTCAGCGCATAGTTGAGCATCAGGTTGGGAAGATAGGTCGGCACCGTCAGCACGAACAGCGTCGGGAAAAGCGCATGCTTCGCAATGGCGGCGTAATCCGTATGAACGATCTCCTTCAGGCCGAAGGGCAGGGCGACGACCGCCGCCACGCAGTAAAGCCACCTCAACACGGTCGTAATCCGGTATTTGGCGATCAGCCGCTTGAACCACACCATGTAGAGCGACGTAACGCAGGCGCAGAGCAGAATCATCACGTTGCCCCAGAGGTGCGAATGCTGGTGCGACGACGACGCGCCCGCCAGCACCACGGCCACGGCACCCGCCATGCCGAGCACCAGCCCCGCGATCTTCAATTTCGTGAAACGGTCCATCCCCAGCAACACCGAGAGCAGCAGCACCAGCAGCGGCACGATGGTGTCGATGATCGAGCCGTCGATGGGCGAAGTCATCGAAAGGCCGTACATGATGAACACCTTGCGCAGCACGCCGATCAGCAGCGCGGCGCCGATCAGCTTGCGCACGTCGGCCTTTGCGACCTTTTCGGCCTTCTGCCACAACAGCGGCACCAGCGAAAAGAGCGCCGTCGCGATCAGCGACCCGGAGACCATCGCCATCGGATGGACGTAACGCGGCAGCACGATGTTGTAAAAAGGGTAGTCCATGGCCCATACGATATTGCAAATCAGCAGGGCGATATGGGGTTTGAATCTGTTCATCCGTTTCGGGGTTTATCCCGCCCAAAAACAAAAACAGTGTCCGTCCTCCCGTCCCGTCTCCTTCGCGGCCATGCCGCCCGCAGCACCGCCCAAAGGCCGTCCGTCGGACGACGCGCCCGCTCCGCACCTCCTCCGAAGTGCTGCGCCGGAGAGGGCTGGCATGGAAGTTGTTTTTTAAAAGACCGATTTTGCTGCAATCGCAGCCCCCTTGCACATTAAAAACTTTAAAACGAAACGTTATGAACACCAAGAAAAACAAAAAAACCGATTCGCCCCACTTCCGTGAATTCTTCCTCGACCAGATCAAAGACGTCTACTGGGCCGAGAAACACCTTTCGTCCGGACTCAAAAAGATGAGAAAGGCCGCCACCAGCCCGAAGCTGGCCGCCGCATTCGAGAAACACATCGAGGAGACCGCAGGCCAGATCGAACGGCTGAAGCGGGTTTTCGAACTGCTGGGCAAAACCCCGCAGGCCAAGAAGTGCGAAGCCATGGAAGGACTTGTCTCCGAGGCCGAAAGCATGATCGAGGACACCCGGAAAGACTCCTATACGCGGGATGCGGGCCTTATTCTGGCCGCCCAGAAAGCCGAACATTACGAGATCGCCTCGTACGGCACGCTGAAAGTCTTCGCCGAGATGATGGGCGAGACCGAAATCGCCCGCGAACTGGGCATGATCCTCAAAGAGGAGGTCTCCACCGACTCGCTGCTCTCGTGTCTGGCCGAAGAGGATGTGAACGAAATGGCCGTGGCCGAATAATGCCCGCCCTCCGGGCCGGAAAGGCCGAACCTCCGACCCGACTATAACGATTTTCCCCTGCCGCAGATCGTCGCGGCAGGGGAAAATCGCTTCCGGGCCCTTTCCCGGTCGCTGCGTCGTGCCGTCACCGCCGCTGCGAAGGGACTTCAAACGTGGCCGGAGACGCGCCGTCGATCTTTTCGCCCCGGTAATAGACGCTCCACGCATCCTTTCCATACCCTTTGCCGATATTTTCGAACGACGAAGCCGAAGCGCCGCCGACTTTGCGGCCCTGAAAAAACACCGTCCACGCATCCTTTCCGTATCCCCCGCCGAGACTGACGAACGAACCGGCCGCAGCCCCTTCCACCTCGCGCTCCCGGTAATAGACCGTCCAGCTGTCTTTGGAATAGCCGCCGCCCAGCGTCCGGGTCATCTTCGCATTCGCACGCTGCCGCTCCCCGTACAGATAGGTATTCCAATTATCCCTGCCGCGTCCCTTTCCCAGACTCTCGAACGACGAAGCCGAAGCGCCCTTTACCTCTTCACCGCAGTAAAACACCTTCCAGTTGTCCTTGCCGTAGCCGTCCCCCAGATCGACGAACGACGAAGCCGAAGCCCCCTCGACCTTCAGCCCCCGGTAATAAACCGTCCAGCTGTCCTTGGAATACCCTTCGGGCCTTCTGTCCCGCCCCGAATGCACGCCGCCGTGCCGGGCAGCGCTCACCTGAGCGAAACACGCATCCCCGCCCGACAGAAGCGCGAAGGCGGACAGCAAAACCACTATCATTTTTTTCATAATACAGCCGTCAGTTAGTTTCTACTATTCAAACCCCAAATATACCCGCTTATTGCGCCGCGCCCAAGAAATCCGCCGAAAAATTCACCCGCCGCCACCGATTCGCAGCCATCGAGAGACTTTCGACCGACGAGAGATGTCCGAACGACGAGAGACTTCCGAACGACCGGAAACCGTCTTCTCACAACCGCCCCCCCCGACAAAAAAAGTCCGCAGGCTCACACCTGCGGACTTTCGCCTATATCGGACGGAACGCAACCGCTCCGCCCTCTCTTCCGGGGATTACTCCTCGGTCTCCTCCTTGGCAGCGGCTTTCTTGGCGTTCTTCGCCTCGGCAGCCTCCATGGCGCTCTTCAGAGCGGCCAGACCTGCGATATCGCCCAGCGTCGTCTTCTCGACCGAAGCGTTGATCTTCTTCACGGTCGATTTGGTCGCGTCGGCAGCGGCACGCTTCTCAGCTTTCTCGGCTGCAACTTCGGCGCGCTTGGCCTCCTCGTACGTACGAACGTGCGAAAGGGTGATACGCTTGGTAGCCTTCGAGAACTCGATCACCTTGAAGTCGAGCTTGTCGCCGGCCTTCGGCGTGGTGCCGTCCTCCTTGGTGAGCTGGCGTGCGGGGCAGAAGCCCTCGATGTTCTCGCCCAGAGCGACAACTGCGCCCTTGTCGGTCATCTCGGTAATCGTACCCTCGTGGATGCTGTCCACCGAGAACTGGTTTTCGAACTCGTTCCACGGGTTCTCCTCCAGCTGCTTGTGGCCCAGCGACAGACGACGGTTCTCCTTGTCGATCTCCAGCACCACGACCTCGATATCCGCGCCTACCGACGTGAATTCGCCGGGGTGCTTCACCTTCTTGGTCCAGCTCAGGTCCGAAATGTGGATCAGGCCGTCGATACCCTCCTCGATCTCTACGAAAATACCGAAGTTGGTGAAGTTGCGAACCTTGGCCGTGCACTTCGTGCCGACGGGATATTTGGTTTCGATATTCTCCCACGGATCGGGCGTAAGCTGCTTGATGCCGAGCGACATCTTGCGCTCCTCACGGTCGAGCGTCAGGATAACGGCCTCGACCTCGTCGCCGACCTTCATGAACTCCTGCGCCGAACGCAGGTGCTGGCTCCACGACATCTCCGACACGTGGATCAGACCCTCCACGCCGGGAGCGATCTCCACGAACGCGCCGTAATCGGCCATCACGACCACGCGGCCCTTGACCTTGTCGCCGACCTTGAGGTTCTGGTCGAGCGCCTCCCACGGATGAGCCGTAAGCTGCTTCAGACCCAGTGCGATACGCTTCTTGGCGTCGTCGAAGTCGAGGATCACGACCTGAATCTTCTGGTCGAGCGCCACGATCTCTTCGGGATGGTTCACGCGGCCCCACGAAAGGTCCGTGATGTGGATCAGACCGTCCACACCGCCCAGATCGACGAATACGCCGTACGAAGTGATGTTCTTGACGGTACCTTCGAGAATCTGGCCCTTTTCGAGTTTCGACATGATGACCTGCTTCTGGGCCTCAAGCTCGGCCTCGATGAGCGCCTTGTGCGAAACGACCACGTTGCGGAACTCCTGATTGATCTTGACGACCTTGAATTCCATGGTCTTGTCCACGTATACGTCGTAGTCGCGGATCGGCTTCACGTCGATCTGCGAACCGGGCAGGAACGCCTCGATGCCGAATACGTCTACGATCATACCGCCCTTGGTGCGGCACTTGATGTAACCCTTGATGATTTCGTCCTTTTCGAGGGCCTCGTTCACACGGTCCCACGACTTGAGCTGACGGGCCTTCTTGTGCGAAAGGGCCAGCTGGCCGTTCTTGTCCTCGGCCGACTCGACATACACTTCGATTTTGTCGCCCACCGCCAGATCGGGGTTGTAACGGAACTCGGAAACGGGGATGACGCCCTCGCTTTTGTAGCCGATGTTCACAAGAACCTCACGCTTGGTTATGCCGGTTACGGTACCTTCCACGACTTCGCCGACATTGACGTTCGAAAGCGTCTTGTCATACGCTTCGGCAATCTCCTCCTTGGGCTGCGAATAGACGCCCAGATCGTTTTCAAATGCGTTCCAGTCGAAATTCTCGTTTGCGACTACAGTTTTCGTTTCTTCCATAACGGAAATACTTTGTGCGATACAATCGCTCGTTAAATGATTAATAATGAAATTCATAGCCCCTCATCCGCGCCTCGTGCGCGCATACGGGGAGTGCAAAGATACTCTTTTCAACTGAAAAAATGAAAGATTGAGCGCAAAAAATCGCTTACCGACAGTTTTTTACACCTTCCGACCGCGGGCACGCCCCGGACGACTCCGCCGCCGCGCCCGCACACTTTCCGGCCGACCGGTCGCGCAGCCGGGACACAGCCGCAAATGCTTTTCCCGCCCGTCGCAGGCCCCGGTCACAAACCACTGTTCCGTCCGGACGCAGGCCGTCCCGTCCGCAGGCCTACTTCCGCCGCACCCGCTGCCGCGGCGTGTTGTCGATCCGGAGCGGAGAGTCCTCCTCCAGCTCTTCGAGCAGAAGCCCGGTCACATCCTCCTCGGTAATCTTGCCGTCGGTGTAATTCAGGTCGTTGTAATTCTTGTAGACGTAATCGCTGACGGCGACCGTGTAGACCTTCCCTTCGCGCAACTTGGGGAACTCCACGTCGAGCGCATTGTCCGCCTGATCGGTAACGATCACATAGGGCGTTGTCGAAATCAGGTCGATGCGGTGCGCCTCCTTGACGTTCACCGGATCGTTGTATTTCGAAACGATCATCCTCCGCATATCCGCCGGCGTCATCTTCATCTCGGCCACCAGCGTCCCGAACGGCTCCAGCCCGTATACGCTGGCCGCGCTCACGCCGCCCGCGGGAATCGAGTCGAGCCGCACGCCCCCGATGTGGTAGAATCCGACCTCGGCGTCGATCCCGTCGGCCACCGCCCCGGCCATCCAGTTCGCCAGCCCCCATTTGTTCGCGGCGTTCCCGAACTCGCCCATCGGTCTGTTCAGCTCCGGATTGGCGTAACAGGCGTCCACCTGCTTCTGGAAAACCGGATCAGGCTCGTAACCGGCCAGCGGCACGAGCCGGAAATCCACGCCGGCGACCTTCCTGCCCTTCATGCGTATCGTCGTGACGCCTATGTTCCGCAGATCCTTCCCCGTCTGCGTGAGCAGCGTGCCGCCGATCAGCGTATCGACCTCCTCGTGCGTGTGCCCGCCGATCACCACGTCGTACTGCGAAGCGCCCCCGGCGAGCAGTTCCCGGTCGCGGTCGTCGCCCATGTGCGAAACGAGCACCAGCACGTCGCACTTCGGGCGCAGCTCGGCGGCGTATTTCAACGCCATCTGCTGCGGATCGGGAAAGGTCAGCCCCGCGAAGCTCGACGCATTGCCCGCCGGATGCCCCGGCCCCTCGTAGTTGGTCACCACGCCGACGAATCCGATGCGGAATCCGCCCTCTTCGAGCACCGTGTAAGGCGGCAGCGGAGGAAAGGAGCAGGTGTCGCTCACTACATTGGCGCACACCACCTCGAAATCCATGCTGTCTATCATCCGGCCCAGAAACGCCTGCCCGTGGTCGAATTCGTGGTTACCGAGCGTCGCCACGTCATACCCCAGCCTGTTCATCAGCGCGATCATCGGCATCCCCGGCGTCGCCGCCCGGTCTACGTAGGCGTTGCCCGTCCAGCGGTCGCCGGCATCGACCAGCACCACCAGCTGCGCCGTGTCGCGGCACGCCTCGACGGCCGCCGCCAGACGCGGGAAGTTCCGGATTTTGGCGTGCATGTCGTTCGTCGACAGCAAAACGAGCGTCCGCTCGCGGGGGGCGCAGGCCGCCGCGAGCGCCGCCGTGACGATCAGAACCGTGCGGAGTATTCTTTCCATAATATCGTTTTTGAGTTTGTCAAAGTTACAAATAATTCATATCTTTACACTTCATTCAGCAGAAAAACTTATGGCAGACAGCATCAAAGTCATATGCGACAACCTCGGAGGTCCGATCCGGGTGGCGATGGGCACCCCGCTCTCCGACGTGGCCGCACAGCTGACGCCGGGACGCTACCCGTTCCTCGCGGCGTTCGTGAACAACCGCATCAAGGAGCTCAACTACAAAATATATACCCCGGTGACGGTCCGCTTCGTGGACATCACCGACTTCGCGGGCATCCGCGTCTACCAGCGCACCTCGTGGTTCATCCTCCAGAAGGCCGCACGCACGCTCTTTCCGGGACATACGCTCCATATCCGCCACTCGATGGGCCAGAGCGGCTTCTACTGCGAGCTCGAAGGGCTCGACGAGTTCACCCACGAACAGGCCGCAGCGCTCGAAGGGCACATGCGCGAAGTGGTGGCGCAGAACCTCCCCATCGAGCGCACCAAGGTGCTCACGAGCGAGCTCCGCGCCATCTACGCCGAACAGGGCTTCGACGACAAGACGGCGCTGCTCGACACCCGTCCGCGGCTCTACAGCGACCTGTACACGCTGGACGGCACGGCCGGCTACTTCTACGGGGCGCTGGCCCCCTCGACGGGCTACATCGACCGCTTCTGCATCGAACCCTACTACAAGGGCTTCTATCTGGCCCTGCCCCTGCGGACGAACCCCGGCGTGCTCAACAAGAACGTCCAGCAGGAGAAGATGTTCGGCATTTTTCAGGAGTACCAGTCATGGGTCCGGATCATGGGCGTCCCCACCGTGGGCGACGTCAATTCGAAGGTGCTCGCGGGCGACGCCGGCGGCATGATAAAACTCGCCGAAGCGTTCCACGAACGCAAATTCGCATGGGTCGCCGACACCATCTACGACGCCAACCTCTCGCGCGGCGTGCGCATCGTGCTTATCTCCGGTCCCTCGTCGAGCGGCAAGACCACCTCGGCCAAGCGGCTGGGCATCCAGCTGGGCGTGCTGGGGCTGAAACCGGTGCTGATCTCGCTCGACGACTACTTCGTGGACCGCGAAAAGACCCCGAAGGACGCCGACGGCGAGTATGACTACGAAGCGCTCGAAGCCATCGACCTCGAACTGTTCAACGACCACCTCCGCCGCCTGATGCGCGGCGAGAGCGTCGATATTCCGCGCTACAACTTCATCACGGGACGCCGCATGCAGCACAACGACCCGCTGACGCTCGACGAGCGTTCGATCCTGATCGTCGAAGGCATCCACGGACTCAATCCCCGTCTCACGCCGGGCGTTCCCGAAGAGCAGAAGTTCCGCATCTACATCTCCTGCTTCACGTCGGTGGCCATGGACAACCTCTCGCGCATCGCCACCACCGACAACCGCCTGCTGCGCCGCCTGACGCGCGACTACCGGCAGCGGGGCGCCGACGCGCTGGCCACGCTCTCGCGCTGGGCCTCGGTCCGCCGCGGCGAGGAGAAGCACATCTTCCCCTATCAGGAGAACGCCGACGTCATGCTCAACTCGTCGCTCTTCTACGAGATTTCGGTCCTGCGCCCCTTCGCCGAGAAAATCCTCCGCGAAGTGCCCGACACGGTGCCCGAATACGACGAAGCGCGCCGCATGCTGAAGTTCCTCGACAACTTCATCCCCATTCCGCCCGACGAGATTCCGCCCACCTCGATCCTGCGCGAATTCATCGGCGGCAGCAGTTTTCAATATTGAGAATCGTCCGCACGCCCCGGCGTCACCCGGACGCAAACCATGCAAGACAATAAACGACCGCCCGGTTCCGACCCGGCCCCGAAACGATAATTCCGCCGCACCGCGGCGCCAAGTCCCCATAACTTCATACAACTAACAGATATGTTCGACAAATTTTCCGAACGCCACATCGGCGTCAGCAACGAAAAGGAGCTCAAAGCCATGCTCGAAACGATCGGCGTCAAGTCGGTCGACGAGCTGATCTCGCAGGTCATTCCGCACTCCATCCGGCTCAAGAAACCGCTCGCGCTGCCCGCGGAGGGCATGAGCGAGTACGAATTCGCAGGCCACATCCGCGCGCTGGCCGAGCGCAACCGCTGCCTGCGGTCGTTCATCGGCATGGGCTACTACCCCTGCGCGGTTCCCGCCGCCGTCACGCGCAACGTCTTCGAGAATCCCGCGTGGTACACCTCCTATACGCCCTATCAGGCCGAGATTTCGCAGGGCCGTCTCGAAGCGCTGCTGAACTTCCAGACCGCCGTGATCTCGCTCACGGGCATGGAGATCGGCAACTGCTCGCTGCTGGACGAGGCCACCGCCGCCGCCGAAGCGATGCTGATGATGTTCGCCCTGCGCTCGCGCGAAGCCGTCAAGGAGGGCCGCAACCAGCTCTTCGTCGACCGCAACATCTTCCCGCAGACGCTCGACGTGCTGCTCACCCGCAGCGAACCCTTCGGCATCGAACTGATCGTCGACGAATACGACGAATACAGCTTCACGGGCAAGGAGTTCGGCGCCATCGTCCAGTATCCGGCCGCCAACGGCGCCGTGCGCGACTACGCGGACTTCACGGCCGCCGCCCACGCCAAGGGCGCGCTGGTCACGGCCGTCGCCGACCTGCTGGCGCTGGCGCTTCTGAAAGCCCCCGGCGAATGGGGCGCCGACATCGCCGTCGGCTCGACCCAGCGTCTGGGCACCCCGATGGGGCTGGGCGGTCCGAGCGCGGGCTACATGACCACGCGCGAAGCCTTCAAGCGCAACATGCCGGGCCGCATCATCGGCGTCTCGGTGGACCGTCTGGGCAACCGGGCGCTGCGCATGGCGCTCCAGATGCGCGAACAGCACATCAAGCGCGAGCGCGCCACGTCGAACATCTGCACCGCCTCGGCGCTGATGGCCTCGATGGTGGGCTTCTACTGCGTCTACAACGGTCCCGAAGGGCTGAAGCGCGCCGCCGACACGGCCCATCTGGCCGCCGCGACGGTTGCCAAGGCGCTCGAAGCGATGGACTACAAACTCGCCGCAACGGCCTATTTCGACACGCTCGAAGTCGCCGCCGAAGCCGCCGTCGTACAGTCGCTGGCGCTCGAAAGCGGCATCAACTTCTTCTACCCGACCGAAGGTTCGGTGCGCATGTCGTTCGACGAAGTCACGACTCCGGAGGAGATCGCCGAGGTCATCCGCATCTTCGCCGCCGCCAAAGGCAAGAAAGCCAAGGCCGTAAAGCCCGTCACCGAAAGCAACGTCCCGGCCGGCCTGCGCCGCCGTTCGGCCTACCTGACCGAACCGGTCTTCAACGCCTACCGTTCGGAAAGCGCCCTGATGCGCTACATCAAACAGCTGGAACTGCGCGACATATCGCTGGCCAACTCGATGATCTCTTTAGGTTCGTGCACCATGAAGCTCAACGCCGCGGCGCTCATGCAGCCCCTTTCGCTGGCCGGCTTCCAGAACATGCACCCCTTCGCCCCGGCGGATCAGGCCGAGGGTTACATGCAGTTGATCACGGAGTTGGAAAACGATCTGGCGACGATCACGGGCTTCGCGGCCTCGTCGCTGCAGCCCAATTCGGGCGCGGCGGGCGAGTACACGGGGCTGATGGTGATCCGCGCCTACCACCAGAGCCGCGGACAGGGCTACCGCAACGTTGTGCTGATCCCGGCATCGGCCCACGGCACCAACCCAGCGTCGGCCGCCATGGCGGGCATGAAGATCGTCACCGTGGCGTGCGACGCCAACGGCAACATCGACGTGGAGGACCTCGAAGTCAAGGCCAAGGAGTACAGTTCGGAGTTGTGCGGCCTGATGGTGACCTATCCCTCGACGCACGGGGTGTTCGAAAGCCGCATCCGCGAAATCGTGGACGCCGTACACGACGCGGGCGGACAGGTCTACATGGACGGCGCCAATATGAACGCACAGGTGGGCCTGACCAATCCGGGCTACATCGGCGCCGACGTCTGCCACCTCAACCTGCACAAGACCTTCGCCATGCCCCACGGCGGCGGCGGTCCGGGCGTGGGTCCGATCTGCGTCGCCGAGCACCTCAAAGCCTTCCTCCCCTCGCATTCGGTTATGGCGACGGGCGGCGACGAAGGCATCACCGCCGTGGCATCGGCTCCTTGGGGCTCCGCACTGCTGCTGCCCATAACCTACGGTTATATCAAGATGCTGGGTGAAGCCGGACTGCGCCGCGCCACGGAAATGGCAATCGTCAACGCCAACTACATGTCCGCCGCGCTCGCATCGGAGTTCAGGACCTACTATTCGGGCGAGACGGGCCGCGTGGGTCACGAGATGATCCTCGACCTGACCAACTTCAAGAAGGACTACAACATCGACTGCGGCGACATCGCCCACCGGCTGATGGACTACGGATTCCATGCCCCGACGCTCTCGTTCCCCGTGCACGAGACGCTGATGGTCGAGCCGACCGAATCGGAGCCGAAAGCCGAAATGGACCGCTTCATCGAAGCCCTCGTGTCGATCAAGCGCGAATGCGAAGCGGCCGTCGGACAGCCCGACAACGTGGTGGTCAATGCGCCCCACACGGCCGTGGAGATCGCGGGCGAGTGGCCGCATCCCTACACCCGTCAGCAGGCGGTCTTCCCGCTCGAATGGGTGCGCCAAGCGAAGTTCTTCCCCTATGTTTCGAAGATCGACGCCGGCTACGGAGACCGCAACCTCTGCTGCAGGAATTGCGAATAAATCGTGAAAGCCGCGATTATTAAGGAATTATATGTAACTTTGCAGCCCGTACGGCGCGGATTCCGCCGCTGACGGAGCCGCCGGCCGGTTCGAAAGAACGGTCCCGGCGGCAGGCGCCGCAGCGCTGCAAGCCAACGTCCGGATTCCGGCAGGCGCGTTTTTTGCCGTATGCGGAAGTAACCGCATGCAGAAAACAAGCCGTGCAGAAGCGGACAAGCCCCCAAAGGCAGGCGGAGCGCGGAAACGCTCCGCGAGCCAAGCCCCGCCGGAGGGAAATGCCGGGCGGGAACGCAGACCGGGAATAACAGGCGGTAGCGCAGACCCAAACGCCGGGCGGAAATGCCGGACGGAAACGCGGAGAAGGGCCGCAAGGCAGAAACGCCGGCAAAAACGGACAAGCCCCCAAAGGCAGACGGAGCGCGGAAACGTTCCGCGAGCCAAGCACCGCCGGAGGGAATGCCGGGCGGAAATCCGGGCGGCAACGCAGACCGGGAACAACGGGCGGAAATACCCGGCGGGAACAACGAAAACGAAAAAAACATTTTTTAACGAATTATTATGAAAGTAGAACAGAACAAAATGGTCGGCGTGGACTACAAGCTCACCGTCGACGGACAGATCGCAGACCAGTCGCGTCCGGGCCAGCCGCTCGAATTTATCTTCGGAACAGGCATGCTGCTCCCCAAATTCGAAGAGGCGATTCTGGGCAAGGAGGTCGGCGAAGCCGTCTCGTTTACCCTTGAGCCGAAGGACGGTTACGGCGAACTGATCGCCGACGCCGTGGTAGACCTGCCCAAAAACATATTCATGGTGGACGGCAAACTCGCCGAGGACATCCTCTTCGTGGGTTCGCAGGTTCCGATGAGCGACAATCAGGGCAACCGCATGATGGGCATCGTCAAGGAGGTCGGCGAGGAGACCGTGAAGATGGACTTCAACCACCCGATGGCCGGCAAGACGCTCAACTTCGACGTCGAGATCGTATCGGTGCGCGACGTAACGCCCGAAGACCTGCAGGGCGGCTGCTCGTGCGGAGACTGCGGAGACGACTGCGGCGGCGGTTGCGACCACGAAAAAGGGCACTGCGACTGCCACTGACAGAAAAGCGGGACTTGCAGAAGCCCCGCTTTTTTTAAAACCCCGAAACCGACTCTGCCATGACCCAGACCGAACTGCTGAAAATGATCGGCAGCGGCGCCGTACGAGACCTCGACCTGACGGGCCGCGAATTGAAGAACATCGATTTCAAAGGCTGCCGTGTGGAAAACGTGACATTCGACGAATGCACGCTCACGGAGTGCAATTTCGACGGCTGCGGGATGGAGCGCGTCTCCTTCCGCAAGGCCGTGCTGCGCAACTGCCGTTTCCGCAGGGCGAAGATCGCATGGAGCGACTTCCGCTACTGCGAGATCGAAAGGGCCACTTTCGAAGAGGCCGAAATCCGGTTCTGCGACCTTTACCGCGCCATGCTCACCGGAATCGTCATCATGCGCAAGGCTCGGATCGGAGAGACGAGCCTCTACTACGCCTACTTCGGCGAAGGGGTGAACATACGCCGCGAAAACATCGCCGACGGCAGGCTGCTCCAGCAGGACCTCGACGCCTACAGGCGGTTTCTGATCGAATGGAACACCTCCGGCACGGGAGTCCGCCGGAACGACCGCGCCGAGCAGTCGGCGTGGAGCCCCGATGCAGCGCTGCACGCTGGTGGACATGCTCAACGTCGTCCAGACGACGATCGGCATCCTGCTCACGGGCATCTTCGGCTTCATCCTCGGCAACAAGATACGCAATCAGTAAAGCCGTGTTCACACTGCGCCAATACCTGACCACGCTGGCCGATACGCACGGCCTCACCCGGACGCTGGGCGAGATCGAGGTGTGCCGCGACGGAAAGGGGCGCATATGCTACTCGGCAGGCAACAGCGCCGTCGTATTCCGCATCCGCTGCGAAGGCCGCGTCCGCTCGCTGCGCTGTTACATGCACCATCCGCGCCATCTGGCGGAAATCTACGGCGAGAAACTGCTGCCGCAGGAGCTTTTCATCTACACCTCGCCCGCAGGCGGCGTCTGGGTGGATGTGGTGCTGAGCGACTGGATCGAAGGCGTGACGCTTCACGAAGCGGTCGCCGCAGCCGCCGAGGCGGGCGACACGGCGCGACTGAGGAGATTCGCCGCCGCATTCGACCGCATGGCCGCGGCGCTCACGGCGGACGACTGGGCGCACGGCGACCTGAAACCCGAAAACATCGTCGCGGACAACCGGGGACGGCTCCACCTGATCGATTTCGACGCCATGTTTCTGCCCGCCTTCGCAGGTCGGCACAGCCCGGAGCTGGGCACGGCGGCTTTCCAGCATCCCGCGCGCACGGTGCGGGATTTCGACGCTTCGCTCGACGACTATCCGGCGGCCCTGATCTCCACGGCGCTGCATGCGCTGGCGCTCGACCCGACGCTGTACGCCCGCTATTCCGATGCCGACGGGCTGCTCTTCACGCCGCAGAAGATCGGGACCGACGCGGCGCTCTGCGAGGTGCTCGCGCTCTTCGAGCGCAGGGGACTCGCGGCGCAGTACCGGATTGCACGGTTGCTCCGTTCGCCTTCGCTCCGGCTGCCGGGACTGCCGCAACTGCTCGCACTGGCGGCGGAAACAACGGAAACGGATGAAATAACGGGACCTGAGGAAACGAAGAATGCAGTGAATACGGCAACGACAGGGACAACCGGAACCGGGGAAACAGCCGGAACAACAGGCCCAAAGCGGGCAATGGGAGCGGAAGAAACGGCAGGCGGAAATTCCGGCTCGGCAGAAGGCCCAGCGGGCGACTCGGCAGACGGCACAACAGAGGACCCAACGGACGGCGCCGTCGCCGAAGCGGCCGAGCTTTTCGTCGAAAACGGCCTGTGGGGCTACCGCACGCCGGAACAGGTCGTCGTGCCGCCGCTCTACGACTGCGGATTCGACTTCACCGAAGGGCTGGCGGCGGTACGGCTCGGAGCGACATGGCACTATATCGACGGCGCGGGCCGGACCCGGATCAGCTGTCCGGGGTGCGAAGCCGTGAAGCCGTTCCGCAACGGACGCGCCCCGGTCGTCCGCGGCGGAAGGCGGCTGGAGATCGACCGGGAGGGCCGCGAGTTTGATATTTAGCCTTAAATCGTTATATTTGCATTTGCTTAATACGACACCGATGCCTCAACTCAGATATATGACTCCGGCGGAGATTTCCGCCGCCGAATCCCTCGGATCTTCGGCCGAAGCATGGTCGCAGGTGAGGGTCTCCGAAGATTTCACGCCCTTCCAACTGCTGCAAAGCCATCTGGAGGGGACGGTCGAGATCGGCTCCGGCGCGCGCATCATCCGATCGCGCGTATGCAACTACCGGATCGGCGAGGGCGCGCTCATAGAGGGCGTCACGGCTCTCGAATGCCGCCGCCGGAGCACGTTCGGCAACGGCGTGGGCGTAGCGACGATGAACGAGTGCGGGGGCCGCACGGTCAGGATATTCGACCGGATGTCGGCGCAGATAGCCTATCTGATGGCCGTCTACCGCCACCGGCCGCAGACCGTTGCAGCGCTGGAGCGCATGGTGGAGGCCTATGCCGAAGCGGGTGCGTCGGAGATGGGCAGCGTAGGCCGCAACACCCGCATCGTAGGCGCGAAATTCATCCGCGAAGTCCGCATCGGCGACGAAGTGTGCATCGACGGGGCCTCGATGCTCGAAAACGGCACCGTCTGCGACGGGGCGCATATCGGCGTGGACGTCAAGGCCTACGACTTCATCGCCGCCGAGAAGGCGCACATCGACAACGGGTCGATCGTCGAACGCTGCTTCGTGGGCGAGAGCTGCCGGCTGGACAAGGCCTTCACGGCAGCCGAGTCGCTCTTTTTCGCAAACTCGCACTGCGAAAACGGGGAGGCGGCCTCGATCTTCGCGGGTCCCTACACCGTCTCGCACCACAAATCGTCGCTGCTGATCGCCGGCATGTTCTCGTTCTTCAACGCCGGGAGCGGCTCCAACCAGAGCAACCACCTCTTCAAGAGCGGCGCCGTACACCAGTCGGTGCATCTGCGCGGCTGCAAGTTCGCCAGCGGGGCCTACATCATGTCGCCGGCGCTCGAAGGGGCCTTCACGATGATCATGGGACACCACTCGTACCACCACGACACGTCGGCGTTTCCCTACTCCTACCTGATCGAGAAGGAGGGCCGCACGACGCTCATGCCGGGCGCGAACCTCACCAGCTACGGCGCCGTGCGCGACATCGAGAAGTGGCCGGCGCGCGACCGCCGCGAACGCAAACGCGACGTCATCAACTTCGAAGAATACAACCCTTACATAACCGAAGCGATGCTCAGGGCCGTGGACACGCTCCACACGCTGGCCGAAGAGGACCCCGACGCGCCGTCGTACGTCTACCGCAAGGCGGTCATCCGCGCCGCGGCCCTCAAACGGGGCATCGGACTTTACAACAAATTCGTCGTCGCGGCGCTGGGCGCCATGCTCGACCGCGGCGAATCGGCCTCACGCTACGACGGCAGTGGCCGCTGGCTCGACGTGGCGGGGCAGTACGTCACCAAACGCGAGGTCGAAGCGATCCTCGACGCCGTGGACCGCGGCGAGCTGACAACGCCCGAAGAGGTGGACAACCGTTTCAGGGTCTTTTTCGTGCATTACGACGACTACGCCCACAGCTGGGCCGAAGGGATTTACGCCTCGCTGCTGGGGCGCGTGCCCACCGCGGCAGAGATCGGCGACGCGATCGAGGCGGGGCGCAACGCAAGGGAGGCGATGCGCCGCACGACCGACGCCGACCGCGAGCGCGACTGTTCGCTCGACATGGCCGTCAGCTACGGTCTGGACAGCGACGACGAGCGCGAAGTACGCGACGACTATTACTCGGTCCGGGGATTAAAATAGACGCAACATGTATACACAAAGCATCACACGCAACCACCGCACGGCATTCATACTGGCCATAGACTGTTCGGGATCGATGGCCGAAAGCATCCTCTTCCGGGGACGCAGGCTCACCAAGGCCGAGGCGGTGGCAGGCATCACCAACGACCTGCTCTTCGAGCTGGTAGAACGCGCCCGCCGCAGCGACGGCATACGCGACTATTACGACATCGCCGTGATCGGCTATTCGGGCGACGACGAGGTGCGCTCGCTGCTGCCCGACGGCGAAGAGCTGGTGCCGGTGAGCGCCCTCGCGGCGCGGGAGATGCCGGTGCGTACGGAGGTGATCGAACACCGTCTTCCCGACGGCAGCATCGCCCTGCGCGAGATTCCCGCACCGTCGTGGATCGAGTCGCAGGCGGCAGGACAGACGCCCATGTGCGAAGCGCTGCGCCGGGTGCGCGACATCGCCGCCGAATGGACCGCACGCGCGGCCAACGCCGAGAGTTTCCCGCCCGTGGTGTTCAACATCACCGACGGCGAGGCGACCGACTGCGACGACGAGGAGCTGCGTGCGGTATGCAACCAGATCAAGGCGCTGGAGACCGCCGACGGCAACGTGCTGCTGATAAACATCCACATCGCCGCAGGCGACGCCGGGCGGCACGTATTCTTTCCCGAAGCCCACGAAGCCAACTACACGAACCGCTATGCGGCGCTGCTGTACGACTGTTCGAGCGAAATGCCGGCGGTATTCAACGAAGCCATACGCGAAGCCAAAGGCCCCGGCGCGGTGCCCCCGTTCCGGGGCATGAGCTACAACGCATCGGCGGCCCAGCTGGTCACCATGCTCAACATAGGTTCCATCAGCGTCAAAACCGAATAGCCATGACAGCGACCATCCAACACTTCACCCGTGCGCTGCTGACGCCCGACCTGTCGCTGGCGACGCTCTCCGACGCCCGCGCCGTCACCGACTGCAACGGCATGCCGCGCATGGTACGCACCACGCGGTTCGCCGAAGCCGAAATCGAATGGCGCGGCGAGCGGTGGCTCGCCGCCATGCCCCTGACGCCTGCAGCACTGCCCCGCATCGAACGCACGGCTTCGGTCCTGCGGCGCATGAACACCGAACACCTGACGCAATTCCGCATTCTGCCGGAGGAAATGCGCTGGACCGACGCGCTGGGCAACGAGCGGCGCACGGGACTCGTCCTGCAGCAGCTTCCGGGCCGGGAATTCGCCGAGGCGCTGCTCACGGAGGACAAAACGGTTCTGCTCGCGGCGCTCGACACGCTGCGCGAAGCCCTGCGGGAGCTGGAATTCACGCACAACAACCTCCGGGAAAGCAACCTCCGCTGGCACCGGGGACGAATCATACCGATCCGTTATTACGACGCCCGCATAGGCGCGGCGGAAAACGGCGGGGCCGATGCGGAGGCGTTCGAGGCCCTGAAACGCCGGATCGCCGAGGCGCCCATGCCCCGGCAGTCGGTAAACGACGTCGAAGCGGTCTACAATCCGGTGCGGAAGCTGACCGGGCACCGCTGGACGAGCCACGTATTCGAAGGGCTGGTATGCGTCGAGGACGAAGGCGGATTCGGATTCGTCGATACGGACAACAACCCGGTGATTCCGTCGCAGTTCCTCTGGGCGGGCGACTTCCACGAAGGCCGCGCCGAGGTTCAGACGCGGACCGGCATGGGACTGATCGACCGCGAAGGAGGCTACGTCATCCCGCCCGAATACGAAATCGTCGATTACGACCCGGCGGTCAGCATCGTGCACGTCCGCCACGGCGGACGCTGGGCGCTGTTCGACTATCTGGGCCGCCGTCTGACGGAGTTCGGCCGGGAGGATATGCAGGAGCCTGTCCGGCAGGAGCCGTGCAGGTCCGAAATTTGCAGATAACAACGTCACAAAACATACGACAATGGAAGAAACGATCAAATGCCTGATTATCGGCAGCGGCCCCGCAGGGTACACCGCAGCTATCTATACTTCGCGCGCCAACCTCCGGCCCGTACTCTACGAGGGTATCGAGCCGGGCGGGCAGCTCACGACCACGACCGACGTGGAGAATTTTCCGGGCTATCCCGACGGCGTCAGCGGCCAGCAGATGATGGCCGACATGCGCCGTCAGGCCGAACGCTTCGGAGCCGACATCCGCATCGGAACCGTGACGAGCGTGGACCTCTCGTCGCGTCCGTTCCACGTGGTGATCGACGGCACGACGCAGATCAAGGCCGAGACGCTCATCATCGCCACGGGAGCATCGGCAAAATACCTCGGCCTGCCTTCGGAAACGAAATTCCGCGGCATGGGCGTCAGCGCGTGCGCCACGTGCGACGGATTCTTCTACCGCAAGAAGGACGTGGCCGTGGTCGGCGGCGGCGACACGGCCTGCGAGGAGGCCACCTATCTGGCCTCGATCTGCCGCAAGGTCTACATGATCGTGCGCAAGCCCCACCTGCGCGCTTCGAAGGCCATGCAGGAGCGGGTGTTCAACACCACCAATATCGAAGTGATGTTCAACCACAACACCGCCGAGGTGCTGGGCGACGAATCGGGCGTGACGGGCGCGCTGCTGCGCTGCAACGACGGCAAGGAGGTCAGGATCGACATAGCGGGATTCTTCCTCGCCATCGGCCACCATCCCAATACGGAGCTTTTCGCCGACCAGCTGACGCTCGACGCGGAAGGGTACATCAAAACGGAAGCGGGCACCTCGAAGACCAATATCGAAGGGGTCTTTGCCGCGGGCGACGTGCGCGACCCGCATTACCGGCAGGCCATAACGGCCGCGGCGTCGGGCTGCATCGCGGCGATCGACTGCGAACGCTTCATCCTGAACCGCGCAGAGTAAACCGAATCACGCAGAGCGAACAAAAACAGGCACCCCGCATGAGTTTCAGCGTCACCATACTCGGATCGTCCTCCGCCAAGCCCACTCTGAGCCGCCATCCGTCGGCCCAAGCGGTCAATGTGCACGAGCAGTACTATCTGGTCGATGCGGGCGAGGGAGTGCAGCAGCAGCTGATCCGCTGCGGGATCACCCCGCTGAAACTGCGCGCCGTGTTCATCTCGCACCTGCACGGCGACCATGTCTTCGGACTCTTTCCGCTGATCTCGACGCTGGCGCTCTACGGGCGCAAAACCCCGCTGCGGGTATTCGCCCCGGCGCCTTTCGGCGAGATACTGGCCTGCCACCTGCGGTTTTTTGACAGCGAGCTGCCCTATCCGGTGGTCTGGACCGAGGTGGACACGACCAAGCACGCGCTGCTGCTGGAAAACCGCACGCTCGAAGTGTGGAGCATTCCGCTGCGCCACCGGGTGCCGACGGCGGGATTCCTCTTCCGCGAGAAGGAGCCGCCGCTGAACGTCGAGAAGTTCAAGATCGCGAAATACGGCCTTACGGTCGCGCAGATCACCGCCGCCAAGCGGGGCGAGGAGATCGCGCTCCCGACGGGCGAGGTCATACCCAACGCGGAGCTGACCTACCGCCCCTATGCGCCCCGGTCGTACGCCTACCTCTCGGACACCAACTTCTCGGCGAAGGCCGCGACGCTGGCCAAGGGCGCGGACCTGATGTACCACGAGGCGACCTACGCCGCCGCCGAACAGAAAACGGCCAAGGAGCGGGGCCACTCGACAAGCGCCGACGCGGCCAAAGCCGCCCTAAAGGCCGGAGCCAAGCGGCTGATAATCGGACACTATTCGTCCCGCTACAAGAACGAAAACATATTGGTCGAAGAGGCCCGCGCGATCTTCCCGGAGACCTATCCGGCCACCGAAGGCGTCACCTTCACCATAGAGAAACAACGATGACGAAAGCCGAAATACAACTCGTCCGCGCGCTGGCCGACAAACGCGGACGCACGGAACACGGACTGTTCGTGGCCGAAGGGGAGAAACTCATCGGCGAACTGCGCGGCTCGCACCTGAAGGTCCGCAAGATCTTCGCGCTGGAGGGCGTGT
This sequence comes from Alistipes finegoldii DSM 17242, assembly GCF_000265365.1. Classification (NCBI taxonomy): domain Bacteria; kingdom Pseudomonadati; phylum Bacteroidota; class Bacteroidia; order Bacteroidales; family Rikenellaceae; genus Alistipes; species Alistipes finegoldii. The sequence continues at coordinate 1,241,869 of NC_018011.1, forward strand.
TCGCAGGGCCGGAGGTCGAGACCGTCGCCCCGCGCGACATGGAGCGGCTGTCGCTGCTCAAAACCGCCGCCAACTCGCTGGCAATCGTCGAGACGCCCCGCTACGGGCTGGACATGCGGTCGCTCGCGGGGCGGCTGACGCTGGCGCTCGACGACGTGCAGAACCCCGGCAACCTCGGCACGATCGTCCGGCTGGCCGACTGGTTCGGCATCGCCGACATCGTCTGCTCGGAGGCTTCGGCCGACTGCTTCAACCCGAAGGTCGTGCAGGCCACGATGGGCGCGATTCTGCGGGTGCGGGTTCACTACACCGATCTGGGAGCGTTTCTGCACGACGCGGGAGCCGCCGGGCTGCCCGTTTACGGCACGTTTCTGGAAGGGGAGAATATCTACGGCACGACGCTTACGGAAGAGGGCGTCGTCGTCATGGGCAACGAAGGCCGCGGCATCTCGCAGGCCGCGGCGCGCGCCGTGACGCACAAGCTCTTCATCCCGCCCTACCCCGCCGACCGCCGCGGGTCGGAGTCGCTCAACGTGGCGATGGCCACGGGCATCGTATGCTCGGAATTCCGGCGTCGGGCAGGCATGGGAAGCGGGAAATAGGCCCGCCGCACCACAAATAAAAGACTGCCGGGATTGCTCCCGGCAGTTATTTTTTTTGCGACATCCGGCAAGGCCCGCGGCGCGGGAACCGACTGCGGCACAAGGGAGGTTCGGCAAAGGCAGGCGCGACGCAAAGCAGATTCAGCACAAGGCAGGTCGGCACAAGGCAGGTCGGCACAAGGCAGATTAGACACAAGTCCGGCGCAACGCAAAACCGATTCAGCGCATGCCGCCCGGCGGCAAACCGATAACAAACCGCGAACAAACCGACAAAGCCCCGCAACAGACAGGCGCCGGCAAAAGGCTCAGCCCACGGCAACGGCGGCATGCTCCTGCACGATGGCGGCGATCCGCCGCACCTGCGCCAGCGCTTCGGCACACTGCCAGCGGGAGAAAAGCGCCTCCGATTCGAGCCGGCCTATGGTCTGCACGAGCCGGCCGACGGCCTGCAAGAGCGTCTGCAGTTCGCCGGGCGAGGCCGAGCGCAAGTCGGTGGCGGCCAGCAGCACGGCAGTCTCCCGGCCGCGGCGTTCGAACTCCGAAAGCGCCGCATTGCTCCGGCGCCGGTCGTAGGGAGCCACCCATAATATTTCGAACATCAGCCGGAAAACCGTATCGACCAGTTCCGGATTGTGTTTTTTAGTCGTCTTTTGTGCGCAAGGTTCCATCTTTCGGGCGGTTTATCGAAAAAAGCGCGGGCAGTATCACCGAATCCACCATCGAGGTATTGGACGACCTGTAACGTAGAATACGGTAAATGCCCACGCCGAAAACAGCGAGAGCATCAACCTTTGTTCCTTACGTTACGCGAAAGTGTCCAATTTTCGACGGTAAGAAAAAAGCCGATGCGCTTTAATCCGAATATGTCATCAGCCCTAACAGGCTGCATAAAACAAAGGTAGGAAAAAATAGTCCATCCGCAAAACATTACGGATCGCCGCAGTGCAAAAAAACATTTTAATTGCATCCGGCCTATTGCAGATTCTGAATAATATGTATCTTTGTAGATTGAAATACTTGTATCCATGTCAGAACAGAAACTTAAAATAGGCATCACGCAGGGCGACACGAACGGCATCGGCTGGGAGGTCATCCTCAAGGCGCTGGCCGATCCGCGCATGACGGAGCTTTTCACGCCCGTCGTATACGGCTCGCCCAAGGCCGCGGCCTATTACCGAAATACGCTCGCACAGACCGAACCGGTGCAGTTCAACGCCGTAACGTCGGCCCGCGACGCCCGCCGCGGCAAAGTGAACCTCGTCGCATGCGGCGACACGGAGCAGATCGAACCGGGCAAAGCTTCGGCCGAGGCCGGGCGCGCCGCCGTCGAGGCGCTGCGCCGCGCGACGCAGGAGCTGAAGGAGGGGCTGCTCGACGCCATCGTCACAGCCCCCTTCAACAAGGAGAGCGTGCAGGGCGACGGGTTCCACTTCACGGGCCATACCGAATTCATCGGGGCCGAACTGGGCGGGGAGCCGATGATGATCATGTGCAGCGAGATTCTGCGCGTGGGGCTGGTCACCAAGCACATTCCGGTGTCGGAGATCAGCGGCAGCATCACCGGGGAGAAGATCGTGCGCGACCTGCATACGCTCCGCCGCACGCTGAAAGAGGACTTCGGCATCGTCGAGCCGCGCATCGCCGTGATGGCTCTCAACCCGCATGCCGGGGACGGAGGACTGCTGGGACGCGAGGAGCAGGAGATCATCCGCCCGGCCGTCGTCGAGGCGTTCAATCAGGGCGTGCTGGCGTTCGGGCCGTTTGCCGCCGACGGGCTTTTCGCAGGCGGAGGATACGCAAAATACGACGGCATACTGGCCATGTACCACGATCAGGGGCTGGCGCCGTTCAAGACGCTTTCGCCCGACGGCGTGAACTTCACGGCCGGACTCTCGAAGGTCCGCACCTCGCCCGACCACGGCACGGCCTACGACATCGCCGGGCAGGACAAAGCCGACCCGCAGTCGATGCGCTCGGCGATTTACGCCGCGATCGACATCGTCGAGCACCGCCGCGCATGGGCCGAATGGAGCCGCAACCCGCTGCAACGCGCCGAACGCGAGAAGGGCGGCCGCGACGTCTCGGTCAAGGACCTGCCGCAGACCGAAAAGGAGGATTAGCGCAGGAGCGACGAAAAACCGGGATCTGGGCCGGAGGAAGAGGAAGAGGAAGAGCAAGAGCAAGAGCAAGAGCAAGAGGAAGAGCAAACGACATCCGCCGTATCCGCCCAAAGATTGCGGGCAGGGCGCAGCAAGAACAGAAACAGCAAACCGGGCAAACCGGAGGCGTATTCCGTCTCGTAATTGTGGAAGCGCCGAAGGCCCCGAAAACTTAATTTATATTTTATGATCAAAATCACTTTTCCCGACGGCTCGGTCAGAGAATACGCCGAAGGGACTACTGCTTACCAGATCGCAGAGAGTATCAGCCCTCGTTTAGCTGCCGACTCTCTTGCCGCTTCGGTAAACGGCGCGACGGTAGACATGACGCGCCCGATCGGGGAGGACGCCTCGGTCAAATTCTACAAATGGGACGACGAAGAGGGCAAGCACGCCTTCTGGCACACCTCGTCGCACCTGCTGGCCGAAGCCCTCGAAGCCCTCTATCCGGGCATCAAGTTCGGCATCGGCCCCGCTATCGAAAACGGCTTCTACTACGACGTCGATTCGCCGACGCCGATCACCGAGGCCGACCTTCCGAAGATCGAACAGAAGATGCAGGAGCTGTCCCGCAACAAGGAGCAGCTCGTCCGCCGCGAGGTCCCCAAGGCCGAAGCGCTCAAGACCTTCACCGAGAAGGGCGACCAGTACAAGGTCGAACTGATCTCGGACCTGCAGGACGGAACCATCTCATTCTATACCAACGGTGCGTTCACCGACCTCTGCCGGGGTCCGCACATCCCCAACACGGGTTACATCAAGGCCCTCAAGCTGACTTCGGTGGCAGGTGCCTACTGGCGCGGCAACGAGAAGAACAAGATGCTGACGCGCATCTACGGCATCTCGTTCCCCAAGAAGTCGATGCTCGACGAATACCTCGTGATGATGGAGGAGGCCAAGAAACGCGACCACCGCAAGCTGGGCAAGGACCTCGAACTGTTCTGTTTCTCGCAGCGCGTGGGACAGGGTCTGCCCTTGTGGCTGCCGAAAGGCGCCGCACTGCGCGACCGGCTGGAGCAGTTCCTGCGCAACGTGCAGAAGGAGTACGGCTACCAGCAGGTCATCACCCCGCATATCGGCAACAAGGAGCTGTACGTGACTTCGGGACACTACGCCAAGTACGGCAAGGATTCGTTCCAGCCGATTCACACCCCGATCGAGGGCGAGGAGTATCTCCTGAAGCCGATGAACTGCCCGCACCACTGCGAGATTTACCGTTCGAAGCCGCGTTCGTACAAGGAGCTGCCCGTCCGGCTGGCGGAATTCGGCACCGTGTACCGCTACGAGCAGTCGGGCGAACTGCACGGACTGACCCGCGTCCGCGGATTCACGCAGGACGACGCCCACCTGTTCGTACGCCCCGACCAGCTGCTCGAAGAGTTCGAGCGGGTGATCGACATCGTGCTCTACATCTTCAAGACGCTGAAGTTCGACAACTATACGGCACAGATTTCGCTGCGCGACCCCAACAACAAGGAGAAGTACATCGGCTCGGACGAAAACTGGGAGAAGGCCGAAAGCGCCATCATGCAGGCCGCCGAGGAGAAGGGACTCAATACGGTCGTGGAGTATGGCGAAGCCGCGTTCTACGGTCCCAAGCTCGACTTCATGGTCAAGGACGCCATCGGCCGCAAGTGGCAACTGGGAACCATTCAGGTGGACTACAACCTGCCGGAGCGGTTCGACCTGACGTACAAGGGCGCGGACGACAAACTGCACCGCCCGATCATGATTCACCGCGCGCCGTTCGGCTCGATGGAGCGTTTCGTGGCCGTACTGCTGGAGCATACGGGCGGCAAGTTCCCGTTGTGGCTCTCGCCCCAGCAGGTCGTGGTGCTCCCCATTTCGGAGAAGTTCAACGACTACGCCCTGCAGGTCGCGGAGTACCTCAACCGCAGCGACGTGAGGACCGAGGTGGACGACCGCAACGAGAAAATCGGCCGCAAGATCCGCGACAACGAACTCAAGCGCATCCCCTACCTGCTGATCGTCGGCGAGAAGGAGGAGGCCGAAGGACTCGTGTCGGTACGCGCGCAGGGCGAAGGCGACAAGGGTCAGATGACGCTCGAAGGCTTCCGCGACTTCATCGCCGGAATGGTGAAGGAGGAGATCGAGGCTAACAAAATGGAAAAGAAATAACGACTCCGGTCCGCATCCGGGACTTCCCCTTTCGGGGGAAATTCCGGACGGCGGGGTTTACGGCACGCCGCAGGTCACGCCCCGGCAGCCGGACAATGAAAAACAAAAGTAATTAACCACTTTAATACTTTACGATTATCGCAGCACCGAAACCATTCCCGCCGAGGCCATTCAACCCCGGGAATAACCGGCCGAAACCGGCAGCCGGCACCAACAACCGGTACGGGCGCCGCCCGCCCGAAAAGGAGAATCCGCACCGCATCAACGAGCAGATAACGGCTCCCGAAGTGCGCGTCGTGGGCGACAACGTCGAACAACCGCTGGTTTTACCCATACGCGAAGCGCTGAAGCTCGCCGACAGCATGGAACTCGACCTGATCGAGATCTCGCCCAAGGCCGAGCCGCCCGTATGCCGCATCGCCGATTACCAGAAATTCCTCTACCAGCAGAAGAAAAAGGCCAAGGAGCTGAAAGCCAATCAGGTGAAAGTCGTGATCAAGGAGATCCGCTTCGGTCCGCAGACCGACGACCACGACTACAACTTCAAGCTCAAGCACGCCACCAACTTCCTGAAGGAGGGGTGCAAGGTCAAGGCGTACGTCTTCTTCCGCGGCCGTTCGATCGTCTTCAAGGAGCAGGGCGAAATCCTGCTGCTCCGCTTCGCCACCGACCTCGAAGAGGTCGCCAAAGTGGAGATGATGCCCAAGCTCGACGGCAAGAAGATGAACATGATGCTGGCGCCCAAAACCAACAAGAAGTAGCGGCGGAGCGGTTCCGACACCGCGCGAAGCGACTATATCCGATCCATAATCGGGGTCCCGGAAGGGAGTCCGATTGTGGATTTTTATTTCATGACCGACGCAAGCGGCAGAGAGGCGGCGGCCTTTCACACACCTGCGGAAGCGGACCTGCAGGCATGCACCTGCGGGAACGAGCTTTCAGGGACGGGCTTTCGGGAACGGGCTTTCGGGAACGACGCGGGGGACAGACTTTCGGAAGCGCTACGCAGGGAACCGCCCTGCCGGACTTATTCCGTCCGCAGAAAAGGGATTTTGCCGAATTTCGAAATATATTTACCTTTGCAATGAAATGATTACGCAGGACGACATATTCGGGATCACGGACGACGCGGCGTTCGAAGCCGCCGCACTGGAGGTATTCAGGCGGCAGGCGGCCGAATGCCCGCCCTATCGCGAGTATCTCGCGCTAGCCGGAGTGCAGCCCGAAGAGGTGCGAGCGGCCCGCGAAATTCCGTTCCTGCCGATCGAAATCTTCAAGACCCACGACGTCTACTGCGGCGGCACGGAGCCGGAGGCGGTCTTCACCTCGTCGGCAACAACGGGCATGACGCCGTCGCGCCACCCGATGCGCTCGCTGGCGCTTTACGAACGGACGTTCCGCGCAGCATTCCGCACGTTCTACGGCGAACCGGGGCAGTGGAGCCTCTATGCCTTGCTGCCCAATTACCTGCGCCGCAAGGGGTCGTCGCTGGTCTACATGGCCGACCGGCTGATCGCCGACTGCGGTTCGGGCGGCTTCTACTTGGACGACTACGACGCGCTGCTGACGGCCATGCAGGCCGATCCGAAGCCCAAAATCCTGCTGGGCGTAAGCTATGCACTGTGGGATCTGGCGGAGCGTTACGCCCCGAAGCTCGAAAATACGGTCATAATGGAGACGGGCGGCATGAAGGGTTACCGCGAAGAGATTCCCAAGGAGGAGTTCCACAAAATCCTGTGCGGCGCATTCGGCGTCGGCGCGATACACTCCGAATACGGCATGGCCGAGCTGACTTCGCAGGCCTATTCGCAGGGCGGCAACCTCTTCCGCTGTCCGCCGTGGATGCGCGTCACGACCCGCGACGTGAACGATCCGTTCGATCCGCAGCCCGCGGGAACGCGCGGAGGGCTGAACATCGCCGATCTGGCGAACTGGTGGTCGTGCGCGTTCATCCAGACGCAGGACGTGGGCCGGGTCGATGCCCGCGGAGCGTTCGTCGTCGAGGGGCGCATCGACCACAGCGACATCAGAGGATGCAACTTACTGGTACAGTGAACCTAAACGGGTTTCCGCCGCAAGGCGGGCAGGCCCCGATATAAAACCGAATTATGAAAACAGCAGCATTCGTCCCCATACGGCTCAACAGCCAGCGCGTCAGCGGCAAGAACCTGCGTCCGCTGAGCGGGTCGCCGCTCATGTGCCACATACTCCGAACGCTGACCGAGGTCGAAGGAATCGACGAGGTTTACGTCTATTGCAGCGACGAGCGGATCCGCGAATTCCTGCCCGAAGGGGTGCGGTTCCTGCGCCGCAGCGAGGAGCTGGACCGCGACACGACGCTGGGACGGGAGATTTACGACAGCTTCACCGCCGAGGTCGAAGCCGACCTCTATGTGCTGGCGCACGCCACGTCGCCCTTTATCCGCGCCGAGACCGTCGCGGATGCGCTCCGGAAAGTGGTTTCGGGCGAATACGACTCGGCATTCAGCGCCGAAAAGATACAGACGTTCGCATGGTACGAGGGGCGGCCGCTCAACTATTCGCCCGAAAACATCCCCCGCACGCAGACCATCGAGCCGGTGTATATCGAAACCAGCGCGTTCTTCATCTTCCCGCGGGCCTTGTGGACCGGGCGGCACCGCAGGATCGGCGACAGGCCCTACATGGCGGTAGTGGACCGCATCGAGGGGCTGGACATCGACTATCCGGAGGATTTCACGATGGCCGAGATCATCGCCGCAAGCCGCAACCTGCCCAAATAAATTCCGGCGCATCTACCGGCACATCAGGCGATACGAAGAAGGAGAAATTTCGATTCCTCCTTTTTCGTTTTCATCGGGCAGCTCACTCCGGGTTCCGTTCGTAGGCGTCGATCATCGAACCGCGGGTGCGGTTGACGATCCGCGCACCGAGCGCGGCGGCATAGTCGCGCAGGACTTCGTGGCCGCGGAACAGTTCGGCGACTTCGGCCAGATAGTCCGCCATCGTATAGGGCACATGGGGAACCTTCTTGTAAATAGGCTGCGGCGCGGCGGCTTCCGCTCCGTCGTAATAGTGGCGGTCGATGCGGCAGAGCCGGTTCCCATCGTCCACGCAGAGTCCGTCCAACAGCGTATGGTCCACGCCGTAAAGCTCGATCCGCTTATACCCCAGCAGCAGAGCGACGTATTCGCCGACCTGCACCACCGTTCCGAAATTGGCGCTTCCCAGCCCGCGGCGGAAAAGCCAAAATTCGAGACTTCTGAAACCGCGGTACATCTGGGTATGGAAGCGGACGATGCGGATATTGGAATTGGGCAGCGCGGCGCGGTAGTCGAAGCCTTCGGGGTTATAGTACTGCACGTAGAGGTTCATCGGCCACGCAACCTTGCGGGCGAGCGTCGCGTAAAGCGCCCGGACGCGGTCGCGGCATGCGCTGTCACGGAAGAACATCGGGTCGGAAAGGACGTAATACTTCGGCTTCACGACCTCGAAGCGGTCGTCTTCGGCGAAAAAATTGACAGCAAGGAAATCTTCGGTTTCGTATTCGCGGCGTTCGATCAGCCGCGGCAGGTCACCGGCCAGCGAGGGGCCGTTGCCCAGAATCACCATCGACTGCGCCGGCCGGCCGACCGTTCCGGCACGCCCGACGTAGTTGCGGAAATTCTCCTTGACTGCCATCACGGCGAAATACAACGCCGTGTCGAACGAGTTGCGGATGAAAGCGATGAGTTTCTCGGCTGCGGTCATAGTGCGTTATTCGTTAATTCCCGTCCGGAACGGGAAGAGCGGAACGGGAGCGGCGGGAGGGACTCCGCGCGCATAGGGCCGGCCGGTTTCAGCCCGGAAGGTCGCCTGAAGAGTGCCGCGCACCCGTTAATTATTTGCAAATGTAGCAAAAGATCGGTATCTTCGCAATAAATCAAACCGCTAAAAATGGCATCCGCAACCATCTCGGTCATCATACCCCTCTACAACAAGGAACGCGAAATCGGCGACACCCTGCGTTCGGTGCTAGCCCAGACGCTGCCCCCGGCAGAGATCGTCGTCGTGGACGACGGTTCGACGGACCGCAGCGCAGAAATCGTGCGCGGCATCCGCTCGCCGCTCGTGAAACTCGTCACGCAGCCCAACGCCGGCGAATGCGCGGCCCGCAACCGCGCCATCGCCGAATCGACGGGCGACTACATCGCCCTGCTGGACGCCGACGACACGTGGGAGCCGGGATTTCTGGAGGAGATCGCCGCGATGATCGCGGAGTTTCCGGGCTGCGGGGTCTACTCGACGGCCTTCAACATCGTCAGCCACGACGGGCGTTTCCCGGCCCGCACCCCTTCGGAACGCGGTGTGGTCGCCAACTTCTTCCGCGACTCGGCGCACCGGTACATCTCGATCCCGTCGGCCAGCGCAGTACCGCGCGCGGTCTTCGAGGCGGTGGGCGGATTCCCCGAAGGGATGAAGATCGGCGGCGACATGTATATGTGGATCAAGATCGCCCGCCGCTACGCGGTCTGCTTCTCGCCCAAGCCGCTGGCGAACTACTCGAAGGTCGCATCGAACCGCTCGGCGTCGAGCTACACGCCCGAACGGACGCGCTATTCGTTCGAGGAACTTTACGACCCGTCGGCGCCTGAGGAATACAACGAATTCGTGGCCCGCGCGGCATTGGGCAAAGCGCTCATCATCAGCGCCAAGGGCGGCACAAAAGAGGCGGCGCGCGCGGCGGAGTTTTTCGGCTACACCAAGACCTACCGCCGCACGCTGCGCAAGGTCCGCGTCCTCAACGCCCTGCCCCGCAGCTGGCGCGCTCCGCTGATCGGGCTATACAACAGTCTGGCATGGCGCATCGCCCGCAAGGGTCTGTAAATCGAATACTGCTGAAAATGAGACACCTGCTGAAATCCGCCGCGGCAAAGGGTTTTCTTCTTACGGCCCTTCTGCTCTTCGCGGCAAGCATCTGCCGGGCGCAGTCCGTGGCGCCGGAGACCCCGGATTACATCCTGCGTTCGGGCGGCATGGAGCGCACCTACAAACTGCACCTGCCCGCCGGCCTGCCGGAGAACGCCCCGCTGGTCGTCGTCCTGCACGGCTACGGCGGCAACAACAATCCCGACCGTTTCGCCATGAACGCCACGGCCGACCGCCACGGTTTCGCCGTCTGCTACCCGCAGGGCGCGAAAGACGGACGCGGCAAGAGCTGCTGGAACGTGGGATACCCCTTTCAGGCCGACATGACCGTCGACGACGTGCGGTTCCTGACCGAGCTGGTGCGCCATTTGCAGAAAAAGCACGGACTGAGCCGGCACAACGTCTTCTGCACGGGCATGTCGAACGGCGGAGAGATGTGTTACCAGCTGGCGGCGCAGCGTCCCCGCCTGTTCGCCGCCGTGGCGCCGGTTTCGGGACTGATGCTCGACTGGCTCTACAAAGCGGACCGGAGTACGGCGCCGGTTCCGCTCTTCGAAATCCACGGCACGGAGGACAAGACCTCGGCATGGCTGGGCGATCCGCAGAACAAAGGCGGCTGGGGAGCTTATCTGCCCGTGCCGCTGGCCGTACATTACTGGGCGGCGAAGAACCGCTGCACCGTCATGCAGACCGACACGCTGCCGGCAAAGGCCCCCGGCGGCCGCACGGTGATCGCGCACCGCTTCACGGGCGGCGCTGGGGGAAGCGAGGTGTGGCTTTACGAAATCGTCGGCGGCAAACACGCGTGGGGCGAGCAGGACATCGACACGGGCGAGGAGCTGTGGAAATTCTTCAGCAGGTTCGTAAAGTAGGCGGAACGTCTCCCGCAGGGCCGAAAGAGGAGTGCTCCGAACGCGGGCGGCAATAAAAAATGGTTCCGGAAAAATCCGGAACCATTTCGTTTTCAGGAAGCGGCGCATCCGAGACCCCGCTCCGGCGGTCTTGCGGCCGCTCTCAGTTGGCGAAGGTCAGGCCCTTGTCGTCGGCGCCGATCTTGATCGGTTTTTCGCGGTTGACGTCGCCGGCCAGAATCCGTTTCGAGAGTTCGTTGACGATGTAACGCTGGATCGTACGTTTGACCGGACGCGCGCCGTAGAGCGGGTCGTAGCCGGCGGCGGCGATCCATTCGCGCGCCTTGTCGCTGTATTCGAGGCGGATGCCGGTCTCGGCCAGCATCCGGCGCACGGCGCCCAGCTGGATGTCCACGATGCGCTCGATATCCCGGCGCGTCAGCGGCTCGAACATCACGATCTCGTCGATACGGTTCAGGAATTCGGGCTTCAGCTGCTGTTTCAAAAGGTCGATGACGTCCATCCGGGTCTTCTCGACCACTTCGGGCGCGAGCTTCTCGCCGCTGAACGCCGCCGCGAAATTCTCCTGAATGATATGCGATCCCATGTTCGAAGTCATGATGATGATCGTATTGCGGAAGTCCACCGTGCGGCCCTTATTGTCGGTCAGACGGCCGTCGTCGAGCACCTGCAGGAGAATGTTGAAGACGTCGGGGTGCGCTTTCTCGATCTCGTCGAGCAGCACGACCGAATAGGGCTTGCGGCGCACGGCTTCGGTGAGCTGGCCGCCCTCGTCGTAACCGACGTATCCCGGAGGCGCTCCCACCAGACGCGACACGCTGTGGCGCTCCTGATACTCGCTCATGTCGATACGCGTCATCATCGAGTCGTCGTTGAAGAGGAACTCGGCCAGCGCTTTGGCCAGCTCGGTCTTGCCGACGCCCGTGGTGCCGAGGAAGATGAACGAGCCGATCGGCTTGCGGGGGTCGTTCAACCCGGCGCGCGAACGGCGCACGGCGTCGGAAATGGCGGCGATGGCCTGCTCCTGACCGATGACGCGCCGGTGCAGCTCGTCCTCCATGTGCAGCAGTTTCTCGCGTTCGGAAGCCAGCATGCGCGTCACGGGGATACCCGTCCAGCGCGACACCACCTCGGCGACGTCCTGCGCATCGACCTCTTCCTTGATCATCGAGCCGTTGGCCGACGCCAGCTTGTACTCCTCCTGAAAGGCGGCGATCTCCTTTTCGGCCTCCTGAATCTTGCCGTAGCGGATTTCGGCCACCTTGCCGTAGTCGCCCTGCCGCTCGGCCTGCTGGGCCTCGATCTTCAGCTGCTCGATCCGGTCCTTGTTCTCCTGAATCCTCTTCAGCAGATCGCGCTGGCCCTGCCATTTGGCACGCATCTCGGCGTCTCTGGACTTCAGTTCCTCGATCTCCTTGGTGAGCTGCTCCACACGCTCCCTGTCCTTCTCGCGGCGGATCGCCTCGCGCTCGATTTCGAGCTGGCGCACACGCCGGTCGAGGGTGTCGATCTCCTCAGGCACGGAGTTCATCTCCAGACGCAGGCGCGAAGCCGCCTCGTCCACGAGGTCGATCGCCTTGTCGGGCAGGAAACGCGAGGTGATGTAGCGCGTCGAAAGTTCGACGGCGGCGACGATCGCCTCGTCCTTGATGCGGACCTGATGGTGGTTCTCGTAACGGTCTTTCAGTCCGCGGAGGATCGAAATGGCGTCTTCCTGCGTCGGCTCGTCGACCATCACCTTCTGGAAACGGCGTTCGAGGGCCTTGTCCTGCTCGAAGTATTTCTGATACTCGTCGAGCGTCGTGGCGCCGATGGTCCGCAGGTCGCCGCGCGCAAGCGCGGGTTTGAGGATATTGGCGGCGTCCATCGCGCCCGACGACTTGCCGGCGCCGACGAGGGTGTGGATCTCGTCGATGAACAGCAGTATTTCGCCTTCGCTGGCGACGACCTCCTGCACGACGGCCTTGAGCCGCTCCTCGAACTCGCCCTGATACTTGGCGCCCGCGATAAGGGCGCCCATGTCGAGCGAGTAGATCACCTTCGATTTCAGGTTTTCGGGCACGTCGCCGTCCACGATACGGTGGGCGATGCCCTCGGCGATGGCAGTCTTGCCCACGCCGGCTTCGCCGACCAGAATCGGGTTGTTCTTGGTGCGGCGCGAGAGAATCTGCAACACGCGCCGGATCTCCTCGTCGCGGCCGATCACCGGGTCGAGCTTGCCCGAACGGGCCTGTTCGTTGAGGTTGACGGCGTACTTGCCCAGCGCGTCGAACTGCTGTTCGGAGGTCTGCGAATCGACCGTCGCACCCTTGCGGAAGATACGGATCGCTTCGAGAAGCTCCTTCTCGGTGGCGCCGCTGCGCTTGAGGATGTCGGCCGCCTGTCCGCGTTCGGCCACGAGCCCCAGCAGAAGGTGTTCGACCGAAGCATATTTGTCGCCGAAGTTCTTGGTGAAGTCCACGGCGCGCTGGATCACCTTCGAGGTTTCCTGCGCAAAGAACTGCTCGCCGCCGCCCTCGACCCGCGGCAGGGAGCCGACGGCGCGCTGGGTTTCGTCGCGCAGTCCGCGCACGTTCACGCCGACGCGTCCCAGCAGGAACGTGGCCAGCGAATCGTCCTCGCGGATCAGCACCGCGAGCAGATGGAGCGGCTCGACAGCCTGCTGTCCGCGCTCCCGCGCAAGGTTGAGCGCTGCCTGCAACGCCTCCTGCGCCTTGATGGTCAAAGTGTTTATATTCATAATCGCAAAGTTAAATTTCACACGGTCCGATGGTTCGCGTCCGGGGCCGCAACCCGCGGCTTACCGCCGCGCATGCAAGTCCGACTCCCCCTCAAATCCCCGCCCGGCGGGGACTCGTCGCATTGCGACCGGATCGCAGACGCAAACCATTCGTCATCAACATCCGCAAAACACCTGCCAACCTCATTTTTCGGTCATTGTGTCATGTTTTGTCACAACACGCTGTCAAAATGCGCCAATTTGGCGCAACGGCGGACGGGCGCGCAGGGACGGCGGAGGGGACAATTTTTAATCCCGAATTTTCAAATCTTCGCTCATATTTCTTATCTTTGCGGAACTATGAGTGATTTTATCGTCAGCGCACGCAAATACCGCCCCGCGACCTTCGCCTCGGTCGTCGGGCAGAAACATATTACCTCGACGCTCAAAAACGCCATCGAGCGCGCCCAGCTGGCCCATGCCTACCTCTTCTGCGGTCCCCGCGGCGTGGGAAAGACCACCTGCGCCCGCATCTTTGCAAAGGCCATCAACTGCCTGAGCCCCAACGGCGCAGAAGCCTGCAACGAGTGCGAATCGTGCCGCTCGTTCAACGAGGGCCGCTCGCTGAACATCCACGAGCTGGACGCCGCATCGAACAACTCGGTGGAGGACATCCGCACGCTGATCGAGCAGGTGCGCATCATCCCGCAGGTGGGCCGTTACTCGGTATTCATCATCGACGAGGTCCACATGCTCTCGGCCGCAGCCTTCAACGCCTTCCTCAAGACGCTCGAAGAGCCGCCCGCACACGCCATCTTCATCCTCGCGACGACCGAGAAACACAAGATCATTCCGACCATCCTCTCGCGGTGCCAGATTTACGACTTCAACCGCATCCGCGTCGAGGACAGCGTCGAATACCTCAAATACATCGCCGGGCAGGAGAACATCTCGGCCGACGAAGAGTCGCTGAACCTCATCGCGCAGAAAGCCGACGGCGGCATGCGCGACGCCCTGTCGATGTTCGACAAGGCCGTGTCGTTCTGCGGCACGACGCTCGACTACCGCAACGTGGCCCAGACGCTCAACGTGCTGGATTACGACACCTATTTCAGCGTTACGGAGATGCTGCTCGCAGGCAACTACGTCGATGTGCTGGTCACGTTCGACACGGTGCTCTCGAAAGGCTTTTCGGGGCAGACCTTCACGGCGGGACTCAACCGCCACATGCGCGACCTGCTGATGGCCAAGCGCCCCGAAACGCTGCGGCTGATCGAAATGACCGGAACGCTGCTCGAACGATACCGGACGCAGGCGGGCGCCTGCAATGTCGAGTTCCTGTTCGGAGCCATCTCCATTCTGACGGAGCTCGACGGGAAGATCCGGCAATCGTCGAACCAGCGATTGCTCGTCGAGCTGGGCCTGATGAAGATCGCAGGACTCGGCCAAAAAAAAAATGACGATCTGACCTCCTCCGGGGAGTATTCCCTCCCCGCCCTCTCACCCCGTACGGCCGCAGGCGCGGCGGCGACTCCGACGGCTGCGGCACGACCCGCGCCGCAGCAGAGCGCGTCTACAGTTCAGGCGCAGACAGTTTCCGCGGCAGGGCAAGCGACGCCGGGTACGCCCCAGCCGGGTGCGGGAGCAACGGTGCAGGCCGCAGTTCGGCCGGAAGCAGGACAAACCGCGGTTCGACCGGACGCAGGACAGGCCGCAGCTCCACCGGCGGCAGGACAAACGGCACCGTCCGCAGTTCAGCCGGGAGCAGAACAAACGGGGCAAGGCTCTGTACGGCCGGAAGCAGGACCGGCGGCATCGGCCGGCATACCGCAGGTATCCGGATTTTCCGTACGCGGAGCTACGATGCAGACGGCGGGTCCGCAGGCAGCGGAAGTTTCCGCTCAGGACAACGCTCCGCAGGCTGCGGCAGCCGGACAAACGATACCGGGCGGAGCGGCGAATCCCGCGGCGCAAGGAGGAATGGCGAATCCGGCGATGCAGAGCGGGACACCAAACCCGACCGCGCAGGGAGGAGCGGCGGGACCGACGGTACTGGGCGGAACAGCGCATCCGACGGCACAAGGCGGAGCGGCCGTCCCGGCGGTGCAAACCGCAGGCGGAACAACCGCAGAAACGACTCCGCAGCCCGCACCGGCAAGACCCGCAGTGCAGACCGCACCGGCTCCGGCACGGCGTCCGCTCATATCGGGCGCTTCGCTCTCGGAACTGCTCGCCTCGGCGGGCAGCGATCCCGACGAAGAGCTTTCGGACGGCGAATCGCCCGACGAAGCCGAAGCCGCAACCGTCGATCCGGAGTGCGCCGAAAAGCTGGAGCACGCCCGCAGCAGGATACTGAACCTCATCAAGGAGAAACGCCCGCGCTTCGTGCCGGCCTTCGAGCTGATGACGTTCCGCGACAACACGATCTCGGTGAGCGTGCCGACGACCGAACTGCGCGAAGAGATTCTGCGCAGTAAGACGGGAATGCTGATGCGCATCGCCGAACTGGCCGGAATAGAGGGAATGATCGAATTGGAGGTCATCGTAAACGAGGAGATACGGGCGGTGCGTCCGATCAAACTCGAAGACCGGGTACGGTACATTACGGAGAAAAACCCGCTGGTGGCGGAGCTTCGCAAGGCGCTGGATCTGGAAGTGGAATAACGCACCCGACTTACGGCGCACGCCGCAGAACGGGTTCAGGCGAACGGCCGCAGACGGAGGCGCATGCAGACCGCCGGCACGACCGGCCGGACGCCGGACAATATTGATAATCAAGACAAAGAAACAATAAAATGGCAACAAAGAATTTCATCGAAGAACTCGAATGGCGCGGCATGATCCACACGATCATGCCCGGCGCAAAGGAACAACTCGAAAAAGAGATGACGACGGCCTATCTGGGCATCGACCCCACGGCCGACTCACTGCATATCGGACATCTGGTGGGCGTGATGATCCTCAAGCATTTCCAGATGTGCGGCCACCGTCCGCTGGCGCTCATAGGCGGCGCGACGGGCATGATCGGAGACCCCAGCGGCAAGTCGCAGGAGCGCAACCTGCTCGACGAGCCGACGCTCCGCCACAATCAGGAGGCGATCAAGCGGCAGCTCGCCAAACTGCTCGACTTCGAGTCGGACGCGCCGAATGCCGCCGTGCTGGTCAACAACTACGACTGGATGAAGGACATCTCGTTCCTCGAATTCATCCGCGACATCGGCAAGTGCATCACCGTCAACTACATGATGGCTAAAGACTCGGTCAAGAAGCGTTTCAGCGGCGAGGGCGACGGCATGTCGTTCACCGAATTCACCTACCAGCTGGTACAGGGCTTCGACTTCCTGCACCTCTACCAGACGATGAACTGCAAGGTGCAGCTGGGCGGCGCCGACCAGTGGGGCAACATCACCACCGGTACGGAGCTGATCCGCCGCAAGCTGGGCAGCGAAGCCGAGGCGTTCGCCATCACCTGCCCGCTCATCACCAAGGCCGACGGCACGAAGTTCGGCAAGACCGAGAGCGGCAACGTATGGCTCGACCCGCGCTACACCTCGCCCTACAAGTTCTACCAGTTCTGGCTCAACGTCAGCGACGAGGACGCCAAGCGTTACATCCGCATCTTCACGCTGCTGGACCGCGAGACCGTCGAGGCGCTGACCGCCGAACATGAAGCGGCGCCCCACCTGCGCATACTGCAGAAGCGGCTGGCGCAGGAGATCACCACGATGATCCACTCCAAGGAGGAGTACGAAAAGGCCGTCGAGGCTTCGGCGATCCTCTTCGGCGGATCGACCTCGGAGGCGCTGCGCAAACTCGACGAAGAGACACTGCTGCAGGTGTTCGAGGGCGTGCCGCAGTTCCGCATCGCCCGCGCCGAGCTGGGGCTGCCGTTCGTGGACCTCTGCGCCGAGAAGGCGCAGGTCTTCCCCTCGAAGGGCGAATGCCGCAAGATGGTGCAGGGCGGCGGCGTGTCGCTCAACAAGGAGAAGGTCGCCGACGCGGCGCGCGAGGTGACCGAAGCGGACCTGATCGCCGGCAAGTACCTGCTGGTGCAGAAGGGCAAGAAGAATTACTTCCTCCTGATCGCCGAATAAGATGGAGTACCGCATCGTTCTCTCGCGGATGGAGTTCCGGGCGCTGCACGGCTGCTACGAACTGGAACGCAAGGTCGGCAACCGTTTCACGGTCGATCTGGAACTGACGGCAGAGCTGGGCGACGCCGCCGTGCAGGACGACGTGCGCAAGACGGTCAATTACCTGACGGTCTACGAAGTGGTGCGGATGCAGATGCGCATCACGCAGCACACCATCGAACGGGTGGCGATGAACATCATCGAAGCGATTTACGCCGCCTTCGCGCAGGTACGGCATGTAAAATGCACCGTATCGAAACTGGCGCCGCCGCTGGGCGGAAAGCTTGAGAAGGTGAGCGTCGTGCTGGAGAAATAGGACGGGTGTGCGCCATGCGCGCACCCGTTTCCGATAATAAACAGGTTAGGTTATGCATCATAAGGAGAGTCGCGCCACGCTGGGTGGCAAATTGAGCGCCGTGCTCGTCGCGGCGGGCAGCTCCGTGGGGCTGGGCAACATCTGGCGGTTTCCGTACGTCGCCGGAGACAACGGCGGCGGAGCCTTTCTGATTATCTACATCCTCTGCGTACTGCTGCTGGGGCTGCCGCTGATGATCGCGGAATTCTCCGTGGGACGGGCGTCGCACCTCAATGCGGTGGGCGCCTACCGGAAGCTGAACCGCCGATGGAGTTTTCTGGGCTACAACGGCGTGCTGGCGGCATTTCTGATTCTGGGATTCTATTTCGTGGTTTCGGGATGGACGGCCGAATACATGGTACACTCCGCCACGGGCGAGATCGCCCGCTACTCTACGGCCGAGGAGTACAAAAACCTCTTCGAAACCTTCATCAGCAATCCGTGGCGGCCGGTTCTCTACACCTGTCTGTTCGTGCTGGCGACCCACTTCGTGATCGCGCTCGGTGTGCAGAAGGGCATCGAGCGTTCGGCCAAGATTCTGATGCCGCTGCTCTTCGTCATCCTGATCATCCTGTCGGTCCACTCGCTGCTGATGCCGGGCGGCGAAGCGGGACTGAAGTTCCTTTTCGCTCCGGATTTCTCGAAAGTGACGCCCACGACGGTGCTCGTCGCGCTGGGACAGGCGTTCTTCTCGCTCTCGATCGGCATCGGGACGATGGTCACCTACGCCTCGTATTTCAAGCCCGACACCAACCTGCGCCATACGGCGCTCAACGTCACGATCCTCGACACGCTGGTAGCCGTTCTGGCCGGCGTGGTGATCTTCCCGGCGGTATTCAGCGTGGGCATCGAGCCTTCGTCGGGTCCGTCGCTGGTGTTCATCACCCTGCCGAGCATCTTCAACGACATGCCCCTGAGCATGGTCTGGTCGTCGGTATTCTTCCTGCTGCTGGTCGTGGCGGCGCTTACCTCGACGATCTCGCTGCACGAAGTGGTGACGGTCTACCTGCATGAAGAGTGGCACCTGAGCCGCAAGACCGCGGCATGGCTGACGACCGCCGCAACGGCCGCGCTTGCATCGCTGGCGTCGCTGTCGCTGGGCGTGCTGAGCGGCTGGACGATCTGCGGACTTTCGCTTTTCGACTCGCTCGACTTCCTGACTGCCAACATCCTGCTGCCCGCGGGCGGATTCTTCACCTGCGTCTTCGTCGGCTGGAAACTCGACCGGCAGATACTCAGGGACCAGATCACCAACAACGGGGAGCTGAAATTCCGCATTTACGGCGTCTTCATCTTCCTGCTGCGCTACGTCTGCCCGGCCGTACTGCTGCTGATCTTCCTCGACAACCTCGGCGTATTTTAACGCCGGGCCGACGGCAATAGCAAAAACCTGAAACCAATAACAACCCGAACCATGAAACATCCGCTACTTCTACTGCTGATCTGCTGCGGGCTTTGCACCGCAGTTTCCGCCCGTCCGATCCGGGGAACCGTCAAATGCGGCGGCAGGCCGCTCGGCGGAGTCGCCGTGACGGACGGCTACACCTTTGCGCAAAGCGACGCGCAGGGGGCGTTCGCCCTCGATGCCGACGAGGAGGCGTTATTCATCAGCGTCGTAACCCCGGCGGGGTACATCGCACCGCTCAAAGAGGGCGTCCCGCAGTTTTTCCTCCCCTACACCCCTTCGGCCAAACGTTTCGACTTCGAACTGCAGGCGTGGCCCGGAACCGCGGCATGTTACGAACTGCTGGCCATCGCCGACCCGCAGCCCAAGACCGACGAGCATTTCGAACGGCTCCGCACCGAGATAATCCCGCCGCTGCAGGCCGCAACGGCCGCAAAAAAAGCGCAGGGAGTCAATCAGGCCGCGATTCTGCTGGGCGACATCGTATGGGACTCGCCGCAGTTGTTCGCCAAAGTCAGGGAGAAGTTCGCATCGCTCGGAATCCCCGTTTACGGCGTGATCGGCAATCACGACCACGACCTGAACAAATTCACCGACCGCGAAGCCACCGAAAACTACCGGTCGCATTTCGGCCCCACCTATTATGCCTTCGACATGGGCCGCACCCACTACGTCGTTCTCGACGACATCGTCTACCACGGCGCCCGCAAATACGACGAGCAGATAGACTCGATGCAGCTGCGCTGGGCGGCGGCCTACGCCGAACGTCTGCCGGCGGGTTCGCGCGTCTGCTTCGCGATGCACGCTCCGGCCATGAAGTCGTGGCGCGACGAACGCCGCGTCATGGAGTCGGCCGAAACCCTGATGGACGCCTTTGCTGGCCATGAAATCCATTTCATATCGGGACATACGCACATCAACTCGAATTTCGACATCCGCGAAGGCGCGATGGAACACAACGTGGCGCAGATATGCGGCAACCTCTGGCGGGACCCGATCAACCGCGACGGCACGCCCAAAGGCTGGCAGCTTTTCCGCGAATGCGGCGAGGATTTCGCGTGGACCTACCAGAGTCTGGAGATGCCCGAAGCCCGGCAGCTGCGCGTATGGGGTCCCGGCACGGCGGAGGACTACCCCGCTTCGGTGATCGCCAAGGTATGGAACTGGGATTCCTACTGGACGGTCGTATGGTATGAGGACGGCCGCTACCGCGGCTCCATGCAGCGCATCTGGTTCAACGATCCCGACTACATCGCCAACATCGACTCGCTGAAGGTCGCCGGGAAGACGGTATCCAAGTCGCAGCGGCCGCGCACGACGCACTTCTACTTCAAGGCCCGCCCTTCGGCGTCGGCCCGCGAGATCGAAGTCGTCGCCACCGACCGTTCCGGCCGCCGCTACTCGGAGCGCATAACGCTCCCGACAAAGGAATAGGACAAAAGACAGACAGGCCGCCGCAGACAGACAAGGCGGACGGCAAACAGACACGCAGACAAGGCGCTGCGGACAGACAAACCTGACACAGACAAAGGCAGACGCAGACAAATAAGGCTGACGGTAAACAAAGACCTATGCAGGCAGATAAGGCGGACGGCAAACAGATACACAGACCGCCGCTGCGAATGCGGCCGCCTGAGAACGAAAAAAACGGAGAGTCGTACAACTCTCCGTTTTTCATGTATCTGCATCGCTGCCGATCAGTTGATATTCCGCCGGTCGGGTTCGTGGTCCGGCGAAGCGGCTTCCATCTCGATCTGCAGTTTGACCATATTGACGGCCGTGGCGGCGGCTTCGTCGCCCTTGTTGCCGTGACGGCCTCCGCAGCGGTCCAAAGCCTGCTGCATGTCGTTCACGGTCAGCACACCGAAGGCGATGGGCATGTTCCACTGGATTTGCAGCTGCGTGATGCCCTGCGTAACGCCCTGACAGATAAAGTCGAAATGACGGGTATCTCCCTGAATGACGCAGCCCAGCGCGATCACGGCGTCCACGTCGGTATATTCGGCGAAGAACTGCGCGCCGAGGGCCAGTTCGAACGTCCCCGGAACATACTTGATCTGGATGTTCAGGTCGGGACATCCGGCGGCGCGGAGCGTCCGCACGGCGCCTTCGAGCAGAGCTTCGGTGACCTCGCGGTTCCACTCGGCCACGACGATTCCGAACCGCATGTCCGCGGCCGAAGGCAGGGGTGAGTCGAATTTGGAAAGGTTGTGATTCTTGGTCGCCATAGTCCCGGTTATTTCACGCTGCCGAGGAGCTTCTCCGCCTCACGCGCATCCGTCGATGCGGGATAGGAGGTCAGAATCTGCTCGTAAAATGCGGCTGCCTTTTCGTTGTTGCCCTGAGCCTGCTCGGCCAGACCCGCCTTGCGCAGGTACATCGGTGCCGTCAGGTTGTTGTCGGCGGCCTTGACGGCCTGCTCGTAGAATTTCACCGCCTTGGCGTAGTTCTGCTGCTCGACGGCGATGTCGCCCTGCAGGCCCAGATTCTGGGCGTTGATGAGCGCTCCGGGGATGCCCTTGACCGGCGAGTATTTCGCCAGATATTTGGCGGCGTTCTCCAGATCGCCCGTCTTCAGGTAGCAGATACCCGCATAGTGCTTGGCGAGGTTGCCCGAAGGCGTCGAACCGTACTCTTCGATCACGTCGAGGAAGCCGGCGCCGTTGGCGTCGCCTTCGAGTGCGAGCTGATAATCCGGATTCTGCTCCTCGAAACGGTACTGAGCCTCGGCGATCCGCTCGGCGGCTTTGGTGGCGCGAGGGGCTACGATCAGTGCGCGGTATCCGAAAATAAGGGCTGCAAGAACCAGCAATCCCAGAAAAATATACGCCATGTTACGGCCGTTTTTCTCGAAGAAAAGCTCAGTTCTGTTCATTGCTTCGCCGAGGGTCTCCTGCTCGGCTACATGCTGCTTTGCCATATGAAAAATATCTTGTTTTAGTTAAATTTCGGTATGTTAGTCTGCAAAGATACAAAACTATTCAGAATGTGCAATGCGCTGTCCGCTTTTTTTGTATCTTTACAAAAAACAGACGGCGCCCCGTACGGGCGGCACTTCGGCAAATCGCAAACAAGTTTGCATTTGCACTCACCTTGCATTATCTTTGGGCTATGTTTCTGAAGAAAATATCGCTGCTGAATTTCAAAAATATCGAACAGGCGGAGCTTGCCCTCTGCCGGGGCGTCAACTGTCTGGTAGGCGACAACGGAGCCGGCAAGACCAACGTCATCGACGCGGTCTACTACCTGTCGATGTGCAAGTCGTCGCTGCCCATGACCGACGGGCAGAGCATCCGCCACGGCGCCGACTTCTTCCTCGCCGAAGGGCAGTATCTCACCGACGGGGGAAAGAGCGAAAACATCGTGTGCTCCTTCTCGCGCAAAGGCGGCAAAGTGCTCAAACGCAACGGCAAGGAGTACGAACGGCTCTCGGACCACGTGGGGCTTGTTCCTGCCGTGATCGTATCGCCGGCGGACAGCGCCCTGATCAGCGACGCCTCGGACGAACGGCGCCGCTACCTCAACGCCTTCATCTCGCAGCTGGACCGGAGCTATCTGACCGCCGTGATGCGCTACAACGCCGTGCTGGCCGAGCGCAACCGGCTGCTCAAGAACATGCCCGACGAGACGATGCTGCAGATTTACGACATGCAGCTCGTCGAACAGGGCGAGCGGATTCACGCCCGGAGGCGGGAGTTCGCCGAGCGGCTGCAACCCGTGGCGGCGGAGTATTACCGCATACTTTCGGGCGACCGCGAGCAGGTCGAACTGCACTACAAATCGGAACTGAACGACCGTCCGTTCGGTGAGATTCT
The DNA here is from genome assembly GCF_000265365.1 of Alistipes finegoldii DSM 17242. Classification (NCBI taxonomy): domain Bacteria; kingdom Pseudomonadati; phylum Bacteroidota; class Bacteroidia; order Bacteroidales; family Rikenellaceae; genus Alistipes; species Alistipes finegoldii. Next base: position 1,264,955 of record NC_018011.1, read on the forward strand.
CCTCGCCGCGCGGCAGAAGGATCTGGCCAACGAGTTCACCACGTCGGGCATTCACCGCGACGATCTGGTGCTCAGGATCGGCGGCTACCCCTTGCGCAAATACGGCTCGCAGGGCCAGCAGAAGTCGTTCCTGATCGCCCTGAAACTGGCCCAGTACACGATAGTCGCGCAGGAGAAAGGCGAGAAGCCGATCCTGCTGCTCGACGACCTGTTCGACAAGCTCGACGCGGGGCGCGTGGAACAGCTCATACGGCTGGTGTCGGAAGATTCGTTCGGGCAGATCGTCATTACGGACTGCAACCCCACCCGTCTGCGCCGGATTCTGGACAAGGCCGGCGGGGCGTACTCCCTCTTCACGGTCGAAAACGGCGGCATCGGGCAGGAGACCGCAACGGCCGGAGCGCCGGCTTGCGGCGGGCAGCTTCCGGCCGAAGAGAGCACGAAGGAAGCAGCGGACCGAACGCGGCATGCCGGGCCGCAGGAGGCTGGGTCTGCGGAAGGAATCCGGACGGCAGCGGTGCAAGGCGAAGTTTCGGAGGATTTACGCAACGCGGCGTCCGCAGGCGAAAAATCCGGCGGACAGGACGCCTGCGTGACAGATACGGCAGACAAAACATCCGACGGAAAAGAGGGAGCGCGATGAGACGGACCAAGACGATGCTGATGGGCGACCTGCTGGAAGAGTTTTTCAAACGCCCCTATGTCGCGGCCAAAGTCGCCGAAGGAAAGCTGCCCGACACATGGCGCGCCGTCGTGGGCGACCGCGCCGCAGACTTCACCACGGAACTGAAGCTGGAAAACCACATTCTCTATGCCCGCATCCAGTCGAGCGTGCTTCGTTCGGAACTCTTCTACCAGCGCGAAGCGCTCAAGGAGGAGCTGAACCGGCGTTCCGGCGTCCGGATCGTCAATGCGGTGATTATCAGGTAGATTTCCGGTACGGAAGGAACGGAAGATACGGGAGGTACGAGAGATTCGGGAAATACCGGAGCAACGGCAAATAAGAGAGATAAGAACACGGCAGGCACGGAAAATACAGGAGATACGACAAAAATACGGACACACGAAAAGGCTGGGGCTAGGGCTGAGACTGAGACAGACTGAGACAGACTGAGACAGACTGAGACAGACTGAAACAGACTGACTGCCTGAGAAACACGGAAAATGCCGGGGCATACTTTCCGCCCCGCTCCGGATCACACAAAAAAAGGATGCGCCTGTAAAGGCGCATCCTTTTTTTTTATCCGGCCGGGCCGACCGGGCGAACCGGTCATTCCGTCCCGCGGGGATTACTGGATAATCGCGGCGCGGTTGGCGGCCTGAACCTTCTTGAAGGGATCGGGGGAGTTGCCCTTGCCCTCGTAATTCAACTGCTTGGGATTCACGCCCTTCGATACGAGGAAGTCGTAAACCCGCTTGGCGCGGTGCTCGGCGACGCGCTTGTTGCCGGCAGCGGTACCCGTCTGCTGGTCGGCGTGACCCACGATCTGGTAAACGGCATCCTTCGAGCCGCTCTTGATCTGCTCGGCGATCAGCTCCAGACGCGTCTTCTCCTGCGGCGTCAGCACCGACATGCTGTAATCGAAGAGAATGATCGAAGTGTCGGCCAAAGCGGCTTCGTCGGCGGCGACAACCGTTGCGACGGCAGCAGCTGCCGCGGCATCGGCGGCGGCGTTCTGAGCGGCGGCAGCCTGCGCCTGAGCGGCGGCGAGCTGCTGAGCCAGCTGGGCGTTCTCAAGCTCGGCGGCTTCGACAGCGGCCATGCTTGCGGCAACGGCGTCTTGGAACGCCTGAATGTCGGCGGCCGTATAGCCCGCTACGCCGCGCTGCCAGCCGCGCTTGTTAAAGCGGTAGGTGAAGCCCGCCGTAGCGCTGAAGCCGAACAGGTAGGAACCGTCCGTCTTCGCGGGGCATACGCGCGAAGGCGCCAGCATGCCTTTCAGCTCGATATTGAAGTCGAACGAACGCGACAAGCGGAACTTGTTGAGCAGACCGTAAGAGAATGCGAAAGCCTGATGCGTGCCGGTCATATTGTCCTCTTGGCTCTTGTCCGTGAAGTTCGTAGCCAGATAACCGAAGCCTACGAACGGCACCAGATAATAGGCCCGGTCGTCGCGGTAACCGCCCGCCCAGTTCGAGAAGTTAAGCATAAAGTCGGAATGCACGAAGAGGTAAGGCCACTTGAGTTTGCCCAGATCGGCGTCATAGTTGGCAAACTGACCGCCCTGCAGCTGCAGACGCATACCTACTACAGGATGCACCCATTTTACAAGCGAAAAGTTCGCTTCGAATCCGAGACGTTTTCCGAAAGACCCCGAATTGGAGCCGTTCGTCAGGGCAGTGCCTACACCGCCGCCCAGCGACATCTCCCAGTTATCCCAAAATCCATTGGACACAAAACCTGCAAAGCTCGGTTTTTTGGGCGTCTCCTGCGCCCATGCCGTCGTCGCGAATGCCACGACCGCAAGAATTAGAATAAGTTTTTTCATAGCTAACATTAGTTATTCCCAGTTGTAAAATTATAAATTAATTTTTCAAAATCCATTCATCGACAGCATGAAACGCAAAAACAGAGCCGAAAGCGACTAAAAAAGGCCGAAAACATACGTTTCCAGCCTTTTAATCTCAATATCAAATCTTTTCAGATCAGCCGCATTTCGAATAACCGCACGACATACAGGTCAGACAGCCGTTCTGGTAGGCCATATTCTCCTGTCCGCAGCTCGGACATTTGCCTTTCGACTTGGTGCCGTCCACGATATATTGCTTCAGCGCACGGCAGACGCCCGTCTTCCATGTGTTGATCGACTCGCTGTCCAGATGGAGCGACTCGATGAGCGAAACGGTCTTCTCGATCGGCATGCCGTGGCGCAATACGCCCGAAATGAGTTTGGCGTAGTTCCAGAACTCTTCGTCGAACAGACGCGAGATGCCGCCGATGGTATTCGTATAACCGTAACGGTCGGTATACTGGAAGTCGTAACGCTTGGTGCCGTCGTCCTCGCGGACCTTGATGATGAAGCCCTTGTTGATCTTGCGGGGAATATACATGGCGTCCTCCTCGATCTTACCCGTGAAGACCTCGTAGGGACGTCCGTCCTGAAGTCCCACGAAGGCGATCCAGTCCTCGGTGCCGTTCTTGAACCGCACGATGTCGGCAGGAATCGACTTGGGACGCTTCGCCACTTCGCCGGGATGCCCCTCGCACTTCTTTTTCTTGTTCTTGGAGGCCTTGTCGAGCAGCACACCGTCGCGGCAGCCGTCGCGGTAAACCGTAACGCCCTTGCAGCCGCACTCCCAAGCCGTGCGGTACACGTCGGCGACGAGCGCTTCGGAGACATTGTTCGGCAGGTTCACCGTCACCGAGATCGAATGGTCCACCCATTTCTGGATCGCACCCTGCATCTTGACTTTCGCAACCCAGTCGATGTCATTGGCCGTGGCGCCGTGGTAGGGCGAAGCCGCCACCCACTCGTTCAGCTCGGCATCCGAGATGGTCTCCAGTTTCGACGTATCGTATCCGTTCGCGTCCAGCCACTTGACGAAATTGTGGTGGTAGACGTTGTACTCCTGAAACTTTTCGCCCGTTTCGTCCTCGTAATCGACGTGCGTGTCATGGTCCGAAGGGTTGATCTTGCGGCGACGCTTGTAGACCGTACGGAACACCGGTTCGATGCCCGACGTGGTCTGCGACATGAGCGACGTGGTGCCCGTCGGGGCGATGGTCAGCATGGCGATATTGCGGCGGCCGTTCTTCTCCATTTCGGCATACAGCTCCGGATCGGCCTCGCGGATGCGGGCGATCATCGGGTTGTTCTTCTCCTTCGAAGCGTCGTAGATCGGGAACGCTCCGCGCTGGGCGGCCATCCGGACCGAAGCGCGGTAGGCTTCGACGGCCAGCGTCTTCTGCACCTCGACGGCGAAAGCGATCGCCTCGTCCGAGCCGTAAAGCAGCCCCAGCGCCGCGAGCATATCGCCCTCGGCCGTGATGCCGAGACCCGTGCGGCGGCCCTTCTGCGCCATGGTGCGGATCTTCTTCCACAACTCCAGCTCCACGCGGCGGACCTCCTCGTCTTCGGGGTCGGCGGCGATCTTGGCGATGATCTGCTCGACCTTCTCCAGTTCGAGGTCGATGATGTCGTCCATCATGCGCATGGCCTTGCCGACATGCGCCTTGAACCTGTCGAAATTGAACTTCGCCTCCTTGGTGAAGGGGTTGTCCACATAGCTCAGCAGGTTCATCGCCAGCAGGCGGCACGAATCGTAGGGGCAGAGCGGAATCTCGCCGCAGGGGTTGGTCGAAACCGTCACGAAGCCCTCGTCGGCATAGCAGTCGGGCACGCTCTCGCGGATGATCGTATCCCAGAACAGCACGCCCGGCTCGGCCGACTTCCATGCGTTGTGGATGATTTTATCCCAGAGTTTCTTGGCGTCGATGTCCTGCTCGTATTTGGGATGGTCCGACTTGATCGGGAACTGCTGGTGGTACTTCTTGCCTGCGATCGCTGCGCGCATGAATTCGTCATCGATCTTGATCGAGACGTTGGCGCCCGTGACCTTGCCCGTATCGACCTTGGCGTCGATGAAACGCTCGGCGTCGGGATGCTTGATCGACAGCGAGAGCATCAGCGCTCCGCGGCGGCCGTCCTGCGCCACTTCGCGCGTCGAGTTGGAATAGCGCTCCATGAACGGAACGATACCCGTGGAGGTGAGGGCCGAGTTCAGCACGGGGCTGCCCGTGGGACGGATGTGTGAAAGGTCGTGCCCCACGCCGCCGCGGCGCTTCATCAGCTGCACCTGCTCCTCGTCCATGCGGAAAATGCCGCCGTACGAGTCGGCCGGGTTCTTATGGCCGATCACGAAGCAGTTCGAGAGCGAGGCCACCTGAAAGTTGTTGCCGATACCCGTCATCGGGCCGCCCTGCGGAATCACGTACCGGAAATGGTCGAGCAGCTCGAACACCTCCTCCTTGCTCATCGGATCGGGATACTTGCGTTCGATGCGCTCGATCTCGGCGGCGATACGCTCGTGCATCTGCTTGGGCGACGTTTCGTAAATATTGCCGAAAGAGTCCTTGAGGGCGTACTTGCTGACCCACACCGTTGCGGCGAGGTCGTCCCCTTCGAAATACTTTTTCGACTCGGCGACCGCATCGTTGTATTCGACTTTCTGCGGCGCCACGGGTTTTGCGGCTTTTGACATGACTATATTACTTTATTTCAGAATTTTAGCGTCGGAACGGACAAAGTCCGGTTTTACAAAAATGATTCTTTTATATGGAAAAAACCAGCGACGCACACCAATTTTATCCACAAGTTATTTACAAAAGGTGTAAAAGATGCGCCCCGCATACGTGAGACGCATTTATCGGCCGGCGGAAACCCGCGGCGCCGGTTTCGGCGTGCGGACCGCGGCCCAGAAAAGCACCGGCTACTTCACCGCCACGGCGTCGATCTCGACCAGCGCGCCCATCGGAAGCGCCGCCACCTGATAGCACACGCGGGCGGGCATCCGCTCGGTAAAGAACCGGGCGTAAACGGCGTTCATCGCGGCGAAATCGCCGATGTTCTGCAGCAGGACGGTGGTCTTGACCACGTCGCCGAGCGTATAGCCGCCCTCTTCGAGGATGTGGCGCAGGTTCGTAAGCGACCGGTGCGTCTGGGCTTCGACGCCTTCGTCCATTTTACTGGTGGCGCCGTCGATCGGAAGCTGGCCCGAAACATAGAGCGCGCCGCCGGCTTCGACGGCCTGCGAGTAGGGTCCCACGGCTTTGGGCGCATGGGGCGATGCGATAATCTTCTTCATAACGGGTATTTTTCAAATTTTACACAAAGGTACGATTTATTCCCTATATTTGCACAACACATATATAATAATATACTATGAAGATTTTGCTGAAAATCGCGGCCCTCGCCGCCGTTGCGGCCCTCGCCGCAGGGTGCTGCAGCTGCCGTTCCTACCAGAAGAAAAACCGCAGGCCGCTCGTCGGCACCGAATGGCAGCTCATTCAGCTGGGCGGCAAGGCCGTCAAACCCGAAGAGGGCAAATTCACGCTTACGTTTCTGGCCGAAGAGAACCGCATCGCGGGCATCGGCGCCTGCAACCGCATCATGGGGAGGTACGAAGCGACCGAGAAGGGCGCGCTGAAGATCGGGCCGCTGGCATCGACGATGATGGTATGCCCCGGCATGGAGCAGGAGGACGCGTTCACCAAGGCGCTCGAATCGACGACGCACTACGATATGGACGGACCGATGCTGCTCCTGCTGAGCGACGGCGAACTGCGGGCCGTATTTCAGGCGAAGCCCTGAGACGAAGCACGGGCGCAGCCTGACGACAAAAAAGGGGAGGACTTTCGGACAGTCCTCCCCTTTTTCATACGGCTCGCCGCGTCTATTTCAGGTGCGGATTCAGGCTGCGCCATTCCTCCACGGGCGGGATGATACCCATCGAAATCACCTCGTCGCGCAGTTTGCAGAGGTGTTCGTAGCTGGCGGCGAGGGTCTTGTTCTCCTCGGCCGTGCCCTGCACGTTCTTGTAGCTGACGCCCTCCTTGGTGATCTGGGTCTCCATAGCCATCAGGATATGCTTGAACTCATCGTTGTGCACGAATACGCCGGCCGGATAGCCGAACGGCTTGCCGCCCATGGCCGCAGCGATCATGCAGATCGACAGGTAGGCCGGGCTTTGGAACGACGAGCGGCCGCGCAGGTCGATGATATGCTTGCCGCCCTGAATCACACGCTGCTGCAGGTCGTGCCAGTCGCCTTCGGGCATTTCATGGCCGATCAGCTCCGAAAGAGGACGTCCGGCGACGAGCGTCGTCGAGGCGAAGACGGCCATCTGCTCGCCGTGGCCGCCGTAGGTGCGGCAGTTGCGGATTTCGTCGGGCGAAATCTTGAAATACTTGGCCAGCTCCGAACGCAGGCGCGTGCTGTCCAGCGCGGCAAGGGTCGAAAGCTGCGAGGGACGGATGCCCGCATAGATCAGCGTTACCAGTCCCGTGATGTCGGCGGGATTGAAAACCACGACCACATGCTTCACACCGGGGCAGTAGGTCTTGATGTCCTTGCCCAGCTGCGCGGCGATCTCGGTATTGCCTTTCAGCAGGTCTTCGCGCGTCATGCCCGCCTTGCGCGCCGCGCCGCCCGACGAAACGACATACGAAGCGTCCGTAAGAGCCTCCTTGATATCGCTCGTCCAAGTGATGTTCACCCCTTCGAACGCGCAGTGATAAAGCTCCTCGGCCACGCCTTCGAGCGCGGGAGCGTACGGGTCATACAGGCAGATGTTCGGCGTAAGGCGCATCATCAGCGCCGTCTGGGCCATGTTCGAGCCGATCATACCGGCCGCGCCCACGATCGTGAGTTTGTCGTTTGTCAGAAATTCCATAACTGAAACTATTTTAAATTGGGTACGATCCCGTACCCGGGTCTTATTTGCTGAAGCGGAACGTAAATTCGTTCTTCGCGTCGCGCATCCAAGCGAACTGCCGCGTAGTGGGCGAAATGGCGAACAGGGGCGAGAAAGTCGTCGCCTTCACCGTCACGCCGTCGGGCATGAACTCCAGAATGCGTATCCAGCCGTCGCCGCCGTTACCCTCGTAACCGCCGCCCATCGACTGCGCGTCGAAGAGCATCTGGTGTACGTCTTTTCCGGCGCTGTTTCTGTCGGTGCGGAACCCGCTTCCCGAAATGTGGCCGCAGACCACCAGTTCGATGTTGGAAGCCGGGCGGACCAGTTTCTGCCAGAGATCCTCGCCGTTGCTGGCGTCGGGAAGCGGCAGTCCCTTGATCTTCACGATCCTGCCGTTGCGCACCAGCGGTTCGTAGCTCGTCACCTTGCAGGGGCCGGAAAGCCGCTGGTCCTTGGCATCGAGGTAAGCGTGGGTCATCAGCACGATCCGGTGATCGGCGTACTCCTCCAGCCCCGCCACCTGCTGCGCCCACTTCATCACCGTATCGCGGGGCGCGAACTCCATATTCAGGAAAAGGTAGTCCTTGCCGTCGGGGGCCTTCAGTTCGAAGGCGCAGTTCTCGACGGCGGGATTCTCGTCCGAATCGAGTCCGAACTGGCAGATCGCCGCCGCGTTGAGCGGGTTGCGGCCGATCGGGAAATATTCGTTCAGGTGCGTGCGCCGCGCGCCGCTGCGGGTATAGGTGTAGTCGTGGTTGCCGGTGGCGACCAGATAGGGCACGCGGCCGTCCAGCACGTCGAACGCATCGGCCATGCCCTGCCATTGGCGCACCGAGGTCAGGTCGCCTGAAAAACCGTTGCCGATGCGGTCGTTCTGCTCGACCACGTCGCCCACGCAGAGCACCATCCGAACGTTCAGCCGCTCGATGTTGTCGGCGATCCACGCCGTCATCAGGCGGGCGATGGGCTGGCTGGCTTCGTTCTTGGCATATCCCTGCAGGTCGGGGATCACCACGACGCTCCACGATTCGGGATTCTCCAGCGCGGGTTGCCGGTATTCCTCCTGCGCCGCAGCGGGCAGGCTCCACAACATGGCGGCCAACGCCGCGAGGGTCATTATTCCTCTTTTCATTTTTCGTACCGTTTATTTATCGGGCCGCGAATCATTCGACTTCGCGGCGGTTCCGCAAAGCATGCGTGATGGTCAGCTCGTCGACGTATTCCAGCTCGTCGCCGAAGCCGATGCCGCGGGCGATCGAGGTGACTTTCACGCCGGGGAACTGCCGCAGGCGGTTCATCAGGTAGAAGAGCGTCGTCTCGCCCTCGACCGAGGTCGAAATGGCGAGAATCACCTCCTTCACGCCGCCGCGGGCGATGCGCTCGGTCAGCAGGTCGATCTTCAGATCCGAGGGCGAAATGCCCTGCATCGGCGAAATGACCCCGCCCAGCACGTGGTAGAGACCCTTGTACTGGTGGGTATTCTCGATCGAGAGCACGTCGGCGACCTGCTCCACGACGCAGATCGTGGTCCGGTCGCGCTCGTCGTCCAGACAGATCGGGCACACCTCCTCGTCCGAAAGGTTGTTGCACTCGGCGCAGTATTTCACGTCGTTGCGGAAACGGTCGATGCTCTCCGTCATTTCGGCCACCGACTCCCGCTCCATGCGCAGGATGTGGATGGCGAGACGCAGCGCCGTGCGGCGCCCCACGCCCGGAAGCTTCGACAACTCGCCGACGACGTCCTGTAGTAATTTAGACATTCAGATCGTTTCGATTTTGCGGCACTCCAGCCACCCCTTCTTGCCGTCGGCGATCACCACTTCGCACCAGTCGTCGAGCCGGTTCGTGATCGTCACGACCGTGCCTTCGTGCAGCACGAAAAGGTCGGTGGACGACTTGTCGGGCGAACTCTTGACCGCCGTAGAAGCGGTCATGACCACGGCCGAAGTGTCGTCGAGCATCTCGCGGCGTTCGCCCAGCGCGAACCACGTCGTCAGCATGCACAGCAGCACGGCGACGACGGTGCCGTAGAACCCGGCCTTGCGCAGCGAAAGCCGCTGGGCCAGCAGGTAGACCAGAAACAGCGCCAGCGCACAGGCCAGCAGCACCAGCGAAAGGACGCTCCACGCCGTACAGCTCATCGTGTGGCGGGCTTCGCGCATCCACGTCACGAAGAAGAATTCGGGAATATCCTCGATGTTGTCCTTCGTGCGGGCTTCGGCGACGCTCAGGTTGTGGCGGATGTCGTCGTTGCCGGGAGCCAGCCGCAGCGCCCGTTTGTAATAGAGGATGGCCTTGCCGATGCGGTCCTCCTTGAAGTAGGCATTGGCGAGGTTATAGTAGAGTTTCACGGAGCTTACCCCGCGGGAAAGAATCTCTTCGTAGACTTCGGCGGCCGAATGGAAATTGCCGTTGATATAGGCCGTGTTGGCCATGTCCCACAACTCATCGGTCGTGGGCCGGGGCGCGGACTCGCTCTGCTCCGCCGCCGGCTGCGCAAGGCTGTCGGCAGGCTCCTGCGCATAGGATGCAAGCCACCCCAGCAGCAGGACGAGACAAACTGAAATTCGTTTTTTCATAGCTGTTCCTATCGTTTTATCATCGCTTCGATCCGCGAAATGATATCGACGCCCTCGCCGTAGACCTCGGTCATCCGGGCCGATGCGGCCGGCGAATACTGCGCCTCGTCGCACTTGGTGATGATGGCCGTGAAACGCTGCGACTCTTCGGACGAGACGCCCCGTTTGTGCAGCTCCTCGCGGACGTTCTCTTTCGTGAGGTTGGCGACCGGAATGTTGAACTTGTCGCTCATGTAGCCCCACAACGCGCGGAGCATCTCCTCGTAGAACGCATGGCGGTTCTGCTCCTCCATGTAGCGTTTGGCGGCGCGGAAACGCTGCACGGCGACCTTGTTGGCGCGCTTGCCCCGCAGCAGGGCCACGTTCTGCGACTCGCGGATCTGCCGGCGCAGCGCGACGTAGACCATTGCGAAGAGGATCAGGATGCCGAAGAACAGCACCCAGTAGGCCGCGCTGAAGAGGAACGGTTCGCGGACCGAACGCAGCTGCGGACTGCCCAGCTTGATGAAGCGGATATCCTGTCCGAGCAGCTTGACCTCCTCCTTCGACATGCCGCGGCCCTGCACCACGAGAGCGTCGCCGCCGCCCTTGGCGTCGGGCGTGATCTCCAGCTCCAGCGCCTTCGACTTCAGCGTCATGTACTGCATGCGCGACGGGTCGAAATAGCTGAATTCGACGGGTTCCACCTCGTACGTGCCTTCGGCGCGCGCGATGAAGGGATATTCGAACTGGCGGTAGCCGGAGATGCCGGCCGCAGAGGTGTTGATCGACTCGGTGGTCTTGACGTTATACTGCTCGAACGAAGCGGGGAGCGTCAGTTTGGGGGCCTGCACGAACGTAAGGTTGCCCGTGCCGGAGATCTTCACCGTATAGGTCGCCGCGGAGTTGGCGGCCAGCCGCTCCTGCGGAAGCACGGCGTCCATCGTGAAACTGCCCACGGCGCCGCTGAAGCTGGCGGGAGCGCCCGCTGGCAGCGGCTTGACGGCGATGTTGATGCGCGGACTCTGCACCTTGCGGGGCACGTTGACGAAGTCGGGACCGCCCCCGAAGAAGGGATCCACGTTGCGGCGTCCCGGCACCACGACCTGCGCCACGGCCGTCAGTTCGGCCGGCTCGATCACGAGCGTCCCGGCCTGCTGCGGGTAGAGCAGGTACTCCTTGGCCACGAGCGTCTCATAGACCTTGCCGTTGAAGGTCTCGCGCTGGCGCCGGGCATTGTCGGTATTGAGCTCCTGCGCCCAGAATCCGTTGAACGACGGGAATTTCACGTCGTTGTATCCCACGACCGGCACCCGCTCGTACAGCTTGAACGTCACGCGCAGCGGCTCGCCCTTGTAGACCGAGGTCCGCGACACGACGGCGCGCAGCAGAATGTCGTCCTTGGCGATCTGGTTCTGCGCCGTAACGTCCGGCGAGGAGTCCTCGCGCGGCCGGGACTGCGTGCCGCCGGCGCCGGGGGACTTGCCCTCGTTCACGATCTCGATCGGCAGGGCGTTGGAACGGTAGACGGTGCCGTCCACCGTGACTTCGGCAGCCCCGACGGTGACGTTGCCCGCAGCCTGCGGAAGCAGGACGTAGGTGATCGTGTAATTGATGCTTTTGGTCATCGCTCCGTTGACGATCTGGATCGACTGGCCCGACGACTCGGCCGGGCCGGCGATCACGTCGAATCCGTCGAACGAAGGCGCCTTGAACGTCCCCTTGTCGGGATAGGCGTTGAGCGCGAACTCCACGCGGAACGCTTCGCCGACGGCGACCGTCAGCGGAGAGCTGGCCTCAAAAGTGACCTTCTCGGCAGCCGATGCCGAGAAGATCGCCAGCGCGAAGAGCGCCGTCAGGGATATTTTCGCAATGAAATCTCTCATTGAGCCTTACAATAAAATCTTTCTTCAGATTTTACAACGTAAACTTTTGCCCGTTAGTATATCTCCGGGCCGTTTTTTAATGTTTGAAATCGGCAAAAAAGTCGTTGCCCTTGTCGTCGACGATGATGAACGCCGGGAAGTTCTCGACGTAGATCTTGCGGACAGCCTCCATGCCCAGTTCGGGGAAGTCCACGACCTCGACCGACTTGATCGAGTTCTTGGCCAGAATAGCCGCCGGGCCGCCGATCGAACCGAGGTAGAAACCGCCGTGCTTGCGGCAGGCGTCGGTGACCTGCTGCGAGCGATTGCCCTTGGCCACCATCACCAGCGAACCGCCGTGCGACTGGAACAGATCCACGTAGGGGTCCATGCGTCCGGCCGTCGTGGGGCCGAACGAGCCCGAAGCCATGCCCTCCGGCGTCTTGGCCGGACCCGCGTAGTACACCGGGTGCTTCTTGAAGTATTCGGGCATGGGCTTGCCCTCGTCGAGCATCTGCTTGATGCGGGCGTGGGCGATGTCGCGCGCCACGATCAGCGTGCCCTTCAGGTTCAGGCGCGTCTTGATCGGATATTTGGTAAGGATTTCGCGGACCTTGTCCATGCCTTCGTCGAGGTCGATGTCCACGGCGGGCGACATGGCGGGCGCCTCGGCGGGCAGGAAGCGGGCGGGGTTCTTCTCCAGCGCTTCGAGGAAGATGCCGTCGGGCGTGATCTTGGCCTTGATGTTACGGTCCGCCGAGCAGCTGACGCCGATGGCCACGGGGCACGAAGCCGCATGGCGCGGGGCGCGGATCACGCGCACGTCGTGTACGAGGTACTTGCCGCCGAACTGCGCGCCGACGCCGCTCTCCTGACAGATCCTGAGCACCTTCTCCTCCCATTCGAGGTCGCGGAAGCAGCGGCCTCCCTCGTTGCCCGAAGTGGGCAGCTCGTCGAGGTAGCCGGCCGAGGCCTTCTTCACGGTCGAAAGGCACATTTCGGCCGACGTGCCGCCGATGCAGATCGCGAGGTGGTAGGGCGGGCAGGCCGACGTGCCGAGGTCGAAGATATGCTGTTTGATGAATTTCGTGAGCGACTCCTCGTTCAGCAGCGCCTTGGTCTGCTGGTAGAGGAAGGTTTTGTTGGCCGAGCCGCCGCCCTTGGTGATGAAGAGGAATTCGTATTCCATGCCCGGACGGCCGCCGTAGATGTCGATCTGGGCCGGCAGGTTGGTGCCCGAATTCTTCTCGTCGGTCATCGTGAAGGGCACGACCTGCGAATAGCGCAGGTTGCGGTCCTTGTAGGTTTCGTAAACGCCCTTCGCGATGCACGCGGCGTCGTCGGCCCCCGTGTAGACGTCCTCGCCCTTATGGCCGATGCAGATGGCCGTGCCGGTGTCCTGACAGGTCGGCAGCTCGCCCTCGGCCGCAACGACCTGATTCAGCAGCATGGTGTAGGCCACGAACTTGTCGTTGTCGGTAGCTTCGGGATCTTCGAGGATGTTGCGCAGTTTCTGCAGGTGCGCGGCGCGCAGATAGAACGACACGTCGCAGTAAGCGGCCTTCGACAACAGTTCGAGACCCGCGGGGTCCACCTTCAGGATTTTACGTCCGTCGCACTCGACGACCTTCACGTAATCCTTCGTCAAAAGACGGTACTCGGTTTTGTCCTCCCCCACGGGGAACGGCTCCTGATAAATAAAATCAGCCATAATGGTAGTTTGTTTATGTTTGTAGTATCAATATCCTTGCAATCCTTACAGTCCGCCCCGACGCTTCGACCGCCGCGGGGCGCGGAAGCCCGTCCGCGATTCGGGAATCCCCCGGAGCTAAAGCCATGCAAAAATACAAAAAACAATCCGGATTGCGCAACAATTTCCGGCCGTCTGTTATTTTTTTCACAAAAAGGCGAATAAAATAGCCCGAACAGGCGCAATTAATTAGAATATTTATTAAATTTGTGCGGTTTTTCGAGAGAAACAATTCACTGCATAAATTAAATTACTATGGTATCCTACAAAGATTTGGGTCTTGTGAACACCCGTGAGATGTTCGCAAAGGCCATCAAGGGCGGTTATGCCATCCCGGCATTCAACTTCAACAACATGGAGCAGATGCAGGCCATCATTCAGGCTTGCGTGGAGGCTTCGTCGCCGGTAATTCTTCAGGTGTCGTCGGGCGCGCGCAAGTACGCCAACCAGACCCTGCTCCGCTACATGGCTCAGGGCGCCGTCGAATATGCCAAGGAACTGGGCAAGAACATTCCGATCGTTCTGCACCTCGACCACGGCAACTCGTTCGAGCTTTGCAAGAGCTGCATCGACATGGGCTTCTCGTCGGTGATGATCGACGGTTCGCACCTCCCCTATGAGGAGAACGTGGCGCTCACCAAGCAGGTGGTCGATTACGCACACCAGTTCGACGTGACGGTAGAAGGCGAGCTGGGCGTACTGGCCGGTGTGGAGGACGAGGTTTCGGCCGAGCACCACACCTACACCGATCCCAAGGACGTCGTGGATTTCGTATCCAAGACCGGCGTAGATTCGCTGGCCATCTCGATCGGCACCTCGCACGGCGCCAACAAGTTCAAGCCCGAACAGTGCACCCGCAACGCCGAGGGCATCCTCGTTCCGCCCGAACTGCGTTTCGACATTCTGGCCGAGATCGAGAAGGAGCTTCCGGGCTTCCCCATCGTGCTGCACGGATCGTCGTCGGTTCCGCAGGAGTACGTGAAGATCATCAACACGCACGGCGGTGCGCTGAAGGATGCCGTAGGCATTCCCGAAGAGCAGCTCCGCAAGGCTGCCAAGAGCGCCGTCTGCAAGATCAACATCGACTCGGACGGCCGTCTGGCGATGACCGCAGCCATCCGCAAGATCTTCGTAGACCAGCCCGCCGAGTTCGACCCCCGCAAATATCTGGGTCCGGCCCGCGACGAGCTGAAGAAACTCTACATGCACAAGTGCGAGAGCGTGCTGGGTTCGGCCGGCAAGGCTTAATCCGCAACATTCCGACAAAGAAACCCGGTCTTTCGAGACCGGGTTTCTTTCGTTTCCGGCATGCGTTGCCGGAAAACGGCAGCTCCGGAGAAAAGAGTCGCAAGGGCGCGGAATTCCGGACGCAAAGCGACGCGGAGACATCGGATATACCCCGGTCCGGGCGGGACCGGACAGAGTCATCGGACTAAATAACAAGTACTTAACAGCAACGCCCCACACCCGATTTGACCCCCGGCTTTGTTTTGACAAGAAAGGGGGTATTTCTATTTTTGCTGCCGAGCGGCACTATGCCGATGCCGGACCAATCACAATCAAATCAGGTTAATTACGAACTATATTAAAAAATGCGGAAAAAGAGTAATAATATCGGAGAATGGTTCCTACTAAGGTCTGTTGGAGACGAATCCGTCGATATACTCTTTATCGTGCGCGACAACAGCAAAAGCCTGCCTGATGAGCTTGTTTGCGACAGCGATCATAGCGAGTTTTCCCGATTTTCCGTTTTGCCTGAGCCTCGTATAGGTCTCTTTGCATTGGGCATTGAACCTACTGGCAGGCCAAGCGGCGATATAGAGAAGTCCTCTAGTGTATGCGTCTCCGTTTCGGTTGATATGCCCTTTGATGTTTACCGAAGTTCCGGACTGTTCGTAAGTGGGACAAATTCCGAGATACCGGGACACCTGCTTGGCATTTTGGAAGTAGGTAAAGCCTCCAGTAGTGATGATGAGCGCCGTGGCAAGCGTTATGCCTATCCCTTTGATGGTCGTCAGCAGCGCGAGTTGTCGGCTGAACTCCACTTCGACAAGATCCGTGAGTTCCGCCTGGAGCCTGTCACGCTTCTTTTCAAGGAACTTGATAGTTTCGTCTACGGTATGAGTTGCACCTTTGTCCGGGACAGGCAGACATGCAAGAGAGCCACGAAGGTTCGACATGGCGGTAATCTGCTTAGTAAGTTGGCGAATGACGGTTCTTTTCTGTCGGAGCCGCAGGATGGCCTCTCCCTGTACCTTGAAAGGACGCGGGTTCATCTTCTCTCCGTACAAGGTAATGAGTCGTGCATCGCTCTTATCGGTCTTGACCGTAGAGAGCAAGGCTTTGGCGAAGTTCTTTACCTTCAGCGGATTCTCCATGCTGACAGTAATTCCGGCGACATTGAGCATATACAGCAGCAAGGCGCTGTAATTCCCTGTCGCCTCCATAACACAGTGGATACTGCCGTCTTTGGGGAGAGTCCCGATAAACTGTCTGATACCAGCGGTCGTGTTGTTAAAAGTACGGATCTCCCCGCCTTTGTCGGAGGAGTAAGCTACCACGAATGTAGCCTTGCTCACGTCGATTCCAATGTACCTCATGGCCGTTCATTTTTTGGTTTTAACGACATCGCTTACATCTTGGTCCTTCATTGCGAATACGGGCTCAGACACCTTACGAACTATCCGGATTCTGATGTAAAGAGTATGGGGTCAGAACATAATTCCCGGTTTAGAAAACCAATGAGAGATCGGACTTATTCCATACTCTGATGTCTTAACTATTCAAATTTAATTAACTAATTACAAATATACAATGGAGAGAATAGAAAAAACCTTGCTGCTGCCGCTGCTGGCGGCCGCAGTACTGTCTTCCGCGTCCTGTTCCGACGACAAGGAGAAGGAGCCGCCCGTGCGGGCCGTAAATTATACCATCGAGTTCTCGACCGTCTCGCAGGCGGTTTACCTCGGAGACAAATACCAAACCGGAGAGGGCAATTACCGTCTGACATTGACCAATGCGGACGGAGACGTGCTGGAGGCGGATCTGACGAGCGTCAAAGCCCCCAAACCCTCCGCCGCGATGCCCGAAGCGGGCGTTTACACGGCGGCGGAGACCCGCCGGGCGGGAACGTTCGCGCCGGAGGCATCCTCGTGGGAAACCGTCAAAAGCGGCGTCGAGGTCCGGAGCGCGAATCAGGCCGGGCAGAAAACGAAGTTCGCGATCCGTGCGGGCAGCATGACGCTCGCGCCCGCGGCATCGGGCGACGGGACCTTCACCCTGTCGGGCGAGGTGACCGACGGAGACAAAACCGCCCTCTCGTTCTCGTGGAGCGGCGCGCTGGCCTTCGCAAACGAATCCGGGGAGGAAGACCCGGTCGTGTACGAACGGCTGTCGATGGTCTTCGGCGACTACTATCCCGACGACTACGGCATTGCGGCCGACACCTACATGCTCCGCGGCGGCAACGAAAGGGTCGAACTGCATTCGCAGCTCCGCAGCGTGCCGGCCGCCGATCCGGCGGCGCCGCTGCCCGGCGACGGCAAATACACGATCGACCTGCGCTCGGAAGCGGGAAAATACGCCAACGAAACCTTCACGTTCCGCTCAGGCTACATCTCCCAGAGCGGCCGGGCCGCCGGCACCTACTGGAAAACCGACGAAGCCACCTACGTCGCCACGTCGGGATCGTTCACCGTCTCGACCGTCGGCGAAAGCTGGAAGATAGAGGGAACGCTCCGCGACGACGGGGCCGAAGAGACGTTTTCGTTCACCTACACCGGAAAACCCGGATTCAAAAACTAATCCCCAAATACGTTACGACCTATGCAAATCTTCAGAAAATCACTGCTCCTGACCGCCGCGCTGGCCCTGACGGCCTTCGCCGCATGCAGCAACGACGACAATGAAAACGGCGGAGACGGCAAAGAGACCGATCCCGATTACCTCGCACTCCCCCACGCCTACGGCACCTATTACCACACCTACTGGGGCGACGCGGCCGGCGACTACTATCTGGTGCTGACCGACGCAGACCTCGATCAGGCCGATGCCGCGCCCTACAAGTACCGGCTCGACATCGACTTCCTGAGCGTACTGGCGACCGATCCGAAAAGCGCGCGTCCGCTGGACGGCGAATACACCATCGGCAAATCCACCGACAACAAGGCAGGCGTATTCATCGAGGGATTTCTCGGAACCGATTCCTTCGGCATGCCGGCTCTGTTCGGCACCTATTGGAACGAGCCTGACGAAGAGGAGGGTTCCACAACGCCCCACGCCATCGTCGGCGGAAAGATGCGGATCAAGACCGACAACGGCATCACCACGATCAAGGCGGAGTTCATCGACGAAGACGACAGCACGCTGCGCGTCAGCTACCGCGGAGCGCTCGAATTCGAAAACCGCATAAACGACTCTTACCGCGGCGACTCGAAACTGAATGCCGACTATGCGATGAACGCCGACGCGCCGGTGGTTTCGATCAAGAAGATCACGGACGAATGTACGGCCCGGTACGACCGCTGGGACCTGCACTTCTACGAAAAGGAGTGCTACGCGACGCAGGGCGCGACGGGGTACTACCTCTGGTTCAGGCTGAAAACGGCTCCGGGGCAGGAATACATTCCGTCGGGCACCTACAAAGCGACCTCGGACGACACGCCCGGCTTCCTGCCCGGCACACGGGAAGAGCTCGGCGGCGGAAATCTCCGGGCCGTGAACACGTGGTTCTACAGCGGCCGCACGCCCCATGCCCCGATGACCAACGGTTCGCTGACCCTGAAAACGTCGAACGGAACGGACTACGAAGTGTCGTTCTCGACGGGCGACGACCACCCGATGCCCTATCTGGTAACGGGATCGTTCTCCGGAACGGTGAAAAAGCTCGCCTCCAATTAGGCGCCCCGGATAGGCGGATTTTCGCGGCCGCCCCTCTTCCCGGCACTTCCGGGAACGGTCCGCAAATCCGGAAGATGTCAAGGCCGGAACTTCAGAGAAGTTCCGGCCTTGGGGTTTCATGCGGGGCGCACCGTTGTCAGGACCGCAGCCGATTTCGGGTTCGGCACCGTTTTCAGAGCTGCGGTCCCTTTGAGGGCTGCACCGTTGTCAGGTCAGTACTTTTGTCGGGTCTGGCACCGTTCCCGGATCGGCGGACCGGTCTCCTGCGGCAGATCGGAGTCCATGCGGTCCGAAGCGGTTACGGCTCCAGCACGGACCGGGCGGCCGCGGAATCAGCGGACGTATTTTCCGACGAACTCCCGGACGACGGCGGTGTATTCCTCCCTGTTGTCCCGGTAGGAGTAGGCGTGTCCGGCTCCGGGAACGAGCCACAGCTCCTTTTCGCCCGGCTTGGCCTCATAGAGCGGATAGACCATCCACGTAGGCACGTAATCGTCGGCGTCGCCGTGGATGAAGAGCATCGGAAGTTCGCACTTGGCCACCTGCGCCAGCGCCGAAGCCTCGCGGAAATTCCAGCCGTATTTTAGATCACAGAGCCAGCTCGCAGTGTGCATCAGCGGAAATGCGGGAAGTCCGAACGAGGTTTTCAGCTCGTTCGAGAACTCGTCCCAGACGCTCGTGTAGCCGCAGTCCTCGACAAAACACTTCACATAGGGGCGCTGCGACTCGCCCGCAACCATCATCGTCGTGGCGGCGCCCATCGAGATACCGTGAACGACCATCTGCGTATTGCCGCCGAAGAGGGTGTCGGCGACCTCCATCCAGCGCAGCACATCCAGCCGGTCGAGCCAGCCCATGCGGATCGCCCGGCCTTCGCTCCGCCCGTGGTAGTGCAGGTCGGGCAGCAGCACGTTGTAACGCAGGTCGTGATTATAGAGGTAGCCGATCATCAGCATCCGCACGGCGCAGTCGGTATATCCATGGACGATGACGGCCGTGCGGTCGGTCGGTTCGGGAGCCGCGGCGTAGAGCGCATGGAGCCGCACGCCCTGCGGATCGACGATCACCGTATCGCGCAACGCTCCGGCCCGTTCGAGGCTGTCCGTCCACGGACGCAGGAAAGGATACTCGGCGTACATATATTCATAGGCCGTCGCATTTTTCGCCCGCATCGTCTCTTCAGGGCGCAGCGAGAAGCCGAGCATGTAGAAACTCCCGCCGATAACAGCAGCTATCAGCAACAGCACAAAAAGGGCTATGATCCGTAAAATCCGTCTCGTCGTCATAACTTTCGGTTACAGGTCCGCACTCCCGGAGAGCGGCGCGCCGTCCCAACTCGAAGAGGTCCCGGAGACACGGGGTATCTCAGGGCGCCGCTGCGCCGACTCATT
Source organism: Alistipes finegoldii DSM 17242 (assembly GCF_000265365.1). NCBI lineage: Bacteria > Pseudomonadati > Bacteroidota > Bacteroidia > Bacteroidales > Rikenellaceae > Alistipes > Alistipes finegoldii. Next base: position 1,284,834 of record NC_018011.1, read on the forward strand.
CGGCCGCCAGTTTCGTCCGGATGTGCGCCAGCATGTCGTCGGTCATGCGCGAAAGGTCCCATTCGGGTTTCCAGCCCCACTCCTCGCGGGCGCAGGTGTCGTCCAGCGAATTGGGCCAGCTCTCGGCGATCTCCTTCTTGACGGGATCGACGTCGTAATCCATCGTGAAATCGGGCAGACGCTTCCTGATCTCGGCGCAGATGATCTCCGGCGTGAAGCTCATCGAGGCGATGTTGAAGCTGTTGCGGTGAACGAGTTTCGCGGGATCGGCCTCCATCAGTTCGACGCAGGCGCGCAGCGCGTCGGGCATGTAGATCATGTCCATATAGACGTCCGGCGGCACGGGGCAGGTGAACCGCCCGGAGCGGATGGCCTCGTAGTAGATCTCGACCGCATAGTCGGTCGTGCCGCCGCCGGGCAGCGTGACGTTCGAAATAATGCCCGGAAAACGCACCGAGCGGGTATCGACGCCGTATTTGTGGTGGTAGTAGTTGCCCAGCATTTCGCCCGTGACCTTGCAGATGCCGTAGATCGTCGTGGGCTGCATGATGGTATCCTGCGGGGTCCGGTCCTTGGGCGAGGTGGGGCCGAAGGCGCCGATCGAGCTGGGCGTGAAGAGCGCGCAGTGGTGCTGGCGGGCCACTTCGAGCGAGTTGTTCAGCGCACCCATGTTGACGTTCCACGCCATCTGGGGATTGCGCTCGCCAACGGCCGAGAGCAGCGCCACGAGGTTGAAGATCGAGTCGATATGGTAACGAGCGACCACCGAGGCCATGGCCGTAGCGTCGAGGGCGTTGAGCACTTCGAAAGGCCCCGCTTCGCCGAGAGCCTTGCATTCGCGCATGTCGGTGGCGACGACGTTGCGGTCGCCGTAGATTTTGCGCAGGTAAACCGTCAGCTCGGAACCTATCTGGCCTCCGGCGCCTATTATCAGTATACGTTTCATGGGTTTAGAGTTATAATGCAAAAGTAAAGATAGAAAATAATTGTGAAAACCGCACAAATTTTTGGTCTTTTCATTTTTCTTATGTACTTTTGCACCACTCGAATGAGAAATGTTGCTGTTGTAGCTCAGTGGTAGAGCACTTCCTTGGTAAGGAAGAGGTCACGAGTTCAATCCTCGTCAACAGCTCGCAAAGCAAGGATTACGTGTCACGTAATCCTTTTTTCATTTCGGCGGAAAGGCCTGACAGGGAACAGGTGGAGCGGACGGCAGCGGTCCGCCGGCTGCGGAGATGCCCAATGCGAAAGATGCAGGCCGGGGGGGGGTCCGCCGGCCGCCGAGACGCCGCGTCCCATGCGGAAGTCTCCGGAAGGGGCGGCCGCTTCAGGCAGACGAAAAGCGACAAAACAAACAATCCGAAGCCCGATTGCCACCCAATCAGCCAATACTGCGCCCAAAATGGACTATCCAAACCGATCGTTTGCCGTAACTTTGCCGTGTAAATGAATACGGACATGAAAATTACGGTCAATCCCGGCATGGAACACCTGCGGCAGTTCGTCCGGCAGCTTCCGGAGCTTTTCCCGGTGTCGGGCGAAGTGCTTCATGACGGCCGCAATCAGATACGCGCCTTCGACATCGGAGGCGAACGGCTCGTGGTCAAGCGTTACAAACGGCCCAGCGCGTTCAATGCCGTCATGTACTCGTTTTTCCGCAAGAGCAAGGCCCGCCGCGCCTACGAACACGCCCTGCGCCTGCGCGAGCTGGAAATCGACACGCCCGAACCCGTCGCATGGAGCGAATACCGCCGCAACGGGCTGATAACGGAGACCTATTTCGTATCCCGCAGGTCGGACTACACACCGCTCACGGCGGCTACGGAACGGTTCCCGACCTCCGATTCGCTGCCCGTGCTCGAAGCATTCTCCCGTTTCACCGTCCGGCTCCACGAAAAAGGGATCTGCCACGAGGATTTCAACCAGACCAACATCCTCTGGCGGCACGACGAGGCGACGGGACGCTACCATTTCCAGCTGATCGACATAAACCGCATGAAATTCCTCCGGCGGCCGCTCCGCCCCGACGAATGCATGATCAACCTGCGGCGGCTGAGCTGCCCGGCCGTGGCGTTTCTATACATCCTCGACCGCTACGCCGAAACGCGGCAGTGGGATATGGACGACACGCTGCTGCGGGGCACGTTTTTCAGGCTTCTGTTCGGACGCCGCCAGCAGTTCAAGAAGCGTTTCAGGGAGCGCAAACTGGCCGTGACAGGCAAAAAACAGGGCTGAAAATTTGGATTTCGGGAATATTTCACTACATTTGCCAGAGGTTAATCCACCAAGGAGACAATGAGACTTTACGGTTTTGCATATTATTTCTTTTACTTTTTCTTTTATAGCAAGGGAAGAAGCGGGATGGCATGCAATTAACTGTATAAAACAATAGAGTGAAAACACGAAGAATCCCGTTCTGCAGAAGAGCGGGATTTTTTAATGCGATTCAGAAGATGAAACGGATAACGATACAGGGGATAGCGGGTTGTTTCCACGAGACGGCGGCGCACGGAAGTTTCCCCGGCGAAGAGGTCGAAGTGCTGCCCTGCGTGAGTTTCGACGAGCAGTTCGCCCGCATGGCGGCCGACGCGGAGCTGCTGGGGGTGGCGGCCATCGAAAACACCATTGCCGGAAGCCTGCTGCCTAACCACGAACTGTTGCGCCGCAGCACGCTGACGGTCATCGGCGAGTACAAGCTCCGCATCTCGCACGTGCTGGCGGCGCTTCCGGGACAGCAAATCGCCGACATCCGCGAGGTACACTCGCACCCGATCGCCCTGATGCAGTGCGGCGAATACCTCAAGGCCCGGCCCGCGATGAAAGTCGTCGAGCGCGACGACACGGCGGGAAGCGCCCGCGAAATCGCCAGCCAGCGGCTCGCCGGCACAGCGGCCATCTGCGGCGCCGAAGCCGCGGAACTCTACGGACTCGAAATCCTCGAACGCGGCATCGAGACCAACAAGCACAACTTCACCCGTTTTCTGGTACTGGCCGACCGCAGCCGCGCGGCGGAGTTCACCGATCCGGCCCGCACCGACAAAGCGTCTTTGGTATTCACACTGCCCCACGCGCAGGGGAGCCTCTCGAAAGTGCTGACGCTGTTATCCTTCTACGGAATCAACCTCACGAAAATACAGTCGCTGCCGATCATCGGACGCGAATGGGAATACCGGTTTTACGTGGACGTGACCTTCGACGACCCGATGCGGTACCGGCAGGCGGTCGATGCGGCCCGGCCGCTGACCAGCGATTTCCGGATTCTGGGCGAATATGCCGAATATCCCAATCCCGAAATCTGAGCGGAAGGACATAGGACCCGATTTTCGCGGCGGGCGGGGACAGAGACGCAAACGAGGCGGCAGGCTGCGAATGACGCGAAAAGACAGAGACAAGACAAACGACAATAATTCAAACAGAACTGATATGAAAGATTTGCAACCCATCAATTTTCCGGGACTCGATCCCCGGCGCCCGCTGGTCATCGCGGGACCGTGCAGCGCCGAAACCGAAGAGCAGGTGATCGAAACCGCCCGCGAACTGGCCGCCGAAGGCGTGCGGATTTTCCGCGCCGGGCTATGGAAGCCCCGCACCAAACCCGGAGGGTTCGAAGGCGTGGGCGCCGAAGGCGTGGCATGGCTCCAGCGCGTAAAACGCGAAACGGGGATGTATACCGCCACCGAGGTCGCCACGCGCAAGCATGTCATGGCGGCGCTGGAAGGGGGCATCGACATGATCTGGATCGGCGCCCGCACCACGGCCAACCCCTTCGCCATGCAGGAGATCGCCGACGCACTGCGCGGCCACGACATTCCGGTGCTGGTCAAAAACCCCGTGAGTCCGGACCTCGAACTCTGGGTCGGCGGCGTGGAGCGCATCTACAACGCCGGCATCCGCCGTCTGGGGGGCATTCACCGCGGCTTCACGTCGATCGACAAGAGTCTCTACCGCAACCATCCGATGTGGTCGATCCCCATCGAGCTGCACCGCCGCCTGCCGGGCCTGCAGATCTTCTGCGACCCCAGCCACATCGGAGGCCGCCGCGAACTGATCGCGCCGCTTTCGCAGCAGGCCATGGACCTCGGATTCGACGGGCTGATCGTCGAAGCGCACTGTTCGCCCGACTGCGCGTGGAGCGACAAGGCCCAGCAGGTGACGCCGCAGGGTCTGGCCTACATCTGCCGCAGTCTGGTGATCCGCGAAGCCAACACCACGACGGAGAGCCTTTCGGAACTGCGTTCGCAGATCGACAAGCTCGACGACGAACTGCTCGAACTGCTCGTACGCCGCATGCGGGTATCGCGCGACATAGGACAGTACAAGAAAGAGCACAACATGCCGATCCTGCAGGCCAAACGTTACGAAGACCTGCTGGCGCGACGCGCGGAGCAGGCCGTACAGCTGGGCATGGACCGCGAATTCATGCGCTCGGTGTTGCAGGCCATCCACGAGGAATCGATCCGCCAGCAGATGCAGGTGCTGGGCGAATGACGGGCTGTTACATTTCGGTTAAATATTCGGCGGGGACCACGCAATAAAGGGATTGTTACGTACTTTTGATGCGGATACCAATCCGTAACAGTTATGACAAAGCACAAAATCCTTGTGGTGGACGATGAGGAATCCCTCTGCGAGATTCTTCAGTTCAATCTCGAAGTCGAGGGTTACGAAGTCGATACGGCGTACAGCGCCGAACAGGCTCTCGGCATGCACCCCGAACGTTATTCGCTGATTCTGCTCGACGTCATGATGGGCGAGATGAGCGGATTCAAGATGGCCCGGCTGCTCCGGGCGCAGCCCGAAACGGCCGCCGTGCCGATCATCTTCTGCACGGCCAAAGACACCGAGGACGACACGGTCGCGGGGCTCAACATCGGAGCCGACGACTATATCGCCAAGCCTTTCTCCGTGCGCGAAGTGCTGGCCCGCGTGCGCTCCGTACTGCGCCGCACCGCACCGCAGGAGGGCCAGAGCAGGGCGATCGCGTTCGAAGGGCTGCACATGGACCTCGTCCGCAAAATCTGCACCGTGGACGGAACGCCGCTGGCCCTGACAAAAAAGGAGTTCGAGATACTCGCCCTGCTGCTTTCGAACCGCGGCAGAATCTTTTCGCGCGAGGAGATACTGCATCAGGTCTGGAGCGACGAGGTAATCGTGCTGGACCGCACCATCGACGTCAATATCACGCGGCTGCGACGCAAAATCGGCGTCTACGGAGACCACATCGTAACACGTCTGGGCTATGGGTACGGGTTTGAGGAGTAGCCTCTCCTACCACCGGCGGCTCTTCCTGCTGCTGCTCGCGTTTTCGTGGGCGCTGGTCGCCTGCTTCATCGTCTTTCAGTACGGCCGCGAAAAGCAGTTCAAGGCCGAACGGCTCGACACCCGCCTGCAGCTCTTCAACCTGCGGATGCTCGACGCCCTCGCCGACGGCGCGACGCCTGAGGAGTTCATCGCCGCACGCGACGAACCGTTCGGCGACCTGCGCGTGACGGTGATCGACGCCGCCGGGCGCGTCACCTTCGACAATTCGGCCGGCAGCCTTCCGGAAACCAACCACCTCGACCGCCCCGAAGTCGCCGAAGCCCTCGCCCGCGGCACGGGATTCACGATCCGCCGCCATTCGGAGAGCACCGACCTCTACTATTTCTATTCGGCCATGTCCGACGGCGGGGTCGTCGTCCGCTCGGCCGTGCCCTATTCGATAACGCTCCGCGAAGTGCTGGCCGCAGACCGCGAATTTCTGTGGTTCATGCTGGGCGTCACGCTGCTGATGAGCGTGGCGGCCTACTTCGCGACCCGCCGGCTGGGACACAACATCACGCGGCTGAGAGATTTCGCCCAGCGCGCCGAGCGGGGCGAGCGGATCGATGAGCAGGCGGTCTTTCCGCACGACGAGCTGGGCGACATATCGAGCCATATCATCCGGCTGTACGCCCGCCTGCAGCGCACCACGGCCGACCGCGACCGCGAACATGCGCTGGCGCTGCACGAACAGCAGGAGAAAATCCGCATCAAGAAACAACTCACGAACAACATCAACCACGAACTGAAAACGCCCGTGGCAGCGATTCAGGGGTATCTGGAAACTCTGCTGGACAATCCGGGGCTCGGAGCGGAGAAGCGCACGGCGTTCCTCGAAAAGAGCTGCGCGCAGGTGGCGCGGCTGCGCAGCCTGCTCGCCGACATCTCGACCGTCACGCGCATGGACGAGGCGAGCCAGCTGATCCGCAAGGAGCGTGTCGTGCTGAACGACATCGTGGACGAAATCCGCGCCGACATGCAGCTCCGGCCCGAAGGGCAGCGGCTGCGCGTGAACTGCGACTTCCCCTATCCGCTCGAAATGGAGGGCAGCCCCTCGCTGCTGGGTTCGGTGTTCCGCAACCTCGCGGACAACGCCGCGGCCTATTCGGGCGGACGCGACATTTTCATCCGCCTGCTGGACAACTCGCCGGAGCAGTACACGCTGCAGTTCGCAGACAACGGCATCGGCGTGGAGGAAGAACACCTGCCCCACATTTTCGAACGCTTCTACCGCATCGACAAGGGGCGTTCGCGCAAGCTGGGCGGCACGGGGCTGGGGCTTGCGATCGTCAAAAACGCCGTGATGATGCACGGCGGCACGATCTCGGTCCGCAACTCGGAGCGCGGCGGACTGGAATTCACCTTCACCCTGCACAAACATTCATAGAGCCGCAACCCGTCCGTAACACGTTTGTAACATCCGTTTCGTTCCTTTGCACCGGAAAGACCGGCCCGCACCGCAGGGCGGCGATCCCCGCCCAAGACGGCGGGCGAAAGCCTCCTCCGGAAAATGGATGCAGGGCCGGACGAAAACATACGGCGGAGCGCCAAAACGGAGCCGCCGAAAAACAAACGACAAACGACCATATGAGTCCTCTATTCACAAGCATCGTCATCGTCATGGGCCTGCTGGCCGTGATGGGCATCGTCGTGGGCGTGGCCAACGACGCGGTCAACTTTCTCAACTCGGCCCTCGGATCGAAAGCCGCACCGCGCCGCGTCATCCTCTGGATCGCCGCCGCCGGCATCCTCGTCGGCACGCTCACGTCGAGCGGCATGATGGAGGTGGCGCGCAGCGGCGTCTTCTATCCCGGACAATTCTCCTTCCCGGAGATCATGATGCTCTTTCTGGGCATGATGCTGGGCAACATCCTGCTGCTGGACATTTACAACACCCTCGGACTGCCCACCTCGACCACCGTGTCGATGGTATTCGGACTGCTGGGCGCGGGAGTCGCCGCGGCACTCTACCACATCTGGGGCGATCCGGCCGCTTCGGTTTCGGACCTCTCGCAGTACATCAACACCGGAAAGGCGATGGCCATCATCGCGGCCATCCTGCTCTCGGTGGCGCTGGCGTTCGCCGCAGGGTCGCTCTTCATGTACGTTTCGCGGCTCATCTTCTCGTTCCGCTACGCGAAGGTGTTCCGCCGCTGGGGCGCCGTATGGTGCGGCATTTCGCTGGCGGGAATCCTCTACTTCGCGCTGTTCAAGGGGCTGAAAAGTTCGGGGCTGATTCCGACTTCGGTCGGAGAATACGTCGGCGAGCACGTGCTCGTAACGCTGTTCGTCTTCTGGGCCGGGGCGTCGGTGGTGCTCTGGATTTTCCAGCGCATGCGGCTCAACATCATGCGCATCACCATCCTCACAGGCACCTTCGCGCTGGCGCTGGCCTTCGCAGGCAACGATCTGGTGAACTTCATCGGCGTGCCGCTGGCCAGCTACGACGCATGGCAGATCGCCCGCGAAACGGGCAGCGAGTCGATCATGATGGGCGAACTGGCCAATCCGGCGCGCGCCAACTTCCTGCTGCTGTTGCTGTCGGGCGCGGTGATGGTCCTGACGCTCTTCTTCTCGAAGAAATCGCGCCACGTCACCGAAACCGAGCTTTCACTCGCCTCGCAGCACGAGGGCGACGAGCGGTTCGGCTCGACCTTCGTATCGCGCAGTCTGGTACGCGCCTCGCTCGCGCTCAACACCATATGGACAGGGCTGATTCCCGACCGCATGCAGAAAGTCATCGACCGACGCTTCGAACCGCTGCCTGCCGAGGAGCGTTCGTCGGCGCCCTACGACATGATCCGCGCCGTCGTAAACCTCACGGCCGCCTCGATCCTGATCGCCATAGGCACCTCCTACAAACTGCCGCTCTCGACCACCTACGTGGTCTTCATGGTGGCTATGGGTTCATCGCTCGCAGACCGGACGTGGGGCCGCGAAAGCGCCGTATACCGCATCACGGGCGTCATGGCCGTCATTTCGGGGTGGTTCATCACCGCGCTCGGCGGATTCCTGATCGCCCTCTGCGTGACGCTGCTGCTGCTCTGGGGCGGCTGGATCGCCGTCACGACGCTCGTCGCTCTCTGCGCATGGCTGCTCATCCGCAGCCACCGCACCAAGCCGGAGGAGAAAGCTGCCGCGGAGGAACTGCCGGTAATCAAGGCCGAGACTCCGGACGAAGTGCTCTGCGTCTGCATCGGCGAAGTATGCACGACGATGGAGCAGGTGACGCGCATTTACAACCGGACGCTGGTCGCCGTTTTCAAGGAGAACCGCAAGGTGCTCAAGGAGATGGTGCAGTCGTCGAACAGGCTCTTCGAAGAGGCCCGCGACCGCAAATACGGCATCATGCCGACGCTGCGCCGCCTGCAGCAGTGCGACATCGACACCGGGCACTTCTACGTGCAGGTGACGGATTACCTCTCGGAGGTGACCAAGGCGCTGATCCACATCACCCGTCCTGCGTTCGGACACATCGACAACAACCACGAAGGGCTGTCGAAGGAGCAGATCGTGGATCTGATGCGCGTAAACGATCAGGTGGAGGCGATTTTCGACAAAATCAACGACATGCTCCGCACGAAGGACTTTTCGGATCTGGACATGGTGCTCGAAATGCGCGACAAGCTCTTCGACACCATCGTCGAGGCGATCAAGAACCAGCTGCGCCGCATCAACGGCGACCCGGCAGCCAGCACGCGGGCCAGCGTACTCTATCTGACGATCCTCAACGAAACCAAGACGATGATCCTGCAGGCCCGCAACCTGCTCAAGTCGCAGCACTACTTCCTCGAAAGCAGAAAATAGGCGCGGCAGAAGACAGGCCTGCGGAGAATTCCGGACCGGACGACCGGAAGACAGCGGCCGGAAAACACCGCACAGAAAACACCACACGAAAAACAACGGACAGAAAACACAGTACGGCCGCCAAAACAAAGACCGCCGCTCCACGAAAGGGCGGCGGTCTTCTTCCTATATCCGCATGCTATTTGACATCCTTCACGCAGCGTACGGGGCAGGCCCATGTCTTGCTCGGTTCGGCCTCGGTTTTGATGGCGGAGACGCTGTAAGTCAGCGCATAGCCGTTCTTGCCGGCAGACGATGCGCTCCAGCAGTAGCCCGAAGTACCCGCTTCCGCGCCGCCGCCGGAACCCGACGCCGACATGATATTGATATAGCCGGCCGCAGGATAGTACCCGTTGCCTTCGGCAAAAACGCATCCGGTACGCTCCGCATCCCACACGCCGTTCAGATCGGCCCATGCGGAAGCGGCTCCCGCGCCCGAAACGGTACGCGCCACCCGTCGGGGCACGGGTCGAAGACGCCCTTCGTACCGTCGGCGTTGCTCCAGCGGTAGTCTTCGCCGCCAACCGCCGGCGACAGCCAGTCCGAAACACCCACAATATAGCGGTAAGGCTGCCGGACCGAAGCCACGAGATTCTCGGAGGGCACATTCGACGAAGCGAAACCCCTCAGCGTCATAAACTTGCCGATACCGTCGTTCGACCAGCCGGCATTGCCGTTAAGGAACATCATCCATGTATAGGGACCTTGGAACGGATCCTTGCGGCCCCACTGGTAGAAGCATCCGGCGCTCTGCGGCCCCTTCACGAGCGAAGTGGCGCCCAGATTGCGGTCCATGAAGACGTTGCCGCCGACGGTCTGCTGCCCCGCAACCTGCGAAGGATCGTACTCTGTGGCCCAGATATGCCAGCTCCAGTAGCAGTTGCCGTCGCCGTTGAGCAGATAGCGCACGTCCTCCCAGACTACGCGGGCGCCCATGGCTCCCAGCATGCCGGCGCCTTCGCCCGCCAGCACGTCGTTCTTACCCCACACGCCGAAGGCTTTCGAAACGGGGATATAGAGCGTCTCGCCCGGCGATACGACGTAACAGTTGGGGAGCAGTTCGGGATTGGCGAAAGCGGGCGTAACCAGCAATTTGCGGACCTGACCGGCGGCCAGCGAGGTTTTGCCCGGATGCGTATAGTCGAACGCAGCGAAGCCGTTGCCCTCGACCTTCAGCAGGGCCTTGCCTTCGGCGATCTCCTGCGCCGGCAGGTAAGCGCGGAAGGCGTTGCCGCAGCGCGTCATCGCCACCGAAGCCGTCTTGGCGTCCACGGACTGCATTTAGGCATCTTGGGCCGCGGCCGCCAGCGAGAAGACGGCTTTCGTGCGCACGTCCTGCACCGTCACGGCGTAATCGGTCAGTTTGTCGGCGTCCGCGACGAAGGCTTCGGCCAGCGCCAGCTTATGGCGGAACACGAGTCTGATCTCGCCGTCGCGCTCGCTGAATCCCGGCGTGCGGGCCGTCATGAAGTCGGCTTCGGCAACCGAAGCGTCGTAGACGAGCGCCGTCGGATCGGCATTTTCGGCATAGGGATAGTAGGCATAGAGGTCCATGACCTGCCCCTGCTCCATGTAATAGGATTTGGAGCCTTCCTCACGCCACGAACCGTCGGCCTGACGGACGAATTTGGCATTCTGGATGTAGTTGCCCGAAGCGGCCCGATAGGCCTGCGTTTCGGCATCGGAGCGGATCACGGCGAAGAGGCCGATGGCGTCCCCCTCCACGAAGCGGGAGGCATAGGCGACGTCCGTTTCGCTCTTGGTCCGGACGAACTCCGCCGGCTCGGCGGTCAGACGGATCGCGGCGCACGAAGGCGCGGCGCACGAAGGCGCGGCGCCGGCGGTCTCCTCCTTCTGGCAGGAGACGACCGAAGCGGCGCAGAAGAACAAAGCCGCAGTCAACAAGGATCGACTGCTGAATAGTAACGTTTTTTTCATATGAACAGCGTTTAAAAGAATACTTACGGATTCGGGGACGGCACCGCCTGCGCAAAACAGGCATCCGCCAAGCAAAACAACCAAAGGATACGCACCGCCGCACCGGGCAGGCGCCCCTCACTAACCTATTGACAAAAGTAAAAGAAGCCGGACGATTTATGAAACGCTCTTTTTCGGAATTCGTAAAAATTGACAAATTCCGAAAAAAAACAAACCCCGAAAAACGGGGTTGCGTTCAGAGCTGGTGCTCGCGGTGGAGTTTGAGCAGTTTCTCGCGGTACTTAGACGGCGGCATGCCGATCGCGCTCTGGAACGAAGTGTAGAAGGTTTGCAGATGGTTGTAGCCGAGCGTCTGGGCAAGCGCCTTGAGCGGCGTATCGTCATCGACGTCGGAAAGCCGCCGCACGGCCTCGTCGATGCGGTAGCTGTTGACGTAGCTGCTGAAGGTCTTTCCGGCCTGCTGGTTGATCGCACGGGAGATATAGGTGCGGTTGGTGTCGAGCCGCTCGGCGAGCCGTTCGATGGTCAGGTCGTTCTGGCGGTAGACGCCTTCGGTCTGCATCAGGTACTCGATCCGGGCGAAGAGTTCGGCGTCGCGCACGGCGTGGTCGTCACGGTCGGGCGACGGCTTTTCGGTCTGCGGGGAGGTAGGGCCGGGGGGGGGCATGGCCGGCTGCGCGGCCTTTTTCTCCTTTTTCAGGAATTCGTACTGCTGCCGGACGATCTGCTTGTACATCTTGTCCTTGCGCCGGTAGAGGATATAGACCACCGTCGAGATGCCGACGGCGAAGAGCAGCAGCAACAGCAGCAGCTGGAATCGGCGCTGCTGGCGGATGAGGTCGATTTCGCTCTTGCGCAGCATGTTCTCCTGCCGTTCGGCGTCGTACCTGACCCGCAGTTCGTTGATCGAACGCTCCCGCTCGACGTTGAAGATGCTGTCCGCCTGACTATGGTAGCTCTTGAAATAGTCCAGCGCCTCGCGGTAGCGGCCCAGCGCGGTCTCGGCCTCGGAGATACGCAGGTAAAGCTTATAGCGGTGCACGGCGTTGTTGCTCCGCTCCGAGAGTTCGATGCCCTGCCGGAGCACCGGAATCGCGCGGGCGTACTCGCCCCGGTCGTTCAGGTAGGTTCCGTAACTGAGGTAGGTCATCACGGCAGCGGTCACGACCTTCTCGTCGATGTGGTCGAGCGCCATCAGGTAATAGCGTTCGGCGCCCGCATCGTCGCCCTGCGCATGGAGGATATTGGCGTAAAGGCTGTAAAGCTCGGTGTGGTAGCCGAATTTATCGGTGTCGGGAAGCGTCCGGAGGATGTATTCCAAAGCCCGGTCCTGATCGCCGAGCATGTAGTGCATGTAGGCGCTGATGACCGCGCCGCCGAAAGCGAGGTAGTCGTAACCCCACTCGGTGCCCAGCCGGCAGACCTCCTCGGCGTATTTCAGGCCCGCAGGGTCGTTGCGCATGTAATACGTATTGGCCAGATTGCACTGCGCCACCAGATAGAAGCGGTTCAGCGAGGCGCTGCGGGCGTACTCCATCGCTTCGAGGAAATATTCGATGCCTCCGAAATAGTTCGTTTCGATGCTGACGGCATAGATTCCCAGCGCATTGTAAATCCGGCACAGCGCCACCGGGTCTTCGCACTGCCGCCCGCGGATCAAAGCCCGGTCGAGGTATATGCGGGTCGAGTCGCTGCCCTCGGCGAGCAGGTAGGACTGCCCGGAGAAGAGGTCGGCGTACATCAGCGCCCGCTCGTCGTCGTGCGCGGCGCCGGCCCTGCGGAGACGCGAGACGTAGGGATGAATGGCGGCGAATTCGCTCCGCATGGTGTATTGGGAGCAGATTTCGACCAGCAGGTCTATATCCTCAGGGTCCCGTTCCAGCCGCTCCAGCAGCGCAGGAAGCGTATCGGCCTGAATCACCGCGGCATGCGAAGCCGCGCCCTCCTGCGCGCGGACGGCAGGAAGTCCGAGAGACACGACGGCGGCCAATATGAACAAACGTCTGAACATCGCTGGAGATCGGAAAACGGGCCGGGCCGGAGAGTCGGCGCACTCCGTTTTCGCTCTGCTAAATTAATAAAAAAACTCGAAAACGACGAAAAGGCGCCTTTTTAATCCAAAAAGGCATGGTCCGAAGAGCGGGCGAAAACGGGCCGCGCTGCCGTTCCCGCGCCCGCGGACGCGACGGCCCGGAGGTTCACGGCAGGCCGGAGGTTTGCCCGGAGATTTGCACGGCCCGGAGGTTTGCACGGCCCGGAGGTTTGCACGGCCCGGAGGTTTGCACGGCCCGGAGGTTTGCGGCGGAATGTCCTCCGGCCCGTGAAACGGAAATGTAACGGGGCCGTCATTTCAAAGTAACGACGGCCCCGTATATTTGCAGTGTGAAAACCGGACGAGGTTTTCCAAGTTGGTTTTAGGTTACATAAGTAGGTTAGTGGGAGATGCAGCGACGCGAGGTCGCGGCATCTTCGTTATTACGGCTATTTCTCCATGTCGTGCAGGTGGATTTCGAGGGCGCGGACCGAAATCTGGATTTCCCAGATCGACACGCCCAGCGAACCGATCAGCAGCAGCAACGCCGCGCCGAAGACATAGGCCGAAAGGACGAAAAATCCGACATACAGCAGGAACATCGTCACCACGCAGAGAAAAAGGCTCGAAACGCCCAGAATCTGCATCGTGCGCGTGAGGTGTAGGCGGCGGCGCAGGTTGTCGATCTGCGCGCGGGTGACTTTCGAGGGGTGCTGGAGGTGCTGCTCCTTGAGCGTGCGCACCAGCTGGGCGTACGACAGAAAACGGTTGGTGTAGGCCAGCAGAATCAGCGAGACGGCCGAAAAGAGCAGTGCGGGGGTCGTAAGAGTCAGTTCTTCCATGAGCGAATCGGTTTTGCGGAATTACGGTCGCCGTTTCCTGCCGCTTCGGGTCCGCGGCCGCAGAGCGTTCAGGCAGGGCCGAAGCGGCATCATGCCGGGCACGCATCTCTGTGGGCACTCAGCGGGGTGCATCTTAGCGGGTGCGGCGCCAGAAACACGGGACGGCTTCCGGGACAAAGGTACGAAATATTCCGGTCAATGCGCCCGGTCCGACAAAACAGTGAGCGTTCGCCCCGGCAAAACGGCGTGCATCCACCCCGCAAAACAGCGAAGGTCCGGTCGGGCAAAACAGCGTGCATCCGTCCCGGCAAACCAGCAAAGGTCCGCAACATACACCCGCCCCGGTAAAACAGCATACACCCGTCCCGGCAAAACTGCGGCGGGACCCGAAGGCAAGATGCGCGTTCGAGACCTCCGGGCCGTATTCCGCCGCATCGGTCGCACATATCGGCCCGCCGGAATCTGCGGCGGCACCGGTCCGCCGGGCCCGACGCTGCCGATGCCGCCCGATCCCGGTCCGCATTCGTCGCTGCAAAGCAGGGGCCAAACCGTAGGCCGAAGGACTCCATCCTGCAGAAAAAACGCTCCGGGGCGATATGGTCCGACAAATCGCAGGTATTTTTTAAGATTTTTTAAGAAAATGCGTCGCAGCGTTCGGTATTGTGAAAAAAATAACATACCTTTGCGCATCCCAAAGAAAACAATTTTAATCTCATTTTGACGAATAATAATTTATGGAATTGAACAAAACCTTTATCGACGGACTTTGGAGCAAGGAGATCAACGTGACGAGTTTCGTTCAGACGAACATCACCCCCTACGTGGGCGACGCCTCCTTCCTGCAGGGTCCCACCGACCGCACGAAGCACATCTGGAACCTCTGTCTCAAGGCCCTCGAAGAGGAGCGCGCCAACAACGGCGTCCGTTCGTTGGACAACAAGACCGTTTCGACCATCACTTCGCACAAAGCCGGCTACATCGACAAAGAACAGGAGCTGATCGTCGGTCTGCAGACCGACCAGCTGCTCAAGCGCGCCATCAAGCCCTTCGGCGGCATCAACGTCGTATCGCGCGCCTGCAAGGAGAACGGCGTCGACGTGGACGAGAAGGTTAAGGATATTTTCACCCACTACCGCAAGACGCACAACGACGGCGTGTTCGACGTCTACACCGAGGAGATCCGCTCGTTCCGTTCGCTGGGCTTCCTGACGGGTCTGCCCGACAACTACGCCCGCGGCCGCATCATCGGCGACTACCGCCGTCTGGCCCTCTACGGCACCGACCGGCTGATCGAAGCCAAGACCGAGGACCTGCGCGGCCTGACCGGCCCGATGACCGACGCCCGCATCCGCCTGCGCGAAGAGGTCGCGGAGCAGATCAAGGCACTCAAGGAGATCCGCACGATGGGCGAATACTACGGACTGGACCTGAGCCGTCCGGCGCACTCGGCGCAGGAGGCCGTACAGTGGGTCTACATGGCCTACCTCGCCGCCGTGAAGGAGCAGGACGGCGCCGCAATGTCGCTGGGCAACGTTTCGTCGTTCCTCGACATCTTCATCGAGTACGATCTGGCCCACGGCAACATCGACGAAGTGTTCGCGCAGGAGCTGATCGACCAGTTCGTCATCAAGCTCCGCATGGTGCGCCACCTCAGAATGCAGTCCTACAACGACATCTTCGCCGGCGACCCGACGTGGGTGACCGAAGCCATCGGCGGACGCTTCAACGACGGCCGCACGAAGGTGACCAAGACCTCGTTCCGTTTCCTGCAGACGCTCTACAACCTCGGTCCGTCGCCCGAACCCAACCTCACGATTCTGTGGAGCCCCGACCTGCCGCAGGGATTCAAGGATTTCTGCGCCAAGGTTTCGGCCGACACCAGTTCGATCCAATACGAGAACGACGAGCTGATGCGCGAAGTGCGCCATTCGGACGACTACGGCATCGCCTGCTGCGTGTCGTATCAGGACATCGGCCGTCAGATCCAGTTCTTCGGCGCCCGCTGCAACTTGGCCAAGGCCCTGCTGCTGGCTCTGAACGGCGGCCGCTGCGAGAACACCGGCACGCTGATGGTCAAAGGCATTCCGGCGCTCACCGAGGGTCCGCTGCGCTTCGAAGAGGTGATGCGCAACTACAAGATGGTGCTCAAAGAGATCGCCCGCGTCTACAACGAGGCCATGAACATCATCCACTACATGCACGACAAATACTATTACGAGAAGGCCCAGATGGCGCTGGTGGACACCGACCCGCGCATCAACCTCGCCTACGGCGTGGCCGGTCTCTCGATCGCCCTCGACTCGCTCTCGGCCATCAAATACGCCAAGGTGACGGCGCGCCGCAACGAGCAGGGGCTCACCGACGGATTCGACATCGAGGGTGAATTCCCCTGCTTCGGCAACAACGACGACCGGGTGGACCACTTGGGCGTGGACCTCGTGTACTATTTCAGCGAGGAACTGAAGAAGCTGCCCGTCTACAAGAACGCCCGTCCGACCCTCTCGCTGCTGACCATCACCTCGAACGTGATGTACGGCAAGAAGACCGGCGCGACGCCCGACGGACGCGCCAAAGGCGTGGCTTTCGCTCCGGGCGCCAACCCGATGCACGGACGCGACAAGAGCGGCGCGATCGCTTCGCTGGCCTCGGTGGCCAAGCTCCGCTACCGCGACTCGCAGGACGGCATCTCGAACACCTTCTCGATCATCCCCAAATCGCTGGGCCCGACGCAGGAGGAGCGGATCGAGAACCTCGTGACGATGCTCGACGGCTACTTCACCAAGGGGGCGCACCACCTGAACGTGAACGTGCTGAACCGCGCGATGCTCGAAGACGCCATGGAGCACCCCGAAAACTATCCGCAGCTGACGATCCGCGTGTCGGGCTATGCCGTGAACTTCACCAAGCTGAGCCGCGAACACCAGCTGGAGGTCATCAGCCGCAGTTTCCACGAGCGGATGTAAGATGATAAAGGTACACTCCTACGAATCAATGGGAACATTCGACGGGCCGGGACTCCGGCTCGTCGTTTTCCTGCAGGGATGCAATTTCCGCTGTCTCTACTGCGCCAATCCCGACACGATCGACGCCTGCGGCGGCACGCCCACGTCCCCGGACGAGATACTGCGCATGGCCGTGGACCAGAAGCCTTTTTACGGACGGCGGGGCGGCGTGACCTTTTCGGGCGGCGAACCGACGTTTCAGGCCGCGGCGCTGGCGCCGCTGGTGCGCAGGCTCCGGGAGGCGGGCGTCCACGTCTGCATCGACACGAACGGCAGCATCTGGAATCCGGCGGTCGAAGAGCTGCTGGGGCTGGCGG
The DNA here is from genome assembly GCF_000265365.1 of Alistipes finegoldii DSM 17242. NCBI lineage: Bacteria > Pseudomonadati > Bacteroidota > Bacteroidia > Bacteroidales > Rikenellaceae > Alistipes > Alistipes finegoldii. Next base: position 1,302,112 of record NC_018011.1, read on the forward strand.
ACCTGATCCTGCTCGACGTGAAGCAGGCCGATCCCGAACGCCACCTCGCGCTCACCGAACGCGACAACGCCCAAACCCTCCGCACGGCGGCATGGCTCGAAGAACACGGCAAACCCTTCTGGCTCCGCTACGTGCTGGTGCCGGGCTACAGCGACGCCGAAGCCGACATCCGCACGCTGGGCGGGCGGCTCGGCGGCTACAGGCAGATCGAACGGGTCGAGCTGCTGCCCTACCACACGCTCGGAGTTCACAAATACGAAGCGATGGGAAAGGAGTACAAACTCTCGGACGTCAGGGAGAATACGCCGGAACAGCTGGACCGCGCGGCGGCGCTGTTGCGCGAATATTTCGCGAATGTGGTGGTGAACTGACGCCCCCGGCCGACTTCGGCGGCGGCCTGCTGAATTGCTACCAGCACTCCGCCTTGTCTTTCAACTCAGGAATCCGGTCTCGCGTGTAGACCGGATTTTTGATGCCCTGCCGTTTCTGGGCGACGTAATCGGCCAGCAGCAGGAAAGCCTGACGCCCCAGCAGCAGGATAGCGGCGAGGTTGAAGAGGGTCATCAGCGCCATCGTAATGTCGGCAAGGCTCCACGCCAGATCGAGCGTGGCAAGGGCCCCGAACAGCACCATCGCCCCGACCAGCAGCCGGTAGAGGGTCAGCGCGCCCGGACGACGGGTGATGAAGCGGATATTGGCTTCGCCGTAATAGTAGTTGCCGATGATACTGCTGAAAGCGAAGAGGAAGATCGCCACGGCGACGAAGACACTGCCGACGGGGCCGATTTCACTGACCAGCGCGGCCTGCGTAAGCCGGATGCCCGACAGCGATGCGTCGGGGACGCCACCGAAAAGGATGATGAAAGCCGTGCAGGTGCAGATTACGAGCGTATCGGTGAAGACCCCAAGGGTCTGGATCAGCCCCTGCTTGACGGGATGCGAGACATGGGCCGTGGCGGCGACGTTGGGCGCGGAACCCATGCCCGCCTCGTTGCTGAACAGCCCCCGCTTGATGCCCTGCATCAGCGCGGCTCCCACGCCGCCGCCCATCGCCTGCTCCCAGCCGAAAGCGTTGGCGACGATCAGCTCCACGACTTCGGGCAGCCGCCGGAAATTGAAGAGCACCACGCCCAGCGCAAGGGCGATATACCCCAGCGCCATGACCGGGACCACCACCCCGCTCACGCGGGCGATGCGGTGTATGCCGCCGAAGATAACACCCAGCGTCAGCAGCGTCAGGGCGATGCCGACCCAATGGTGGTCGAAGCCGAAAGCGCCCTCCCATGCGGCGCAGATCGTGTTGCTCTGCACCGAATTGAAGGCGAAGCCGAACGTGACGGAGATCAGTACGGCGAAGACCACGCCCATCCAGCGCCGGCCCAGTCCCCGTTCCATATAATAGGCCGGACCGCCGATATAGGAATCCCTGCCGCGGCGTTTGTAGAGCTGGGCGAGGGTCGATTCGACGAAGGCGCTCGAAGCCCCCAGCAGGGCGATGATCCACATCCAGAAGACGGCTCCCGGACCGCCGACGGCGATCGCCGTGGCGACGCCCGCGAGATTGCCCGTACCAACGCGGCTCGCCAGCGAGACGGCGAAGGCCTGAAACGACGAGACATGCCGCTCGCCCCGCCGTCCGCCGCCCGCCGACTCCCCCAGCACGCGGAGCATCTCGCGCAGCATGCGGAACTGCACGCCGCGCGTACGCACGGTGAACCATACGGCGCAGCCTAACAGCAGGGCGACCAGCAGATAAGACCAAAGCACGTTATTGACCGAGTCGATCCAGAAGAAAAGGGTTTGCATGGCGGAGATGTTTCGGACAAAGGTAGCAAAGTTAATGCTAAAACGGGAGAAGACCGGAATTCCGGTCTTCTCGAAGCAAATCATTCGGCGGCATCCATCCGGATCGTCTCCCCCGTCCGGCGGCTGCGTTCGGCGGCGTAGCAGATGCGGTGGCTCTCGATCGAATCGTCGATCGTGGTGAGGAACGGCCGCGAGGGGTCGCGGAGCGCGCGGATGAAATCGCCGATCAGCTGCAGGTCGGCCCCGGCGTGGAAGGGCTGTCCGGCGATGTCCGAGAAATCATAGGTCTCGGCATCCCCGCCGCGGAACCTGCGGACCCGCAGCGTACGCTCGTCGCCGTCGATCTCGCCGCCCGTGAGCCGGATGTGGGTCTTGCGGAAATCGTCGTTGGTGAACATCTCCATCGAAAGGCTCATCGTCACCTCGTCGTCCATCTCCATCGAAAGCAGCTGGTGATCGACCACGTCGTTGTCGCAACGATAGACGCAGCGGCCCAGCATTCCCGTGCGCAGTTCCTCCATAATCGTCGCATCGAGCGTCGCTCCGGGCGGCACGTCGAAGTTCGAGACCCAGTCGCGGCGGACGTAGTAGAGGTCGCGCGCCGAGAAGGGGCATTCGGATTCCATCCGGCAGTCGAGACACCGCGCGGCGGAGCCTTCGGGAGCATTCTCCGCACGGAACCAGCGCAGCGACCCGAACGACGAGAGCAGGCGGCAGTGCGAACCCGTCAGCCACAGCAGGAAGTCGATGTCGTGACAGCATTTGGCCAGCAGGATCGGATTGGCTTCGCTCTCGCGCCGGAAGATGCCGCGCACGTAGCTGTGGGTGGCCCGGTCGAGTCCGACCGAAGCGGTATGGTTGACCGAAACGACGTGTCCCAGCCGCCCCGAAGCGACCAGCTCGCGGATCTTGGCGAAATAGGGATGGTAGCGCAGCACATGGCAGACGCCGACCAGCACGCCGCGCCGGCGGGCGCGCCGGGCGATTTCGCGGCATTCGTCGAGACGCTGGGCGATCGGCTTTTCGAGCAGGACGTGGTATCCGGCGTCGATAGCCTTCACGGCCGGGTCGAAATGGGCGTTCTCAGGAGTCGAAATCAGCACCATGTCGGCATCGAGCCCCTCGGCGAAGAAGTCGTCGTAATGGGCGTAGCAATACTTGTCGGGAAGCCCGAAAGCGTCGGCCATGGCGCGGCGGCGCAGGTCGTTGACTTCGACGATCGCGGCCAACCGGAGCTGTTCGGGATTCCGGCGGGCGTATTCGAGGTATTTATGCGCCCGGTTGCCGGCGCCGATCACGACGATCCGCACGGGCCGGGAGAGGGTTGTTTCAGTTTTCATCGGATGTTGCGGAAATTACAGCGGCTGCCACGGCTCCGTCCGCCGCATCGCGGCGTTCGATGCGGGAGGAAAGACGGATGCTAAGTTCGTAGAGCCAGTAAAGAGGTATGATAACCAGAATCAGGCTGAAAATGTCGGGCGGCGTGATGATCGCGGCGATCACCAGCAGGCCGACGAAAGCGTGCCGGCGGTAGCGTTTCAGAAACGACGACGAGACCAGCCCCATACGGGTCAGGAAGTAGACCAGCAGCGGCAGCTGGAACACCAGCGCCGAGGCCAGCGATGCGACGATGACGGTCGAAAGGTACTGATTGACGTCGATCATGTTCACGATCGAAGCGCTGGCTTCGTAATTGATGAAGAAGCTGACCGAGAGCGGCACGATGACGAAATAGCCGAAGAGCAGGCCCGTGAAGAAGCAGGCCGAGATCCAGAATACGAAGCGGTGCGTGGCGGCGATTTCGCGCTGTGTGAGCGCGGGCTTCACGAAACGCCAGAACTCCCAGAGGACGTAGGGCATGGCCAGCACGAGACCCGTCACGAACGAGATTTTCATGTGCAGGTTGAACTGCCCCGCCATGGCGGTATTGATAACCCGGAAATCGAGGTTCGAGACGTCGAACGCTTCGGGATTGACGCTCAGCGAAAGTCCTGTCAAAGCGTTGATCCAACCGCAGAGCGCGGCGAGGCCGTGTCCGGTCTCCAGCAGCAGCCGGTTGGTCGGGAAACCGGCGCTCTTGGGGCCGAAAAGCACCACGTCGATCAGGAAGTGCCGGGCGAAAAATGCGGCGACGGCGATCACGACGACAGCGGCGGCACCGCGCACCAAATGGGGGCGCAGCGCCGCGAAATGGGACCAGAAGTCCATCTCCGCGCTTTCGTTTCCGGCGTTGGGTTTCGACATATCGGTTCGTTGGGGAATTCGCGCCGTGCTCCGGACTATTTATCCGCCGGTTTGTCTCCGGGGACATCCGCCGGATTCGGCTTCTTGTTTTCGGACGAATAGTCCGTATTCATGGCGTCCTTGAACTCCCGCACGCCGCGGCCCATGCCGCGCATCAGTTCGGGAATTTTCGCGCCGCCGAAGAGCAGTATCACGACGAATACGATAATCAGCAGCTGGCCGTATCCGATCATACAGGGTATAAACATAGTCTTGCAGTTTTTGCGTTTCACAATTGCGGCCCGCGCCGCATCCGTGCGGAGTCCGCCTCCCGCACGGGATCATCCGCGCGGGAGGCGGGCAGCGCCGTCTATTGGCGGCCGGCGCTCAGGTCCAGCACGCGCAGGTTGCGGAACTGGATGCCCGCACCGTGGCCCAGCAGACCGAGATGGCCTTTCTTATTGAAGAGTCCGGGATGGTTCTTGCCGTCCACGGTATAGGGATTCTTCTTCGAGCCGTCCTCCGAGACGTTGTGTCCCTTGCAGGCTTGGCGGATATCGCCGTCGAGGATCACGCGGCCGTTGACCGTGACCGTAATGCGGTCGCCCACGGCGTGTATCTCCATCGTATTCCACGTCCCCAGATCGCCGAACACGACGTGTTCCTGCGCCGGGATGATGCCGTAGACGGAGCCGTGCTGCTGGTAGATGCGCAGGTTCTTGTAGATCGGCGCGTCGTGGTCGAGAATCTGGATTTCCATGCCGTGATAGGCGGCGTCCACGCCCATCGGCGTACGGATGCCGATGCCGTTGTTGACGCCCCTGCGCAGGAAGCGGAATTCGAAGCGCAGGTCGAAATCGCCGTACTCCTTGACCGTATAGAGGTTGCCCGATCCGCCGTAGGAGGCGGTCACGTCGATCGTGCCGTCCAGCGGAACGTAATTGACCGTGTTACCCGTCCATTTGTGCAGCGAACGGCCGTCGAAGAGCACTTCGTAGCCCTGCGCCGCCTCTTCGGGCGAAAGTTCGAAAACAGGCGTCGAGGGCAGTTCGCCGATGTAGAGGTTGCGGAAGCAGGCAGGAGCCGCCAGACCCGACAGTTCGATGCGGCCGCGTACGCAGACCGGTTCGCCGGGAGCGCAGGGGTTCGTCAGCACGACGTTCTCGGCCAGCGTCACCCCGTTCTCGATCAGCGTGATGCGGTCATCGACGACCTTTGCGTAGAGCGTATTCCATGTGCCGGGAGCATTGTCCGCAGCGGCGGCCGGGGTATCGGTCTGCCCCTGAGTCTTCAGGCCGGTGCCTTCGGTTCCGCCCAGCCGGATTTGGGACATCGAACGTACGGCAAGCCCGGCTTCGCCTTCGGAACGCCATTCGAGCCAGAGTTCGAAATTCTCGTATTCCTTTTCGGTACCGATCGTACTCGGAGCCTTGCCTGCGAAAACGAGGGCGTTTCCGTCCGCGCTCCAGTTCGCGGCCATCGCTTCGGCGGCGGCTTTGCGCAGGCCGGCGATCCGGCGGGCCGAAAGTTTCCGCTCACCGGCGGGATCGGCGGTCACGGCGGTCCATCCTTCGAGACCCGCGGTCGGAAGAAGAGCGAAGCCCGCAGCGGGGATTTTGCCGAGCAGTCCGGTGATCTCATCGACGGCGTATCCCGCATCGGCGTCGGATTTGGCCAGCTCCCTGTAGACCTCGCGGGCCTGCTCCAGCGCACTGCGGACAGCCTCGCCGCCCGGCATCGGAGCGCTCTTGGCGACGATCGTCTTCACGGCCGCGGCGGCAGCTCCGGCGGTTGCGGGGTCGGAGAGGTAGTCGGCGGCCAGCATCAGGGCGGGCACTTCATGGACGCCCGCAAGGTAGCCGAGCAGTTTGTTCCGCACGGCGGCCGAGGGTTTGAGTTCGAGTCCCTGCCGGTAGAGCTGGCAGCGGCGGACCGGAGTCGCAGGCTGTTTGGCGCAGAGGTCGGCATAACGCATCAGGGCGCGGTCAGCCAGAGCCGGATTTTCGGCGGCGATGCGGTAAAGGATATCGGTCATCGCAGGGCTTTCGACCGTCAGCAGGGCGGCGAAAGCGGCTTCGCGGTCACCCTCGCGGAATCCGGCCAGCAGGCTGGCGACGGCTTCGGGGGTGCCGGTCTGCGCCAGCACGGGATAATAGCGCGCCGGAATTTTCGACGCCCGCATGTAGCCGGCGATCGCGCCGTAGCGTTTGTCGGCCGGAAGCTGCGCCGAAGTGCGGATCAGCGCGGTCTGGATTTGCGCCGCATGCTGTCCGTCGGCGGCATCGAGCAGTCCGGCCAGACGGTCCATATGGCGGGGTCCGGTCACATAAGGAAGAGCGGCATAGGCGGCTTCGCGCACCTGCTTGTCGGAAGTCTCCAGCAGTGCGAAGACGCGGTCCGCGGCCACGGTCATGCGGCGTGCGGCGGCCAGCCTGAGGGCCGGAACGAGCACCTCGGCGTCATCCCGCGCAAGCAGCCGCTCGACCATCGGGTCGATGCGGCCGTTGAAGGCAAGCAGGGCTTTCTCGGCGGCTTCGGCACGAGGACCTTCGAGCGCCGAGACCAGCGCTGCGAGCGCCTGCTCGCCGCCGATGCGGCCCGAAGCTTCGATGGCGGCCCGTGCGACCCGGTCGTCGGACGAAGTCACGGCGCCCGTAATCACATCGCTCTGCGACACGGCGCCGCAGTCACCCAGCCACGCTAGCACCGCGGTCCGGGTTTCGGCGTCATAGCGCGGCATGCCGGCGGCAACCCGCGCAAAGATCTCGTCGTCGCCCTTGCCGAGCGTCTGCAAAGCGGCATAGCGGTATTCGGCAGGTCCCTCCTTGACGGCGGCCAGTACGTAAGGCATCGCCTTTTCGATGCCGAGCGCATCGGCAAGCACCGCGAGAGCCGCGCCGCGCACATACTGGCGGTCGCACTTGAGCAGGCCCTTGGCGGCTTTCACGGCCGGCTGGGCGTCTCCCGCGGCCACGAGGTTCGCAAGCAGGCGCAGATAGGCATCGGCAGCGCCGGTGTTATCCCAGCCGTAACCGGCCTCGGCGGCTGCGGCGGCCAGCGGTTTGAGCGAAGCGCGCGAACCGCAGACAGCCAGCGCATTGTAAATCTGTTCGGCCGTCCGGGCGTCGGCGCCGCCGAGCCATCCCAGCAGGAGGGGTTCGGCCTGCGTCATCCGCTTTTCGGCAAAAGCATAGGCCAGCGCGCGTTTCCGTTCGGCCGCAAGGCCCTCCTTGCGGGCCTCGGCGAGCAGAACCGGCTCGGTGCCGGGCGTCGAAATCAGCGCACGGATCGCATAGTCGGACAGATAGGAGTCGTCCAGATAAGGCAGTATCCATGCCGCGTCCTCCGCCGCGGAACAGAGCTGCAGCTGCGAGAAGAGGAAAGCGCGGTTGGCGTTGTCGGCGCAGCGTTCGATCGCCCGAACCAGTCCCTTGCGGACATCGGCGCACAAGGCTTCGTTTCCGGGGGCTGTCGCGTAGGCAGTGATGCCGTTCAGGGCGTATTCGAGCGTCGCGTTCTTACCCTTGTCGGCGGGAGTGAGCATGCCGGCGATCATTTCGACACCGGCGCTTCCCGTAGCGGCAAGTTCGCCCATCACTTCGTTGAAAACGGCGGGCGTGGCGGCCGGAAGCTGGGCCAGACCGTCGGCAACGACGGTTTCGGCGTTGCGCTGCCGGGCGTCGAGCTGCTGGGCGGCGGCCCCTGCGGGCAGCAGGGCGATCAGGGCGATCAGGGCGCCCAGAATAAACAGTCGTGTGATTATCTTTTTCATGGTAACAGGTGCTAAATATGCCACGGGCCGCGCATCGGCTGATCGATCAGTCGGTTGGCGGCATCGTCGCCGATGAAGAGTTGGGTGTCGGGATCGAAGTGCAGGGTGCGGTTCAGCCGCAGGGCGCAGGCGCCCAGATTCACGAGCGTCGAACTGCGGTGACCGATCTGCTCGTCGAGCGCGAATTTGCGCCGCGTACGCACGCACTCCAGAAAATCGGTGTTCTGCGGTTCGGGATCGGGCATCTCGGCCAGTTTCTCCATCACGTCGGGAATGGTGCAGCGGAAACCCTTGTAGACCTTGCCCAGCGGACCTTCGATATAGGGCGTGTCGCCCTCGCTTTCGAAGCCCTCGCCTTCGAGGACGATCTGGCAGCCGTCGTCGTAGGTATAGACGATTTTACGCCAGATGCCCACGGCGTCGGGATGCTGCTGCGGAGCGTCCACCTCGATCTTGACGGGCGACGTCTCGTCCTTGCCCAGCAGGTACTGCACGGGGTCCATGTAGTGCTGGCCCATGTCGGTAAGACCGCCGCCGTCGTAGTCCCAATAGCCGCGGAAGGTGCTGTGCACGCGGTGTTTGTTATAAGGCTTGTAGGGCGCCGGTCCGAGCCACATGTCGTAATCCAGCTCGGCGGGAACAGGTTCAGGAGCGAGGTTTTCCCGGCCCACCCAGAAGAACTTCCACGTGAATCCGGTGGTGCCCGAAATGGTCACCTTGAGCGGCCAGCCCAGCAGGCCGCTGTCGATCAGCTTCTTGAGCGGCTCGACCGTCGTGCCGAGACCATAGAAGGTATCCTTGAAGCGGAACCAAGTGTTCAGGCGGAAGATGCGGTTGTTGCGCCGGACGGCTTCGGCTACGCGCTTGCCTTCGCCGATGGTGCGCGTCATCGGTTTCTCGCACCAGATGTCCTTGCCGGCCTTGGCCGCCTCGACGGCCATGATGCCGTGCCAGTGCGGCGGCGTGGCGATATGCACGATGTCGATATTGGGGTCGGTAATCAGGCGGCGGAAGTCGCTGTAGGCTTCCAGCGTCTCGCCGAACTTCTTCTGTCCCAGCGCAACGGCGCTTTCGAGGTGTTTGCGGTCCACGTCGCAGACAGCCACCAGCCGGCAGTCCTTGTTGCTGGTGAAGTGGTAGCTGCTCTTGCCGATGCCGCCCACGCCGATGATGCCTTTGGTGAGCTGGTCGCTCGGAGCGGTGAACTTCGGGCCGCCGAGCACTTGGCGCGGGACGATCGTCAGCAGCGCCATGCCGCCCAGCGTTTTCAGAAAATCTCTACGGGAGGTACTCATGTTTATCGGAATGTTAGTAGTTTATAAAGTCGTCAGGCGGAAATTGCGCCACTGCACCTTGATCCCGCCGCCGTCGTGGATCTGCAAGGCGATGCGGCCCTGCGCGGCGCCGATCTTGGCGTCGGTAATGTCCACCATCTCCTCGCCGTTGAGCCACGTCTGCACCCGGTCGCCCTCGACCCGCAGGCGCAGCGTATTCCACTGGCCCTCCTTGAGGATGTTCTCCTTCTCGTCGGGAATCTGAACCAGCCATCCGCGGCCGTAGGATTCGTAAATGCCCGCCGTATCGTGGCCCTTGGGAGCCACCTCGCACTGCCAGCCGTGGACCTTCACGGGCGGCTCGACGAACGAACGGAAGAAGACGCCCGAATTGCCGTTGGCGAGCTGTTTGAATTCGAGCGTCAGGTCGAAGTCGTTGTAATATTCGCGCGTGGCGAGGTAGCCGTACTCCTTGTCGGGACCGCTCTCGCAGACGAGGTTGCCCTCCTTGTCCACGTACCACTTCTCCGTGCCGTAGGCTTCCCAGCCCGTGAGGTCTTTTCCGTTGAAAAGCTCGACTTCACGGCCCGCCTTGCGCGGCAGCTCCTTGATCTTCAGGTTACGGAACGAGGCCGGATAGCCGTGGTCCTGCAGGCAGATGACGCCACGGCGGGCCAGTCCGTATTCGGGAGCCGTCTCCCACTTGCCGCTGTTCTTGCGGGCGAACCAGTCGTCGGTGTAGGCATCGAATTCGAGGATCTTGTGTCCGTTGAGCCAGTGTTCGACATGGCCGTTGTCGCAGACGATGCGCGAGTTGTTCCACTCGCCCTGCGGGTTGACGAACATCGAATCGGGATCGGGCAGGTGCATGGCGTAATCCACGCCCAGCCGCTGCCACTCCTCAAGTTTGGTAGGAGCGTTCTCGGCCTCCCAGCCGTCGTTGTCGATCAGCTGGTATTCGGGCCCCGTCACATAGGGGACCTTAAAATAGGGATCTTCGAGCACGTGGTAGAGCATGCCGCTGTTGCCGCCGTAGGAGAGTTTCCAGTCCCAGTCGAGGATGAAGTTTTCGTACTGTTTCTTGGTGACGATGTAGCCCGAAAGGTCGCTGCCGTCGCCGTTGGCCTGAATGCAGCCGTCCACGACGTGCCACGGCTGTGTGAGCGAATCGCCGTTGTAATCTTTCCACTGGTCGAGCGTCTTGCCGTCGAACAGCAGCTCCCAGCCGTCGGCGGCCTCGGCTTCGGTGAGCACATTCTGGGGCGACGCGCACGAAACGCCCGTCGCAAGCAGCAGCGCGAAACCGCACGTCCGGGCGAGTCCGCTGCAAAGATTGGATCGAGATAACATAAGTTTAAGGTTTATCGGTTCTTTTATATATTGGTGTCGGCCTTCATCCGGAGGGGTCGGCTCCGGCATCGTCCCGCGCCCGGCGGCAGGCCGCGGCGAAGGGCGCCGTCCGGAGGACAGACTCGTTTAGGGCCTGCGTCGGACGGTCAAGACAAAGTTACCTTTATTTTATGAATTTTCCAGCGTACATATCGAACTATATAGAACTATATAGGTCTATATAAAACTGATTTCCAGAAAAATAAAAAACACGCCCAAACCCCGGATTATATAGACTCCGGACATGTCACAACCCTGTTTTCGAGACCTGTTCCTCGAAATTGTCACGGTCGAGAGCCGCATTGCGCAGCTTGGTGCGGTAGGTATAGACCGTCGCCGAGGCGCAGTTGAGCAGCGAGGCGATATGCCCGCTGTCGGTAATCCCCAGCCGGATGGCGGCCAGAATGCGCAGCTCGGTAGTCAGCGACGAATCGGAGCGCGGCGTAAACCGGAACTCAGGTTGCAGCAGTTCGTTGACCTGCCCGATAAAGTTGGGGAAGATATCCAGAAAGGAGCTGTCGAACGACTGGTAGAATTTCTGGTACTCGCCGTCGATCACCTGTGACGAATTGAGACGCCGCACGACTTCGTCGGCGCCCTTGGTCTTGGCGATGCGGCACACTTCGCGGCGGAAGGCATCTATCTGCTTGATATAATGGACCGAAAGGTCGATATAATGACAGACGTAGCGGTCCTTGATGCGGTTGGAATCGACCAGCGCGTTGTTGATGTCGCGGATATGGTCGTTCTTTTTCAGCAGTTCGTCGTGCTTCTCGCGCAGCAGGTCGCTCATCCGGATCAGCTGTTCGTGACTGCCTTGCAGACGGCGGTGCTGCCAGAGGACGAACCACAGGATCGCGATCAGCACGATCAGGAAAATCCCGGCCAGCCAGATCGTGCGGGACATCAGCCTCTGCTGCTGGGCGATATTCGAAATCACGGCCTCGTTGATCTTCACCACCGCCGAAGAGGAGTTGGGAATCCGCGTCACCGATTTGCAGCGGATCGCGTCGTCGAAGGTCGAACCCATGTAGGCCGTCGCCCGGTCGTAATCCTTGCGGTCGAAGAGTTCGAGAGCCAGATCGTACAGCGACGAATAGGAGCGGGTACCGGCGCGCAGGTCGGATATGGAGGATTCGGCCAGATAATAGAGCATCCGGTCCTCGTCGCCCTGCCCCTTGGCGATATGCGCCATCGAATAGTAGACGAGGGCGAAATTCTGGTGGCTCAGGTTTTTGGCCGTCAGCGGTTCGAGCAGTTGCAGAGCCTCGTCGTAGCGACCCGTTTCGCTGAGCCGCGCGGCAGCCATGCGCGTACGGGTCTGGTCGCTGCAACCCGGCACCGAGAGCTTCCTGATATGGGAAAGCGTATCGCCCCACGCCCTCTTCTGAAGGGAATCCGCGGCTTCGTCGTAGCGGCGCGAAGCCACCGAACTGTAGCGCGAATGCCAAGCCCTGTATTCGCCGGGCGTCATACCGGCCGTATCGATCTTCCGGAAAAGCTCCTCGGCCAGACTGACCTGCCCCCGCCCCAGCCAGACGTCGATGTCGCCCAGCAGGGCGAAGCGGCGCACGTGCCGCGACCCGGTCCGCTCGGCCAGCCGGTAGAGCCGTTCGACATAATAAGCCGAAGAATCGAGGTGGAAAGTCACGTAAATCTGCGCGACGGCAAAGAGCCGTTCGGCACGCTCCAAAGGCGGCAGTCCGTCGTCGATCCGGCTGCGCAGCGCGTCGGCCTGCTCCTGCCGCCACTGCTGGTAGCGGGGCTTGTTGGAGAGTTCCGCGTCGAGCCGTTCCAATGCCGCCTCGGTCTGCAGCGAATACTCCGGACGGTCGGCACACCCCGGCAAAAGAGTGCACGCCAGCACGGTCCACAAGAATCCGAAGGAGAAAAGAAAGTTCCGAGGTTGCATCGTCGTAATTTTGGATTGAACAAAATTAAAACAAATGCCCGGCATTACAAACTTTCCAAATTATTTTATTCCGCAGTCCGGGAAATCCGCGGTCCGGGAAATCTCAGATCCTACCATGGAAACTCTCCGCGCGGCGGCTTCCGGAGCGGGTGCAAAACGGAAAGTGAGCCGGACCGTCCGTCTCACTTTCTGTCATAAAGACTCCCGTAAAAATTCGGGTGCGACGCACTACAGCCCCTCCGACCCGATTCTGCCGAGCAGTTTCGCCGGGTAGTTCGTACATACGGCCTTCATCTTGGGGTAATATTTCAGGACGTAGGTCATTTCGGGGTCCGTATCGGCATTGTAGACGCTCAGCGCGACACCGGCGTCGAGGTAGCTCTGCAGCGGGTACTTCGGATTCGAAACTTCGGCGCCGCCGGCAAAGAAGTTCGAGTAGTCGAGGTTCGCCCACGGATCGAGATAGGACTTATAGGCCGAAGGCGCCGAGTAGCTCATCCAGCCGACCTTGATGCCGGCCAGCTGGGCCGCGGAATAACATCCCGCCCAGATGGCGGCATTGCCCGAAACGATGAACTCGCAGAAATGCTGGGCCTTCTTCTCCCTGATGATCTCGCAGGCCCGCGAGCAGGCCTTGACCGACTCGGCCGTGTTGGAGGTCGCGCCGCCCACCTCGATCCGTTTCACGTCGAGCCAGAGCCGCGTCGTTCCGGCATGGAGCGCCACGTCGATAAACTCCTCCAACGTCGGCAGCAGCTCGCCGTTGGAGAGCTTGCCCGCGGCACGCAGTTCGTCGAGCGTGTGTTCCCACGGCTTGAGGTTGTTCACATAACAGCCGTTGGCGGCATGCGCGACGACGACGTTGTTGTCGGCAGTCCAGTAAATATCGCACTCCGAGGCGTAACACCCCAGACTGATGGCGTAACTGAGCGAAGCGATCGAGTTGTCGGGATATTTGGCGGTCCCGGCCTCGGCCGAGCCGCCGCGGTGGGCGACGACCTTGTTGTTCACCTTTTCGGGAACGGGAATTTCATCGCCGCCGCCGTTATCCGAACCGCCGTCGGGATCGTACACGGGATATTCGACCGGGTACAGGTAATCGTCGTCGCAGCCTGCCAGCGAAAGGGAAGCGCCCATCGCAAACAGCAGGAGCAGTTTCAGTACTTTCATAATTCAGATTCGTTGTTAAGATCCGGCCGCAGGGCGGGTATGCCCCGCAGCCGGTCGGTCCTTAAAAATTCTCGTAATTCTTGACGCAGCGGAACGACGCCGAGCAGTCGCCGATATTATAGGTGGTGCTGACGGTCAGGTCCGCGGCATTGTTGGTCAGCGCATTGATACGCCAGCACTGGTAGACGCCGCTGCTCAAACCGCCCGGATGGCAGATGAACATCTCGCCGCGGGAAGCATAATACTGATACCCGGACTTGAACAGCCGGCGGCCCTGCGGGAAGAAGTCGAATCCGAACGCATCGGCGGCCGCGTGGCGCGTCGGCGCCGCACTCCACCCTTCGGCCGAACGCAGCACATCGGGCACGCTCCACTTTCCGATCATGGCGCTGAGCGGATTCGGCGTCACGCCCTTGGCTGCGGCCGCAGCGCAGAGCATGTCGTAGAAGTCCTGCACGTTGGCTACATGCCAGCCGTAGGGACAGATGCCCTGAATCTGCATCGAAAGACTCGGCGTATTCTCGAAATCGGCAGAGGCAAGCGACTTCACGCTGCTCACGGGGATATCGTTGCCGACGGCATCGACGAACGTACTGCCGGGACGGTACTGCGCCGGCCAGTCCGTAAGCAGGCGCGCCAGCTCAACGGCGGCCTTCGGGGTGCCCGTCAGGAACTCGGTCAGCGTATAGATGCGGCCGTATTTGGCGGACATCTCCACTTCGCCCTGCGCCTTGCCGCCGCTCTCGACTTCGTCGTAATCGCTCACACGGACCGTCTCGTAGCTGCTGACGTTCGACGTATAGCCGCCGACGTTGTTCGCATCGGAGACCATGCGGCTGCCGAGCTTGATGCCGCCGATATTCTCGCCGCCGTTCCAGTCGAGACCCGCGCGCATCCAGACCTTGGTGCGGCCGTTGGCCGTGTAGGTCGAGGTCGCGTATTTCGCCACTTCACTGTCGGGCAGGCAGTTGGGAGTCGTGATGCGCTCGATCGAATAGGTCTTCTCGTTCAGGTTGAGCGTAACGATCCGCAGTCCGGCCACATCGACCGTCAGGTCGGTTTCGGCTGCCGAGAGATTGCCGGCGCCGTCGAGGTGGTAGGTATCGCCTTCGGTAGTGTAAACCGAGAAACGTCCGTTCTTGACATAGACGCTGTCCACATACACCCGGTCGGAAAGTTTGGTCATCTGACCCCACTTCTCGCGGGTCGGGTACTTGGGCACGCCGCTGCCGTAGAGGTAGCAGTAGACGTCCTTGCGCAGCTGGGTGACGGGAATGACCGTCCGGGCTTCGCTCGTGTCGGGCGTGCCGGCCGTGACGGTGATTTCGGCCGTGCGGTCCGCCGTATTGTCGCCGTATTCGGTGCAGGTCACCGTTATCGTGCCGTCGCCGTTATCGACGACCGTACACCAGTCGGAATCGGACACGGCCGCAAAGGTATCCATATTGGTGTCGATCGCAACGGCAGCGGGCTGCGGATTCTCGGCCATGAAGGTCAGCGATTCGGGCGCGGCCTTCACATAGGCGTCGGCATAGATGCCCTTCTGCACGACCGGGACTTCCAGCACCGTGCCGTCGGATGCCGTGATCGTAAGTGTCGTCTGACGTTTGTAAGCCGTATTTTCGAGGAAGACGAGGACAACGGCGTCCTCATAAACGGTTCCCGTGCTTTCGCCGGGGACCTTTTCCCGGACCGCGGTCACCCATGCGGACTGGACCGAACAGGACCAGTCCAGATTCCGCTTCGATTTCGGCGCGAGCGTGACGACCACATTCTGGGTCGCGGCGGCGCTGCCGACCGAGACCGTCGAGGGATAGATGCTGATGAGCGTCGCCGTCGAAAGCAGGTCATCGTCGGTATCGGTCGAATAACAGCCCGCAAGCAGCATGGCTGCGGAAAGCAGCGCCGCCGTATATAGCATTCGTAATGTTTTCATTCTGAGTCAGCTTTTTTCATTAAACAATACACCGTTACGACCAGCCCTGTGTCTGCGTGATCTTGTTGTTCTTGTTCATCGCCTTCTTCGACACGGGCATCAGCAGCTGGTTGGGGCGCGACGTGTCGATGCCGCACTGTCCCAGCCCGTCCACATAGCGGTAGGGGTTGTAATCATGGATCGCCCCCAGACGGATCAGCGTGAAATAGACGTTGCCCTCTTCGGCGAACTCCTTGAGGTTCTCGTCCACGAGCGCCTGCCGGACGGCTGCGGCCGAGGAGTCGGTATAGAAATTCGCTTTGCCGTAGGCGCGCTGCGCCAGCGTATTGAGGGCCGTGAGCGCTCCCGAATAGTCCTTCCGGTGGTAGCGCAGTTCGGCCAGCATGGTGTAATACTGCGCATAGCGGTAGAGGATGAAATCCTGCTCCCAGACTATCGTGCCCGTAGAGATATTGCCGATGAGCTTGTTGGGCCACTGGATGACTTCGTACATATCGCTGACGCCCGTGCGCTCCATGTAGGTCACATCGGTCCGCTGGTCGCCCAGCTCCTTGCTCCGCTTGAGGAACCCGATGAAGTCGTCCGAGTAGAGGAACCACTGGTTCGAACTGACGGGCACCCCGTCGGGAGCGTTGCGGTACTCGGCCTTGATCTGGGTGCTGCCCCAGATGAAGTAGGAGAAGTAGCTGCCCGACGTATACTCGCCGTTCTCCAGATGCAGGGCGAAAGCGATCTCCCTGTTCTTCTTGTTCGAGATGCTGAACACGTCGGCGAACCGGTCGAGCAGGCCGGCCGACTGCACCGCGCCCAAAGCCGTCTCGGCCATGGTCAGGTAGCCGTCGCCGCCGCCCGCCGCATACATCCAGAGCGCGAAGTCGGCACGGAGCAGATTGACGTTGTCGGCCGTCGCATAGTAGCAGCCCTTCGCATTGGTCCTGATATACCCCGCCGCAGCGTTCAGGTCGTCTTCGATCCGGGCATAGACCTCGGCGACCGGATGGCGCGAGGGATAGATCGCCTCGCCGGTTCCCTCGGTCGGAGTCGTAATCACCGGAGCGTCGCCCCACACGCGGGCGATCCAGAAGTAGCAGTACGCCCGGATGAAACGGGCGTTGCCCAGACAGTAGTTCATATTGTCCTCGGACATGCCGATTCCGGGAGCGTATTTGAGCACCTGATTGCACTGGTCGATGGTGGTGTAAAGATAGCTCCAGTCGGTCGAGGCATCGGAGGCGCTGAGGGTGTTGAGCATGACGTCCAGCATGTCGTTGTCGCACAGCGAGCGGCCGGTGCCCTTGCCCCACATGGCCGGGCCGACGCGCAGTTCGCCCCAGAAGAAAGGATTGGCCTTGCTTTGGGCGAACGCCTGCCGCAGGCGGTAGTAGATGCCGGTAGTGGCGGTGAGGGCGTCGCTCTCGCTGGTCCACATGTTGGTGGTGTTGAGCTTGTCGGACTGCGTGACGTCGAGTTCCCCGTGACAGGAAGTGCTCAGCGCAACCGAGGCGGCCCCCAGAACAGAAAGGATTATTCCATATATTTTCATAGCATTCTTGTTTTTAGATCACCGAATCATCCGCATTCTCAGAAGGTCGCCTTGAGGCCGAAGAGCACCTTGCGCGTCGGAGGATAGTTGTTGAACGAAGTGGCGCTCGAACTGGTAACGCTGTACATGCCCGTCGAGCTGCCGACCGAGGCGGATTCGGGCGAAATACCCTTGACGCCGGTCCAGTAGCAGAGCGTGTTGCCCGACACGGAAACGGTCAGACGGCCCAGACCGACCTTGCGGATCCAGCGCAGCGGGAGATCGTAGGAGAGCGTCACGTCGCGCAGGCAGAGGTAATCGGCCTTCTGCACGTTGATATTCGAAATGCGCGAGTAGTTGCGGTTGCCGCCGTCGGCGTCGTTGGGAGTCAGGCGGGCGAACTTGGTGTCGTCGCCGGGCTTCTGCCATGTATTCAGGGCATCGTAGACCAGATTCCAGTTGCAGTTGCCCATCGAGGTCTGGAAGCAGCGCGTATACTGGTAGTTGTAGATCGAATGTCCCAGCGCATAGTCGAGGTAGACCGAAAGGGTCAGGTTCTTGAATTTGAAGGTATTGTTCATACCGCCCGTCGAATGGGGCACGACATTGCCCAGCAGGAACATGTCCTCGCCGTTGATCTGCTCGCGGCCGTCGGCCGTAAGCGCCGACCCCGCGCGGTTTTTCCACTCGTAGTCGCCCACGTCCTTGCGTCCGGCGATCGACAGGCCGTCCGAACGGCGGTAGCCGTGCGAGTTGGAGTCGTAAAGCGCGGCGTCGGCCTGCGCCTCGGATTCGATGATATGGGAGGTCTTGTAGCCGTAGATGCGTCCCAGCGGCTCGCCGACGGCCGTGCCGCCGAAGCGGTAGCCCGACTCGGACATCGTATAGCCGCCGATGCGCCATGCGTCTTTGCCGTCGATATCCTTATAGTAATACTCGTCGGGCAGCGACAGCACCTTGTTGGCGTTGAACGAGTAGGTGAAGTCGGTCGTCCAGCTGAAGTTCTTGGTGCTGACGTTCACCGACGAAATTTCGAATTCGAGCCCGTAGAAGCGGATCGAACCGACGTTCTGCATGGCCGAGCCGTATCCCGACGTATCGGGCAGCGAGACGTCGAAGAGCAGGTCTTCCGACTTCTTGCTGTAATAGTCGGCGGCCACGCGCAGGCGGTTGTTGAAGAACGCCATGTCGAGACCGATGTCGAACTGCTTGGTCTTCTCCCACGTCAGGCCGAGGTTGGGCAGCGTCGAAGCGAGCGTAGCGCCCGAACCGGCATAGATGCCCGTCACGCTGTAGGCGCCGAGCGTGTCGTAATAATCGACGTTGTTGTTACCCGTCAGACCGTAGCTCAGGCGGAGTTTCAGCTGGTTGAACTTCTCGACGTTCCAGAACTTCTCCTCGGAAACGACCCAGCCGGCCGAAACAGCGGGGAAATAGCCCCAGCGGTTATCCTTGGCGAAGAGCGACGAACCGTCGGCGCGCATGGTGAAGCCCAGCATGTATTTCTCCTTGTAGTTGTAGTTCAGACGTCCGAAATAGGAGATCTGGCACCACGGCGTCTGGGTGTCGGTCCATGCGGTAGGCGTGGTGCCCGCCCCCAGCGTCGGGGTCTTGTCGGACTCGGCGCCCTGCACGGTCATCGACATGCCGTTGATCTTGCGCTTGAGGAAGTCGTATCCGGCCATGGCGCTGAGATTGTGGTCGCCGAAGGATTTGTTGTAATCGACGTGCGCCTGAAAACTCAGGCGGTTGGTCTGCGACCACCCTTCGTAGGTCTGGCGGGTCTGGCTGATGGCGTTGCCGGCCAGATACTGGTAGCTGTTCTTGTAGGAGTTGTGGTTGGCGATCTGGGCGAAAGCCGACAGGCCGTCGACAATGTCCCACTTGAGGTTGAAGTTGGCCGTGGAGCGGCGGGTCACATAGTTGTTGGTATAGTAGCGGTCGAACCATGCCGCCGAGATGGTCGTACTGTTGGTGCCCTGACCGGGCTGGCCGTCTTCGAGGTAGTCGCGGTGGGTGGCGGGCATGAACATGCCGCGGCCCAGAATCGTCCAGTAGTTGCCGATGCCGCTCGAAGGGATCTCGTTGCCGCTGGTCTCCGAGTAGTCGAAGGTCGTACCGGCCGTAAGGCTCTTGGTGATCTTGAAGGAGGTGTTGCCGTGGAACGTAAAGCGGGAGAAATCGGTGTTGATGCCGATGCCGCCGTCTTTCATGTAGCTGGCCGAAGCGGCGTAGGTCACCTTGTCGCTGCCGCCGTTCACGCCGAGGTAGTACTGCATCCAGTAGGAGTCGTCGAACCACTGGCTCTGCTGGTCGTTATCCTGAAAAACGATGATCTTCGACGGATCGACCGGATCGACCACCGAACTCCAGCCGCGGGGCACGCTTTCGCCCTCCTGCAGGTAGCGGGTCGTCCAGATCGACGAATCGCCGTTGCCGATACCGGCCGAGTTGGCGCCCGTCAGCACCTGCTGTCCGTAGGTATATCCGGGGCAGTCGTTCAGCGCGCGGCGCATGGTGACGACATAGTCGCGGGCGTCCATCAGGTCGAATTTCGTCGCGGGCGAGGTCCATGCGGCCTGCGCCTCGAACGTAATCTGGGGCCCCTTGGCGCGGTTACCCTTCTTGGTGGTCACCAGAATCACGCCGTTCGACGCGCTGGCTCCGTAAATACCCGCCGAAGCGGCGTCCTTCAGGATCTCGATCGACTCGATGTCGTTCGTATTGAGTCCGGTCATCTCGCGGCGAACGCCGTCCACGATGATGATCGGCGCATTGGACTGGTTGATTGACGAACCGCCGCGGATCAGGAACACCGGATCGCTGCCCGGCTGGTTGTTGGCCGTCGAGACGCGTACGCCCGGAACCTTGCCCTTCAGCGCATCGCCGATCGAATTGACCGGAACACCTTCCAGATCGGCGCCGCTCACCTTCGAGACGGCGCTGGTCAGCGTGCGGCGCGACTGGGTGCCGTAACCGATGACCACCACGTCGTCCAGCACGTTGTTGTCCTCGGCGAGCCGCACGTCGATCTGCGTCCGGTTGCCGACCGCGATCTCCTGAGGCTGATAGCCCAGATAATTGAATACCAGCACCGAACCCGGACCGGGAACGACGATTTCGTAATTGCCCTCCACGTCGGACGAAACGCCCGTCTGGGTGCCTTTGACCATGACCGTCGCACCGACGATCGACTCGCCGGCGCCGGCGGTTATCCGGCCCCTGACGGTCAGCCTACGACCGGAATCCGATTGGGGGGGGGAGTTTTGCCGGGTCAGGATCACGACGCCGTCGACGACCTGCCACGCGATGCCTTTGTCGGCGAACAGCGGACCGAGAACGGCATCGACAGCGCCGCCGTCCACACGGATTTCCACATTGCCGAGCGGCATGACGCCGACCGACGATTCGTACGAAAATGCAATTCCGGTTTGCCGGGTCACCGCATCGACCGCTTCCTTGACGGTTGCATTTCGCAGGGACAGGGTGACATTGTAGTGTTGTGCATACAGCTCTTCAGCCGCCGACAACGTAAAGACGTTGCACAGCAACAGCATCAACATACAGCATCCCGTCCGAAAAACAGATAAATTTTTCTTCATGATTAGGACTGTAAAGTTTTAAACTGATCGAGGAAAGCAGCAGCACCGGGCCCGGATGTGCCAACATGATTCGGATGAATGGAATCAGGGTTTAGTTCATAGGCAGTTGAAAATTTAGGTTTCTATTCAGCTATTCGGTTTAAGTCGTTTCTTGTTTCTATTCCGCGCCGGCCGCCGGAGCGGGACGGCATTTCACGCCCGACATCTTCTCGATGATGTCCAGCACGTCATCGAGCGTATTGGACTTCAGGAAGTTGAAGTTATACAGCCGGTCGTCGTCGAGAGGCGCGACGGTCTCTATATCGACGCTGTAGATCTCCTCCACCTTGCGGATGATCTCGGCCACACGGACATCGGACATCGAGATCATGCCGTACTTGAGCAGCATCAGATACTCCACGTTGACCTCGGAGATGGAGATGTCGTGCGAAGCGGACGAATAGTAGATCTTCTGTCCCGGCTGCATGGTAATCATATTGTCGTTGTCGCCGAACTGGAGTTTGACCACGCCGCGTTCGAGCACGACCTCCGTATCGTCCGTATCCTTATACATCTTGACGTTGAACGAAGTGCCGACGACCTTGACCACCACCGTATTGGTCTTCACGAAAAACAGATGATCCCTGTCGGAAGCCACGTCGAAAAAGGCCTCTCCGTCGAGTTTCACCGTGCGGTCGTGCGGACTGAACGTCTTGCCGTAGCTCAGGGTCGATCCCTGCGCCAGCCAGACCTGCGTTCCGTCCAGCAGCCGGAGGGATTCGGGTTTGCGGCCGGTATTGGTGAACGTATAGTACGATTCCATGGCCGCCTTGTGCATGTCGTGGCCGACGAGGTAGCCGCCCACGACGAGCGCCACGCCCAGCATGGCGGCGGCGCTCCAACCCGCCCAGCGTATGATCCGCGCACGCTTGGAGCGGTGCGGCGACGCATCCGCGTCGATGCGGGCGTGCAGCGCCTTGAGCGATTTGAGGATCCGCTGCGGATCGTTCTCGACGGAATTCCGGTCGCGCACGCTCCACAAAGCCCGGATTTCGCAAAACTCGGCTTTGTTGGCTTCGGACTCGGAAATCCAGCTCAGAACGTCCTGTTCTTCGGCCGGAGTCGCGTTTCCCTCCAAATACTTATAAATAAGTTCGTTTTTCAAAATAATATTGGTTTAAGATTAGACTTCGGTTATACATGCGCTCCGGCCTTGGTCGCTCCGTATAACGGCAGTCAGCATCTTGCTCTCTACCAATAATACAAAGCTGGGCAACCCACCCCCTAATCCGAATGCGAAAAAATTTTGCAGAAAAAGACCCGATCCGGCTTACGCCCGACCGGAAGTCAGAGCAGTTTGTCGCGCAGATTCTTCAGCGCCAGATACATATGATTCTCGACCGTGCTGACCGTCAGCCCCAGCCGCTCGCCGATCTCCTTGTTCGACATGTTCTCGAAAAAGCGCATGCGGAAAATCTCCCGCCGCTTGTCGGGCAGCTCGTCCACCGCCTGCCGCAGCTGCTGCCGCATGTCGTTGTCATAGATTTTGGCAAGGATCGGATTCTTGTCCGGATCGTAATAATCGAACACCATCCGGTCGATCTGCGAACCGTACCACGAGCGGTACTCCGTGTCGCGCTTGTGCTTCCAGATGTAGTTGATCGCCCGGTTGTAGACAGCCTTCAGCAGGTACTTGTACAACGGATCGTCCGTGGAAATCCGGTGGCGGTTTTTCCAGATATTGAAAAACACGTCCTGCACCACGTCTTCGGCCCACTGATCCCGGAGAAACATCCGGGCATACGACAGCATGGCCGGATAATACGCCAGATACAGCTCGTCGAAAGAGTCTGCATTCATCAATTGTTTGTCTAAATCGCTCATCGCCTGTTTTTGATTTTCGCGGAAAGATTCTTATCCCCTGAAATATTCATCGATTTTATTCGGATTTTCCGGATGCGAGACAGCGGTCGGGATATATTTCCACGATCGCAAAAATAGAAAATTATATTTAAAAGCAAGCCCTCTCCCGGCCGCGGAGAAACCGCTGCCGCAAAAACCGCCCGCGAGACACGACCGATAAAACACTCAGGGCAAAGCATTTACCCCAATCCTCCGAATTCATCCGCCGTACGGGTTTTTAGCGATTTATTCATGGAACCGCAACAGCCGGAAAGCTCCCCGCGCCGATCGTCGCCGCCTTTCCGCATCCGGACTGCACTCCGTACGCCATGAAAAAAGGGTCGCGCGGCGCAAGGCCGCACAACCCCGTACACCGGGCGTCACGGATACCGGAAACCGGCCGCCGGAATGCAGATTACCGTCCCGTCACGCGCATATACTTGGCAAGCGCCGTGCGGTAGGAGGCGCAGGCCGAAGTGAGGTTGTTGCGGCTCTGCGTGTAAAGCGTCTCGGCGTCGAGCAGGTCGGTGAGCGGCGCGGTTCCCGCCTTGTAAAAGTTCCGGTTCTGACGCAGATTCTCGGCCGAGGACTCCACCGAACGCCGCATGAGCAGGATCTGCGCATAGGACTCCT
This sequence comes from Alistipes finegoldii DSM 17242, assembly GCF_000265365.1. Classification (NCBI taxonomy): domain Bacteria; kingdom Pseudomonadati; phylum Bacteroidota; class Bacteroidia; order Bacteroidales; family Rikenellaceae; genus Alistipes; species Alistipes finegoldii. Next base: position 1,325,232 of record NC_018011.1, read on the forward strand.
GCACTTCGCTCCACGTCCGTTCGATCTCCACGGCAAGCATCTCCCGCGCCTGCAGTCGGTCGTTTTCGGCCTGCTGCTCCCTGATGCGGGCCTTTTTCAGCGCATGGGCGCCGCCCCACCACTCCGAAACAGGCACCGAAACCTGCGCGAAGACCATTCCGTCGTCCACACTCTTGTCCGTCACATTGTAGTAGAGATACCCCGCGCCTATGCCTACCGTCGGCAGGCGTTTGCCGCGCTCCATGCGTTTCTCATACTTCCGGGCTTCGACGTTCTTCTCCGCAAGCAGGTATTCGGCCCTGCGGTCGAGCGCCTCCTCGACCGGAACATAGTAGGCGGCGGGAGCCTCCGGTTCGCCGAACGCGGCATTCGCCACGTCGAATCCGCGCTGATCGACGCCGATATGCTGGGCCAGCAGCATTTTCGACACCTTCAGTCCGTTTTCGACCTTCAGGCGGTTCGACGCGATCTCCTGCTGCCGCAGCTCCACGCGCAGCAGGTCGTTGTTGGTCACCAGCCCGGCCTTCACCGAGAGTTCGACCTGACGGCGTATCTCGGCCAGCTGCCGCTCCACGGCATCGAGGGTCGAAAGGTTGTCGCGGAGCGACACGACCTGCCAGAAACAGGCATCGGTCCGCTCGCGCACCTCGGCTTCGGTCTGCTGCAGCTGCAACCGTCCGACCTCCTCGCCCAGCCGGGCGAGCTTGTTGCCGGTGACGATCTTCAGTCCGGTGAACAGGGGCTGAACGGCCGTGACGGAGCCGACGATGCCGCGCTTGACCAGCGAAACGGGCAGCGTCCCCATCTGCGGAACGGCGAAATCGGCCTGCACCAGTCCGTGCTGCGCCTGAAAGAGGCCGCCCGACGCGGAAATCTGCGGAAAGTAATTGGTGAACGCTTCGCGGCGCGTCTGCGACGCGGCGTCGAGGTCCAGCCTGCTGTTGCGGAGCGTGCGGTTGTGTTCGACGGCGGCGGCGCGGCACTCTTCGAGCGAAAGCGTCTGAGCCGCCGCAGGAGCCGCCGCAACGCACAAGAACAGAAATACTACGGCTTTTTTCATCACTTGTAGATTTTGGAATAGAGCACCGGAAGTATCGTAACGACGAGGATCAGCGAACCGATGCCTCCGGCAAAGATCGTAATGCCCACGGGCGCCCAGAAGGTGCTTCCGCCCAGCATCATCGGCACGACGCCCACGGCGGTGGTGGCGGTGGTGAGGAAGATCGGCACCATACGCCGCTTGCCGGCGTCGTAGGCCGCCAGACGCCCCGACCAATGGCATACCTTGCGTTTGTCTTCGGCATGCTGGTACATCAGAATCACGTTGCGGACGATCATGCCCAGCAGGGTGATGAAGCCCAGCACCGAGGTCAGTCCGATGGTGAAGTCGGCGATCCGCAGCCCCACCACCGCCCCGAACAGACAGAGCGACATCGAAGCCATGACCACCAGCGTAATGCCGAACTTGCGGAAGTTGACCAGAATGAAGAAGAAGATGATGACCAGCGAAATGGTCAGTCCCGACGCGATCGGGGGAATCGTCTCCCAGTCGAATTCGTAGGCTCCGCCCAGCTCGGTCGCAATGCCGGCCGGAAGCGTCAGCTCCTTGTCGATCAGCTCGCTTATGCGCGAATTGACACGCATGGCGTTGGCGCCGCGTTTGAGGTCGGCGGTGACCGTCAGGCAGCGCATGCCGTTGCGGTGCACGATTTTGCTCTCGCTCCACGCCGGCCCGACGTCGGCGATCTGCCGCAGGGGTACGCTGACGCCGGGCACGGGCGAAGAGACATAGGTGTCCCCGACATCGGAGAGCGAGCGTTCGCCCCGGCGCACGTCGTTTTTGAGTACGACGGGCAGTTTGTAATCGCCCTCCCAGACGGCCCCTACGGGCACGTCTCCGGCGGCGAGGGCCAGATTGACGGCCGCCAGCGTCCGGGTGACGCCCAGCTGCGGCGCAGTGACGGGGTCGAGCCGCACATCAACGACCGCACGGGGATCCTCATAATCGGAGTGCACCCACATCAGTTCGGGCATCCGCCGCATGCGGTCCATCAGCCGGTCGCCCGCGGCGCGCAGCGAGTCGATGTCGCTGCCGTAGAAGCGGAATTCGAGCGACGGCACGTTCTGGTAGTCGAGCTGTTTGAATTTGACGTAGGCTTCGGGGAAACGGTCGGCCCATGCGTCGGCATATAGGTCGAGGATATCCTCGGTATCGTCGATCGAGGTGGTATTGACGATGAACTGGGCATAGTTCTTACCCGCGATCTGCGGAGCATAGCTCATCTGGAAACGCGGCGACGAACAGCCCACGAACGAAGTGACGGACTTCACCCGCCCGTCGGCCCGCAGCATCCGGTAGACCGAATCGGCGACGGCTCCGGTCCGTTCCAGCGGGGTGTCGGGCCGCAGGTAAATCTCCACGGCGAACTGGTCGCGGTCGGCGAAGGGCACCATGCGGAGTTTCAGCTGCGTGGCCAGCACCAGCGAAACGGCCACCGAGGCAAGGCCCAGCGAAATCGTCAGCCACCCGTGACGGAAAGTCCACGCCAGCACCCGCCGGTAAACGTCGTGGACACGGTCGGTAACGCTCTTACGCCCCTCCTTGCGGGGCTGAACCGCCGGAATGATCACGATTTCGAGGAACGGAATCACCAGCACGGCCAGCAGCAGCGAAACCATCAGGTTGATGGTGATCGTCCACGGGAAATAGGTCAGGAAGTCGCGCATCATGCCCGTCATGGTGAACAGAATCGGGTAGAAAATCATGCAGATGCAGATCGTCGCCAGCAGTAGCGACGGGAAAAACTCCCTTGCGCTCTCGACGGCCGCATACCAGCGCGAGTGGCCGCGCCCGATGTAGTCGAGGTAGCCGTCGATCACCACGATCGAATTATCGACGATCATGCCCAGCACGACGACCAGCGCCGCAAGGGTCACCGTATTGAGCGGAATGCCGCACAAATACATGACGCCCACCGAGATGAAGGTGGAGAGCGGAATCGTGACGGCCGCCACGACGGCCGACCGCAGCGGGAAGAGCAGCATCATGACCAGAATGATGATGGCCATGGCCACGAACAGGTCGCGCAGGAACGAATGCACGGAGTCGCCGACGACCTTGGCCTGATCGGCGATGCGCTGCACAGCGACGTCGGACGGAAGCTCCTCCTCCATGAAAGCGTGCAGCACCTCGTCTACTTCGCGGCCGTACTCCACGATATTGTATCCCCCGCGCATCTCCATCGAGAGGAGCACGCAGCGGTGGCCGTTGTTGCGGATATAGCTGTCCGGATCGTCGTATTCGCGCACGACGCGCGCCACGTCCTTCACACGCAGGACGTGGCCTTCGGGGTCGCTCCAGACGATCTGCTCCGCGACCTCGCGCTCCCCGGCCAGCGACGGCGCGATATGGATCGGCGTTTCGGTCTCGCCGTTGCTCACCGAGCCGCCCGCCGGGGTCAGCCCCTGCGAAGCCAGCGCCGCGGAGAGCACCTTCTCGCCGATGCCGTAGGCCGCCAGCCGGTCGTGATCGGCATATACCGAAATCTGCTCCTGCTGAACGCCGTAAGGCCGCAGGTTCGAGACCGACTCGATGCGGCGCAGACGGTCGCTCAGGTCGTCCATGTACCCTTTCAGCTCGCGGTACGACCGCGTGTCCGATTCGAGGGTGATCAGCAGGGCCGAGGTGTCGCCGAAGTCGTCGTTCGTCACGAGCGCCGCAACGCCCGCGGGAAGCTGCATCTTGAACGCCGCAAGGCCGTGCTTGATCTTCGACCACACTTCGTCCTTGTCGTTCACGTCGTCGTTCAGCTCGACCATCACGTAACACATGCCGTTCTGCGAGGTGGAGGTGGTCTTCGAACGCTTCACCTCCTTGTAGGTCATCAGGAACTGTTCGAGCGGCTTGGCCAGCTGTTCTTCGACCTCTTCGCTCGTGGCGCCCGGATAGACGCCCACCACGACGCCCTGACGGATCGTATATTCGGGAAACTCCTGCTTGGGGATGTGAACCAGTCCGTAGATGCCGAAAACGAACAGGCAGCCCACGAGCAGGAAGGTGATGCGGAAGTTGCGCATCGACCACGATATGATATTGACAGAGCGTCCCATCACCACACGACTTTACTGCCTTCGCCGATCTTCTGCATGCCGTCCACCACGATCCGGTCGCCGCTCCGGACGCCGTCCTCCAGCACGACGGCGTTGTTCACCAGACGGCCCGTCGTCACGGCCGTACGCACGGCCGAGTCGCCGCGCACGGTCCATACGAAACGGCTTCCGTCGCCCGCCTGCTGTACGGCGCGCACCGGAAGCGCGATCTGCTCGGCGGCACCCGCAGGCGAAACCTCCACGCGGCAGACCATGCCCGGCAGCAGCTCGCCCCCGGCGTTGGCCAGTGCGGCCCGCACGTCGTAGGTGTGCGCCGCAGGATTCGCCACGGCGCCCTTTTCGACCTTCCCGGCCTGAAACGTGCGGTCTCCGAGCGCCGGAACGGTTATCCGCATGCGACTGTCGGCGCCGATCGCGGCGATCTCCTGTTCGGGAACGGAGAAGCGCACCTTGACGGTTCCGATTTGCAGCAGCTTCATCACCGGAACGCCCGGCAGCACCGTCTCGCCGGCCGAAGCCCGCCGCTCGCCGACCACACCGTCGAACGGAGCGTACAGCGCGCAGTCGCTCAGGTTCTTCTTGGCGATTTCGAAAAGCGACTCGGCCTGACGGAGCCGGGTCTGCGCTTCGACCCATTTGATTTCGGGCAGACTTTGGGCCTCGTACAGCTGGCGGAGACGCCCGCAGGCGTCTTCGGCCTGCTCCAGCGACGCCCGCGCGGCGTCGAAGGTCTGCCGGGCCGAAGTAGAATCGAGTTCGGCCAGCAGCTGCCCTTTCCGCACGCGCTGTCCTTCGTCGGCCAGCGTGCGGGCGACGGTCCCGGCGACGGGAAAACTCAGGGATGCCGAAGCCTCCTCCTCGACCGAACCTACGTACACGGCCGCGCCGAAGCCGGCCGACGGCGCGGCGACGATCGTCGTCACCCGCAGCGGATCGGCCGTCCGGGTGTTTTTCGGAGAAGAACAGCCCGCCGCAATGAGCAGCAAGGCCCAGAAAATCGTTCGTTTCATTGGTTTACAGTTTTTCGATGCAAAGTTCCCCTTTTGCGGAGCGGCAGAAAAGGCCGCCGTGTCGGCTAAACTCGTCGATTCGTTCGATTTTGAACCTTTCGGCGAATATCAACCGGCAAATTGTTATATTTGTACGAAAAATCCACGACAAAATGAACGAAAAGGATATCCAGAGCTTTTCGCTCGCCACGCTGATCGACGTCTGCGGCCGCCGTCCCGGAGACATCTGCTACGACGGCTGTCTGATCGCGTCGCGCGTCAACGTGCAGGACGAAATCGACATCGACCTGTTCCGCTATCCGACGCGCATCGACGCCTTCGTCATCCTGTTCTGTTCCAAAGGTTCGGGAACCTTCACCTCGAACCTGACGCGGCATACGCTCACGGAGAATTCGATCTTCGTACACCTGCCGGGGTCGATCATCCAAGCCGAATCGACCGAGGAGATCGCGCTGCACGCCGTGATCTGCGAAGAGGAGTTCATCAGGCGCATCAACATAGACATCAGGCTGCTCTCGCAGCTGTTCCTGCACGTGGAGAAGCAGCCCTGTCTCAAACTCGACGAAAAGGAGTGGACGGGAATCACCCGGTCGTTCGAGGAACTCGGCGCCGAGGGTACGGAGATGCCGGCGGACGTCTATTCCGCCGAGGTCATACGTTCGATCATCCGGACGCTGGCCTACAAGGTGTGCCGCGTCATCGGACGTCACATCGAAACGAGCGGAGAGCGGCAGATCTCGGCGCGCAGCCGCAACGACGAGTATTTCAGCCAGTTCATGAATATTCTGGGCAAACACTACACGCAGGAGCGATCGGTGGGCTTCTATGCCGGACAGCTGAACCTGACGCCCAAATACCTGACGACGCTCATCCGCAAGACCAGCGGCCGGACGGCCGTCGAGTGGATCGACGACTACGTCGTGCTCGAAGCCAAGAACCTGCTGAAATACTCCACGATGAGCATTCAGGAGATCGCCTATTACCTGAATTTTTCCAACCAGTCGTTCTTCGGCAAATACTTCAAGAGCCATACGGGCATGACGCCTTCGGCCTACCGGATCGGCAGGTAGCCGCCGGTCGGGCATGCCGCCCCTTATCCCCGCGTCCGATACTGATTCGGCGTGCAGCCGGCATGCCGTCTGAAGAAGCGGACGAAATGCTGCGGATACTGGAATCCCAGTTCGCCGGCCACCTGCCCGATCGTCTTGTCCGGGTCGAGCAGGCTCTCTTTCGCCGCGTCGATCATCTTCAGTTGGATATACTCCTGCGCCGATTTTCCGGTCTCCTTTTTGACCAGATCGCCGAAATAGTTGGGCGAAAGGCATATCTTGTCGGCGAAATAGCGCACCGACGGCAGTCCCTCCCTCGCGGCGACGCCCTCCGAGAGGTAATCGTCCAGCAGTCGTTCGAAACGGGCCAGCGCATCGAGGTTCAGGTCTTCGCGCGTGACGAACTGGCGTTCGTAAAAACGCATGCAATAGTCCAGCAGCAGCTCGATATTGGTGGCGATAAGCCCCTTCGAATGCTTGTCGATGGCGTGCCGCAACTCCATTTCGATCTTTTTCAGACAGTCGAGCACGATCGTCCGCTCCTCTTCCGACAGGTGCAGGGCTTCGTTGGCTTCGTAAGAGAAAAAGGTGTATTTCCTGATTTTCCGTCCGAGCGACGTGCCGCGGATGAAGTCGGGATGAAACAGCAGTCCGACGGACTTCGTGGGAATCCCTTCGATATCGGTATAGCCGACGGTCTGTCCCGGAGCGATGCTGACCACGGTCTGGTCGTCGAAATCATACCCCGTCTTCCCGTAGTTGATTCGGCAGCCCCGCGTCTCCTTGAGGAAAACCGAATAGAATCCCATCGTCATCCGGTAGTTTCCCTGACTTTCGGCCGTGTCGAACCGGACCACGCCCACCAGCGGGTGGCGGGTCTCGAATCCGAAGAGTTTGTTGTAGCGGTCGATCGTATCGATCTTCAGAATTTCGTCCATACAGCTCGGTTTTTCCATACGCAAAGATAGCGCTTTTTCCCGTACGCGGTGCGGGCGTCGGTGCGAAACAGTAATCGGGGTAACTTTATCCGTAATCGGGGTAGCCGGCTGTCAGACAGCAGATTCGCTTCAGCTTCAAAAACCGTAATCCGGGTAATTTCATCCGTAATCCGGATACCGGCCCGAAGCGTTTCGGCAAGTAATTTTGCAACGTGGAAATCACCGATAAAAAAATATGAAACGGATTCTAATTTTAACGACAACACTTATTATGATGCACAACATCTCCTCCGCACAAACGGATGCGGACAATTTCTACCGAAGCGATGCGGTAACCGCAGAAAAGGTATCCTTCCCGAACCAGTACAAAATGAAGGTCGGCGCCAACCTCTTCCGGCCCAAGGAGATGAAACCGGGCGAAAAACGTCCCGCAATCATCGTCGGCCACCCGATGGGAGCCGTCAAGGAGCAGGCTGCGAACCTCTATGCGATCAAAATGGCCGAACGCGGATTCGTCACGCTCGCCATCGACCTGTCATTCTGGGGCGACAGCGAGGGAGAGCCGCGCAACACGGTCTCCCCGGAGATATACGCCGAGGATTTCAGCGCGGCGGCGGATTTCCTCGGAACGCGGGAGTTCGTCGAGCGCAGCGGCATCGGCGCAATCGGAATCTGCGGCAGCGGAAGTTTCGCCGTAAGCGCGGCGAAGATCGATCCCCGGCTGAAAGCCGTCGCCACGGTGAGCATGTACGACATGGGCGCAGCCAGCCGCAGCGGACTGAAAAACGCCCAGACACTTGAGCAGCGGAAGCGGATACTGGCCGAAGCGGCGGAACAGCGCTACGCGGAGTTTACGGGCGGGGAAACCGCATACACCGGCGGCACGGCAGACGAGCTGACGGAAAACTCCACCCCGGTCGAGCGGGAATTCTACGCCTTCTACCGCACGCCGCGCGGAGAGTTCACGCCCGAAGGGGCGACGCACCGGACGACCACGCACCCCACGCTCGCAAGCAACGTGAAGTTCATGAACTTCTACCCCTTCAACGACATCGAGACCATCTCGCCGCGTCCGCTGCTCTTCATCGTCGGGGAAAACGCCCATTCGCGCGAATTCAGCGAGGACGCCTTCAGACGGGCCGCCGAGCCGAAAGAGCTGTATGTCGTACCGGGCGCGGGGCACGTCGATCTCTACGACCGCACGGGGCTGATCCCGTTCGACAAGCTGGAAGAGTTCTTCGGAAACAGCCTGAAATAAGACGGAACGACCATGAAAAAACGGCTCGCATACAGTCCGGGAAGACTGGTTGCAATCCTGACCTTCGGCGTCTTCGGCATCATCAACACCGAAATGGGCGTCGTCGGGATTATCCCGCAGATCGCCGAAACTTTCGGGGTGACGGTTCCGCAGGCGGGGTGGACGGTGGGCGTCTTCGCGCTTATCGTCGCCGTCTCGGCCCCGGTGATGCCGCTGTTGTTTTCAGGCACCGACCGCCGGACCGGCTCCGTAGTCTTCGCCTACGACCTCAATCCGCGCTACGGGGAGCAGCTGCCCTCCGTACGGCTGACCGGACTGGCCCCCGATCTGCGCTACCGCATCCGCGAAATAAACCTCATGCCGGGGCAGAATCCGCGTATCGAGCACAACGACCGCGTCGTAAGCGGCGATTACCTGATGAAGGCAGGTTTGAAACTCTTCTCGACGGACCGCGCCCGCAGCGTCGTCGTCGAGCTGAAAGCCGAATGACGGGAAGCGGAAACGAAGAACCGAAAAACAGAGGAGACTCCGGATGCGAATGCACATCCGGAGTTTTCATTTGCCCCTCCCCAACAGATTAATGTCGTAACGGTTACCACGCAAGTTGGAGGTTTGCTTCAGGATTTTCACCTTTGCCGCCATAAAACCCTAACGAACCTGATATGACCATAAAAACCTGCAAATTCCGCATCGGCGACGTCTATTTGTTCCATACGACAGATCCCGGCTGCGACAGCCGAACGTCGCTATGGGGAATCGTCGGCAATCGGGACGCCGAGAACCGCATCTGTCTGGAAACCTCCTCGGCGAATCTGAGAAAGTATGATTATTGGACCGTTCTGCCCGCCGAATACCAATTTTGCAGGCTCTCCACGCGAGAGGAATTGAGGGACTTCTCTTTTAACCTGAACCGCAATTAATTGCGTAAATTTTAGTGAGCAATATCGCTCAAAAACTAAAATTTTTTATTTTATAAGTTACAATAATTCATATATGCGCCTGAGAGTCAAGGCGGTTCAGGAATTTGACCAAATGTATTATGAACCCGAATACAAGGCGAAATGCCACAAACGGGTTTGGAAACGGCTCGGACGTTACATCTTCGGCATTTCTTATCAGAGTTATCTGGATTATCTGAAGATGGACGTTTCGGACATTCCGCCCACGCCGTTCGAGGCCCGGCAAGCCCAACGCAAGCTGGTGGACAAACTGCTGGAGCGCGAACTTGAGCGGATGAAACACCCCGTCCGGCGGGAAAAACCGGAGGAGTGGAAAAAAGAACCTGTAGAACAGGGGTGACGCCAACTTTTTCAGCGGCGGGACGGGCTTTCGGGTCCGTCCCGTTTTTTCGGTCCGCAGCGTTTCAGCTTACCGGCCTCCCGGCCTCCTCCTCCCCGTCCTGCATTTCAGTCATCCTGTCCAATACCCCTGCTATGCGCTCCCCCCCAAGGACGCCATCACCCGCTCGTCGTAATAGGTGGACAAATCCACGTTCGGCAGCACGTCCGACATAGCCATCGCCATCAGTTTGGAACTTAATACCGTCAGGTAGATAAGCGGGATATACGGGGGCCTGCTTATCCCGTCGGTCCGCATCGTGATCCGCTGCTGCGGAGCCACCAGACGCCCCGGTTTCTGGCCTTTTTTCTCGATGTTCCACAGCACGTTCTCTTCGGCCTGCGTGACATAGAGATTGAACGTCGTGTCGTTGACATATTCCGCCCGGTCGACCCAAAAATCGACGCCGTAATCTTCGGCCGTGGGATCGGCGCAGATGCCGCAGTCGGGCATGTCGCACATAATGGCCCGCAGGATGATGTTTTTGTCGGCCAGCTCCGCCGACTGCATTCTATTCAACGCCGCAATGCAGATATTGACCTGCGTCGCGTAAAAGCGGTCGATGGCCCGCAGGGCTTGTTCGGAATCGGGATCGTGCTGGTTCATCGTGGAATTTTTGCGTTGTTCATCAATGCACGTGCCGTTTTACGGCCGGAACACCGGTTTGAAAAAAGGGGCGGCTCCGACCGAACAAGTGACGCAACTTCACTTTAGGAAGAATTCAATGCGGAGACCGCCCCGGCTACCAGATTTCAGGGACCGCTTCCGGCGCAATGCCTGCCGGCTGCATCCGGAATGCGGGATTGTATGTGTCGCTCAGAGAACCTTATGACGCCCGCCGCGATCGTGCGGCGTGAGGGCGTTCCCCCGCTCCCCGGCCCAAAAACGGACGTCCTGCCGCGCAGAACCTTGCGGCAGGAACGTCCGGCCCGTATTGTGCCAGAGCAGTAAAATATAATGGGGATTTTGGGCCTTCGGGTAATTCCGGAATCGGATGCGGCGGGACATTTTCTTCGGTTTTCGTTGGTGTGAATCCGCGTCCCGCAAGGGCATAAAAAAGGGGGCGCGGTGTCAGCCCCTAACGACAGGTCATAGGAAACCCGAATCAGAAAGCTGTCCTGCGCCCCAGCCACGCCCTGCCCAAATATGAGCAGGACATAACTGGGACTGACAACTATTATACCTGATTCAAACCCTCCCGAAAGAGGTTCCTATGTTTGTCGTTAGGTATAAAGAGTTGTTTACCCTTTATAGTTATGTCCGTCGGCTATGCCGAGCTATACGACTGCAAAGATAACATAATTTCCTTTGTTTAGAATTGGTCTGCTTTGTGTATTTACTCAGTTCGCTACAAATATATAACAATCTTTCGACAATGACAAATACATGAAATAAGAATATGTCATTATTCGGGTCCTTTGTTTTATGAAAAAACAAAGGCGTAACGACATATTGCTTGCCATTATCGGTGAAAAGCTGGTAAAGTTACGCGAAGCAAGAGGACTGTCTCAACAGAAAGTTTATATCCATACGGGAATAGATATGGATATGATTGAGCGTGGTGAATATAACCTTACATTGACCACTCTTTCAGATCTTTGTGATTATTACAACATTTCTATAAAAGAATTTTTCAAGGGAGTAGAAAATCCTTGACCCCCTAAATATGGTATGGATAGTCAGCGGCATAACGAAACATTAATGAAAGCAGTCGCAAAGAGATTTAGTGAACTGCGAAAAGCTAAGGGGTTGTCACAAATAGAAATTTATCGTGACATCGGGATACATATCGGTCGTATAGAGTCAGGTTATTCAAATATTACAATGGGAACTTTTTCCGATCTTTGTAAATATTATAATATTTCATTTGAAGAATTTTTCGATTCATTGGATGTTGAATGACCAAAAATCCCTATAAGATGATGCAGAGCCGTTTATAACTCCAATGCCCAGCTTGTTTTATTCTATTACCGTCGTTCAGTTTGCCGCGGCGAACACCTCGCCCGTCTTCCGTATTTTCCGAAAAAAAGAAAAGTGGTTGATAATCGACTGATTATCAACCACTTACCGAGAGCGGAAAACGGGACTCGGACCCGCGACCTCAACCTTGGCAAGGTTGCGCTCTACCAACTGAGCTATTTCCGCAATTATCGTTTTCGGACGGGCGGGACAACTGCATCCGCACCTCGGCTCCGGGCTTCGAAACCTGCGTTTCGGGACTGCAAATATAAACCGAAAAATTTATTCTGCAAAATTTTCCGGCGAATTTTGTCGCAAAATTACTCTTGCGCCGCCCGAAACGCAAAAAAAGAAACGCCGGTGCAGATGCGATCGCGCAGGCATGCCCGGCGCCAACGCCCCGCAGCGAACGGCAACAAAAATAAGGCTGCCGGAAATGGCAGCCTTATCTATATACGGATCGCCCTCAGAGCGAATCCCGATTAGCGGACCTTGAAGCCTTCGTCGGCGCGAACCGGAATCGGCATCTGGGCATAAATGCCGCCTTCGAGCTTGTCGCGCACCGACTTGAACGCCGCGATCGTATAGTTCACGTCGTCGAGCGTATGGGCTGCGGTGGGGATCACGCGCAGGATGATCTCGCCCTTCGGGATCACCGGATAGATTACGATCGAGCAGAAAATACCGTGGTTCTCGCGCAGATCGACGATCAGGTTCGTCGCTTCGGGGATACCGCCCTTCATAAAGACGGGGGTTACGGGCGAGTTGGTCACGCCGATCTCGAATCCGTTTTCCTTCAGGCCGTTCTGGAGCGCGCGGACGATCTCCCACAGCTTCTGCTGATATTCGGGATGGTTGCGGATCAGCTCCAGACGCTTCAGCGCGCCCATGACCATCGGCATCGGGAGCGACTTGGCGTAGAGCTGCGAACGCATGTTGTAACGCAGCAGGTTCACCAGCCAGCGGGGACCGCAGACGAATGCGCCGATACCGGCCATCGACTTGGCGAAAGTGTTGAACAGCACGTCCACGCCGTCGGTCACGCCGAAATGCGAAGCCGTACCGCGGCCGCCCTCGCCCATCGTACCGAAGCCGTGCGCGTCGTCCACCAGCAGACGGAACTGGAAATCCTTCTTCAGCGCCACGATCTCGTCGAGTTTGCCCAGATCGCCCTTCATGCCGAAGACACCTTCGGTAATCACGAGCACGCCGCCCTTCTGCTCCTCGGCGAGGTCCGTGGCATGCTGCAGCTGGAGACGCAGCGAATCCATGTCGTTGTGTCCGTACACGAAACGCTTGCCCTTGTGCAGACGCAGACCGTCGATAATGCAGGCATGCGCCTCGGCGTCGTAGACAACCACGTCGCGCGGCGTCAGCAGGCAGTCGATAATCGAGATCATGCCCTGATAACCGAAGTTGAGCAGGAAAGCGTCCTCCTTGCCGACGAACTCGGCCAGCTCGCGTTCGAGCTGTTCGTGATAAACGGTCTGACCGCTCATCATACGGGCGCCCATCGGGGCCGCCATACCGAATTTGGCTGCGCCTTCGGCGTCGGCCTTGCGCACCTCAGGATGGTTTGCCAGACCGAGGTAGTTGTTCAGACTCCAGTTGAGCATCTTTTTGCCCCGGAAAACCATGTGGGGACCGATCTCGCCCTCCAGTTTGGGGAACGCGAAATATCCGTGGGCGTACGACATGTACTGACCGATAGGTCCGCCTGCATTTTTTTCAAGGCGTGCAAAAATATCAACCATAATGTATATAATTTAATGTTAGTTTCCGTTCCGGACGCGCAAAAGTACAAAAAAACCTTTTTAGCCATCAAAATTAGCCGTTTTTTATTCGGCACGGGTACGCATTTATACTTATTTACACAGGTATAAAAAGAAAAAAGGCCGCTTTCGGCGGCCCCGGAACGGTTTTCAGCGCCGCCGGTCGATCGCATCGACGATCACCGCCACGGCGCCGTCGCCCGTGACGTTGGTCGCCGTGCCGAAACTGTCCATGGCGATATAGGTGGCGATCATCAGTCCGGCGAGCGTTTCGTCGAATCCCAGCATCGACTCCAGCAGTCCCAGCGCGGCCATGATCGCCCCGCCCGGCACCCCCGGAGCCGCGATCATCGTCACGGCCAGCAGCAGGATGAATCCCACGAACGTTCCGGCCGGCAGCTCCAGTCCGGCGATCATCGACACGGCCAGCGCGCAGGCGACGATCTTCATCATCGAACCGGAGAGGTGGATCGTCGCGCAGAGCGGCACGACGAACGACGCGATTTCGGGCCGCACGCCGAGTTTCAGGGTCTGCGCCAGCGTCACGGGGATCGTGGCGGCCGAAGACTGCGTTCCGAGCGCCGTGACGTAAGCCGCAAGCATCGTGCGGAGCATCCGTAGCGGATTTTTGCGCGCCGCGAGTCCGGCGACGGAGAACTGCACGAGCAGCAGCACGACGGTCATGCAGAAGATCACCGCGATCAGCTTCACGAAGACGCCCAGCACGCCCGCGACCTGCCCCGACCGGGTCATCGAGAGGAAAATGCCGAAGATATAGAACGGCAGCAACGGAATGATGACGCTGCCGATCACGCGTTCGATAATCCCCTTGAATTCGTCCATCACCCCCTTGAACTTCACGCTATGGGTATAGGCCATGCCCAGTCCGAGCACGAAGGCCAGCACCAGCGCCGACATGACGCCGAACAGCGGCGGCATCTGAACCGTGAAATAGGGCGTAAGCGCCGCGCCCGCATCGTCGGGCAGCACGGCCTGCGAGCCTTCGAGCAGCGCGGGAAAGACCGCCCGCCCCACCAAATAGGTTCCGAAGCCCGAAAAAAGCGTGAAGGCATAGGCCAGCGCCGCCGTGACGGCCAGCAGCCACCCGGCGTTCTTCCCCAGATCGGCGATGCCCGGCGCCACCAGACCGAGGATCAGCAGCGGAATGACGAACGAGAGGAACTGTCCGAAAATATCGTTGAACGTCAGCGCGATGCGCGTCGCCCATTCGGGAAAGAAAAAGCCGCATCCCACGCCCAGCCCGATGGCCAGTACGACGCGCGGCAGCAGTCCGAACCTGAATTTCATAGGAGAATGATTTTTGTAAAGATAGGAAAATTACTTAGCTTTTTCAATTCATATGCATCATTAACAAATAATTCGTATCTTTGTGTTGTCTTCATAGACAGACATATTTTGATGAAAGTGTTTTGCTTTTATTCTTGTTAGGAAATCTGGTAAATTTCATAGAGTCAAGAAAAACAATAACACTCATTCACTTGCAATCGTATGCGAAACAATATTCCATACTCGCAGGTGTGGAGTATTGTTTATTTGACTCAAGGTTTACCAGAACCTCCTAACAGATAGGCAATAGACTCCACACTTCTTTTTTTAACAAATGATCGTAAAGGAGTCAGCGGTCTCGCAAAAAAACAATCTTATGAATAAAATCCTCTTATTCCTTTTGGGTGGCTGTATAATTGGGAGTGCCATCACTATTTTTTCTGCACAAAACAAACAAAAAAAAATACCAACACAACAAAACGCAGAGTCAAAACAAAACACTCAACAAGAAGATAGAATATCTACAATTTCACCAAATATTCTTCTCGGATTTCATCTTGGAATGTCTAAATTAGAATATAATTCACTTATCAAACAATATAAGAACAGTGGCAAAATGTCGATATGGGATAACAACACATATTGCATGCATTGGTTTGAAACCCAGAACATAACCGTTCATGATAATTCAGTTGGCAATTTTACTAGCACACAATCGTTTTCCATAATCTTTGATATTCAACCCAAATTTGTCAATAATAAATTACATACTTTATCGATGTTAATCGAACCATTATATGATGATACAATATTAGTTCAAACATCAAATATTATTCTACTCAAAAATCATATATCTAAAATATTAGGTTCGCAACCACCCCTAAATTCATTTCACTGGACATTTTCAACATATACAGTCAATTTATCTCAAGAAAAAATCAAAAGCAAGTATTACGAAAAACATTATACATATTATCGACTAACTATAACAAAATAGATTTTTTAATTATGGCACTAATCAATTGTCCAGAATGTGGGAATAGCATTTCAGATCAGGCATCTCACTGCCCCAAATGCGGATATCAAATTAGTAATCACAGCTTCTTTCCCAAAACAGAAGGTTGCTTTTTACAATCAATGAATATGGGATGCCTAATATTAGTTATTATATTCCTTTTTAGCATAATCCTTTCGGAATATGACATACCAGAAGAAGACCTCCCAATAATAGGTATAATTACGATTATTGTATTTGGAATAATGATATGTTACAATTTTTTCAAAAAGAAAAAACAAAATCAATGATAATTTTTAAAAATGCCATAAATTTATAATTCCGAACGATTTTGTATTTTTGCATTATGACATCACTATTTCACGACATCATTTTCGGCCCGGTGCACTCACGGCGGCTGGGCCTTTCGCTGGGGGTGAACCTCCTGCCGACCGATTCGAAACTCTGCTCGTTCGACTGCATCTACTGCGAATGCGGCTGGAACGCCGAACACCCCGGCGGACGGCGATTCAACGCCCGCGAAGATGTCCGCACGCAGCTCGAAGCGACGCTGCGCCGCATGGTGGCGGACGGCACGCCGCCCGACGTCATCACCTTCGCCGGCAACGGCGAGCCGACCCTGCATCCCGAATTCGAAGCGGTGATCGGCGATACGATCGCCCTGCGCGACGCATTGTGCCCGTCGGCCAAAGTCTCGGTGCTCTCGAACGCCACCCAGCTCCACCGCGAAGAGGTGCGCCGCGCCCTGCTGCGGGTGGACAACAACATCCTCAAGCTCGACTCGGCGTTCGACGCTACGGCGCGTCTGATGAACAACCCCCAAAGCCCCGCCTACACCGTCCGCGGCGTCGTGGAGCAGATGAAGGGCTTCGACGGACGCCTGACCGTGCAGACCATGTTCCTGCGCGGCGAATGCGACGGACAGAAAACAGACAACACGACCGAAGAGGAGGTCTCGGCGTGGCTGCGGCTGATCGAAGAGATCCGGCCGCGGCAGGTCATGGTCTACTCGCTCGACCGCGACACCCCGTGCCGGACGCTCGAAAAGGTTCCGCGCGAGGAGCTGCAGGCCATCGCCGCCCGCGTCGAAGCGCTCGGCATCCCCTGTTCGGTAGCATAACCCGCCTGACGATGAGACTGCTCCTGTTATCGCTGTTGCTCGTTGCCGGTTGTACGGCGACCGCCCAGCGCCGTCCCACGGCGCGCGAACTGGGCGAACTGCAGGACAGCGTGTGGCGCCGTCTCGACATCCTGCGCACGACCGACCGGGGATTCGCCGCCTGCACACCGGAGCGCGAAGCATTCGACGGAATCGCGAACGCCGCCCGCACATCTGCGCCCAAGGAAATCGCAAGCGTCGCCGACGCCGTCCGGTCGTCCGGGACCGACGAAACCGAGGGGATCGTCCGCGTCCGTCTGCTCCGGGCCGACTCGGCGATGAAAGCCCGCTTCCGCCGTTACGTGCACGACAGCCCCCTGATCCGGCTCGAAGGGTTCGATCCCGACACGACGCCCTATCCGCCCGCCCCCGAAGGCACGCCGCCGCCCGACGGACTGAGCATGGACGCCGAATACGCCTTCTACCCTGCGGAGACCGACTGCGTACGGCTTACGATCCGCTACCGAGGCGATTCGACCGTCTATTTCGGGACGGACTACACCGTTTGCAGGTTCCAAAACGGCCGGTGGGAAACACTGCCGGGCGCCGACGCATGGAACTCCCTGCTGATCGGCATCGGCCGCCCGCAATTTCCCGTCCCCGGCGACGCCCGGCAGACGAAAGAGTACGCCTACGGCTTCACGGCCCGGCTCGCGCCGCGCGTCTATCCGTCCGTATACGCCCGTTACCGCATCTGCAAAAACGTTTACATGGAAAATCCGCACCGCAACTACCTGCTCACCGCCGATTTTACGGTGACGCCCTTCGTCCCGTTCACCCGCTTTCCGGAGCAGACGGGCGACAACAACTGACAAATCATGCAAATACTCCTCTCCTGCGCCAAAACGATGGCCGAAAGCACCTCCCTGCCGATACCCCGCACCACTTCGCCCCTTTACGGCGCGCAGGCCGGGGAGTTGGCCGGACAGCTGGCGACGCTCTCCACCGAAGAGCTGGCGAAAATCCTGCGCGTAAACCATCGGATCGCCGCGACGAACCGGCTCCGCTACAGCCGCTTCCACGACGATGCGGAGAGGGCGCTGCCGGCGCTGGCGGCCTACACGGGCATCGTGTTCAAACGGATCGCTCCGGCGGATTTCACGGCCGGGGATTTCGAATATGCGCAGGCGCACCTCAACATCACCTCGTTCCTTTACGGACTGCTCCGCCCGCTGGACGCGATCCGCACCTACCGGCTCGAAGGCGACGCCGTACTGCCCGGCCACGGCGAGCAGACGGTTTTCGAATATTGGCAGGACAAACTGACGGACGCCTTTCTGGAGAAGATCAAGGCCGACGACGGCATACTGGTCAATCTGGCCAGCAGTGAGATGAAGCGGCTGTTCGACTGGAAGCGCATCTGCCGCGAAGTGCGGGTCGTCACCCCCGAATTCCGCATCCGCGAAGACGACCGGCTGAAAACCGTCGTGGTCTATACGAAAATGTGCCGCGGCGAAATGACCCGTCATATCCTCAAAAACCGCATCGGCGATCCGCAGCAGCTGAAAGCGTTCGAGTGGGAGGGTTTCCGGCTGAATCCGACGCTCAGCAAAGCCGACGACTGGGTGTTTACGATGTAAGGAGTCCGGATATTATTCGGCGCAGACCGGCGCCTGTTTCGTTTCGAGCAGGGCTTTCAGAATACCCTCCTCGTCATAGCCGCAGAGGGCATAGAGCTGAGCCGGAGTTCCGTGTTCGACCCACTCGTCGCCGATGCCCAGCGAACGCACCGAAACGTCCAGCCCGCGTGCATTGAAAAATGCCGCGACGGCTTCGCCGACGCCTCCGCGCAGGGCGCCGTCCTCGACCGTCACCACGCGGCGGAACTTCGCACCCACTTCGAGGAGCAGTTCCTCGTCGAGAGGTTTGGCGAAGCGCAGGTCGTAATGGGCTGCGCTCACCCCTTCTTCGGCGGCGCGTGCGGCGGCGCGTGCGGCGGCGTTGCCGACCGTCCCGACGGTCACCAGCGCCACATCCGCTCCGTCGCGGAGCTTGCGTCCCCGGCCCACGGGCAGGGTTTCGAACCGCGCACCGCGCCACATCCGGCCTTCGCCGCAGCCGCGGGGATAGCGGATCATGAAGGGATGGCCGTACTGCAGTCCCGTATACATCATGCCGCGCAGTTCCAGCTCGTCCATCGGCGCGGCGATCGCCAGTGTCGGCACGCAGCCGAAGGCCGCCATGTCGAAGACTCCGTGATGCGTCACGCCGTCCTCGCCGACCAGACCGCCCCGGTCGAGACACATCACCACCGGAAGGTCCTGAATGGCGACGTCGTGGATCACATTGTCGTAAGCCCGCTGCATGAAGGTCGAATAGATATTGCAGAAGGGCACCATGCCCGCGGCGGCGAGTCCCGCCGAGAAAGTCACGGCATGCCCCTCGGCGATGCCCACGTCGAAACAGCGCGACGGCATGGCCTGCATCAGCAGATTCATCGAGCAGCCCGACGGCATGGCGGGCGTGACGCCCACGACGCGGCTGTCGCGTTCGGCAAGTTCGACGAGCGTCTCGCCGAACACGTCCTGATAGCGCGACGCCGAACCCGGCGACGAAATCCGCTCGCCCGTATCGGGATTGAACCGCCCCGGCGCATGCCAGACGGGCTGGTTGTGCTCGGCGGGCAGGTAGCCCTTGCCCTTTACGGTCATGACGTGCAGCAGTTTGGGTCCTTCGATATCGCGCAGCGCGCGAAGCGTCCGCACCAATTCCTTGAGGTTGTGGCCGTCCACGGGTCCGAAATAGCGGAAATTGAGACTTTCGAACAGATTGCTCTTGTTGAGCAGCCCCTGCTTGACGGCGTTGCCCGCCTTCTGGCAGAGACGCAGCAGGCGCGGCGTATGCGAAAGGATGCCCCACAACCGTTGCTTGAAGCGGTTGTAGTGGACCGAAGTCGAAATCTTGAGCAGGTAGTTTTTCAGCGCGCCCGTGGCCTGATCGATCGCCATGTTGTTGTCGTTCAGAATCACCAGCAGGTTGGTGCGCTTGCTGGCCCCGGCGTTGTTCAGCCCTTCGAAGGCCAGCCCGCCGGTCATCGAACCGTCGCCGATGACCGCCACGACCCGATACTTCTCGCCCCGCAGTTCGGCCGCCTTGGCCATGCCGAAGGCCGCCGAGATCGACACCGAGGCGTGTCCCCCGCCGAAAGCGTCGTATTCGCTCTCGGACATGCGCGGGAAGCCGCTGATGCCCCCCAGCCGGCGCTTGGTTTTGAACGCTTCGCGGCGGCCCGTGATGATCTTGTGGGCATAGGTCTGGTGCCCCACGTCCCACACGATCTTATCGGCGGGCGTGTCGAAGACATAATGCAGGGCGGCGGCCAGCTCCACAGCCCCCAGACTCGACGCGAGGTGTCCGGGATTTACCGAACATTCGTCGACGATATAGCGTCGCAACTCGTCGCAGTAAGCGCGCAACTCCTCCGCGGAGAGCCTTTTGAGGTCCTCCGGCGAATCGATATGTAGAAGCAGTCTGTATTCTTCCGGCGTCATGGCGAGACAAAGATAATGCAAGCAGGGCACAAAAGCAAGCCCGTCCGCCTTTTGGCCGGACGCAGCCTTTCCGGAACGGCGTCGAAAAGCGTGCGCACCGGACACCGCGCCGAATTTGTTCGGACACGGTCCGGAGGGCGTCTATTTTCTGTAAAGATAGTCATTGATGCCGGTTTTTTTCGAAAAAATTTCTATCTTCGCGTTACGGTAAATCCATTGCAACATGAAATACAAGAGAATACTCCTCAAACTGAGCGGCGAATCGCTGCAAGGTTCGCAGAAATACGGACTCTCGCCCGAAGTGCTCCAGTCCTACGCCGAACAGATCAAGGCGGCCGCCGGAACGGGCGTCCAGATCGGCATCGTCATCGGCGGCGGCAACATCTTCCGCGGACTCACCGGCGCCAAGAAGGGCTTCGACCGCGTGAAGGGCGACCAGATGGGCATGCTGGCCACGATCATCAACTCGCTGGCGCTGCAGTCGGCACTGGAGGACAACGGCGTGAAGGCCAAGGTACTGACTTCGATCCGCATGGAACCCATCGGCGAATACTACTCCAAGGCCCGTGCCATCGAGTACCTCGAAGCGGGCTATGTGGTGATTATCGGCGGCGGCACGTCGAATCCCTATTTCACGACCGACTCGGCGTCGGCGCTGCGCGGCATCGAGATCGAAGCCGACGTGATGCTCAAAGGCACCCGCGTGGACGGCGTTTACACGGCCGACCCCGAAAAGGACCCGACGGCCGTGAAGTTCGACCGGATCACGTTCGAGGAGGTGCTCGACCGCAGGCTGAAAGTCATGGACCTCACGGCGTTCACCCTTTGCCGCGAGAACGGACTCGGCATCATCGTCTTCGACATGGACACGCCGGGCAATCTGGGCAAAGTACTTGCAGGCGAACAGATCGGAACGCTCGTAACCGGGCTTTCATAGGAGCTTCCGGCCGGCACTCCGGACTCCGTGCGACAAAGTGCCCGACAAACCAAAACAACGAAAAAACATGGCGACAAAAAAGAGTAACAGACAATTATGGATCATGCTGGCGCTGATCGTCGCGATCGTCGCCGTCATCCTGCTGCTGCCTTCATGCGGCGGCAACAGCAGCAAAAAGGCAGGCGACGTCGAATCGACGACGCTCGTGAAGGCCGGCGACAAAGCCCCCGACTTCACGGTCGAGATGTTCGGCGGCGGCAAAACCGACCTCGCCGAACTGAAAGGCAAGGTCGTCCTGCTGAACTTCTGGGCCACGTGGTGTCCGCCCTGCCGGCAGGAGCTGGCGCGCGTGCAGAGCGACGTGATCGACCGTTTCGCAGGCCGCGATTTCGTATTCCTGCCCATCTCGCGCGGCGAAACGCACCAGACCGTGGCGGCGTTCCGCGAAAAGACCGGCTACTCCTTCCCGATGGGTCTCGACCCCTCGCAGACCGTCTACGACCGTTATGCGTCGAACTACATTCCGCGTAATTTCGTCATCGACCGCAACGGCAAGGTCGTGCTGGCGTCGGTAGGGTACGACCCCGAAGAGTTCGACGAAATGATCAAAACCATCGAAAAAACACTCGAATAACTATGGATACCAAAACGATTCTCAACGAAGCCTCCGGCCGTATGCAGAAGGCTATCGACCACCTCGAAGAGGAACTTCTGAACGTGCGCGCGGGCAAAGCCTCGCCCAACGCCCTGAACGGCATCATGGTAGATTACTTCGGCTCGCAGGTGCCCGTATCGGGCGCGGCCAGCGTCACGGTTCCCGACGCCAAGACGATCCTGATCCAGCCGTGGGACAAGAACATGCTCCGCCCGCTGGAAAAAGCCATCATCGACTCGAACATCGGCCTGACCCCCTCGAACAACGGCGAGCAGATACGCCTGACGATTCCGCCCCTGACCGAAGAGCGCCGCAAGGAGCTGGTGAAGCAGATCCGCGGCGAAGCCGAAACGGCCCGCATCAGCCTGCGCAACGCCCGCCGCGACGCCGTCGAGGCATTCAAGAAGGCCCAGAAGGAGGGCATGCCCGAAGACGAATCGAAGGACGGCGAAACCCAGTCGCAGAAGCTGTTGGAAAAATTCTCTAAGCTGCTCGACGAAGCGCTCCTGAAGAAAGAGAAGGAGATCATGACCGTCTGAAACGGTTTCATCCGCATGAAAATCCGGCCCGATTCGTATATTGGCCGGATTTTTTCATATATTTGCCCCTCCTAAACATTCCGTCCCGATGAAAAAGCCATTCCGCAAGATTTCGGTCCTGATCGTATTGTTTTCGCTGTTCGGCATACAGAACGCAGCATCGCAGGGCTACGTCAAACTCAACGCGCTCTATGCGCTGGTCGGCGTCGTAAACCCCTCTGTGGAATTCGCCATATCCCCCAAATCGACCCTGCAGACCGACATCGTGGTCTCGCCGTGGAAGTCGATCAACCAAAAGCATATGACCTTCGCCATCTTCATGGGCGAATACCGCCGCTACTTCAAGGAGCACAACCGGGGCTGGTATCTGGGCGCCAATATCGGCATGATGGCTTTCGACATGTCTAAACCCTATATCGAAGGCTGGAAGCTGAAATTCGAAGACCGCTACTGCAAAGGCTACGGCATGATGATCGGCCTGTGCGTGGGTTACGAACACCAGTTCGGGGAGCGGTGGCTGCTCGACGCCTTCTTCGGATGGGCATGGATGGACAGCCACTACAACGGATACAGTTTCGACGGCAAGGTAGACATGTATCCCCACCGTCCGGTGCAGCCGGAGAACCCCGATCCGTTCAACGGCTCGTCGGAGTGGTATCCCAACAAGCTCGGCGTCTCGATCGGCTACCGGATTTTCATGCCCAAGCGCCTGCGCACCGACAGCTCCTGCTGCAGATAGACGGCACGGATTGCGGGAGACGGCCGCAAACGACGGACAACCATAAACGCCCTGCTCCTCAAAGAGCAGGACGTTTCGTCTTGCCGGATGTGTCCGAACAGGTTACGGGCCGGCAAAACAGCCCTGCGACACTCCGAAAGAAAACGCCGGTTTCGAAACGTCCGACTCCGCAGGTTCTGCCCGTTCTTCCGCTAATTCGACCGACTCCGCAAGTTCCACTGCCTCTGCGAGGAGGGGCTGCGGAATCTGCGGAGCTGCCGGTTTTGCCGACTCTGTCCGTTCCGCCGCACGGCATGATCCGGACGGCGCACTACATGCGCAAAAAAAACGGAAGCGGGGTGAAAATACCCCGCTTCCGCGTTCTGACGATGCGCGGCCTGCGCCGCAGTCATCGGGAATTACTTAACCTTCGGGCCGGCAGCTACGAGCTTCTTGCCTTCCTCGTTGCCCGTGAACTTCACGAAGTTCTTTACGAAGCGGTTTGCGAGGTCCTCGGCCTTCACGTCCCAATCCTTGGCGTTCTTGTAGGTGTCGCGCGGATCGAGGATCTTGGGATCCACGCCGGGCAGAGCCGTCGGGATCTTGAAGTCGAAGATGGGCAGCGTCTTGGTCTCGGCCTTGTCGATCGAACCGTCGAGGATGGCGTCGATGATACCGCGCGTATCCTTGATCGAGATACGTTTGCCGGTGCCGTTCCAACCCGTGTTCACGAGGTAAGCCTTGGCGCCCGACTTCTGCATCTTCTTCACCAGCTCCTCACCGTACTTGGTGGGGTGCAGCGAAAGGAACGCTGCGCCGAAGCAGGCCGAGAAGGTCGGAGTCGGCTCGGTGATGCCGCGCTCGGTACCTGCCAGCTTGGCGGTGAATCCGGAGAGGAAGTAGTACTTGGTCTGCTCGGCGTTCAGGATCGAAACCGGGGGCAGCACGCCGAATGCGTCGGCCGAGAGGAAGATCACCTTCTTGGCGGCCGGAGCCTTCGATACGGGCTTCACGATGTTTTCGATGTGGAAGATCGGGTACGATACGCGGGTATTCTCCGTAACCGACTTGTCGGAGAAGTCGATCTTGCCCTTCTTGTCTACCGTCACGTTCTCCAGCAGCGCGTTGCGGCGGATGGCGTTCCAGATGTCGGGCTCGTTCTCCTGCGAGAGGTTGATAACCTTGGCGTAGCAGCCGCCCTCGAAGTTGAATACGCCGTCGTCGTCCCAGCCGTGCTCGTCGTCGCCGATCAGCTCGCGCTTCGGGTCGGTCGAAAGCGTGGTCTTGCCGGTTCCCGACAGACCGAAGAAGATAGCCGTCTCGCCTTTGGCGTTGGTGTTGGCCGAGCAGTGCATCGAAGCCATGCCCTTGAGCGGAAGCAGGTAGTTCATGTAGGAGAACATGCCCTTCTTCATCTCGCCGCCGTACCACGTGTTGATGATGACCTGCATCTTCTCGGTGAGGTTGAAGACGACGGCCGTCTCCGAGTTCAGACCGAGTTTCTTGTAGTTCTTGACCTTGGCCTTCGATGCGTTGAGCACGACGAAATCGGGCTCGCCGTAATTCTCCAGTTCGGCGTCGGTCGGACGGATGAACATGTTCTTAACGAAGTGCGCCTGCCAAGCCACCTCCATGATGAAGCGGATCTTCAGACGCGAGTTCTCGTTGGCGCCGCAGAAAGTATCGACGACGTAAAGCTTCTTGCCCGACAGCTCCTGCGAAGCGATCTTCTTCAGCTCTTTCCAAGCCGCCTTGGTTACGGGCTTGTTGTCGTTCTTATACTCGTCGGAAGTCCACCAGATCGTATCTTTCGTGGTCTCGTCCATTACGAAGAACTTGTCTTTGGGCGAACGGCCGGTGTAAACGCCGGTCATCACGTTCACGGCGCCCATTTCGGTCTCCTGACCCTTTTCGAAGCCGCGGAGGCCCTTCTTGGTCTCCTCGCGGAAGAGTTCGTCGTACGACGGATTGTACACGATCTCGGTCACACCCGTGATCCCGTACTTTTTCAAATCCATTTTGTTCATAGCAATCGTTATTTTTAATAAAACATCAAATCCAAGATTTAACCTAACCGTCGAAATCCGCGCATGCGGACTTTAACCGCACAAAGGTAGAAAAACTTTTACACTTGTGAAAAAATTAACAGTGAAAAACACAAAAAAAGAACATTATTTTTTCCGGCACCCGTATATGATTCATTTATAACTTCGTATCTCCTCCGCCCGAAGCCGCGCACAGCTCAGGAACTGCGGACATACCGCAAACATGCTGCCGCGATTTCCGGTTGTGCCGGACGAATCCGGCAGCCTCCGAAAAACGCGGAGCGCACCGGCTTTCGGCCTGTTTCGGAAAAATCGGAAAATAATGTGCCGCCGTCTCCGTTTTTTTCTTAACTTTGGTAACCATGGCCGGACTCTATTTCCACATACCCTTCTGCAAGCGCGTCTGCGCCTACTGCGACTTTTACAAAAGCGCCGACCTGCGGCGCATGGACGACCTGCTGGCGGCCATGCACCGCGAACTGGACGACCGGCGCGGCTATCCGGGCGGCGAAGCGGTGACGACCCGCTATTTCGGCGGCGGAACGCCGTCGCTCTGCACGCCCGAAGCGATCAGGGGACTGCTGGACCACGCCGCACGACTCTTCGACTGCTCCGGCGCCGAAGAGACGACGCTCGAAGCCAATCCCGACGACCTGACGGCCGAGTACCTCGACGGGCTGCTCGAAGCGGGCATCGACCGCCTTTCGATCGGCGTACAGTCGTTCGACGACGACTGCCTGAAGCTGATGAACCGCCGCCACACGGCCGCGCAGGCGGCCGAAGCGGTCCGCGCTGCGCAGCGCGCCGGATTCGGCAACATCACCCTCGATCTGATCTTCGGCGTGCCGGGTTTCGGCGGCGATACGCTGCGCCGCTCGCTCGATACGGCCCTTTCGCTCGGCGTACAGCATATTTCGGCATACCATTTGACCGTCGAACCCGATACGGCTTTCGGACGGCGCGCCGCGCGGGGCGAATTCCGGGCCGTGGACGAGCAGATCAGCGAAACGGAGTTCCTCACGGTCCACCACACGCTGACCGGAGCGGGATTCGAACACTACGAAGTCTCGAATTTCGCCCTTCCGGGCTTCCGCGCCCGCCACAACGCGGCGTACTGGCACGGCGCGAAGTACCTCGGCATCGGTCCTGCGGCGCACTCGTTCGACGGCGAGGAGCGGCACTGGAACGTAGGTTCGGTGGAGCGGTACATCGCGGGCGATCCGGCGGAACGCGAACTCCTCACGAACAGGGACCGTTTCAACGAGTACGTCATGACGGCGCTCCGAACCGCCGAAGGAATCGACACGCGGGAGGTCGCGGCCCGTTTCGGCACGAAACGGCTGGAGCGGATGCGCGAAGAGGCGGCCCCCTATCTGCAAAGCGGCGCGCTCCGCGACGCAGGCGGACGGCTGGCGGTTCCCCCGGAGCGGTTTCTGATCTCGGACGCCGTGATCGAGGCCCTTTTCGAAACATAACGACGCGCGCAACCAAGTGAAACTGAAATGTTAAGTTATTCTTAAATTTTTTTACTAACTACCCTTTCGAGATTGTTAATATAAATATAAGTATTACCTTTGCACCGGTTTTCAACCGATTCGACAAGTAAATTACAAACAAGCATCACAAATATGAGCAATGCAAAACTAACCCCCGATTACCTGTTCGAGGTAAGTTGGGAGGTCTGCAACAAAATCGGCGGCATCCATACGGTAGTCTCGACCAAAGCGCAAACGGCCATCCGGAAATTCAACGAGCGCTATATCCTCATCGGACCCGACCTGCAGCACGAAGGCGTAAACCCCGAATTCGAGGAGGATCCCAACCTGCTGAAGACATGGCGTCAGGGGCTTTACGCCGAAGGCATCCGCATCCGCGTGGGACACTGGAAAATCAAGGGCGAACCGACGGCGATACTGGTGGACTTCACCTCGCTGATTCCCCGCAAGGACGAAATACTCAAGAAACTCTGGGAGGCCTACCACGTCGATTCGATTTCGGGTCAGTGGGACTACATCGAGCCCGTGCTCTTCGGCTACGCCGCAGGCGCGGTGATCGCCTCCTATGTCGAGAACTTCTGCACCGCGACCGACAAGATCGCCGCCCATTTCCACGAATGGATGACCGCGGCGGGCGGTCTCTACCTGCGCCGCCATGCGCCTTATGTGGCGACACTCTTCACCACGCACGCCACGGTCATGGGCCGCTGCATCGCGGGCAACCACCTGCCGCTCTACACCGACCTGACCAAGTTCAATGCCGACGAGCTGGCACGCCAGTTCAACGTCGTGGCCAAACACTCGATCGAGAAGGCCGCCGCTGCCTACCACGACGCATTCGTCACGGTCAGCGACATCACGGCCAACGAGTGCAAATTCCTGCTGGGCCGCGAGCCTGACTGCATCACGCCCAACGGCTTCGAAAACGACTTCGTCTGGACCGGCGAGGAGTACGACGCGAAGCGCGCCGAAGCCCGCAAAACGATGATCTCGGTGGCCGAAGCGTGTCTGGGCGAAAAGTTCGCCGAGGAGCCGCTGATCGTCGGCACCAGCGGACGCTACGAATTCCGCAACAAGGGCATCGACGTATTCATCGAATCGCTCAAGAAACTGGCCGCATCGCCCCGGCTCAAACGTCAGGTGCTGGCCTATATCACCGTGCCCGCCGCCAACCGCGGTCCGCGCGCGGACCTGCAGGCGCATCTGGCCGACCCGTCGAAACCCATCGACGGCGGGCAGTACAAATACACGACCCACTACCTCGAATACCAGAGCAGCGACCCGATCGTTAACGCCCTCAACGGCAGCATTCTGACCACGCCCGATTCGAAGGTGAAGGTGATCTTCGTTCCGACCTACCTCAACAAGGCCGACGGCATCTTCGGCAAGGATTACTACGAACTGCTGGTCGGCATGGACATGACCGTATTCCCCTCCTACTACGAACCGTGGGGATACACGCCGCTCGAATCGGTGGCCTTCTCCGTGCCGACGATCACCACGACGCTGGCCGGATTCGGTCTCTGGGCGGCCAAACAGCGCGAGCATGCGGGCGTGGAGATCGTTCTGCGCGACGACTACAACGATCAGGAGGTCGAAGAGAAGATCGCCGAGTCGCTGCTGCACTTCAGCCTGCTGGACGACAAGCACGTGAACGAGATGCGCGTGTCGGCCTACGAAATCTCCGAAACGGCGCTCTGGGAACACCTCTTCGCCGCCTACGAGCAGGCTTACTCCGAGGCTGTCGAAAGTTCGGTCATCCGCACCAACCGCGCCGTGCTGGACGAGGGCGGAAACCGCAACGAGCAGATCAACTTCGTGCGCCAGCAGCTTTTCGCCGAGAAGCCCAACTGGAACCGCATGATGGTGGACAAGACCCTGCCCAAACGGCTGCACGCCCTCGAAGAGCTGTCGCGCAACCTCTGGTGGTGCTGGAATCCCGGCACGCGCGACCTGTTCGAAAGCATCGACCATGCGTTGTGGGCCGAGTGCGAACGCAATCCGATCGCATTCCTCGACAAAATGAGCGTGGAGCGCATGAAGGAGCTTGAACAGGATACGAATTTCCTCAGCCAGCTCGACGCCGTATATGCGCAGTTCCGCGACTACATGAACGAGAAACCCGATCCGAAGGCGACCTCGATCTCCTACTTCTCGATGGAGTACGGCCTGCATTCGTCGCTCAAGATTTACTCCGGCGGTCTGGGCATTCTGGCCGGCGACTACCTCAAGGAGGCGTCGGACAAGAACGTTCCGATGGCGGCCGTGGGCCTGCTGTACCGTTACGGCTACTTCACGCAGCGGCTCTCGTCGCAGGGCGCGCAGGAGGCGACCTACGAAGCGCAGAACTTCTACAAGCTGCCGATCTCGCCCGTGCGCGACGAAGCCGGCAACTGGATGACGGTCACCATCGCCTTCCCCGGACGTACGCTCTGGGCACGCGTCTGGAAATGTCAGGTGGGACGCACGGACCTCTACCTACTCGACGCGGACTTCGAGGCCAACCTCGAAGAGGACCGGCAGATTACGCACCACCTCTACGGCGGCGACTGGGAGAACCGGCTCAAGCAGGAGATCCTGCTCGGCATCGGCGGTATCCGCGCGCTGCGCAAGCTGGGCATCAAACACGACGTATTCCACTGCAACGAGGGACACGCCGCATTCATCGGCATCGAGCGCATCCGCGATCTGGTGACCCACAAGAAGCTCTCCTTCTCGGAGGCGCTGGAGGTGATCCGCTCGTCGTCGCTCTTCACGACCCATACGCCGGTTCCCGCAGGCCACGACGCATTCCCCGAATCGATGATCCGCCAGTACATGTCGCACTATCCCGACGTGCTGGGAATCACGTGGGAACAGTATATCAACCTCGGCAAGACCAACCCCAACGACCCCAACGAGAAGTTCTCGATGTCGGTGCTGGCCTGCAACCTCTCGCAGGAGGTGAACGGCGTGTCGTGGCTCCACGGCGAGGTGTCGAAGGATATTCTGGGCAGCATGTGGCCGGGCTACTTCAAAAACGAGCTTCATATCGGGTACGTCACCAACGGCGTGCACTTCCCGACGTGGATCGCGACCAGCATGCGCCGCCTGTACGCCCGCTATTTCGCCGACGGATTCGAGGGGCACACCTACGACATCCCGGCATGGCAGAAGGTCCACCAGATTCCCGACGAAGAGCTGTGGAACGAGCGCATGTATCTCAAGAACAAGCTCGTAAAGCATATCCGCCGCCGCTACAGCGACCCCAATCAGGTGCGTCTCGACTCGCCGCGCCAGATGATTCAGATCATCGAGGGCATCAAGCCCGACGTGCTGACCATCGGTTTCGCCCGCCGCTTCGCCACCTACAAGCGCGCCTACCTGCTGTTCACCAACCTCGACCGGCTGTCGGCGATCGTCAACAACAAGGAGCGTCCCGTGCAGTTCATCTTCGCGGGCAAAGCGCACCCTAACGACAAGCCGGGTCAGGACCTCATCAAACGCATCGTCGAAGTGGCCGCCATGCCGCAGTTCGTAGGCAAGATCCTCTTCCTGCAGAATTACGACATGGAGCTGGCCCGCCGCATGGTGCAGGGCGTGGACGTATGGCTCAACACCCCGACCCGTCCGCTCGAAGCGTCGGGCACGTCGGGCGAGAAGTGCGTCATGAACGGCGTGCTCCAGTTCTCGGTACTCGACGGATGGTGGGTCGAAGGCTACAAGGAGGGCGCGGGATGGATGCTGCCCATGGAACGCACGTTCGCCGATCAGGGCTATCAGGACGAGCTTGACGCCGAGATGATTTACAACACCATCGAGGAGCAGATCGTGCCGAAATACTACGACCGCGGCAGCGACGGCATTCCTCACCAGTGGGTGGATTCGGTCAAAAAGTGCGTCGCCGACATCGCGTCGAACTTCACGACCAACCGCATGCTGGGGGATTACGAGGAGCGGTTCTACAACAAGCTCGCGGCCCGCAAGCGCGAAATCGTCGAAGGCGGCTACAAGCTGGCCCGCGAGATCGCGGCGTGGAAGCGCAAGGTTTCGGCCGCATGGGACAAGGTCCGCGTGATCGACGTCCAGCGCGTGAGGATCGACGACGAGGCGATCTTCGTCGGCGAGAAGTACCACTTCGAAGTGACGGTGGACATCGCCAACCTCCGGCCTGAGGATATCGGCGTCGAGATGGTCATCGCCCAGCAGATCGTCGGCGGCGGCAAGGTGAACGTAACCCGCACCATCGGGCTGAAACACACCAAAACCGACGGCAGCCGCGTGACCTATGCGCTGGATTACGTTCCCGGCGAGGCCGGCACGTTCGACGTGGCGCTGCGTCTCTATCCCTACAACCCCCACCTGCCGCACCGCATGGATTTTGCATTGGTAAAGTGGGCCTAGCAAATTTGGCGTGAATAATGTTAAAAAAGGTATTAATTTACTGTTATCGGGTATTATTTATCTGAAAATTTTAATATCTTTATAGGACGAACTGCATTTTTAAGAAAGATATGTCAGCACTTACTTTCGACAAAAGCGAATTGGGCAATCTGGAGTACTCCCTCCAGCGCGAAATGCTCTCGACGGACCGTATCGGCGGCTACATGAGTACGACGATCGTCTGCTGCAACACCCGCCGCTATCACGGACTGATGGTGGCCCCCATCGACGACAGCGGCCGGACCTACGTCCTGCTCTCGTCGCTCGACGAGACCGTGGTGCAGCACGACCAGACGTTCAATCTGGCGCTGCACCGTTTCAAGGGGGTATACGAGCCGCGCGGCCACAAGTATATCACCGATTTCGAGTATACGCCGACGCCGACGATCACCTACCGCGTGGGCGGCGTAATCCTCAAGAAGGAGATGCTCTGGATCCACAAGCGGACGCAGCTGATGATCCGCTACACGCTCGTGGACGCCCACTCCGAAACCCGGCTGCGGCTGCGGCCGTTCCTCGCCTTCCGCGACAAGCATGCGCTGACGCACGCCAACATGGAGGCCGACGGACACTCCTACCCCGCCGTAAACGGCGTGAAGTGCCGTCTCTACAACTCGTTCCCGTGGCTCTATCTCCAGACGAGCAAACCCGGCACGGAGTTCGTGCCCGCGCCCGACTGGTATTACGGATTCGAATACCAGCAGGAGCTGGCCCGCGGATACGAGGGGTACGAAGACCTGCTCACGACGGGCTATTTCGAAGCGGAGCTCAAGAAGGGCGAGAGCATCATCTTCTCGGCGTCGCTCGACGAAATGGGCTCGACCAAAACCATCGAAGAGGTTTTCGCCGCATCCATCGCGCGGCGTACGCATAAGATCGACTTCATCAGCTGCCTCGAACACTCGGCGCGGCAGTTCCTGATCCGCCGTCCGGGCGACCGGACCGAAGTGGTGTCGGGATATCCGTGGCACGGGGTTTCGGGCCGCCAGACCTTCATCTCGCTGCCGGGCATCACGCTCGAACAGGGACACAAGGAGGACTGCATCGACGCGCTGGATACGCTGGTGCGGGAGATGCGCGACGGCATGTTCACCGGCAGCGCCTCGGCCGAAGTCGCGGCGGACGCTCCCCTCTGGTTTTTCTGGACCCTCCAGCAGCTCGAACGCGAGGTGGGGGCCAAGGAGATATGGGCGAGCTACGGCCCGGCCATGAAAGACATACTGGAGAGCTACCGGCAGGGAATCGGCGGCCGCGTGGCGCTGCACGACAACGGGCTGATATGGGCTTCATCGGAAGAGGTGCCCCTGACGTGGATGAATTCGACGATCGACGGACGCCCCGTGACCCCGCGCAACGGCTATCAGGTCGAAGTGAACGCCTTGTGGTACAACGCCGTATGCTATGCGCTCGAACTGGCCGGCAAATACGGGGACAAGACGGACAAGGCCTTCGTCAAGGAGTGGACCCCGCTTCCGGCACGCACGCAGGAGTCGTTCATCGAACTGTTCCGCCTGCCGGAGGGCTATCTGGCCGACTTCGTGGACGGCAGCGGTCCCGACAAATCGACGCGCCCCAACATGATCGTCGCCTGCGGACTGAATTACAAGATGCTCGACGAGACGATGCAGCTGGAGGTGATCCGCACGGTGCGCCAGCACCTGCTCACCCCGAAGGGACTGCGGACGCTGTCGCCCCAAAACCCGCTTTACAGGGGTTCGCAGGAGGGCATGCCCGCCGAACGCGACTTCGCCGCCAAAAACGGCTCGGTATGGCCGTGGCTGCTGCCCTTCTACATCAAGGCCTGCTTCGACATCGACGGCGACGCATTCCTGCCGCAGGCCGAGGAGGCGCTGGAAAACTTCGACGAGGACATCCAGCGTTACGGCATCGGCTCGATCTGCGAGCTGTACGACGCCGACCCGCCCTACGCTTCGCGCGGAGCCATTTCGCAGGCGTGGAGCGTCGGAGCCGCACTGGACATCCACCGCATGATCCGCGAGCGGAGCAAAGGGGATTCCCAAGCGCCCAAAGCCGCGAAGAAAGGCGGCAGAACGAACGGTCCGAAAGAGAAAAAGCCGGCGAAGACGAAGCCCGCGGCGAAAAGCGCCGGGAAGACGGTAAAGGCCGCCGCCAAAAGTCCGGCCGCGGCGAAAGCCCCCAAGGCCGCGGCGAAAAAGGCGGCGCCGAAAGCAGCGGCAGGAAAAGCCGCAAGGAAATAAAGGCAACAAAATGAAAAGAATTAAGATATGAGAGTTTTAATGTTCGGTTGGGAGTTCCCGCCCCACATCGCGGGCGGTCTTGGAACGGCGTGCTACGGCATGACGCGCGGTCTGGCGCGCAACGACGTAGACGTCACGTTCGTGGTTCCCCACGCTTACGGCGATGAAGATCAGCGTTTCACGCACGTAATGAACGCCAGCGACGTGGAGGCTCTCTATGGTTCGACCGGGAGCGGAGCCGACGACATTCTCGAAAAAATGTCGTTCATCCACATCGACTCGAACATGGTGCCCTACATCTCCCCCGAAGAGTACGAGGTCTACCACGAACGCTATGTAAAATCGGGTCAGCAGGTCTGGTCCACGACCGACGCATGGAAACAGCGTTACACCTTTTCGGGAAAGTACGGCGCCAACCTCATGGAGGAGGTGGCCCGTTACGCCGTGGTGGCCGCGCAGGTCGCCAAGGACCTCGAAGGGCAGTTCGACGTGATCCACGCCCACGACTGGCTCACCTACTACGCCGGCATCGCCGCCAAGCGCGTGTCGGGCAAGCCGCTCGTCGTGCACATGCACGCCACGGAATACGACCGCAGCGGCGAGAACGTCAATACGCAGGTCTACGCCATCGAACGTGCGGGCATGCACGCCGCGGACCGCGTGATCGCCGTTTCGAACCTTACCCGCAACATCGTCATCAACCGCTACGGCGTTCCGGCCGAAAAGGTCGTGACGGTGCACAACGCCGTGCGCTTCGCCGGCGGCCCCTGCAAAACACCCGAACGCGGCGTGAAGGACAAGATCGTCACCTTCCTCGGACGCATCACCTACCAGAAAGGTCCCGACTACTTCGTCGAGGCGGCCGCCAAAGTGCTCAAGCGCGTACCCGACGTACGCTTCGTGATGGCCGGTTCGGGCGACATGATGAACCACGTCATCCGCCGCGTGGCGCGGCTGGGCATCGCCGACCGCTTCCACTTCACGGGGTTCCTGCGCGGCGAGGACGTACACAAGATGTTCCAGCTGTCGGACGTATACGTCATGCCGTCGGTCTCGGAACCTTTCGGCATCTCGCCCCTCGAAGCGATGCGCTCGAACGTGCCGGTGATCATCTCCAAACAGAGCGGCGTGGCCGAAGTGCTCGACTTCGCCGTGAAGGTCGATTACTGGGACGTGGACGCGCTGGCCGACGCCATCTACGGCCTCATCCAATACCCGGCCCTGTCGGGCATGTTCGCGTCGAAAGGACTCGAAGAGGTCACCAACCTCAAGTGGAACGACGCCGCGGCGAAGATCAAAGCCGTATACGAAGCGGTCATTGAAGAGAACAAAAAACAATAAAAATACAGATACCCTATGAAAACCGTCTGCTTATATTTTCAGGTACACCAGCCTTGGCGACTGAAGAAGTACCGCTTCTTCAACATGGGCAAGGACCACAACTACCTAGACGACCTCCTGAACCGCTCGATCATGCAGAAAGTCGCCCGGCAGTGTTACCTGCCCATGAACGCCCTGCTGCTGAAGTTGATCAAGGAGAACAAGGGTAAATTCCGCTGTTCGTTCTCGATCACGGGCATCGCCGTCGAGCAGTTCCGCGCCTTCGCGCCTGAGGTGCTCGACTCGTTCAAGGAGCTGGCCGCCACGGGATGCGTCGAGTTTCTGGCCGAAACCTACTCCCATTCGCTGGCATCGCTGGCGTCGAAAGAGGATTTCACCGAACAGGTGAAGCTCCATACGGCGATGATCAAGAAGGAATTCGGCGTGAAGCCCACCGCCTTCCGCAACACCGAGCTGATCTACTCCGACGAGATCGGCGCCATGGTCGCCGACATGGGCTTCCGCACGATGCTGGCCGAAGGCGCCAAGCACGTGCTGGGCTGGAAATCGCCTAACTACGTCTATGCCAACGCCATCAATCAGAAACTGCGCCTGCTGCTGCGCAACTACAAGCTCTCGGACGACATTGCGTTCCGTTTCTCGAACCGCAGCTGGGACGAATGGCCGCTGACGGCGGACAAATACGTCAAATGGCTCTCTTCGGACGAAACGCCGGGCGAGGTCATCAACCTCTTCATGGACTACGAGACGTTCGGGGAGCATCAGACGGCGGATACGGGAATCTTCGAATTCATGCGGGCGCTCCCCAAAGCGATCCTCGCCAAGAAGAACGACATGGAGTTCGCCACCGTAAGCGAGGCCGCCAAGAAGTACCAGCCGGTGTCCGTACTCCACTGTCCGCACGTAATGTCGTGGGCCGACGAGGAGCGCGACGTGACGGCGTGGCTCGGCAACGAGTTGCAGAATGAGGCTTTCTCGAAACTCTACGCCCAGAAAGAGAAGGTCGCCGCCCTGAAAAGCCCCGATTTCGACTATGTATGGAGTTTCATGCAGACCTCGGACCACTTCTACTACATGGCGACCAAATGGCTCTCGGACGGCGACGTACACTCCTACTTCAACCCGTACGACTCGGCATACGACGCCTTCATCAACTACATGAACGTCCTTTCGGACTTCATCATCGAGCTGGATCAAGCGGTGGCCGCCAAAGCCGCCAAGGCAAAATAAGGCTGAAACCGCCGCAACACGGAGGGGGGGGGAAGGAAGCGCCGGACAGGCTTTGTCGGGGCGCGGCGTCTAATACGCCCGCGCACGAAACGCCCGCGAAATCCCGCCCGAAATCAGCACCGACGACGCGGCGCTGTCCGTATTGCAGAAAAACGGATTCAGGGGTCTTTCACGCCCTCCGGGGGTACGATGAGGGACGCGGAAGGCTGGCGCATGAAACGCAGCCCTACAGCCCCGCAAACACGCCCGTAAAGCCCGCATGGCTCTGCGGCGCGACGGAACGGCGGACCGAAAAAAACGCCCAAAATGCCGGAAAACGCCGGGGAACATGGGAAGAACATCCGGGAAATGCCGGAAATAGGCTCAAATCAAATCAAATCAGCCGCAGTATTGACTGCGGCTGATTTTTCATATAAGTCGGGACAAAGGCACCCGATCCGGCAACAGCCTATCGTATCCGGTCCGACGGATTGCAGCAACGGTCGGAACGATAAAAAAGCGGCAGACCGCGCCTCTTCGGTCTGCCGCAAGCAGGAATGTTACTTAAAAGTGGGAGTTGTTAACCAAAAAACTTTGGGATGTGCCGTTCCTGCTTTAGGGATTTGATTTCCCGCGCTCCCGGCACCGTCCCGAAGGACGGCGCCGGATTTCGCGGAAAAGGGGGATTCTTTTTAGTTGGCTTTCTGCTTAACCTTGATATCAAGATTGTGAACGCGGTCCGTGCCGTAATCATAGGATACGGTAACTTTCACCTTGACCGTCTTCTCGCCTACGAATTCGCTGTCGGCATTACCCTTGACCGTAATCGTACCGGTGGTTGCGAAATCGCCCGCAATCGTAATTCGGTCAACGAGAACCTCCGGATTCATCACCTCGTACTTGACAGCGACTCCGAGAACCGCATTCTCATCGGCAGCCGCAGCCTCGAACACGTTGTTGCCGTTGATATTCGCCAGCTGGAGGAGATCGCCCACAGTCAGGGAAGCATCGGCATCGCTCGCAGAAATCGTAGTAGCGGCACTCTTACGCAGGCTGATCGTCTTATCCTTGATCGGGTCGGGAATCTCGACATTAAGCTCCTGCTCGTCAAGAACATAAGAATCAAGCATCAGTTTTACGCTGAGCGCCATGTTCAGGCCCTTGTACTCAGTACCCCACGTCAGGGTCTTGGCGTCGGCGTCTACCGAAGCGCCTTCATACTCTTCAGCGTCTACCGAGAAGACAACCTTTCCGATTTCATTGCCCTTGGAATCTTTGGGTGCAACCCAAGTGTTGTCGAGGTTAAGTCCATCGGGCACATAAGCCGTCGTCGTAAGTTTTGCGTTCAGACGCACCGGATTCGCATAGTTGTCGCCCTGTACCAGCTCGCCTGCAAAGCCTTCGAAATTAACCGTAACGGCAACCGTTACATCGAGACCCCAGTCGGCAGTAAGTTTAGCCGTGAGTTCGTAGCTCTTCTCCTTTGCTCCGGTGCCGAGCTTGATAGCGATGTTCTTTGCATCGTCGGTCGCCTGCACGAGTTCGGTTCCATCTTCCGCTTCATCGGCAGTAGCCTCGAAGGTAGCGGCATAGATCGCATCTACGAACGTCTGCTTGTCGGCGAAGTACTTCGGAGCCCAATCCTTATTCCAGAGTTTCTCGGCATACGTCTCGATCACCGTGTATTCGCTCGTTCCCGCCAAGTAATCCACCGTTACGGTCTCCGGAGCCATCGTGATCTCAGGCATACCCTCGATAACGACGGGCAGAGTAATCGTAATATCGGTGTTCTCATAGTTGTAACGTGCTTTGACCGTGTAAGAACCGCTCGTCATTGCACTGTTGCCGGCTACGACAAGTTCCAGATGCTGCTCTGCACGATCGTCAGCAGGAGAGCTAGTAAGGATAATGTCAGCGACATCGAACGGCAGTTCGTCGGTCATTTCGGTCTCGCCGTCGAAGATCTGGATATCCTCGAAGGATCCAGCCTTCAGTGCGTTGTAAATCACGTGGCCGATCTGCGGCTTCGTGGGATCGGGATTCAGCAGGTAATCCACAGCCTCGTAATCGTCGCCAGCACTAACCGTTGCATAGTTCCACGTTACCGTCTGCGGCTCGGAAACGATGACGTCGGTGTTGTCCTTGATGATGGTGAACTGCGATTTGGCGTTCTTAACCACGCGGCAGGTGTATTCGCCCGATACGAGGTCGAACGAGAACGGTTCCGAGGTAATCACGTCGTCGATCAGAGCCGGAACACCCTTGCCCTTTTTGATCGCCGCCGTGGTTGCCGTAAGCGTATAGCTGTCCTTGTTATCTTCGGGATCTACCGTCGCTACGGCGGCGTCTTCAGGAACAACGGTCTTGAGAACGGGAACATCCTCGCCCCAGATTGCGGCAAGCTCCTGCGGTTTGCCGTCTTTCATGTAGTAAATCTTCACATCATGGAAGAACTCAACGACGGTTTCCTCGTCGTTATATTTCAGACCGCCGTCGCCCTCGAATTCCGGGAACTGGGTATCGTCGTCAACTACCAGTTCGAGGTTTCCGTCCTCTTTCATACGACCGGCAACCAGATCGGCATTGATCGCGCCGCCTGCATTATACTGCGTACCGATAAAGGCACTGGTGAAATCGCTGCCCAAATCCTCGCCCGAAATGGCATCTTCGGGCGTAGCTCCGGCGACACCGGTGCCTGCGAGTTTCACATTCAGCGCAATGGCCAGCGTTTTGCCGTTTCCGTACTCGTACTGAGTCTTGGCGACAACGGTAAACTTACCGGTCACGACGTCCTGATCGATCACGTCTACAACCTCGAACGACGCAGCGCTGCGCGTCTTGATCTCCTCCGTTACGAACGATACGTTCTCCTTGGTCATCTTGACTGCCAGAGCCGCAGGCGAAACCATGAAAGTAGCTTCGATCGCGGCCTCGTTGCCGCCTTCGTCGCTGCCCAGATAGAACTTGTAGTCCTCACCTTCACCGTCAACCATCGCGATATAGGGAAGTCCCTCGATGGAAATGACATTGTTCGATACCTCTTCGAGCGAAGTCGGAACGTAAACCAGCGACTGGATGCGGCCGGCGAGGTCTGCGATAGCGCTCCAGAGATTGCGGAGCTGCGTGTCGTAATTGTCGAAACGATCCTTCAGATCGGCTTCTTTCAGGTAGATTGCGCTGCCGTCGGGGTTGAACAGTTTGCTGTTTACACCCTCCTCGATCATCGCCTCGATAGCCTCTTTCAGAGTTACGTTGGCATCGGTCAGCTCCTTGAGGATCGTATCGGTGATGGTCTTGCCCATTTCGGCTTTGACCGTCTCGTCATTCATGTACTCAGCCATGTACGAAGCGAAGTTGTCGCCGAGGACCTTCTTGATGGCATCGGTGACCGTAGCCGTCTCCGAAGATACGGAATTGGCGACAGCGGTAAGGATCTGGTTGATCTGAGTCGCCGACAGCTGATCGGCACCGGTGATGTAACCTTTACCCTCGACGAAATCCTTCATCTGCTGCTCGGTAACGTACTTGCCGTCGACCAGAGCCTGCTGGATGATCTTCTGCATTTCGGCCTGCAGTTTACCCATGGTCTCGTCCGAAGCGATCATCGTCTCGAAAATCTTCTTGACATCGTCGGCAGTCAGCTGATTCTTGGTAGCCTCTTCGATCAGTTTCTGAACGTCAGCCTTGGTCTGATATCCCTGAGCCTTAATAAGTTTCAACACCTCATCGCTAGTCAGCCAATCTTTCAGATCCGACTTCTTGGCATAGTCTGCCAGCCTTTTGTCAAGCTCTGTCTGGAGACCGCTGTTGGTAACGAAAGACGAGAAATCTATCCCGTTTAATTTGTCGGTAACAGCTTTGAGGGCTGAAGCGTCGGCCTTCAACTCGACTTGACCCTTCAAGTCGTTGATCTGACCCTTCAGGTCGTCGATGTCGTCGTCGTAGTCTTTACAACCGACACCGGCTAACATTGTTCCGGTTAAGAACAGTGCAAGAAATTTTCTGAATAAGTTTTTTTTCATAGTAATGAAGAATTGAAATGGAATTGTTTTTTGTGTTGACGCATTAGTTATCAATAGAGTGACGTATCTATTTTTTTTTTCGGTTACGGGTACATGAACATCGGTAGAGCGACGCATACTCTACCGGTCTTGTTATCCGTTAATTATCAATAAAGTGACGCATTCCTTATTATCCGTGTGACGCATTATTTTTCAGTAATATTGGATAAATCATGGTATCATATATGATACGCATGGTGCAAATATATATATAAAAATTTGCACAACAAAATTTTTATCCAAATTTTTGAAATGGGAGTTGTTTATGAGGAGGAGGTATCCTATATCTCCTCTAGGATCAGAGAGTTGAGGAGGGAGAGGCGTCTGACGGTACAGGAACTCGCATACCGTTGCGACATGGAAAGATCCAATTTGAGCCGTATCGAAGCGGGACGCACGAACCTTACGGTCAAAACGATGTGTATCATATGTAACGCGTTGAATGTGAGCTTGAGGGAGGTCATTCGGTAACAGAGATATACCTATATTTATATATTTCCGTGCCGTTGCAAGAAGAGTTCTTTTTTTAGGCTGTTTAGGTAAATTGTCGTATATTTACCAACCAAATGAAATAAGAACCCGCTGTTTGTGAATACAATCGATTTGATCGTCTGCCTTATTCTGGCATTGGCCGTATGGAACGGCTGGCGCCAAGGCTTTGTCATGCAGATATGTTCGCTGGCCGGTATCGTCGCAGGTATCTGGCTGGCTTCACGTTACGGCGTTTATGTCGGGGCGTGGCTGAAGCTGGACGCAACGGTCTCCGCGGCCGGCGGATTCGTCGTGGTCCTGCTGGCCGTGATTCTTCTGGTGGCCGTTGCCGGACGGCTGGTACGCAAGTTGTTTCACTTCGCGGGGTTCGGAATCCCCGACATCGTGCTGGGCATCGCGGTGTCGGTGCTGAAATACATGCTGGTGCTGAGCGTATTGTTCTCGGCGTTCGATTCGCTCAACGAGGATTACACGCTCGTCGGACCGCAAACGATCGAGAAATCGAAGAGTTACAAACCCGTCATGCGCCTGTCCGAAGCCGTTTTCCCCTTCTTGGAATGGGTCGGCGAGCAGGTGCCGCAGGAACAAAACCAGGATTAGCCGATGGAAAAACGATTCACCGGAACAGTGGTGCGCGCCACCGGAAGCTGGTACGACGTTCTGCACGACGGCGCGGTCGTCCGCTGCCGTATCCGGGGCCGGCTGCGGCTGCGGGGCGTACGTTCGACCAATCCGGTCGTGGTGGGCGACGAAGTGACCTGCGAGGCCGACGCAGGGGGCGATTACGTCATCTGCGACATTTCGCCCCGCCGCAACTACGTCATCCGCCGGGCGTCGAACCTCTCGAAGGAGTCGCATATCATCGCGGCCAACGTCGATCAGGCTCTGCTGATGGCGACGCTGCGTTCGCCCGAAACCGCCACGGAGTTCGTGGATCGCTTTCTGGTGACCTGCGAAGCCTATAAGGTCCCCGTTACGATCCTGCTCTCGAAAATCGACCTGCAGGACCCGCAGGCCGTCGCAGACTTTCATGCCGTGTACGAAAGCGCCGGATACCGTGTCATGGAGGTCTCCTCCGCCACGGGCGAAGGCGTCGGTGCGGTACACGAGCTGCTCAAAGGGCGTACGACCCTCGTTTCGGGCAATTCGGGCGTCGGAAAATCGACGCTCATCCGCGCCATCGACCCCTCGCTGGACATCCGTACGGGCGAAATCTCCGAAAGCCACCACAAGGGACGGCACACGACGACCTTTTCGACGATGTATCCGCTGGCCGAAGGCGGCGCGGTGATCGACACGCCGGGCATCAAGGGTTTCGGGCTGATCGACATCGACGATGCCGAGTTGTGGCATTACTTCCCCGAAATGATGCGCACGGCCCCCGACTGCCGGTTTTACAACTGCACCCACACCCACGAACCGGGATGTGCGGTGGTCGAAGCCGTCGAACGGGGGCAGATCGCCTATCCCCGCTACGAAAGTTACCTCAAAATACTCGATGAAGATGAAAAATACCGCAAATAAGGGTGCTGAATGGTACGCCGAACGTATCGCCTGCCTTGCGGAGTTCACGACCTCCGAGCGTTATGAAGTACTCCGCCGCACGGTCGCCATGCGTACGCGATACATGACCGTGCTGG
Organism: Alistipes finegoldii DSM 17242; assembly: GCF_000265365.1. NCBI lineage: Bacteria > Pseudomonadati > Bacteroidota > Bacteroidia > Bacteroidales > Rikenellaceae > Alistipes > Alistipes finegoldii. The sequence goes on from NC_018011.1 coordinate 1,367,392, forward strand.
CCGAGAATATGTACCACGGGCAGAATGCAGCCGCCCTGATCCGCCACTGCGAGGCGTTCGGCGTGCAGGAGATGCACACCGTCGAGACGCTGTGCCGCTTCGAACCCAATCCCGACATCGTGCGCGGCACCGACCAATGGGTCGATGTCCGGCGTCATCCCTCGACGGGAGAAGCCCTCGCCGCACTGCGCAGTGCGGGATACCGCATCGTTGCGACTACGCCCCACCGCGAAGACGTGACGCCCGAAACGTTCGACGTCGCCGCAGGGCCTTTCGCACTGGTTTTCGGCACCGAACACGCCGGAATCTCGGACGAGGTGATCGCCGGAGCCGACGAATTCCTGCGCATCCCGATGTGCGGCATGGTCGAGAGCCTGAATGTTTCGGCGTCGGCCGCGATCCTGATCTATATGCTCTCCGAGCGGATGCGGCTCACGGTCGGGGAGTGGCGCATGACCGACGCGCAGCAGGCCGAGACCCTCTTCGGCTGGATGCGCCGCAGCGTGAAGGATGCGGACGCGATATTGCAGCGGAAATTCAAAGATTGACAATGAATACCATTTTACGCAAACAATTTCTGGCCCACGTGGGCCAGACTTCGCCTTCGCCGATGCTCGTCGAAGTCGAACGCGCCGAAGGGTCGTTTTTCTACACGCCCGAAGGCAAGCGTTACTACGACTTGGTGGCGGGCGTCTCGGTGAGCAACGTCGGCCACTGCAATCCCGCCGTGGTGCGGGCCGTGCAGGAGCAGGCGGCGCGCTATATGCACGTGATGGTCTACGGCGAGCTGGTCGAGACGCCGCAGGTGGAATATGCCTCGAAGCTCGCGTCGCTGCTGCCCGGAGGACTCGAAAGCGTCTATTTCGTCAATTCGGGGGCCGAAGCGGTCGAGGGCGCTTTAAAGCTGGCCAAGCGTTTCACGGGCCGCACGGAGCTGATCTCCATGCGCCGCGCCTACCACGGTTCGACCCACGGTTCGATGAGCATGATGGGGGCGCCCGAAGGCGAAGAGTGGAAAGGGGCGTTCCGGCCCCTGCTGCCCGACGTGCAGGCGATCGAATTCAACGATTTCGACGCGCTGAACCGCATCACGCGGCGCACGGCCTGCGTGCTGGCCGAACCCGTACAGGGCGAAGCGGGCGTCCGGACGCCCGCGCCGGGCTATCTGGAAGCCCTGCGGCGGCGGTGCGACGAAGTGGGCGCCCTGCTGGTCTTCGACGAGATACAGACCGGTATGGGCCGCACGGGCGAACTGTTCGCCATGCTCAAATACGGCGTTACGCCCGACATCGTATGCTTGGCCAAGGCGTTCGGCGGCGGCATGCCGCTGGGGGCGTTCGTGGCGCGGCGCGAAATCATGGATACGCTGCAAACCGATCCGGTTCTGGGACATATCACCACCTTCGGCGGACACCCGGTCTGTTGTGCGGCGGGGCTGGCGGCGTTGAATTACCTGCTGGACAACAAGGTCGTGGAGCAGGCCGAAGCCAAGGGCGCGCTGTACGAAACGCTGCTGGGGAGCCATCCCGCCGTGCGCGAAATCCGCCGCAGCGGCCTGTTGATGGCCGTCGAGTTGGGCGAATCGGCGAAACTGTACCGCACGATGGAACTGTTCAAGGATGCCGGAATCCTGAGCGACTGGTTCCTGTTCTGCGACACGGCATTCCGCATCTCGCCGCCGCTGACGATCTCCGGGGAGGAGGTGCGCGAAAGCGCCGCGCTTATCCGGGAGTGTCTCGACCGGCTGCGGTAGCCGGAACAGGCTGCCAAGACATCCGGCGGGACACGATTGCGCCGGAAAACACAATAAGAAAGAGGGCCAGAAGGCCCTCTTTTCATTTTCGGGTGCAAAGCTGTTTCCGACGCGATGCCCGCTCCGCCGGGCGTTATTTTTCTTCGGCGAACGCCTTGAGCATGGCGATCTCCTCCGGCCAGCGCTCTTCGTCGGGCGTTTCGAGGATCAGCGGAATGCCGTCGAAACGCGCGTCCTGCATGATGTAGCGGAAACACTCCATGCCGATCATGCCTTCGCCCAGCGGCGTATGACGGTCCACACGGCTGCCCAATATCTTCATGGCGTCGTTCAGGTGCATGCCTTTCAGGTATTCGAACCCCACGATGCTGTCCAGCTCCGCGAACGTCTTCTCGCACGCCTCGGCCGTACGCAGGTCGTAACCTGCGGCGAAAGCGTGGCAGGTGTCGATGCAGACGCCTACGCGCGACTTGTCCTCCACGCGGTCGATCAGGTAGGCCAGTTGTTCGAAGGCGAAGCCCAGATTGGAACCCTGTCCCGCCGTATTCTCGATTACGGCCGTCACGCCGTGCGTCTTGTCCAGCGCGATGTTGATCGACTCGGCGATCCGGTCGAGCGACTCTTCGGGCGCGATCTTCTGCAGGTGGCTTCCGGGATGGAAGTTCAGACGGTCCAGCCCCAGCTGCTCGCAACGCTGCATCTCGTCGAGAAACGCCGCGCGCGACTTCTCCAGCCCGTCGCGCTCAGGATGTCCGAGGTTGATCAGGTACGAATCGTGTGGCAGGATCTGGGCCGGGAGGTAGCCGTACTGGTCGCAGACATTGCGGAAAGAGTCGATCTGCGCCGCCGTCAGCGGCGCGGCGACCCACTGCCGCTGGTTTTTGGTGAAAAGTGCGAAAGCCGTAGCCCCTATCTTGTGCGCATTGGCGGGGGCGTTCTCCACACCTCCCGAAGCGCTTACGTGTGCTCCGATATATTTCATGTGAGTATCTTTATATTAACTTAAGACAAAGTTAAGGTTTTTGTAAATAATTTCATAAATTTGCAGTGTAATTTTCCAGATATAAACACTTCACTATGAAACCTTTTTATCTCATATTGACGCTTATTCCGGCTCTTCTGATCGGCCGCACCGTCTCTGCCCAGATTTCCGTCGACGAAGTCGATGCCGGGGAGGAGAGCGTGACTTTTCAGGACAAACTGAAATCCATACCCGTAGATGTCGATTATTTCAGCCGCGCCCGTTACAAGGCCGAGCGCGCCGCGATCCGCAAGGAGCGCAACTACCTCGAATTCAACAGCGGGGTGCAGGGCGCGCTTACCTCGTACAACGACCCTTGGATCTCGGTGTCGGGCGGTGACAACTCCATCGCGCTTACGGCGGTGATCGGCCTGCGCCATGTTTTCACCAAGAATCTTTTCACCATCGAAACCAAGTTCAGTGCCAAGCTGGGCTATAACCGGATGAAGGTGGAGACGCAGCGTCTCGATGCCGACGGCAAGCCGATGGTCGATGACAACGGCAACAACATTATGGACAGCGAGGGCGTCTGGTTCAAGAATCAGGACGAATTCGTGGTCTCGGTCGCCCCGTCGTTCAAGATGTCCGAAAACTGGTCCTACGGTTCGATCCTGAACTTCCGCAGCCAGTTCGTCAACGGCTATAAATCGCGCACGGAGCAGAAAAAGGAGCACCTCAAGAGCAAGTTCATGACTCCGGGTTACCTCGACATCTCGCTCGGTATCACCTACAAAAGCCCCAAACCCAAATTCCCGATCGTGATCAACCTCTCGCCGATCGCCCTGAACGCCACCTTTGCCGAAAACGACTGGATCCGCAGACGGCAGGTGGAAGAAAGAGTAGACAGTGAAGGCAAAAAGACAGTGACTGAGATAAAGCCGGCATACAACTACGGTATCGAAGATCCCGACAAGACGTCGAAATACGAAGGCGGTTCCTCGATCCAGATCGACTTCGACCGCACGTTCGGCAAAACGGGATTCCTGCGCTACCGCACGACGCTCTACTCCTTCTACGGCTGGATCACCGATATCGGCCAGAAGAACAAGATCAGCGACTACACGAAGTTCCGCCATGCCTACGAAGAATGGGACAAGACAGCCAATAAAGACATCAAGGACAAGCCCCGGCTGCCGATCCATCCGATCGCACGCTGGGAAAATACGCTCGACATCAAGGCAACAAAATACCTCTCCACGACGTTAAGTTTCCAGCTCTATTACAACCGGGCGCAGAACGTCGATGTGCAGACCCGTACGCTGCTGAGCGTCGGACTGACCTATACCTTTAAGAACAAATAATTTACAGCCCGACGGCGGCGTGCCGTGCGGCGGGTGACCGACAATGTACAAAAATTCGAAATACACCATTCTCTTCCCGCTGCTGCTGGCAGCGGGCGTCGTATTGGGCCTGTTGCTGGGACAGTACATGGGCCGCAACAGCACCACTTCGCAGATCAAAGGCATGCTCCGGCAGATGGCCCTGCCGACCAACAAACTGACCTACACGCTCTCGCTGATCGAGAACCAGTATGTCGATTCGGTGGCGATGGATTCGCTGGCCGAACATGTCATACCGCTGCTGGTCAAGGAGCTGGATCCGCATTCGGTCTACATTCCGGCTGCCGAGATGCAGCAGCTGAACGAACCGCTGGAGGGCGAGTTCGACGGCATCGGCGTGGTCTTCAACATGGCCACCGACACGGTGATCGTGCTGAACGTCATCCCGCAGGGACCGAGCGACAAGGCCGGAATCAAGGCCGGCGACCGCATCATCGAGATCAACGACACGCTCGTGGCGGGACAGAAGATTCCGCAGCGCGACGTGGTGAAGAAACTGCGCGGTCCGCGCGGCACGACAGTGCACCTCGGACTCGGACGGCAGGGAATCGGCGAGCTGGTTGGCGTCGATGTCGTACGCGACAAGATTCCGATCAAGAGCATCGAATCGGCATTCCGCATCGCCGACGGCATCGGTTACATCAAACTGGGGCAGTTCGCCCGCACCACCTCCGCGGAGATGGAGCAGGCGCTGGCTTCGCTGCGGGCGGAAGGCGTCACCAAACTGATCTTCGACCTCAGGGGCAATTCGGGCGGCTATCTCGATCAGGCGATTCTGGTCGCCAACGAATTCCTGCACAAGGAGCAGCTGATCGTCTATACTGAGGACCGCCATCACCAGCAACAGCGCGAATATGCCGACGGCACCGGTTCGGCGCAGGACATGGACGTCGTTGTGCTGATCGACGAGGGGAGCGCCTCTTCGAGCGAAATCCTCGCGGGAGCCTTGCAGGACAACGACCGTGGTACGATTGTTGGACGTCGTTCGTTCGGAAAGGGACTCGTACAGCGTCAGATACCTTACAGCGACGGATCGGCCCTGCGGCTTACGACGGCACGTTATTACACGCCCACGGGCCGCTCGATCCAGAAGCCCTATACGATCGGCGACGACGAAAGCTACGAGGAGGACATTTGGAACCGCTACCGGAACAACGAGTTTTTCTCGGCCGACAGCATCCACTTCGCCGACTCGCTCAAACGGACGACGCCCGGCGGCAAGGTGGTTTACGGCGGCGGCGGCATCATGCCCGACGTTTTCGTGCCGGCCGACACGACCGACGTGACGAAATACTTCGTCGAGGTGGCGGGGCGCAACATCCTCTACCGCTACACGATCGAGTATGCCGACCGTCACCGCGAGGCGCTCAACGCCGTGAAGACGATTCCCGAACTGCAGGCCCTGCTCGACGGCGACCGGGGACTGGTCGAAGACTTCATCCGCTATGCGGCGCGTCAGGGAGTAGCTCCGAATTACCGCGACATCGCCCGTTCGCGCAAACTGATCGAAGCCCAGCTCAGGGCCTACATCGGCCGCAATACGGCACTGGAGGACAACGGATTTTACGCCAACATCTATCCCGTGGACAACGTGATAGTACGCGCGGTCGGGATATTAAACGAGACACGAGAAAATGATTAAAAAGCTTATCGGTATTATTGTAGCAACGGCCGTGATCGTCATCATCGTCATTGCGGCTGTCCGGCGCAACAATTTCCAGTCGATGGTACTGCGCGACGAAATCGAGGACCAGACTTATCCGGAACCGGTCGCGTCACAACAGCCTGCGGTGCCAGTCCCCGTTGAAACGGAGACGACGGATTCCATATCCGTCGAAGTGATCGATTCGCTTCGGTAAGCCGGAAGCTTTGTCGGACGCAGCCCGGAAACGGGTGTCCGGCATATGCATGCAAACGGACGGCGGCTCTTTCGGGCCGCCGTCCGTTTGCATGCATATGCCGCCGTTCGCACGAATCTTTCTCCTTATCGTGCAGTATTCGAAGCTTTTCTGCGTTTAATATACAGAATCAGACAAGTCCCGGTTTGTACGCAGCCTCCGTACTATCCTCCGTTTGCATTAGAAGTTCCGGCTGCGACTGCAGCCGGGATTTTTCATTTCCGAAGAGCCGCCGCTCCTTCCTGCCGCTTTCCGGTTGTTTTTCCGTCGCCCTCCGGGTGTTTCCCCCCCCCGCTTTCTGGTTATCATTCCGGCTCCTTCTGGTCGCCTTCCCGCCGCCGTCCCGTTGCAGCCTTTCTTAACTTATGCCGACGATTCAGGGACGCGGATATTGTAAGGCCGCGGCCTTTTTCCGGCAATCCGGTTGCCCGGCAAAACAGGTTGCCCGGCAGACCGTTTGGTTTTCCGGCAGAGTGTTCCGGACAACCGGTTTCTCGGCCGGCCGGCGCCCCAACGAAAAGCAGCAGTCCGAATCCGGACTGCTGCATACCTCGATAGCCCTTGCGGGCGATCAGTAATACTTGATCTCCCTGCCTTCGATAGCCGAAAGGAGGTTGTTCGCGGCAGAGGAGGCGCCGATGCGGAACATATCCGTATTGAGCCATTCCGGCCCGAGAATCTCCTCGACGATCGTATAGTAGAGGGCGGCGTCCTCGGCCGTGCGGACGCCTCCTGCGGCCTTGAATCCCACCTTGCGGCCCGTCTTCTGGTAGTAGTCGCGGATCGCCTGACACATGACCACGGCCGCTTCGGGCGTTGCGGCTACGTCGATCTTTCCGGTCGAGGTCTTTACGAAATCGGCTCCTGCGAACATCGAAAGCAGCGATGCCTTGCGGATCAGATCGGGTGTTTTGAGCGCCCCCGATTCGATGATGACCTTCAGCACGACGTCGGCGTCCATCTCCGAGCGGATCACCTCGACCTCATTTGCCGCCTCGTCGTATTCTCCCGTAAGCATGCGGCCCACATTGAGTACGATATCCACCTCGTCGGCGCCGTTCTCGATGGCCATCGCCACTTCGAGCGCCTTTACTTCGAGGAAGGTCTGCGCCGCGGGAAATCCGCCGCCGACGCTCGTGATCTTCATCGGAGTGCCGTCCACGGCCAACCCGACGGTCTCGACGAATGCCGGATAGATGCAGATCGAGGCCACGTTGGGAATATGCGGGAATTTCTGGTAGAATTCGGCCGTCTTGCGGGCGAACTCGGTCACCGAGGTCACCGAGTCGTTGCACGACAGGGTCGTGATGTCGATGGCCGAGTAACACATTTTATATACTTCCGCATTATGATTGCGCTTCGCGGCTTCGCGGATGCGGGCGACCTCTTCGGCCACCTGCGCTTCGCTCCATGCCGGAGCGTATTCATTCAGATGATTGGCGTACTCCATAATGTATCCCTGTTTTTTACAAAATTAGGAAAAATAATTCACACCCGCTATCTTCGGCCTGCAAATATTTTCCCGGTATCCTGCAAAAAAAGGGCCTGAACCGATGGTCCAGACCCTTTTCTCTTAATCTGACGGCGATTATTTGTTCAGCGCCTTCAGGTTGATGTCGTTGGCAGCCTTCTGAGCCAGTTTCGGGTTCTTCGAAACGGCGCTCTTCAGCTGAGCCTCAGCGGTCTTCAGGTCGCCCTCTTTAGCGGCGATCACTGCGCGCAGGTAGTCGGCGTCAGCCGAGTTGTCCTTGGCGATAGCCTTCTTGGCAGCCGACAGGTCGTTGTTCATAACCTGAGCGACAGCCTCGTTGTAACCGTCGAGGTTCTTGGCGGCACTCTTGTAATCACCCTCGGCAGCAGCGATAGCGGCCTTGGCCTGAGCGTCGGCAGCCTGAGCGTACTTCTTGGCCTCGGCAGTGTTGCCGTTAGCCAGATTGGCGAGGATGAGATTCTTGTTGATCTCGCTCGACGAGTCGGTCTTGGCGGCCTTCTCGAACGACTTCAGCGCAGCGGCTTTGTCACCGGCCTTGGCCTGAGCGATACCGAGGTTGTTGTATACGCGGGCGTCGTTGAACTTCTTCGAAGCGACGGTCAGGATGGCAACCTGCTCCTCGGCGCCGTTGGCCAGCGACTCGGCAGCGTAGAGGTACTCCTCGACGGTCAGGTCCTGACCGTTCTTGAAGGCAGCCATGATCTCGGCGTCGGTCTTGCCCTGAATGTCGGTGCTGTTGACGATCTGCGAACGGCGCAGTTCGGGAAGGATCTCCTCTTTCAGTTCGTTGAATACCGACGACATGTTCTTGATCTCGCTCTCACGCTCTGCGGACGAGTTGTAGAGGCTCAGCACCTGCAGAATGAGGTTCTTGTCCTTGATGTCCGACTTCTCGACCAGCTCCTTGAAGCCGTCCCAGTCCTCGCCGTAAGCTGCGGCGTCGACATCCAGCCCCGAATCCTTCAGCAGTTTGGCAACGACCTTCTTACCCGATTCGCTGCGGGCTTTCGACAGCTTGTCGTTGAACTTCACGGGACCGTCGGGCGAAGCATAGCCCTTCACGGCGATGTTCTGCGTTGCGCGGTCGTTCTGCAGGTTGGCGTCTACGTCGGCCTTGAAGGCGTCGAGATTGGCTTTCTTCTCGTTCTTCTTGGTTACGACCGAAGAGTTGATCGCATAGAGCAGATCGGTCTTGTCAACTACGGTGTGCACCTTCTTGTAGTTGTTGGCCATCGGAGCCATCAGGTCCGAATATTTGAGGTCCTTCTGCAGGGTGTTCAGACCGTAAGCGACGGTCAGGCCGAATTCCTTGGCCAGAGCGGCCTTGGCAGCCTCGTCGTTGCCGGCCAGCACGGCGGCCTGCTCCTTGGTCGGGATGGCGCCGGTGTTCAGGTTCACGAGCGTGAACTCCTTGCACTTGCCGCCCGGACACTTGATCTCGGCGCGGAGCTGCAGAGCACACTTGTCCATGCGGGGATCGTACGGGAACTCTACGTGCTGCGTATAGCTGCCGCCGTTCTTCTTGTCTACTACGGTGTAGTTCTCGTCCACTTTCGAACCTTGGAGGTATTTGGCTGCGCCTGCAACCTCGCCGCCCTCGAATACGATCACGGGAGTTACCTTGATAACGGCTTTCGCATTGAAGTATTTGACCGGGAACGTAACGTTGATGTCTGCGGCTACGATGCCGTTGTTCAGCGTCAGAATTTCGGGAGTGACGGTCAGGTTGATGTCGTCCCGGTTCTTAGCCATCTTCTTGAAGCAATTACAACTCGAGAATGCCAGTGCGGCAGCAACGAGTACAACGCTCAATTTCATTAGATTTTTCATAATCGTAAAATTAATGTGTTTATTTAAATGTTTGCCTTTTTCCTGTTTCTTTCGCGTAAGTTCCGATTCGCAAGACGCCGTTTGGGCGTCCGGGTTTCGGAATTCAACCCGCTGAACAACGCAAATATAGAAAACTCTTGGTAAATGTGCAATATTTCGGACGTTATTTCGATACTTTTTCGTCCGAAATAAGCACATTGACAGTCTGTTTACTCCTCTTTGCGTCCGGGACGGTCGCGGCGCTCGCGGCGTTCGCCGCGGTCGGGACGGTCTTCGCGGGGACGACGCTCGCGCTCCACATAGCCTTCGGGCTTGGGCAGCAGCACCTTGCGCGACAATTTGAGCTTGTTGGTCTTGGGGTCGATGCCGATCAGCTTCACGTCGATCTCGTCGCCCTCTTTCAGGCCGGTCTCCTCCATGGTTTCGAAACGCTTGTAGTCGATCTCCGAAATATGGAGCAGGGCGTCTTTGCCGGGCATGATCTCGACGAATGCGCCGAAGGTGACGATCGAACGGATCTTGCCGTGGTAGGTCTCGCCGACCTCCGGAATCGCAACGATAGCCTTGATGCGGTTCAGCGCGCCGTCGAGCGCGGTCTTGTCCTGTCCGAAGATGTCCACGATGCCCTTGTTGTCCACCTCCGTGATGGTGATGGTCGTGCCCGTAGTCTTCTGGATGTCCTGAATCACCTTGCCGCCGGGGCCGATCACGGCGCCGATCATGTCCTGCGGAATGGTGATCTGAACGATGCGCGGCACGAAAGGCTTGTAGTCGGCGCGCGGCTCGGCGATGCACTCGGTGAGTTTGCCGAGGATGTGCAGGCGTCCCTTACGGGCCTGCTCCAGCGCGGCGGCCAGCACTTCGTACGAAAGGCCGTCCACCTTGATGTCCATCTGGGTGGCGGTGATGCCGTCCTTGGTGCCCGTCACCTTGAAGTCCATGTCTCCGAGGTGGTCCTCATCGCCCAGAATGTCCGACAGTACGGCCCATTTGCCGCTCTGGGAGTCGGAAATCAGACCCATGGCGATACCCGACACGGGTTTTTTGAGCTTCACGCCGGCGTCCATCAGGGCCAGCGTACCGGCGCAGACGGTAGCCATCGACGACGAACCGTTCGATTCGAGGATGTCCGAAACGACACGCACGGCATAGGGGTTCTCCTCGCCCAGCGGAATCATCGGCTTCAGGGCGCGCCATGCCAGATGGCCGTGGCCGATCTCGCGGCGGCTCAGGCCGCGTGCGGCCTTGGCCTCGCCTGTCGAGAAGGGCGGGAAGTTATAGTGGAGCACGAACTGCTCGGTGCCCTGCACCAGCACTTCGTCCTTCTGCTTTTCGTCGAGTTTCGTGCCGAGCGTAACGCTGGTCAGCGACTGCGTTTCGCCGCGGGTGAAGATCGCCGAACCGTGGGCGGCGGGCAGGTAGTCCACCTCGCACCAGATCGGACGGATCTCGTCGGTCTTGCGGCCGTCGAGACGCAGGCCCTCGTCGAGGATCATGTTGCGCATGGCCTTCTTCTGCACGTCGTCGTGGAAGTATTTGTGGATCAGCATGGCTTTCTCGGCCAGCTCCTCCTCCGAATAGCGCGCGGCGAATTCGGCTTCGAGGGCGTTGAACATATCCTCGCGCTCGTGCTTCATCGTACCGCTGGTGGCGATGGCGTAGGCCTTGTCGTAAAGCTCCTTGACGATGAGCTGGCGCAGCTCCTCGTCGTTCTCCTCGTGGCAGTAGGTGCGTTTCACGTCCTTGCCCAGCTCTTTCGAAAGCTCGATCTGTACGGCGCAGTGCTTCTTGATCTCCTCGTGTGCGAACTTGATGGCTCCGAGCATCACCTCTTCCGAAACCTCTTTCATCTCGCCTTCGACCATCAGGATGTTGTCGATCGTACCGCCGACCATGATGTCGAGGTCCACGCGGTCCATCTCCGAGAATTTGGGGTTGATGACGTACTCTCCGTCGAGACGTGCAACGCGGACCTCCGAGATGGGGCCTCCGAACGGAATGTCCGAAACGGCCAGTGCGGCCGAAGCGGCCAGACCGGCCAGCGCGTCGGGCTGAATATCCTTGTCGGCCGAAATGAGGTTCACCGTCACGTAAACTTCGGCGTGGTAATCCGCGGGGAACAGGGGACGCAGGGCGCGGTCGATCAGACGGGCGACGAGAATCTCACTGTCGTTGGCGCGGCCTTCGCGCTTCATGAAGCCGCCGGGATAGCGTCCGCACGAAGCGTACTTCTCTTTGTACTCCACTTGGAGCGGCATGAAATCGGTGTCGGGTTTTGCGTCCTTGGCGGCTACTACCGTGGCCAAGAGCATCGTATCGCCCTGCTTGACCACCACCGAGCCGTCGGCCTGCTTGGCCAGTTTGCCCGTTTCGATCTCGATCTGGCGTCCGTCGGCCAGCGTAATGATCTTGCGGACTGCATTGTACAGCTTTTTGTCTTCCATAAAAAAAATTAACCTATAGTGTTTTTCGAATCGTTGTCTTTACGAAAATGAAGGCAACCCCTTCCGGGAATTGCCCTCATTTCTTCCTCACGGATTACTTGCGGAGGTTGAGCGTCTTGACGATGGCGCGGTAGCGCTCGATGTCGACCTCCTTCAGGTACTCCAGCAACGCGCGGCGCTTGCCGACCAGACGCAGCAGCGAACGCTGCGTGCCGAAGTCGTGCTTGTTGCTTTTGAGGTGTTCTGTAAGGTGGCTGATACGGTACGAAAACAGTGCGATCTGGCTCTCAGGAGAACCCGTGTCGGTGTTAGACTTGCCGTACTGGCCGAAAAGCTCTTGCTTTTTCTCAGCTGTTAAATAAGCCATTTTTTTGAAATTTATTCAGTTCCACTCTACGACGCATTCCCCTTACCGTGAATAACGCCAGAGCGTCCGGCAAAGTTACGAATTAATTGGAAATTAAGTATTAAAAATCAAAAAATTATTGTCTTCGGACCGAAAAACGTAAAAAATCGTTCGTAGATGCTATTCTCCGGGTGCCGGGAGAGGCTCGCACGGAGCCGTGGCGTCGCTGTTTTCCAGTCGTTTACAAAGCCGGATCCGATCCCGGAAACATTCGTCCGGCGCTCAGGCCGGTGTGGCAAACGCATCGGCCGCAACGGCCGTTACGCTTGCGCCGCACGCCGCGGAGCAATCTTTTCGGCGGAAATTTCCCGAATCTCCCGGAAAATGCTATTTTTGCGGCTGACAAGAGCACGTTATGACAGAAAAGCTGATTCGGAAAGTCTGGATTGCGGTGTCCGCGGCCGCCCTCTGGGGATGCGGGGGCGCCTCCTCCTATACCGCCGTGGACGGCGTGATGCTCGGCACAACACTGCATATTACGGCCGACGTGCAGGGCGTCTCCCCGCAGGAGCTCTACGCCGCCGTGATGGAACTCGACCGCGAAGCCAAGGCGTCTATGTCGATCTTCGATCCGGGCTCGCTGCTGAGCCGGCTCAACCGCAACGAGACGGACAGCGTAGACCGCCATATCGCCTTCAACCTGCATCTGGCCGACAGTATCGGCGCCCTGAGCGGCGGCCGCTACGACGTGACGGTCAAACCGCTGGTCGAAGCGTGGGGGTTTGCCGGCAGGCAGGCCGAACGGCATCCCGACGTCGATTCGATCCTCGCATTCGTCGGCCGCGAAAAGGTCCGTGTCGAGGAGGGCCGGCTGGTGAAGGCCGATCCCCGCGTACAGCTCGACTTCAATTCGATCGCCAAAGGCTACACGGTCGATCTGCTCGCCCGGCTGGTCGAATCGTTCGGCGCCCGCAATTACATCGTCGACATCGGCGGCGAAGTCCGCTGCAAAGGGGTCAACCGGCAGGGCGGGCCGTGGCGCATCGGCATCGAAACCCCGTTCGACGGCAACATGTCCGACGGCGAATACGTGCAGAAACGCATCCGCCTGACCGACGGCGGTCTGGCCACTTCGGGCAACTACCGCCGCTTCTACCTCGATGCCGACGGCAACAAGGTGGCCCACACCATCGACCCGCGCACGGGGCGCAGCGCCGTGTCGCGTCTGCTCTCCGTGACCGTCGCCGCGCCGACCTGCGCCGAAGCCGACGCGCTGGGGACCATGTTTCTGGCCATGGGGGCCGACGATGCGCTGAAGGCCGTCAGGACGATGCCGGACGTGAAGGTCTATTTCATCCTCGCCGACGGGGCCGACGGCTACGAAGAGTATATTTCACCCGCCATGGAGGCGATGATCATGCAATAACGATCCCTATGAAAAGCGCTGTTTTTCTCTACAACACCCAATCCGGGAAATGCAAAATCGAACGCTGCACCGAAGCCGTCTGCACGGTATTCCGGGCTTACGGCTACGATATCAAACCGCAACTGATCGACTTCGGCACCAATCCCTTCGACGGCAACGAGCAGATCGACCTGATGGTCGTGGCCGGCGGCGACGGCACGGTCAACTACGTGGTCAACGCCATGAAAAACAAAGGGCTGGACATCCCGCTCGGAGTGATTCCCGCCGGTACGGCCAACGACTTCGCGGGTGCGCTAGGCATGTCGCGCCATCCGCTCGAAGCGGCGCGGCAGATCGCCTCCGGCGCGGTGGACCGCGTGGACTGCGGATGCGTCAACGGACTCTATTTCGTCAATATCTTCAGCTTCGGCATCTTCACGACCACCTCGCAGCGCACGCCCGACCAGCGCAAGCACAAGATCGGCAAGCTGGCCTATCTGATCGAGGGCGTCAAGGAGCTGCGCGCAATGCACGCCGTGCCGCTCAAAGTGGTGGCCGACGGACAGGCTTTCGATTTCAACTCGCTGATGGTGCTCGTCTTCAACGGCGAGACGGCCGGCGGCTTCCGCCTCGCGCGCCGTTCGTCGGTCAAGGACGGCCTGTTCGACTGCATCATGCTCGAAAAGAAGAACTTCCTCCGCTCGACGCTGGCCATGGGCCGCTATCTGCTGCGAGGCAATCCGAAGATCGTCCGCCACCTTCAGGTGCGTTCGCTCGACATCGTATCGACGGTCAACGAACCGACGGACGTCGACGGTCAGAAAGGGGCCGAATTCCCGCTGCATATCGAGTGCATCGCCGGAGGTCTCCGCATCATGTGCCCCCGTGGGGAATAGCGCCGTTTCAGGCGTTTGAAAGGCGTTTCAAGACGGTCGTTTCCGACGCCGACGCCGGTCCGGCTCCGTTATTTTTCGTCCGGCCTATTGCAATTTCGGACGAAAATTGTTACATTTGTCCGAAAAACCACGACGATATGGCGGATAGCATCAAAACGACACGCGCGACGCGGGAAGGAGGACGTGAGAATTTGCGGAAAGTTTCGATCTCACGCATCAAAAAGGAGATGAGCGACGTCTTCTACCTGTCGGACGATCTGGTTATCACCACACTCGACGCGCAGAACAACACGACGTCCGACTACCCGGCTTCGATCGACGGTTTCTCGGCCATCATCATGATGACGGGCGAAGCCACCGTGTCGATCGACATGCAGAACTACAACGTCAAGCCCAACACCATCGTCTTTTTCAATCCGGACAGCATCATCCGCACGGTGAAATGTTCGTCGAACGCCGCGGCTTATTTTCTGGCGTTCTCCAAATCGTTCGTCAATGAGATCCAGATCGACCTCTCGACGTCGCTGCCGGTCTACATGCGCTTCGGCAAGGCCCCCGTGCTGGAGGTCACGCCGCAGGACGTGGACCAGATACGCCAGCTCTTCCAGCTCATCAAAACCATGCTGCGCAGCGACAAGGAGCGTTACCGCCACGAAATCATCCGCACGCTTTTCACCACGGCGTTCTACATCATCACGGAGATCAACCAGCGCGAGCAGCCCGGCGAGATCAAGCAGGGTCGCTGCGAAGTGCTCTTCGACGAATTCATGTCGCTGCTGCAACAGTACAACAAACGCGAACGCAACGTCAGCTTCTACGCCAAGCAGCTCAATATCACGCCGAAATATCTCTCGTCCGTGGTCAAGGAGGTGAGCGGCAAAACCGCCGCGCGCTGGATCGACGAATCGGTGATTCTGGAAGCCAAGGCGCTGCTCAAATACTCCGGCATGAGTATTCAGGAGATCGCCTACCACCTCAACTTTTCGACCCAGTCGTTCTTCGGCAAATACTTCAAACAGCACACCGGCACCAGCCCCTCGCGCTACAAACGCAAAGGCTGAGCCGCAGATACGGCACGAAACCCTCTCCCGGAGAGGGTTTTTTGTTGTCTCCATCCGAAAAGTACGGGGATGCAGCCCGGTATTCGTCGATATAACATGAATTTCGAGCGGCCGTTTCTCAGCTGTTCGACGCTTATTTTGTAAACCATAGCGTAAACCGGAAAAACATGAAAATCCCCAAGGCGACCGTCACGGCGGTCCTTTACAAATCGAAGACCCTCGCCAGCGGCGAACACCCCGTCATGATAAGGGTCTGCTACAACAGCAAACGCCGATACAAAAGCACGGGACTCTCCTGTCCGGCGAAATGGTGGAACGCCGCGAAGCAGGAGGTGCGCGAACGGCATCCGCTGGCCCCGAACATGAACGCCATCATCGGTTCCGAACTGACGGCGCTGAAAAACAAAGTGCTGGATTTCGAGCGGCAGGGGGTGCCCTACTCCGTGCAGCGCATATTCGAGGCTTCGGTGCGGAAACCTCCGCCCCGGAAAACCCTGTACGACCTCTTCGAAGAGCGTATCGCTTATTTCAGGGACACCCTCCAGAAACACAACACGGCCACCGGCTACCAGACGCTGCTCCATATCGTCGAACGGTTCTCTCAGCACCGGACCGTCGAGCTGTTCGACGTGGACGGCGCATGGCTCGGCGAGTTCGAGGAGTACCTCCATGCGCGTTATGCCGATACGAGCATCAAACGGTTTTTCAGCGCCCTGAAAGCGTTGATGAACTACGCCTGCCAGAACGGACTGCTGGACGCCAATCCGTTCGACCGCTTCCGTCTGAGCCGCAGGCTCGACGTGCGGACCGCCAAACGGGCGCTCGCGACCGACGAACTCGACAGCCTGATCCGTTACTACCTCGATACATATTATTATAAGACCCGGAAGAGGCCCGATCCCCGGACGATGAAAAGACGCTGCTGGCGCGCGCCGAGCTGCGGATGCCGGGGCGAGGAGCGGCAGGCGTCGTACGACGCCGAGCAGTTCGCGCTTTCGATGTTCATCTGCTCCTATATTTTTCAGGGGCTGGCGCTGGTCGATCTGGCCCGCCTGAAGTGGAAGGACCTCGTATGCGTGGAGATTCCGGACCGGGAGAAGTACGACCGGGATTGTGCGGCCTACGGCCCCCGGTATGCCGAAGCGCATAAGGAGACGGTCGCTTTTTATGAAATCAATTTCGTTCGCGCCAAAACCCTGCATCCGATCCGCATTCTGGTCGAACAGCGGGTGGCGTGGCCCTATATGAAGCCGTTCGCCCGCACGGCGAAGGGCGGCGCCGGAGACGACTTCGTTTTTCCGATCTACTTCGACGACGACCCCCAACGCCGGTTCGAACGCATAACCTATGCCAACAACGTGATAAACCAAGGGTTGCAGCGTGCGGCGAAGCGCATCGGCCTGTCGCGGAAAATCACCTTCTATTCGGCCCGTCACACCTATGCGTCACGTCTTTATCACGCCGACGTGCCGCTGCCCCTGATCGCCCAGAACATGGGACGCAACCCTGCGGAAATCGAAACCTACCTCAAAGAGTTCGACACGGACAGAATCATCAGCGCCAACAAGCGGGTCTGGCAAATCCCCGGCCCCGCCTCCAAAGACCCGAAAACCGGTGCCGGTTTGTAAACCTCCATGTAAACCGAGTCGTCATGCGAGGTTGTAACATCATAAATATCAATATATAACTTGACGTGTATTTTGTTCTTAACCGGAACAATGTTAGCCGGTGTCGGTTGTAAAGACTACGACGACGACATCGACAAACTCAACAACCGCCTCGACGAGTTGACCACTGGTAAAATCGCGACTTTGGAGTCGCAGCTCAGTTCGTTGCAGACATCTGTCGATAACCTGAAGAGTGCCGACGAAGCTCTCGGTAAACGGATCGACGAACTAAAGAGTGATGCAGATGCCAATGCCAAGGACATCGAGGCTTTGGAGAAGGCACAGGAACAACTCCAGAAGGACATCGAAGCTATCGAAAAAGACCTTTCGGACAATTATGTTACGAAAAGCTATCTGAACACGACGCTTTCTTCGTATGCGACTACCAAATACGTGGGTGACGCCGTAGCGGCCGTAACGCAGAACCTTGGCAAATTTACGACGGAGAAGGCTATTCAGGATGCCATCAATGCAGCAAAAGACGCAGCTATAAAGGCTGCCGGCGACGCCTGCAAGGATGCATTCCAGACTTCGTTCGATGCTGCCGTCGCTTCGGCCAACCTCGTGAACGAGACCAAGCTGACCAAGGCGATCGACGATTACGATGTAAAAATCAAGCAATATCTTGAAGATGCCGTAACGAAAGAGGACGGTTTCATCAACAAGGCTATTGCTCAGGCTGTAAGTGACGCTGTCGCAGACCTGCAAGCCATGATTTCAGGCCGTCTGACCAGCGTGCTGCTGATTCCCGACCTTTATGTCGGCGGCATCGAGACCATCGAGTTGAAATCGTTGTCGTATGAAGCTTGGAAAGTCACCTCGACCGCATCGGCCGAGACCGTGGCACAAGGTTCGACGACTTCTACGACCGCAGCTTCGGCTACTTCGGTACGCTACAACGTAAGCCCCTCGGTCGTTACGAAAGAGGATGTCAAAGAGCCGAGCTTCGTATTCGAAAAGGCTGAGGTTCGCACGCGTGCCGCTGTCAGCGAACAACTGCTGAGCGTCGCTTCATGGGATATCGCTGGCGGCGTGCTGACCGTAGACGTGAAGAAGACTGCAGGCACCGCTCTTACGCTGGATGCTAACCATGTTTACACGGCTGCTCTGAAAGTACCCCTCGCAGACAAATACCTCGGCGAAGGCGAAGTAGGCACTGCTGTATATTCGGATTATGTCGCGCTGACCGAAACGGCCATCGAACCGAAAATCGCAGCTCTGATCGACCTGAACTCTGGTAAAGCGACAGATGGCAAGTTCGAGTGCGACGAAACTGCAACCCACTATCATTTCTCGGCTAAATACGAGGATGCACAGGCTGCCGATCCTTCGTTCACCGAAGCATACAACAAACCGATCGACCTGCTGTCGATGGTTACCGGCTGCTATATCGATAACGACGAAGCCAAGGAAATCACCAAAGAGACACTGAAAGCCGCCGGCCTTGAGTTCCGTTTCGCACTGCCGACCAAGCCTTATACGGTAGGTGACAACGATACCGACCAGCAGAAATTCGCCAGCGTAGCCAATACGGACGGCGCATGGACGCTGACCTCGAAACTGCCCGACGGAACGACCAACAACCAAGCAGCCATCGACAAGACGCCGATCGTTCGCGTCGAGCTGGTTGACGTAAACAACAAGAACGCCGTCGTCGATGTCCGTTATTTCAAGGTGCAGTGGCTGAGGGAGAAGATCGCTCCGGTTGATCTGGAGATTCTCAAGACGTTCAACTACACGCTGACTTGCAACGCTTTCACCGGTTCGTTCACTTGGGAAGAGATGGTTACCAAGGTGCTCGGCAAGCTCGGTGAGAATGGTCTGTCGCAGGCTGAGTTCATCGCAACCTATGCCGCACCCGAAATTACCGCAACCGACCATACCGTGGGTACAGTGGCTCAGGCTGCTGCCGATGGTGTCGAGCTGGTTTACAATTTCGATGCCGCCGCTGCCGAGTCTGCTGCCGCCTTCACATGGACGCTGTCGCCTGAGCAGATCGGCAATGTGATCGCAGACCTGATCGCCGGCAAGGAAGTGAAGAAGGTTGTCAATGTGACGATTCCCGCACAGAACGCATATCAGGGCAAACTCACTTTCTCGTTCGTTGTGAACATTAAGAAGCCGACCCTGCCTTCGATCTACGGTTACGACTCCTCGTTCTGGCACTCGGATTACACGCTGGCATATGTTTATCCCATCCAGTACAATACGCCCGGTGCATATGCGACCTGCGCATACCGTTATGAACTCGACCGTCTGTTCTCCGACAGCAAACCTGTCAAAGATATGCTTCCCTGCGGCAAATGGGATATCCAGTTCGCCAAGAAACAGCCTGCTACGGGTTACGCTCCCGCACTGACTGGCAACACCGAACCTGCCGGCGAAACCGACAAGACGGGTTACACGCTGAAAAAGGGCGCTTTGGATGCCGTTCAGCTCAACTACAACGGTATGGGTGACAACTGGTACGCTCCGGAAACCACGAACACGGGCGCCGTAAACGCTGCTGCCGCTGCTGACATCACCGTACAGGTACTCAACAACGAAGCCGGCATCGGTATCCTGAAACAGCAGGCTACGCTCAAGGTTTGGGCTGCAATCAATCCCTACAACCACATTGAACTGACCGACTTCAATGTCTACTTCGTCGAACCTCTTAAGATCAACACCGAGCTGACCAATGCATACTTCGTAGACCAGATTATCAGCGGGTCCGAGGTTGACTGTTCGAAAGCCTTCACGATGACCGACTTCAAGGACTACATCGTGGCTGAGGTGACGACCGGTACGGGCGAGAAGGAGAAATATGCTGCCGAACTCTATGCCTACTATGCAGTGAATGCTCCCGCATGGGACCTTGCAAATGCCAAGACCAACCTGAAGAAGGATGCCAACGGCAACTACGTAGTGGATGAAGCGATCACCGCAGAGACTGCCAAGATCAAGGCTGCAGACCGTTTCGGTGTGAACTGCATCACTAAGAATGGCTCGAAGCTCGTCTTCAAGAATATCAACGGCGTGAAGGTCGAGAAGACCGTCAAGCTCTTCATTCCGGTTACCGTCAGCCACAAGTGGGGTACGATGACCGCCAACGTGACGATCGAGCTGCACCCCGAAGAGCCTGCTAACTAATCCCCCTTTCCCGCTATTCCGGCGCCGTCCTTCGGGGCGGTGCCGGGAACGCGGGAAATCAAATCCCCAAAGCAGGAACAGCACATCCCAAAGTTTTTTTGGTTAACAACAACTCCCATTTCAAGTAACATTCCTGCTTGCGGCAGACCGAAGAGGCGCGGTCTGCCGCTTTTTTTATCCGGAATCTCCGCAATATTCTTCCGTCTCTCCGGCACACTGCGGCCGCCGGCACGGACTCCGCCGCCGGCCGGGCCGTCTGTCCGGCCAATCGCCGTTTCGAAATCCGCCCCGCAATACGTCTGGGAGGTCCGCAGACGGCGGTTATCCGGCTGTCGGCCCCCGTCCGACAACGGCTTCGCGCCCGACGGCATCCGGCGGCGTGCATCTCAAAAATTTGATTTTGAACCGATGTTGTATTATCTTTGCATGCGGACGCATAATAAATTCGGGAACCATGAAAAGATACATAGCAACACTCTTGCTCCTTGCC
Source organism: Alistipes finegoldii DSM 17242 (assembly GCF_000265365.1). Taxonomy (NCBI): domain Bacteria; kingdom Pseudomonadati; phylum Bacteroidota; class Bacteroidia; order Bacteroidales; family Rikenellaceae; genus Alistipes; species Alistipes finegoldii. The sequence continues at coordinate 1,388,167 of NC_018011.1, forward strand.
GCCTGCGCTTCGGTGCAGGCCCGCGAGGTATTTCCGCTCAACGAAGGATGGCGTTTCTTCTTCAAGTCGGAGAACAGCAGCGACAACGCCCGGCACGTAACCCTGCCCCACACATGGAATACCGACACGGGAGCCTGCGGTTATTTCCTCGAAACGACAGCCAATTATCAGAACGACATGTACGTACCCGCCGAATGGGCATCGAAACGGTTGTTCGTGAAGTTCTACGGCGTGCAGAACGTCGCCGACCTCTTCGTGAACGGCTATCATGTCGGCGCACACCGCGGCGGGTCCACGGCCTTCACCTTCGAAATCACCGACAAGATACGCTTCGGCGAGGACAATGCGCTGCTGGTCGTGGTGAGCAACAACAGCCGCGACGACGTGCTCCCCGCTTCGACCGACATGAATCTTTACGGCGGCATCTACCGCGAAGCGGAGCTGATCCTGACCGGAAAGACGGCCGTTTCACCGCTCCACCTCGGTTCGGAGGGCGTACTCGTGCGCCAGAATTCGGTCACCAGCGCGCTGGTCGAAGGCGAGGCGGAGATATATCTCACCTCGGCGGGCGAAAGCACCTGCATGCTGACGCTCGACATCACGGCCCCGGACGGACGCAAAGTCTTCACCAAACGGCAGAAAACCCGTCTCGACGGCAGACCCGTCGTCATCCCCTTCTCGATCGCCGATCCGCAGTTGTGGAGCCCCTCCTCTCCGGCGCTCTACCGGGTAACGGCCAGCATCGGCGAAGAGACCGTAACGGACAGCGTGACGGTACGCACGGGTTTCCGGAACATTCAGGTAACCACGGCGGGCGGCCTTACGATCAACGGCGAGCGCATTCCGGTTCATGGCGTGACGCTCTACCACGACAACGCCATTTCGGGCGGCGCGGTTCTGGCGCAGGATTACGACGCCGACCTGCAGCAGATCCGCGATCTGGGAGCCAACGCCCTGCGTTCGGCCGTCATGCCCCACGCGCAGTATCTCTACGACCGCTGCGACGAGCAGGGCCTGCTGGTCTGGGTAGACTCTCCGCTGCACCGCTCCTCGTTTCTGGGAGACGTGGCCTACTTCGCCACGCCGCAGTTCGAGCAGAACGGCATACAGCAGCTGCAGGAGATCATCGCCCAGAACTACAACCACCCTTCGGTGGTGATGTGGGGCATCTTCTCGCGGCTCTGGATGCGCGGCGACGACGTGACGCCCTACCTGCGCCGGCTCAACGACACGGCGCACGCAATGGACCGTTCGCGTCCGACGGTGGCGTGCAGCGACCAGAACGGTGGCCTCAACTTTATCACCGACCTGATCGTCTGGCGGCAGGACGTCGGCTGGCGCAAAGGCTCGACCGACGACGTGGCCGTATGGCGCAACCAGCTGCAGAAGAACTGGTCCAACCTCCGTTCGGGCGTATGTTACGGAGGCAGCGGCTTCATCGGCCACAAGAGCTACACGGCGCAGACCGCACCCCGCTCGAACTGGATGCCCGAAGAGCGCCAGACGCGCTTCCACGAGGAATACGTGAAGAACCTGCAGAACGATTCGCTCTTCTGGGGTACGTGGATCAACAACATGTTCGATTACGGTTCGGCGCGCCGTCCCTACGGCATCAACGGCGAGGGGCTGGTGACGATCGACCGCCGCGAGCGCAAGGACGCATACTACTTATACAGGGCTTTGTGGAACGAACGGAAGCCGACGCTGCATATCGTCGACAAGCGGCGCAGCCTGCGCGACCGCAACCGGCAGGCGTTCAGCGTCTATTCGTCGGTCGGAGCGCCTACGCTGTTCGTGGGCGCAGACACCGTGGCAATGACCCAATACGCCGCCTGCCAGTACCGTTCCGACTCGGTGGAAATACAGGGTATCGTGCAGGTGAAAGCAGTGGCCGGGGAGCAGTGCGACAGCGTAACGCTCAGAGTCGGCAACGTGCTAAAACCGAAGCGGCAGCCGGTCCCTCGGCGAACAGCAGGTCCGCAACAGACAAATTAGGCTGGAAAGGCATGCGGTCGGAAAAGACCTGCACATAGGTTTCGGCGATAAACGCCGGACCCTCTTTTTTGCGCTTGGGACGCAGGTCGAGGTCCCCGGCGGCGGCATCGACATAGCTCTCGGAAAAGTCCGGCATCGGGACATGCGTCAGCGAACAGAGCAGTTCGAGCAGTCCGCGGTTGTAATCGGCCAGAAATCCGTACTCCCGGCGGTAGAAAGGCTCGAAATATTCGGCGTAGAAATCAAAATAGGGCGATCCCTTGTACGAAGCGACCAGCGCGCCCCAATGCTGATGCTGCCAGCGTTTCGAATAGTCGATCCGCACATCGCGCACCGGCTGGCGGGGCCGGTTGGCATTGCGCACATGCACCGTCAGCTCCATCACGCCGTCGGTGGCGAGGATGCGGGCGCGGTTGCGCTCCGAACGCTTCACGAAGTGTTCGCCCAGATCGACGACGCACCCTCCGCGCAGCAGGTGCGCGAAGTACTCGACCGAGGGGAGGTATGCCAAGGGCAGAACGGTCATGGCTCCACCCAGTCGCCGTTGTCCCGGATCAGTTCGACGAGCCGGTCGAGCGCCTCCTCCTGCGGTATGTTGCGCTCGACGACCGTACGGCCCTTGTAGAGCGTGATGCGCCCCGGAGCAGCGCCCACGTAGCCGTAATCGGCGTCGGCCATCTCGCCGGGACCGTTCACGATACAGCCCATGACGCCGATCTTGAGGTTTTTCAGATGCGACGTGCGCGACTTGACGGCGGCGAGGGTCTTCTCGATGTCGTAAAGCGTGCGGCCGCAGCTCGGACAGGCGATATATTCGGTGTGCGAGAAGCGCACGCGCGCCGCCTGCAGGATCATCAGCTCGATATTGCGGATCTCTTCCTCCGCGAAGCCCGGCGCGTCGATCCAGATGCCGTCGGCCAGCCCGTCGAGAAACAGCACGCCCAGATCGGCGGCGGCCTTGACAGCTAGCGTCTCCGGCGAAGTCTCCCCGTAACGGCGTTTGACCACGACGGGCCGGGGCGTGTCGAGGTTCAGGATCGCAGCCCGCAGTTCGGCCGTCGGATTCTCCGACACGGCTTCGATCACGCAAAAGCCCTCCAGCGGCTCGGTGTGGACGACCGGCACCGCGACGTTCGTACGGCGGCGGTATTCGGTCGGCGAATAGCGTTCGGGATGCAGTACGGGGAATTTGCCCGGCCGCCGGGCGAAATGCTTCACCAGCAGTTCGGCGACGGGGATTTCGTTTTCGGGCGCTTCGGTCAGCGAAACGCGGATCGTATCGCCGATGCCGTCGGCCATCAGCGCCCCGATGCCCACGGCGCTCTTGATGCGCCCCTCGATGCCGTTTCCGGCCTCGGTAACGCCCAGATGAATCGGATAGTGCATATCTTCGGCGTCCATCGCTTCGACCAAGAGACGATAGGCGGCGACCATGACCCGCGTATTGCTCGACTTCATCGACACGACGACCTGATCGAACCCCTGCGCCTTGCAGACCCGCAGAAACTCCATCGCCGAGACGACCATGCCCTGCGGCGTATCGCCCCAGCGGTCGAAAACGCGCTTCGAGAGCGACCCGTGATTGACACCGATGCGCAGTGCGACGCCCCGCTCGCGGCATTGGGCGATCAGCGCCTCCAGCTCGCCGTGATCCGTACGGTAATTGCCCGGATTGATGCGCACCTTGTCGACATATTTCGCGGCGATGGCGGCGACCTCCGGCACGAAGTGGATGTCGGCGACGATCGCCGTGTCGAAACCGTCCTCACGCACTCTCCGTACAATGTTTGCGAGGTTCTCGCCCTCGCGGCGGCCCTGCGCCGTGAGACGCACGATCCCGCCTCCGGCACGGTCGATCCGCTCGATCTGGGCCGCGCAGGCTTCGGTATCGTTGGTGTCGGTATTGGTCATCGACTGTACGGCGACAGGATGCCCGCCGCCGATCACGACCCGCCCGATGCGCACTTCGCCGCTCGGACGGCGGCTGTATTCCGAAAGATTCATAATCGTTCACGCTTGCAACGCAGCGGACCGCACCGTCCCGTCGCAGCGCCGGATTGCTCCGAATACTGCCGGGACACGGCCTGTCCGTGCGAAAATATCTTTGACAAAGACAGTGCAAGTCGAGCGCAGAGCCGAAAATCGGCTATGCCGAGACGCCGCCTGTCTAAGCCGGAGTTTATCTTCGGCAAAGATAACACACAATTTTGCGAACTGCGAATAATTCGCTATATTTCGAAGAATCCCCAATCCTGCGCACCATGAAACCCACCCTCCGGAAACGTCTTTCCTACCTCCTGCTGGCGCTGCTGGACTTCGCATCCGCCTGCGACAGGGAGCCGGTGGATCGAAACAGCGCCGGAAATAGTATCTTTGCTGCCGAAATACAACCTGTCATCATGCCCAAAAACATGTCCGCACTCCGACCTTTCCTCTTTGCACTGCTGCTCGCGGCGACGGCAGCGGCCTGCACGTTCCGACGCATCGACATCGGAAACGACATAACCGTCCAACGCCTTGCCGAAGGCATCTATCTCTACACGGCCGTCGATGAGATCGAGGGCTACGGTCCCGTGCCGTCGAACGGCGTTCTGATCGTACGCGAGGGCGAAGCCGTCCTGCTCGACACCCCCGTCGGCGATGCGCAGACCAAGACGCTGACCGACTGGGCGGCCGAAACGCTCCGCGCCTGCGTCACGACGTTCGTGCCCAACCACTGGCACAGCGACTGCATGGGCGGGCTGGGCTATCTCAAAACGCTGGGCGTGAAGTCCTATGCCCACCGCCTCACCCACAGCATCGCGCAAAGGGAGGGCAAGCCCGTTCCCGACATCGGTTTCGGCGACTCGCTGCGGCTCGACCTGCACGGCACGGAGATTAGGTGCTATTATTTCGGCGGCGGACACAGCGAGGACAACATCGCCGTATGGATTCCGTCGGCAAAACTGCTTTTCGCGGGCTGCATGGTCAAGGAGATGGCGGCGCAGAACGCGGGCAACCTCTCGGACGCCGTCCCGGCAGCGTGGCCCGCGACGCTGGACAGCCTGCTCGTGCGGTTCCCCGACGCGCGGATCGTCGTGCCGGGGCACGGCGCCCCCGGCGGACCCGAACTGATCCGCCACACCAAAGCGCTGCTCTCCGAAGCAGCTTCAACAGACAATCGGCGGAAAGAATAAAGGAAAACACTGCGGGGATTATCCGTTTTTTCGCATATTTTCGGAATATCGGATGCGTTTCGGACTTGTCCGAAAATAAATTTTTCGTTTTGTCGCCCGACTTTCATTATATTTGTCGTGTGGAGTATCTGGACAACGATATAAAATACGTAGGCGGCGTCGGCGAAGCGCGCGCCCGGCTTCTGGACAAGGAGCTGGGCATCCGCACGCTGGGCGACATGCTGAGCCACTATCCGTTCCGCTACATCGACCGCACGAAAGTCTACCGCATCGCCGAAATCACCGAGGGCGCGCCCACGCTCCTGCAGTTCCGCGCCCGCATAACGGGGGTGGCCTATGCCGGTACGGGGCGTAAAAAACGCTTCACGGCCTACGTACAGGACCCGACGGGATCGGCCGAACTGGTGTGGTTTCAGGGCATCAAATGGATCGAAAAACGCGTCGAAGTCGGACGCGAGTACCTCATCTTCGGACGTCCGTCGTTCTACCGCGGACTTCTGTCGATGGCGCATCCCGAACTGGAGACCATGGAGCAGGCCCTTTCGCGCAAGGCCGAAAGCGGCATGCAGGGCATCTATCCCTCGACCGAGAAACTCTCGAACGTGCTCGGCGCCAAAGGCATGTACCAGATCATCTGCAACACATGGGCGCTGGTCAAGGACCATATCACGGACTGCATGCCCGAAGCGGTGCGCGCCCGCTACGGACTGATCCCGCTGCGCGACGCCTACTACAACATCCACTTCCCGCAGTCGGCCGAAATGCTCAGGCAGGCGCAGTACCGGCTCAAGTTCGACGAACTGCTGGGCATCCAGCTCAACGTCCAGTCGCGCCGCACGGAACGTCTGTCGAAGAACAACGGCTTTCTGTTCATGAAGGTCGGCGGGGTCTTCAACACCTTCTACAACGAAAAGCTCCCCTTCCCGCTCACCGGCGCGCAGAAGCGCGTCGTCAAGGAGATCCGTCAGGACACCGTGACGGGATTCCAGATGAACCGGCTGCTGCAGGGCGACGTGGGTAGCGGCAAGACCCTCGTGGCGCTGATGTCGATGCTGCTGGCCGTGGACAACGGCTTTCAGGCCTGCATGATGGCCCCGACCGAAATCCTCGCCCGCCAGCACTTCGCGACGATCACGCGCATGCTCGAAGGCATGGACGTGAAGACGGCGGTCCTGACCGGATCGTCGAAGGTCAAGGAGCGCCGGCTGGCGCTCGAAGGGATCGCGTCGGGCGAAGTGGACATCCTCATCGGCACGCACGCCCTGATCGAAGACCGGGTGCAGTTCGCCAACCTCGGATTCGTGGTGATCGACGAACAGCACCGCTTCGGCGTGGAGCAGCGCGCCCGGCTCTGGACCAAGAACGAACAGCCGCCCCATATCCTCGTGATGACCGCCACACCGATTCCCCGCACGCTGGCCATGACCCTGTACGGCGATCTGGACGTCTCGGTGATCGACGAGCTGCCCCCCGGACGCCGTCCGATCAAGACCGTACATTACACCGATGCGGCGCGCCTGCGCCTGTTCGGATTCATGAAGCAGGAGATCGCCAAAGGACGGCAGGTGTACGTGGTCTATCCGCTCATCAAGGAGTCCGAGGCGATGGACTACAAGGATCTGACGGACGGTTACGAAGCCATCTCACGCGATTTCCCGCTGCCCGATTACGTCACCACGATCTGCCACGGCAAGATGAAGCCCGCCGACAAGGAGGAGTCGATGCGCCAGTTCAAGTCGGGCGAAGCCGACATCATGGTCGCCACATCGGTCATCGAAGTCGGCGTGGACGTGCCCAACGCCACGGTGATGGTCATCGAGTCGGCCGAGCGGTTCGGACTCTCGCAGCTGCACCAGCTGCGCGGACGCGTGGGCCGCGGCGGCGAACAGTCCTACTGCATCCTCATGTCGGGCGAAAAGCTCTCGAAGGAGTCACGGGCGCGCCTGCAGGCCATGTGCGAGACCAACGACGGCTTCCGACTGGCGGAACTCGACCTCAAGCTGCGGGGCGCCGGAGACATCAACGGCACGCTCCAGAGCGGCATGGCATTTGATCTGAAAATCGCCAATCCCACGCTCGACGTGCAGATACTCACCGTCTCGCGCGAAGCGGCGGCGGCCATCCTGACCGCCGACCGCGATCTCTCGCTCCCGGAACACCGCGGACTGCAGGAGCTGAGGCGGAAGTATTCGGGACAAGAAGAGATTGATTTTTCCATGATTTCGTAATATTTCAAAACCACCGAACGTTTATCCTAAAAAACCCTGTCCATGAAACGATTGCTTATCACGATACTATTCCTTTCGGCCGTCCTGCCCCTCCCGGCCCAGCTCTACCATCCGGGCGAGCAGCTCTTCTACCGCGTGAGCTACAAGGCCAAGATGTTCCCTAACACCGAGGTCGGCGCCGTGGAGGTCAAGACCAGCGACAGCGAAATCGCCGGCCGCAAATACTACAAGGTCGAGGGCATCGGCCGCACGCTGCCCACCTACCGCTGGTTCTTCAACCTCGAAGACATCTACACGGTATGGATCGACCCGGAGACAAAGCGCCCCGTACGTTTCGAAAGCGACCTGCACGAAGGCGACTATACGTTCCAGAGCTACTACAACTACGACTGGGAGAACAATCAGGTCTTCACCCGCTGGCGCCGCCGCCAGAAACCCTATCAGGAGAAAACCATGCCGCTGACGCCCGAAAGCATGGACGCCATCGCGCTCTTCTTCACCATGCGCGGATCCGACGCCGACAGCTTCAAGCCCGGCGAGCCGGCGACGCTCCAGATGGTGCTTCAGGACACGATCCGGCACCTGAGCTACCGCTTCATCAACCGCGAGACAAAGAAAATCCGCAACATGGGCAAATTCAAGACCCTGAAGTTCGAATGCCAGCTGGGCACCACCGAAGGATTCTCGTTTACCGACGGCACGGTCTTCACGCTCTGGATCTCGGACGACGAGAACAAAATCCCGCTTTACATCGAATCGCCCGTGCGCGTGGGCAGCATCAACGCCTATATTTCGGGCTACAAAGGGCTTAAATACCCGATGACGAGCCTGATAAAATAAAAATTTTATATCTTTGCAGAAACGAAAGTTACCCCGGCAACATCAAATTAATCCTATTTCCGAAAAACCAGCTTTTATGGAAGAAAATAAGCAAGGATACGACCCCTCGGAATTCGAGGACGACGACTACATGACTCCCCAGCCCGACGCGGGCAAATCCATCCGCGGCTACCGCATCGTCATCATCATCCTGTCGGTGATTCTGGTGGCCCTTTCGGCGCTCTATTTCAGCATCCACCGCCAGCAGATGATCGACAACCGGCTGCTGCAGAGCGACCGCGACTCGATCCAGAACGATCTGGGACGGCTGATGACCGACTTCGACAACCTGCAGGTCACCAACGACAGCATCTCGGCGGGGCTGACCATCGAACGCGACCGCGCCGACTCGCTGATGACGCGCCTCAAGAAGGAGCGTTCGTGGAACCTCGCCAAAATCAAGCAGTACGAGAAAGAGGTAGGTACGCTGCGTACGATCATGAAGGGCTACATCCGTCAGATCGACTCGCTGAATACGCTCAACAAGAGACTCATCAGCGAAAACGTCGGCTACCGCAAGGAGATCTCGTCGGCCAAACTGCGCGCCGAAATGGCCGAGGAGAAGGCCGCCGAACTGGACAACAAGGTCCGTGTCGGCGCCGTGATCCGCGCCCGCGACATCACGCTGGCGGCGCTCAACGCCAACAGCAAACCGGTATCGCGCGTCAAGAACGCCGCCCGCCTGCGCGTGGACTTCGTGCTGACGGCCAACGAACTGGCGACGCCGGGCGAAAAGACGATCTACGTGCGCATCACCTCGCCCGACGGCTACGTGCTGACCACCGAAGCCATGCCGACCTTCGACTTCGAGGGCGAACGCCTGAGCTATTCGGCCATGCGCGAAGTGGACTACCAAAATCAGGACCTCGACGTGGGCATCTTCTACAACAGCACCGGATTCGCCGCAGGCACCTACACCGTGCAGCTCTTCTGCGAAGGCCGCCTGATCGGCACCTCGCAAATCGCCATGCGCTAACCGCGGCACCGGGGTCCGGCAATCCGCCGGCCCCCGGCTGCAACCCGCACGAACATATGAATTCCCGGTCTTCGTAGCGAAGACCGGGAATTCTGTTTTCGGCAGCACGCACGGCCTGCCGGAAAGGAAAGAGCACGCCCAACGAAACGGGCAGGAACGCAACAGAGGCGGAGGACAGCGGAAGACAGCGCCGAAACGAAATAAATAAGAGGGAGAAGTCCGCGGACTTCTCCCTCATACCCCGTAAACCGGCGGCCCGAATCGGAGCGAAACAGACCGGCCCGGCGAATACGGCTTATTTGTTCTCCTGCTGCCAGATCAGGGCCGAAGCGCCGAGAATGGCGGCGTTCTTGCCCTGAATACCGCTCGGAAGCAGTTTCACCTTGTTCTTGAATACGAAAAGCATGTTCTCTTCCATGTACCACTGCGTGGGTTCGAAGATCAGCTTGCCCGCCTTCGACAGACCTCCGAAGAGGAAAATCGCTTCGGGAGAGGTGACCGTCACCACGTCGGCCAATGCACGGCCCAGCAGCTCGCCCGTATAGCGGAAAGCCTCCAGCGCCACCGGGTCGCCCTGCTCCGCCGCAGCCGAAATCATCGACGCATCGAAGTCCGCGAAGGCAATGTCGCGCAGTTTGCTGGGCGCCGTCATCGTCGCCATCAGCTCGAAAGCCGTGCGCTTGATGCCCGTCGCCGAAACATAGGTCTCCAGACAGCCCCTGCGCCCGCAGCCGCACTCGCGGCCGTTGCGCTCGACGATGATATGACCGAACTCGCCGGCAAAACCGTCGTGTCCGTAGATCATCTCGCCGTTGGAGACGAAGCCCGAACCGAGTCCCGTGCCGAGCGTAATCATCACGAAGTCGCGCATACCTTTGGCGTTGCCGTAAATCATCTCGCCGATCGTCGCGGCATTGGCGTCGTTGGTCACCAGCACCTTCACGCCGCCGAAACATCTGCCGATATCGTCGGCCAGCGGAAAGAGACGGCGGCTCTCGTCGGGATTGGGGTCGCCCTCGCGGAATTTCCAGAGGTTGGCGGGATTCTCGACCGTACCCTTGTGGAAATTGGCGTTGGGGGCGCCGATGCCGATGCCCGTCAGCTCGTATTCGAACGAAAGACTGTCGGCCAGCGCGTGCATCGCCTGACACAAATCTTCGACGTAAGCCGGATAATCGTCTACATGAGGATATTTCTTGGTCGAAATGACCGATTCGGCATAGAGGTCGCCGTTCTCATCGACAAGGCCGAAGGCGGTGTTGATGCCGCCGATATCCACGCCGATCGCGAGTTTTTTCATAATATGTCCGGTTTAAAAAAGTTAGCAATTATCAGGTCAAAGTTAATCCAAAATTCGGCTACTCCAAACTTTTTTCCTACTTTTGGGACAGATTCCGCTCCAAAATGTAGTACTACAATGATGCAAACGAACGAGCAACTGCTCTTGGCAATCGAAAATTATCTGGCCCAGACCGAGTTCCCGGCCGAACCCGAACGTCTCTACGCACCGATCGGCTATTCGCTGGCGGGCGGCGGCAAACGCCTGCGCCCGATGCTGCTGATGCTCGCACACGGCATTTTCACCGACCGGTTTCAGGCCGCCCTGCCGGCTGCGGCCGCCGTCGAGGTGTTCCACAACTTCACGCTGCTGCACGACGACATCATGGACAACGCCGCCGTGCGCCGCGGCAAACCTTCGGTCTATGCCAAGTGGGGGCCGAGCGTGGCGATCCTTTCGGGCGACGCCATGATGATCTGCGCCTACCGCCTGCTGAGCGAAGTGCCCGCGGAGCTGCTGCCCCGGATACTGGGCACGTTCAACACCATGGCGCTCGAAGTCTGCGAAGGACAGCAGTACGACATGGACTTCGAGAGCAAACGAAAGGTCTCGGTCGTGGAATACATGCACATGATCGAACTCAAGACCTCGGTGCTGCTGGCCGGCTCGGTCACCATCGGCGCCATGCTGGGCGGCGCCTCGGAGGAGGACTGCCGCAAACTGCGCCGTTTCGCCATCGAGCTGGGGCTGGCTTTCCAGCTTCAGGACGACCTGCTGGACAGCTACGGCGACGACCGGCTGGGCAAAGCCATCGGCGGCGACATCCTCGAAGGCAAGCAGACCTACCTGATGATTACGGCCATGAGCCGCGCCGACGAAGCGACGCGCGAAGCGCTGCGCACGACCCGTCTCGACGCGCGGCTGTCCGACGCCGAAAAGATCGCCGCGGTAAAATCCATTTACGACCGGCTCGACGTGCCGCGTCTGACCGAACAGCAGATTTCGCTGCGGTTCGAACGGGCGCTCTCGATCCTCGATACGCTGTCGGCGGACAAGGCCCGCACGCAGCGCATCCGCGAATACGCCGAAAGCCTGATAGGACGCAAAAACTGACATGCGACGTTCCGATATAGAGATCATGGCCCCCGTGGGGTCGTACGAATCGCTGGCGGCGGCCATTCAGGCCGGAGCCGATTCGGTTTACTTCGGCGTCGGCAAACTCAACATGCGCTCGGCGTCGGCCGCCAACTTCACGCTCGACGATCTGGCGAAGATCGTCGCCACGGCACGCGCCGCAGGCGTGAAGACCTATCTGACGGTCAATACCATCGTCTATGAAGACGAGCTGCGGACCGTTCACGAGGTGATCGACCGCGCCAAGGCCGAGGGCATCGACGCCGTCATCGCCTCCGACTTCGCGGCGATTCTCTACGCACGGCGCATCGGCGTCGAGGTCCACATCTCGACCCAGAGCAACATCTCGAACTCCGAAGCCGTGAAATTCTTTTCGCAGTGGGCCGACACGGTGGTGCTGGCCCGCGAACTGACGCTCGAACAGGTGGCGCGGATTCACCGCGAAATCGCCGAGAACGACATCCGGGGCCCGCGCGGCGAACTGGTTCAGCTCGAAATGTTCGCCCACGGCGCGCTCTGCATGTCGGTTTCGGGCAAATGCTATCTTTCGCTCTACGAGACCAACTGCTCGGCCAACCGCGGCGCATGCCGCCAGCTATGCCGCCGCAAATACACCGTCACAGACAAGGAGACCGGCGCGGCGCTGGACGTGGACGGCCGCTACGTACTCTCGCCCAAGGACCTCTGCACGGTCGATTTTCTCGACAAGTTCATCGGCGCGGGCGTCCGGGTGCTGAAGATCGAGGGCCGGGCGCGGGGCGCGGAGTATGTCAAGCGCGTGGTGGAGTGTTACGACGAGGCGCTGCGCGCCATCGAAGCCGGGACATACACGCCCGAACTGGCCGCCGGACTGAAAGAGCGGCTCGCTACGGTCTTCAACCGCGGATTCTGGGAAGGCTACTACGCAGGACGACCCGTCGCCGAACACAGCGAACATTACGGATCGGCAGCCACGCGGCGCAAGGTCTACGTGGGCAAGGTGACCAACTTCTACAAAAGGATATCGGTGGCCGAAGTGCTGGTCGAAGCGGCTCCGCTGGCCGTGGGAGAAGAGATATTCTTCATGGGCGCCACGACGGGCGTCGCCGAACAGACGCTCGCCGAGCTGCACGACACCGACGGAAAGCCCGTCCCGTCCGTCGCTCAGGGAACCTTGTGCGCGGTACGCACCCAAGGGACGATACGCCGCGGCGACCAGCTCTACAAATTCGTCGATGCGCAATAGCCCGCGCCGGCCGGACAGCACGTATGCCGGACGACATATATATCAAGGAAACGCCTTCGGGCGTTTTTTTCGTTACGATTTTCAGCCAGCGAAAGCACTCAGACCCGCTTATCATAAAATTTTTATCGAAAAACAATAAATTTTATTTGTTTTTCAAAATTTCTTTTGTAAGTTTGCAGTGTCGCAATTAAAAAAGACATCCTATGGAGATCGAAAAAATCATCCGCATGCTGGCCGTATTCATCGTCGTGGCCGCCTTCGCGCTCTCGGTAGCCGCCCGGCTTCTGTTCCCCGAAGTTTCGCACCTGTCCGACACGCCGCTGCTGATACTGCTGATCCTCTCGGTCTGCGCCATCTGGCGCGACGCCCTGCGCTCCGAAAAGCAAAACGAAAACACAAACGAATAATCCCATGAAAAAACTCCTTCTGTTCGCCGCAGCGGCGGCCGTTCTCGCCTCCTGCGCACCCAAGACGGCCCCTGAGCTGCCGATGGAAACCTTCTTCCGCAATTCGGAGAAGACCGGTTACCAGATATCGCCCGACGGCCGCTATTTCTCCTACATGGCGCCTTACGAAAGCCGCCGCAACATCTTCGTACAGCCCGTGGACGGCAAGCAGGCGGTGCGCATCACCTCGGAGACCGAGCGCGATCTGGCCGGATACTTCTGGGCCGGCGACAACCGCATCCTCTACCTGAAGGACACGGGCGGCGACGAGAACTACCAGCTTTACGGCGTGAACATCGACGGCAGCGACCCGAAGGCCTACACCGCCATTCCGGGCGTCCGCACGCAGATCATTGACCCGCTGGAAGAGATCGACTCGCTGATAATCATCGGCACCAACCAGCGCAATCCGATGATCTTCGACCCCTACCGGCTGAACCTCAACACGGGCGAGATGACGATGCTGTGCGAGAATCCCGGCGACATTCAGGGCTGGCAGACCGACCACAACGGCCGCCTGCGCGTGGCTTACGCCATCGTGGACGGCGTCAATTCGCAGATCCGCTACCGCGAAACCGAAGCCGAGCCTTTCCGCCCCGTGCTGACGACCAACTTCAAGGAGAGCGTCTCGTTCGCCGCCTTCACCCCCGACAACAAGCAGGTCTACGCCGTCACCAACCTCGGACGCGACAAGGTCGCCCTCGTGCTGATGGACCCCGCGACGTGCGAGGAGATCGAACAGCTCTACGTAAACGACAAATACGACTTGGACAACATCTGGTACAGCGACGCGCAGAAGAAACTGCTCGGCGTCTCCTACACCGGCCACAAAGGCACCGCGCGCCACTTCTTCGACAAGGCGACGGGCGAGATGTTCGGCCGCATGGAGAAGCACCTGCGCGGCTATGCCATCGGCATCGCCGGCTCGAACAAGGCCGAGGACAAATACATCGTCTATGCAGGCGGCGACCGCACGATGGGCACCTATTACCTCTACGACGTCGAGGCCGACACGATGACCAAGCTGGCCGACCTCGCGCCGTGGATCGAAGAGGAGCAGATGGCCGAGATGATCCCTATCAACTACACTTCGCGCGACGGTCTGGAGATCGAGGGCTACCTGACGCTGCCCGTGGGCAAGACCGTGCACAACGCCAAGAACCTGCCCGTGGTCGTGAATCCCCACGGCGGACCTTGGGCCCGCGACTACTGGGGCTTCAACCCCGAAGCGCAGTTCCTCGCCAACCGCGGCTACGCCGTGCTGCAGATGAACTTCCGCGGTTCGACGGGCTTCGGACGCAAATTCACCGAAATCGCCTACGGCAAGTGGGGCCAGACCATGCAGGACGACATCACGGACGGCGTGAACTGGCTGATCGGCAAAGGCATCGCCGATCCCGCGAAGATCGCCATCTACGGCGGCAGTTACGGCGGCTACGCCACGCTGCAGGGCATCGTGAAGGATCCCGACCTCTACGCCTGCGCCATCGACTACGTAGGTGTGTCGAACCTCTTCTCGTTCCTCGAAACCATTCCGCCCTACTGGAAACCGATGCTCGACATGATGTACGAGATGGTCGGCAACCCCGAAAAGGACGCCGAGATGCTGCGCGAGAATTCGCCGGCCCTCAACGCCGAGCGCATCAAGACCCCGCTGCTGGTGGTGCAGGGCGCCAACGACCCCCGCGTGAACATCAACGAGAGCAACCAGATGGTCGAAGCGCTGCGCAGCCGCGGCGTGCATGTGGACTACATGGTCAAGGACAACGAAGGCCACGGCTTCCACAACGAGGAGAACCGTTTCGACTTCTACCGCGCGATGGAGAAGTTCCTCGCCAAATACCTCAAGGGCGTCGAACCGCAGGGCGGGATCGTGCCGGAGAGCGACCGCAGATAAACCGGAATCACAACCAGCCACAAGCATACTACCATACCGTTTTTTAAAGTAAAAAGTTCAAATTCATAGTTGTGAGAAGGGAGGCCCGGAAATTTCCGGGCCTCCGTTTTCATGCGAGCCCGGCACCCGTTTTGATTTGCGGACGGCATGTATTACCTTTGCACTCCGTGAGCACCATTCCCTACATAGCGCCGCCTGCGGACGGATTGCCGATGCCCCGCCGCTTGTGGGCCATTCTGGCCGTGGCGTTCGGCGTCGGACTGTCGGTGCTTGACAGCGCCATCGCCAACGTCGCCCTGCCGACCATCGGGCAGGAGCTGGGGATTTCGTCCGCCGACTCGATCTGGATCGTCAACGCCTACCAGCTGGCCATCATGGTCTCGCTGCTGTCGTTCTCGGCGCTGGGCGAGCTGGTCGGCTACCGCAAGGTCTACATCGGCGGGCTGATGCTCTTCACGGTGGCTTCGGTGGGCTGCGCACTCTCCTCGTCGCTCGCCACGCTGGTGCTGGCGCGCGTCATGCAGGGCTTCGGCGCCGCGGCCGTCACGTCGGTCAACACCACGCTCATCCGCATCATCTACCCCAAGGCGCAGCTGGGCCGCGGGCTGGGTCTCAACGCCACGGTCGTCGCCGTGTCGTCGGTCGCAGGCCCGACCATCGCCGCAGGCATCCTTTCGATCGCCCACTGGCCGTGGCTCTTCGCCGTGAACATTCCCGTCGGGCTTGTCGCCCTGTCGCTGAGCCGCCGCTTCCTGCCCGACAACCCCGTGCGGGTCGGCACCCACCGCTTCGACTGGCGCGACGCCGTGATGAACGCACTCACGTTCGGGCTGCTGATGGCTTCGGTCGAGGGATTCTCGCACGGTCTCGATCCGCGCATCCTCTCGGCCGGCATCGCCGCACTGCTCGTCGTCGGCTTCTTCTTCATCCGCAGCCAGCTGCGCGAACCCTATCCGCTGCTGCCGTTCGACCTGCTGCGCATCCCGATCTTTTCGGTCTCGGTCTTAACGTCGATCTGCTCGTTTCTGGGGCAGATGCTCGCCATGGTGGCCCTGCCCTTCTACCTGCAGCACGAATTCGGCTACGACGAAGTAGCCACGGGACTGCTGATGACCGCATGGCCCGCCGTGATCATGGTCGTGGCCCCGATCGCCGGCCTCCTCGTCGAACGTGTCCACGCCGGATTTCTGGGCGGCATGGGACTTACGGCCATGGCCGCGGGACTGTTCCTGCTGGCCTTCCTGCCCGATGATCCGGCGCCTTTCGACATCGCATGGCGGCTGGTGCTCTGCGGCGCGGGATTCGGACTGTTCCAGTCGCCCAACAACAGCATACTGATCGCCTCGGCCCCGCCCCAGCGCAGCGGAAGCGCCAGCGGCATGCTCGCCACGGCGCGTCTGGTGGGCCAGATCACGGGCGCCGCGCTGATGGCCCTCCTGTTCCACATCGTCCCCGAAAACAGTACCCATACGGCGCTCCTGCTCGCGGGAGGCTTCGCCCTGACGGGCGCCGTCGTCAGCATCACCCGCATCCGGCTGCCGCTGCCCGAAGGACTAACCCGGCGCAGAAAATAACCGGAAGCATCTCCGACCGAAACCCCGAAGAACCGAAACAAACATCCCTCTACACCCCGAATACAGATCCGACATGAAATATCCGTTCCTGCTCGCCGCCCTCCTGCTCTGCTCTGCAAACCTCGCCGCCCGCCACTCCGATACGGACACCCTTCTACAGCCCGACACCCTTTCCCTCCGGCAATCCGACGCGCTCTCCGCCCAGAAATCCGACGCGCCTTTCGTCCGCCCGCCCTACCTGCGGCCGGGTGACACCATAGGCATCGTCACCCCGGCGCGCAAACTCAAGGAGAAGGCCGACACGGCCAAAGTCCGGGAACGCTTCGAAGAGTGGGGGCTGAAAGTGAAATTCGGAGCGCACTACGCCGACCGCGAACAGCCCTACTTCGCCGGGACCGACGCCCGGCGCGCCGCAGACCTGCAGGCCATGATCGACGATCCCGGCGTGAAAGCCGTCGTCAGCTATCAGGGCGGCTACGGATCGGTGCGCCTGCTCCCGCTGCTCGACCTCACGCCGCTGCGCGAACAGCCCAAATGGATCGTCGGCTTCAGCGACGTCACCATGCTCCACATGGCGCTGGGGCGGTTGGGCGTCGAAAGCCTTCACGCCACGATGCCGGGCAAGTTCCGCTTCGGCGCCGATGAAAAACCCGAAGCGATCGTCTCGGACGAATCGTTGCGCAGCGCGCTTTTCGGCCGCTGGACGCGCATCGACGCCGCCGCACACCCGCTCAACGTCTCCGGCACGGCCCGCGGACGGCTCGCGGGCGGCAACCTCTCGCTGCTCTGCTCGGCGATCGGCACGCCCGAACAGCCCGACTTCGACACCCCGACGGTGCTGTTCATCGAAGAGATCGGCGAACAGATGTACCGGCTCGACCGCATGATGCAGCAGCTGGAGCGGAGCGGAATACTGGCCAAATGCAAGGCCGTTCTCGTGGGGCATTTTACGGACATGCTGGGACAGAAGCACTTCGGCGTCTGGGACCCCTGCGACATCATCGCAGCCTATGTCCGTCCGCTGGGGATTCCGGTCGTCTTCGGCATCCCCGCAGGCCACGAAGACCCCAACGTCGCCCTCTACATGGGCCGCGAGGTCGCCGTCACGGTCAACGATGCGGGCGCAAGCGTCGAATTCTGACCGCAGGCCCGCCCCGCCGGACATTTACCCCCGTCCGCACCCTCCGCAGAAGCCTTTCCGCAAAAAATAGCCGCCGCAGGGCGCGGGCTTGTCATATTTTTACTATTTTTGTAAGAGGTGGAGAATGTGCCGCCGCACAAGCCCTGCGCCGACGGGCCGCAGGCGCCGCAAACGGAATGCAAATTAAAACGCCATACTATGTTTTCAGCTAAGACCTACGCTGCGCGCCGCAACATGCTGCGTACGAAGATCGGCTCAGGGATCATCCTGCTGCCGGGCAACTCCCTTTCGCCCAACAACTATCCGAACAACGCCTACTATTTCCGGCAGGATTCGTCGTTCCGCTACTACTTCGGGCTGAACACCCCGTCGCTGGCGGGCCTGATCGACGCCGACACGGGCGAAGAGGCGCTGTACGGCGACGATTTCACGGTCGAGGACATCATCTGGACCGGTCCGCAGCCCACGCTGCGCGAACTGGGCGCCGAAGTCGGCGTCACGGCGACGTTCCCCATGGCCGAACTTGAAAAGCGGCTCCGCAAAGCCGTTTCGCTGGGCCGCAAGATCCACTACCTGCCGCCCTACCGCGGCGAGACGAAGCTCCAGCTGTCGGCGCTGCTCGGCATCAAGCCCGAACTGCTGCACGACTACAAGTCGGTCGAACTGATGTTCGCCGTGGCCGAAATGCGCGAGAAGAAGAGCGCCGAGGAGGTCGAGGCGATGGAACGCGCGTTCCTGATAGGCTACCATATGCACACGCTGGCGATGCATATGTGCCACCCCGGTGTGATCGAGCGCGAGATTGCGGGCGCCATCGAGGGCATCGCCAAATCCAGCGGTTCGGGCCTGTCATTCCCCTCGATCGTCTCGCAGCACGGCGAGACGCTCCACAACCTCAACGCCGACGGCGTATTGGAGCAGGGGCGGCTGCTGTTGTGCGACGCAGGCTGCGAGACCGTGGACGGCTACTGCTCGGACCACACGCGCACCTACCCCGTCAGCGGCCGGTTCACGCAGAAGCAGAAGGAGATTTACAACGTCGTACTGGCGGCACACGACCATGTGGCGCGCATCGTCAAGCCGCATATGATGTACACCGAGATACACAACGCCGCCTACATGACGCTGGCCGAAGGGCTGGTGGCGCTGGGACTGCTCAAGGGCACGGCCGCCGACGCCGTGGCTTCGGGTGCCATGACGATGCTCATGCCCCACGGACTGGGACACGGGCTGGGCATGGACGTACACGACTGCGAGGCGATGGGCGAGCGGAGTTTCGACTTCTCGACGATCGCCGACCGCGCCGCCAAGTCGGGAACCTGCATCTACCGCGCGGCGTGGCGCATCGAACCGGGAACGGTGATGACCGACGAACCGGGACTCTACTTCATCCCGGCGCTGATCGACAAGTGCCGCGCCGAGGGTCTCTACAAGGGCATCGTCGATTACGACGCGCTGGAGGCGTACCGCGACTTCGGCGGCATCCGCATCGAGGACGACATTCTGGTCACCGAAGAGGGCAGCCGCATGCTGGGCGACAGGAAAATTCCGATCACGGTCGAGGAACTCGAAGCCGCAGTAGGCCGGTAACGTGAAGCGGATTTTCATTTTCCCCACCATCGAGGAGGCCAAGGCGTTCATCCTCACCCAGCCCCGCGATCCGGTCTTCGTGGCCGGAGTCGGCGCAGCGGAGATCGCGGCCGCGACGATCCGGGCCGTGAAAGCCCGCAAGCCCCAGCTGGTCGTGCTCGCAGGCATCGCGGGGGCGTACGACCGGAGCCTGCAGCGCGGCGAGGTGGTCGAAGTGGTCACCGAGCGGATCGCCGGGATTCCGGAACGTTACGCCCGCGAATACGAAACTTCGGGACCCGATCTGGGACTGCCCCTCGCGGCGGGCGTTACGGTAAACCGTTCGGGAGACGGCCTGCGGGAGACGGGCCGGGAGCAGGAGTTCCGGGAGCAGGAGTTCCGGGAGCAGGAGTTCCGGGAGCAGGAGCAGGAATTCCGGGAAACAGGGTTCGAGATTCCGGAGCCGGAAACGAAGTCCGGCGACGCAGTTTCGGCCCCGGCCGGACAGGCGCTGCAACCGGCTGGAGAGAGGGCGGACAGCCCGGAACAGACCTCGGACATGCAGTCCTCGATCGAAAAAACGAGCGGCACGGACGGGCAAAACGCGCTGCCTGTGATCGGCGACACGAATGACACGGACGGACAAGGCTCGCTGCCCGGAATCGACAGCACGGACGGGCAAAGCGCGCTGCCCGAAATCGAAAACATGGAGGGCGCGGCCTTTTTCGCCGTGTGCGAAGCGCTGGGCGTCGCCTGCTGCCAGATTCGCGCCGTGTCGAACTATGTCGGCGAACCCTTCGACCGATGGGCCGGAGGGCTGGCCGTCGAAAACCTTACCGCAACATTAACCCAAATATTCGGAAACGATGAATAAAAAATGGACACTTTGGGCGGGACTGATCCTGATACTGGTCGTCTTCATTCTGATCTGGCAGTTCGCCCCTGCCATCCAGCGCTGGCTGGCCAACGTATTTATCGACATCATCGTCCTCGCGCTGACCTTCGCGGCGGGCTGGCTGCTGGGCCGCTACGGCGGCAGGCGCAACCGCAACCGCGATCAGGAGAACGCGCGCAACATCACCGAAGCGCAGAAACGGTGACGCTCCGCCTGCGCATATCGCCCTGCCCGAACGACACCTTCATGTTCGACGCGCTCCTGAACGGACGCATCGACACGGGCGGATTGCATTTCGACGTCGAATACCGCGACATCGAGGCGCTCAACCGCGGGGTGCAGGCCGGAGATGCCGACGTGAGCAAGATAAGCTGCGCCGTGCTGCCCGCCGTTGCGGACCGTTACGCGCTGCTGGACAGCGGCGCGGCGCTCGGACGCGGCAACGGACCACTGCTGGTGCGCCGCGCGGGGGACCGGTCGCCGATCCGCCGCGTGGCCGTACCGGGAGTCCACACCACGGCCAACGCACTGATGATGCGCCTTTTCCCCCGGATTACGGAGCGCACGCCCCTGCTCTTCTCGCAGATCGCCGCCGCCGTGGAGCGGGGCGATTTCGACGCCGGAGTGCTGATCCACGAGGGGCGTTTCGTCTACCGGCAGCGGCAGTTGGAGCTGGTCGCCGACCTCGGACAGCTATGGGAGCAGACCACCGCGCTGCCCCTGCCGCTGGGCGGCATCGCGGCCAAACGGAGCCTGCCCGAAGCGGTGCGGCGGCAGGTCGAGACCCTCATCCGCCAAAGCATCGAATACGCCTTCGCGCACCCCGAAGCGTCGCGCGCATATATCAAGGAACACGCGCAGGAACTCGACGACGCCGTGATCGACGCGCACATCGCACTTTTCGTCAACGACTATTCGCTCTCGCTGGGCGACGAGGGCCGCCGGGCCGTCGAAGCGCTGACGGGGATTGCCTGCGCTTTTAACTCCTGACCGACGAAAATGTACCGCACGACCAACCTCCCCAACACCCGCATCGAAGTGGCGGACGCCCTGCGCGGCATCGCCGTGGCGGGCATCATCCTGTTCCACGCCCGCGAGCATTTCAACCTCTACTGGAGCGGGCTGGATTACCTCCGCGCCGGATTCGGCGGCTGGGAGCAAACCGTGGCCGGCGCGCTGGGATTCCTGCTTTCGGGCAAGATGTACGCCATCTTCGCACTGCTGTTCGGACTGAGTTTCTTCATCCAGAGCGACAATCAGGCCCAGCGGGGCAACGACTTCTCGCTGCGGTTCGCATGGCGCATGGTGCTGCTGTTCATAATCGGGCTGGTCAACGCCGCGATCTACAACGGCGACGTGCTGACCTATTACGCCGTTTTCGGGCTGCTGATGATCCCCATCGGCAAACTCCCGAACCGCTGGGTGTGGGTCATAGCGGCGCTGCTCTTCATCCAGCCGCTCGAACTCTACCAGCACTTCAGCGGCCATACGCTCTCGCTGCGCGGCATCGAAGGCATGGAGACCCTCTATCCGACCCTCGCCACGGGAACCTTCGCCCAGAGCGCCCGCGCAAGCCTCGCCTACGGGCCGATCAGCTCGTTCGCATGGGGATTGGAACACGGCCGCGCCACGCAGACGCTGCTGATGTTCGTGCTGGGCATGCTGGCGGGCCGTTACCGGCTCTTCTACGACGAAGGCCGCAACCGGCGCATCTGGGGCGGGTTGCTGGCTGCCGGTATTCTCGGCACATGGCTCGTGCCGTTCGAGGCGATGCGCAACCTGATGACGGCGACGGCCATCGTCGCGGCTGTAGTCCTGCTGTGGTACAGCCGGCCGGGATTCCGGCGGGCGCTGCACGGCATGACCTTCTTCGGCCGCATGAGCCTGACCAACTACCTGCTGCAATCGCTGCTCGGAACGGCGCTCTTCTACAACTGGGGCATGGGGCTTTACCGCCACGTGGACGTGATCTACGGCACACTCGCGGGCGTGGGCATCATCCTCGTACAGTACGCCTTCTGCCGGATATGGCTGCGCCGCCATTCGCACGGTCCCGTCGAGTGGCTCTGGAAAAAGCTCACGTGGCTCGACATTCCTTTTTTAGACCGAAAAATCGCCTCCTGAGGGCGATTTTTTCATGCCCCGGTTTGGTTATCCCGTTTTTTTTGTATATTTATAGTCGGCTAACCGGAAAATCCCGGAAAGGGCGGCTTCCGCAACCGGGAATACGCCCCGCGGGAACACCTCCGGCGACGCCCCGAACCACCCGAAAACCTTAAAACCACACGGGAATATGAAAAATTATTCAGCTAAAGAGATCAAGAACATCGTACTCATCGGCGCGCCCGGCACGGGGAAAACTACCCTTGCCGAAGCGATGGCCTTCGAGGGTAAGGTCATCGACCGCAGGGGTAGTATCGAGACGAACAACACGCTCTCGGACAACACGGATATCGAGCATGAATACAAGCGCTCGATCTATTCGACCATCCTCTTCACCGAATTCATGGACCGCAAGTTGAACATCATCGACTGCCCCGGCTCGGACGACTTCTGCGGAAGTCTCTTCTCGGCGTTCAAGGTGGGCGACGTGGGCGTATTCCTGTTCAACGCCCAGAACGGCTGGGAGGTCGGCAGCGAAATTCAGGCCCGCTACGCCCGTCTGCTGCAGAAACCCGTGATCGGCGTAGTGAACCAGCTCGACGCCGACAAGGCCAATTTCGAGGCCGCCGTCGAGTCGATCCGCGCCTCGTCGCGCGTGAAGCCCGTCATCGTGCAGTACCCGGTCAATCAGGGTCCCGAATTCAACGCCTTCATCGACGTACTGCTGATGAAGATGTACCGTTTCAAGGACAACGACGGCCACCGCGAGGAGCTGGAAATTCCCGCCGAAGAGCTGGACAAGGCTCAGGAGCTGAACAAGGAGCTGGTCGAGATGGCCGCCGAACACGACGAAGCCCTCATGGAGCTGTACTTCGACAAGGGCACGCTCACGCAGGACGACATCCGCGCGGGTCTGAAAATCGGCCTCTCGAAACGCGAGGTGATGCCGATCTTCTGCACCAGCGGCAAGCGCGACATCGGCACCAAGCGTCTGATGGAGTTCATCATCAACGTCGCTCCCGGCCCGCTGAAGGCCCCGAACTTCCTCTCGACCGACGGCGAAGAGATCGCGGCCGACGAGACGGCGCCCGCCGTGGCTTTCGTATTCAAGAGTCAGGTCGAACAGCATATCGGCGAGATCACCTATTTCCGCGTGATCCGCGGCCGTATCGCCGAGGGCACCGAGCTGGTGAACACCCGCACGGGCAACAAGGAGAAGGTGTCGCAGCTCTTCGCCGTAGCGGGCAGGAACCGCATCAAAGTCACCGAACTCATGGCGGGCGACATCGGTTGCACCGTCAAACTCAAGGGCACGCGCACCAACGACACGCTCGCGGCGCCGTCGGCGCCGGTGACCGTCGAACCGATCGTATTCCCCGAACCGCGCTACCGCGCCGCCGTCAAGGCCAAGGAGCAGGGCGACGAGGAGAAGCTGGGCAAGGTGCTCAACGACGCCAAATTCGAGGACCCGACGATTCTGGTCGAATACTCCAAGGAGCTGAAACAAACCATCATACAGGGTCAGGGCGAGCATCATCTCAATATCCTCCGCACGCGCATCGAAAAGGAGAATCGCCTCCAGTACGACTATATCGCGCCGAAGATTCCCTACCGCGAGACCATCACCAAGGTGGCGCAGGCCGACTACCGCCACAAAAAGCAGTCGGGCGGCGCAGGCCAGTTCGGCGAAGTGCACATGATCATCGAGCCTTACTACGAGGGCATGCCCGAACCCAAGAACTACAAGGTTCCGGGCAAGGGCGACATGGTCGTCAACCCCAAGACCAAGGAGGAATACGACCTGCCGTGGGGCGGCAAACTGCAGTTCTACTCGGCGATCGTGGGCGGCGCCATCGACGCGCGCTTCATGCCCGCCATCCTCAAGGGCATCATGGAGAAGATGGACGAAGGCCCGCTGACGGGTTCCTACGCCCGCGACATCCGCGTAGTGATCTACGACGGCAAGATGCACCCGGTGGATTCGAACGAAATCTCATTCAAGCTGGCGGCGCGCAACGCCTTCAAGGAGGCATTCCGCAACGCGGGACCCAAGATCATGGAGCCGATCTACAACGTCGAGGTCCTCGTGCCGAGCGACTACATGGGCGCCGTGATGTCGGACCTCCAGAACCGCCGCGCGATGATCGCCGGCATGGAGTCCGACAAGGGCTTCGACCGCCTGAACGCCACGGTTCCGCTGGCCGAGCTGTACCGTTATTCGACGACCCTTTCGTCGCTCACGTCGGGATCGGCGACCTACTCGATGAAATTCTCCTCCTACGAGCAGGTTCCGGCCGACGTGCAGGACAAGCTGCTGAAGGCCTACACCGACACCGACGAGGAGTAGGCCCCGGCCGAAGAGAAAGGGCAGGACAAACGGTTCCGGCCGACGTGCAGGACAAGCTGCTGAAGGCCTACACCGACACCGACGAGGAGTAGGCCCCGGCCGAAGAGAAAGGGCAGGACAAACGGTTCCGGCCGAAAAGAGCGGGCAGGACCGAGGGGTCCTGCCCTTTTTTCATGGAACGACGCGCCGGGACGGCATTTTCTCCGGCTGTTATCCGAATGCAACGCAGAAACACGGCAGAAAAATCCGGCATGAGGAAAGCACGGCGCCCGCTCATTCATCCGGTTCTGCGTTGGAGCGTCAATTCTACCGCCGCATCCGCGAAACTCCATGTTAAATTAATGTTAATATTCGGCGGCAAAACCGTTTCATCGGGAAAAATGGCGTAAATTTGTTCACAATTTGCACTAAACCCTAACATGAGTGAAATCTACACTGTCATTGTAGGCATTCTGGGCATTCTCGCCATATCCGGTCTTTTTGTCGGCGTCACCAACGACGCAGTCAATTTCCTCAACTCCGCCATCGGCTCCAAAGCCGCACCCATGCGCACCATCCTGCTCGTCGCCTCGATCGGCATCATCATCGGCGTAGTAACGTCGAGCGGCATGATGGAGGTCGCCCGCAGCGGCATGTTCAATCCCGGACTTTTCACCTTCCACGAAGTGATGATGCTCTATCTGGGCGTGATGTTCGCCAACATCATCCTGCTGGACCTCTACAATTCGTGGGGACTGCCTACCTCGACCACCGTATCGCTGATCTTCTGCCTGCTCGGATCGGCCATCGCCGTGTCGATCTACAAAATCTCAAACACCCCCGACCTCGGCGTCGGCGCGCTGGGACAGTTCATCAACACCTCCCGCGCCATGGGCATCGTCTCGGCGATCCTCCTGTCGGTGGTCATCGCCTTCACCTGCGGAACTTTCGTCATGTACGTCTCGCGCACGATCTTCTCGTTCCGCTACACGCTTCCGTTCCGCCGCTTCGGGTCGATGTGGTGCGGCGCCTCGCTGACGGCGATCGTCTACTTCGCCGTCTTCAAAGGGCTTAAATCCATTCTGGCGGGACACGATTTCGTCACGATGGTGGACAATCACCTGCTGCTGTCGCTCCTGATCTGCTGGGTCGTCTGCTCGCTGCTGCTCTTCTTCATACAGCGGTTCAAGATCAACATCCTGCGCATCACGATCCTTTCGGGCACCTTTGCCTTGGCGCTGGCCTTCGCGGGCAACGACTTGGTGAACTTCATCGGCGTACCCGTCGCCGGATTCGACGCCTACTCGATCGCCCGGCACAGCGGCGATTCCCAAATGCTGATGGGCGTGCTGAACGACAACGTTCCGGCCAACTTCCTGATCCTGCTGGCCGCGGGCGCCATCATGATACTCACGCTCTGGACCTCGAAAAAGGCCATGCACGTCACCGAAACCGAGCTGTCGCTCTCGGCGCAGGGCGACGAAGGCACCGAGCAGTACGGTTCGTCGGTCCTCTCGCGCACGATCGTCCGCGCGGCACTCAACATCAACGCCGGCATCGAACGGGTCATCCCGCCGCGCGTGCGGGCCGCCATTTCGCGCCGCTTCGAATACGAGGACATCGAACACAGCGGCGCGCCGTACGACATGATCCGCGCCACGGTAAACCTCACGACCTCGGCCATGTTGATCGCCATCGCCACGTCGCTCAAACTGCCCCTCTCGACGACTTACGTCTGCTTCATGGTGGCCATGGGTTCGTCGCTCGCCGACCGCGCATGGGGCCGCGAAAGCGCCGTATACCGCATTTCGGGCGTCATGACCGTCGTCGCCGGCTGGTTCATCACGGCGCTGGGCGGATTCCTGATCGCATTCGTCGTGGGGCTGGCCCTGATCTACGGCGGAACCGTCGCATTCGTCATCGTCACCCTCTTGTGCGGCTACATGCTCATCCACAGCAACTTCCTGAAAAAAGGCAAATCCGCCTCCCCCACGGCGGCCAACGCCGACACGCGCACCAACGAGGACATCATCGCCAACCTGCGCGAAGAGGTCTGCCACACGATGGAGTGCGCCACGAAGATTTACGACCGCACGCTGATCGCCGTCTTCAAGGAGAACCGCAAGGTGCTGCGCGACATGGTCAAGGAGTCGAACGACCTCTTCTACCAGTCGCGCGAACGCAAATACACGCTGCTGCCCACGCTCAAGAAGTTGCAGAGCGGCGACGTGAACACGGCCCACTACTACGTGCAGGTGGTGGATTACCTCAACGAAATGACCAAGGCGCTGATGCACATCACGCGCCCTGCGTTCGAACATATCGACAACAACCACGAAGGACTGTCGAAGGAGCAGGCCAAGGACCTGATGTCGATCAACGACGATGTGGAGTCGATCTACCGTCACATCAACCAGATGCTGCGCGACGGCGACTTCACGGAGATCGAGATGGTGCTGGCGCTGCGCGACCAGCTGTTCGAGTCGATCGCCGAGGCCATCAAATCGGAGCTTGGGCGCATCAACGAAGCCCGGTCCAACACCAAGGCGTCGATGCTCTACCTGACGATCCTGACCGAGACCAAGAACATGGTGCTGCAGTCGCGCAACCTCCTGAAATCGCAGCAGTACTTTCTCAAACACCGTGCGGGCGCGCCGCAGCGGTGGATCAAACCGACCAAATAAGCGCGGATCAGCATGGACATAGCACAAGCCAAACGCCGGGAAAACATCGCCGAATACATCCTCTACCTCTGGCAGCTGGAGGACCTGCTGCGGGCGCTGCAATTCAGCCCCGAAGCGATCTTCTCGACGCTCATAGCCCCCCGCAAGGACATCGCCGACGAGCAGAAGCACGTATTCCTGCTCTGGTACATGGACATCGCCAACCTGCTGCATCAGGAGGGCAAAGACGAAAAAGGGCATCTGGAACATACGCTCCACCTGATCGGCGACCTGCACGATTTGCACCTGCAGCTGATGAAGCTCCCCGTCGGCGAGCACTACCGCAGGACATACGCCCGTCTCGAACCCGAACTGCCGCGCCTGCGCGCCGTGCTGGGCAATCCGGGCATGAACGACACGGAGTTGTGCTTCAGGGCCTTGTACGCCGCCATGCTCTATCGCATCAAGGGCGAGGGCGAAAAGTCGGCCGTCGCCGACACGCTCGAATTCATCTCTCCGGTAATCGCCGAGCTGGCCGACATGCACGGCAAGGTCGAGCGCGGCGAAGTCGATCTGTTCAAGACGGCCGAGGGCAAATAACGGCCGACTTTCCCGCGGCTGCCGTATGTCGCCATGGCGACATACGGCGACCGGGAAACAAGCACCGGCACCGATCTTAAAAAAGGATGTCTTTTCAGACATCCTTTTATATCATCCGGCGAAAAGCCCCCCTCTCCGACACATACGGAGCGGCTATTCGATCTCCAGCCCCATGATGTAATCGTTCATGTAATAGCCGTCGCCGATCGGGAAATCGCCTTCGCGGAGCTTGCGCATGCCCATCTTCTCGTAAAAACGCACTGCACGGTTGCTGCGGTTTACGTTCAGCTCCATCCTGCAGGGCGCGGGATGCACCGAACGAACATATTCCACAGCATGGCGGAACAGGAATTCCCCGACGCCGAGACCCTGAAAACGGGGCAGCACGTAGATTTTCTGCAAATGGAACAACTCTTCGGCCTCCTGCTGCACCGAAAGGTACCCGCACGGTTCGCCGTCGGACGAGGCGATGAACCACGCAACCCCGGTGCGCATCTCACGCCGCAAGACTTCGGGCGCATACATCCACTTCATCATGTAATCCATTTGCGACGAGGTGATAATTTCGCGGTAAGTCGCCGGAAACACCTCGTCGGCCAGACTGCGGATCAGTCCGCAGTCGGTCTCCACAGCTCGTCTGATAGTAAGCATCTTCAACGGTTTTACGGTTTGCGCCGCCCGCAGTTTCCCGCGGAGAGACCCCGCAACGAGTTTCCGGCATCAGGCCGGCGGCCGGCGGTAAAGATAAACAAAAAAAGCCGACTTTGCGTCGGCTTTCACTCTTTCCTAACGGGGAACTAAGCGTACTTGAACGTCGATTCGTCCGATACGGTCAGCTTCTTGCGACCTTTCGCGCGACGTGCAGCCAGCACCTTACGGCCGTTCGCCGTCTCCATACGACTGCGGAAACCGTGCTTGTTGATTCTTTTCCGGCGCGAGGGCTGGTAAGTTCTCTTCATTGCCATAGCTATATACTTTTTATTGTTTCAGACATTTTTACGGATTGCAAAAGTACAACAAAAAAGTTATCCGCAAAAATTTTTCACGAAAATAATTCAAAAAAGCCGGGCAAAAAGCACGAAATCTTTTTAACTTTGTCAAGAAGAGGAGGGACGAAAGCCCGCCGACGGCACATCCTGCGGCTGCGCCGCCGGGAGCGGAATCCGGCGGGAAACACGGTCCCGCAGTTAATTATCACGCATATGGCAATTTTCAAAGTCGAAGGAGGCCACCGCCTTCACGGTAGCATTACGCCCCAAGGCGCCAAAAACGAGGCGTTGCAGATACTCTGCGCCACGCTGCTGACTCCCGAACGGGTCACGGTGCACAATATCCCCCGGATTCTGGACGTCATGCAGCTCATCGAGCTGCTGCGCCGCATGGGCGTCGAGGTCGAACAGCTCGCCGAAGACACCTACAGCTTCTGCGCCAAGGAGATCGACTTCGAATATCTGCGCACGGAGGACTACCGCCGGCGCTGCACGCGCCTGCGGGGTTCGGTGATGCTCATCGGCCCGATGCTGGCCCGCTTCGGCGTGGGCTACATCCCCAAGCCGGGCGGCGACAAGATCGGCCGCCGCAGGCTCGACACCCACTTCATCGGATTCCAGAAGCTCGGCGCGAAATTCAACTTCGACATCGCCGACGAGTTCTTCATGGTCGAAGGCAAAGAGCTGAAGGGCACCTACATGCTGCTGGACGAGGCTTCGGTGACGGGTACCGCCAACATCGTTATGGCCGCAGTCTTGGCCAAAGGCTCGACGACGATCTACAACGCCGCCTGCGAACCCTACCTGCAGCAGTTGTGCAAGATGCTCAACCGCATGGGAGCGCGCATTTCGGGCATAGCGTCGAACCTGCTGACCATCGAGGGCGTCGATTCGCTCGGAGGCACGGAGCACACGCTGCTGCCCGACATGATCGAGGTGGGCAGTTTCATCGGCATGGCCGCCATGAACCAGTCGGAGCTGACCGTCAAGAACGTCTCGTTCGAGAACCTCGGCATCATCCCGGCGCAGTTCGCCCGCATGGGCATCCGCTTCGAACAGCAGGGCGACGACATCCATATTCCCCGGCAGGACCACTACTCGATCGAGACCTTCCTCGACGGCTCGATCATGAACATCGCCGACGCCCCGTGGCCGGGACTCACGCCCGACCTGCTGTCGATCTTCCTCGTGGTGGCGACGCAGGCCAAGGGCGCCGTGCTGATTCACCAGAAGATGTTCGAAAGCCGTCTGTTCTTCGTCGACAAACTGATCGACATGGGGGCGCAGATCATCCTCTGCGACCCGCACCGCGCCACGGTCATCGGCCACGACCACCGCATACGCCTGCGCGCGACGCGCATGACTTCGCCCGACATCCGCGCGGGCGTGGCGCTGCTGATCGCCGCCATGTCGGCCGAGGGGGTCTCGACGATCCAGAACATCGACCAGATCGACCGCGGCTACCGCGACATCGACGGCCGCCTGAACGCCCTCGGCGCCCGCATCACCCGCCTCGACGAGTGCGAATAACAAACCGAAACAAACGATACTCTGATTTATGTTCTTGGAAAACGCCAGCCGCAAAGGCTGGATCGAAGTAATCTGCGGCTCGATGTTCTCAGGCAAGACCGAAGAGCTGATACGCCGTCTCAAACGCGCCAAATTCGCCAACCAGAAGGTTGAAATCTTCAAACCCCGCATCGACGTGCGCTATTCGGAAGAGGAGGTCGTCTCGCACGACGCCAACGCCATCCGCTCCACGCCGGTCGACTCGGCCCGGAACATCCTGCTGATGACCTCCGACGTCGATATCGTGGGCATCGACGAGGCGCAATTCTTCGACGACGGCATCATCGAGGTCTGCCGCGAGCTGGCCGACAGCGGCGTGCGGGTCATCGTCGCGGGACTCGACATGGACTACACCGGCAAGCCCTTCGGCCCGATGCCGGCGCTGATGGCCACGGCCGAATACGTCACCAAGGTCCACGCCATCTGCGTCCGCTGCGGCAACCTCGCGCACCATTCGCACCGCCTTACGCAAGACGAAAAGCTGGTCATGCTGGGCGAAACCGACTCCTACGAGGCGATCTGCCGCCACTGCTTCAAGGAGCTGGTCCGAAACCGGAAAGAGACCGAATAGCCGCACAAGCCCCGCCGGCAAAGAGACACCCGCGCATGGAAGAACTGAAGTTAGCCAACCACAACACCACGCTCGTAGACAGCGTCGAGGAGAGTCTGATCTCCTACTTCAAGGAACAGGGTCTGCGCCCCGGATGCAGCATTCCGAACGAGATGGAACTCGCGGCGTCGCTGGGCGTCGGCCGGGCCGTACTGCGCGAAGCGCTGAGCCGCTTCAAGATGACCGGCATGATCGTCTCGCGCACCAAGAAAGGCATGGTGCTGGGCGAGCCGTCGCTGCTCGGCGGCATGAAGCGGTGCATCAATCCGCTGCTGATGAACGAATCGACGCTCTGCGACATCCTCGAATTCCGCGTGGCGCTCGAAATCGGCATCAGCGACAACATCTTCCGCAACCTCACCGACGCCGACGTCGCCGAACTGAAGGAGATCGTCGAGATGAGTCAGGTCATCGGCAACAATAAATACGCCCCGGTCAGCGAACACCGTTTCCACACCAAACTCTATGAAATCACGGGAAACAAGATCATCACCGAATTTCAGGACATCATCTATCCCGTGCTGGATTTCGTCAAGGAGAAGTACCGCGACTTTCTGGAACCGATCGAAAAGGAGCTGGAGCGGGCCGGTGCGCTGGTGACGCACCGCGACCTGCTGAAATACATCGAAAACCGCGACCTGAAAGGGTACAAAAAGGCGATCGAAGAGCATTTCAGGCTCTATTCGATCTATCTGGAACGCCACAAGAAATAGCGCCGGAGATCATGCGGCCGGAGGGGCGGAGCCTGCGACGTCTCCGTCCCTGTAATGCCGTCACCCGCCGTCACCCCCTGCGACGCCTCAGCTCCTGCCGTTCGTCATCGGGCCGCGCGCAGCGCCCCGATGAATCCGGGCCAGAGACACCATAGGTTTTCGGTCTGCAACCACAATTCGCGGGCCTGCGCCCGAAGCGAAGGGCGTTCGCTCTCGATATCGCGCAGGTAAGTCTCGTCGGCGGGATGCTCCTCGGCCGTAAATTCGGCGAAATAGGGCGCAAAGCGGGTTTTGAAGCGCTGCAACTCCCCTTCGGGCAGCTTCCCGCCGCGGCGGAACGCCGACCATAGCAGCAGGATTTCGCGGCTGGCATACTTGTCCGACACGTCGTTGATCACCTCGTCGAACAACTCCTGCTCGTCCATGGCCAGATAATCGAAAGCCAGCAGTTCACTCCCCTCCAGATGGTCTTCGGGGTCCAGTTCGAGCAGCAATTCGAGCAGTGCCGCCGACATTTCGAAGTCGTTGATCAGAAAATGGTCGATGGCCGACGCCCGAATCAGTTCGAGGGCCGCGCGCGAATTGCGGTGGTTCCATTCGAGATTCACCTCCTCGTCCTCCGGCACCAGCTCGGCAAAACGCTGAAAGGCCTGAAACCGCTCGTTGCAGGCTTCCTCGACATTTCCGGCACGCTCCATTTCGCGGGTACGGGCCAGTACTTTGGCAAAATTATAGGGTCCCTCGCCGATTACCTCGTAGGTCTGGTCGGCAGTCGGGTTAAGGCAGGGATTTTGCATCGCGCCGCATTTTAAAAATTAGAATTATCAACAATACGAGTGTCACCGCCCCGCCCAGCAGGTAGGCCGCCGCACGGTCGCGCATGCCGCACATGAGCGGAGAGACGAAGACATAGGACGAGCATACGTAGGTCATGACCGTCGCCGGAATCAGCCCCACCCAGCGGTTGCGGCCGTGCCGGTTCAGGAAAGCCGTAATCATCCACAACGTGACCATCGCCAGCGTCTGGTTCATCCACGCGAAATAGCTCCACATTGTCTGAAAAGGCAGACAGAATATGATTACGAGACCTGCAGCGAAGAGCGGAACGCTGATGCAGATGCGTTTGCGCAGGCTCCGCTGCTCGACGCCCATAAAGTCGGCGACGATCAGCCGCGCCGAGCGGAAGGCCGTGTCGCCCGAAGTGATCGCGCAGGCCACGACTCCGAAAATCACGAACCCGGCCAGCACCTCGCCCAGCGTGTCGCGGGCGATCGCGTCGACCATCACGGCCGCCTGTCCGCCGTATTCGGCGATCGCGGCGTTCAGCCCTCCGACGCCGTTCCAGAACGCCATGGCGACAGCCGCCCAGATCAGGGCGATGATGCTCTCGGAGATCATGGCGCCGTAAAACACGGGCCGGGCCTGACGCTCGGAGCCAAGACAGCGGGCCATCAGCGGCGACTGCGTGGCGTGAAATCCCGAAATCGCGCCGCAGGCGATGGTCGTAAAGAGCATCGGCACGATCGGAAACCGCGCCGCATCGGCGATCTGGTTCCGGAAAGAGGTGAATTCGGGAATCGTATATTTCCCGCTGAAAAGCAGTACCGCAAGGATTCCCAGCGCCATGAAAAGCAGCGCACAGCCGAAAACCGGATAGATGCGTCCGATAATCTTATCGACGGGCAGCAGGGTCGCCACGATATAATAAACGAGAATGACGCCCAGAACGATCAGCAGCAGCCACGAGAAATCGCCGAAGACGATTCCCGAAAGCGCCGGAGCGTCGATGCGGTTGGCGATCAGCGAAGCGGGCTGCGAGAGGAACACCGCGCCCACGAGCACCATCAATCCGACAGAAAAGACGCGCATCAGCTGTTTGACGCCGTTGCCCAGATAGGTGCCGACCGTCTCCGGAAGGCTCGCGCCGTTATTGCGCAGGGAGATCATGCCGGCGATAAAGTCATGGGCCGCGCCCATGAAAATCCCGCCGAACGTAATCCAGAGAAACGCCACGGGACCGTAGGCCGCGCCCAGCACGGCGCCGAAAATCGGCCCCAGACCGGCGATATTGAGCAGTTGGACGAGGAAAGTCTTCCACATCGGCATCGGAATATAGTCCACGCCGTCGAACGACACGGCCGAAGGCACGGGACGCCCTGCATCGGCCCCGCAAAGACGCTCCAGATAACGTCCGTATGTAAAATACGCCGCCACCAGCAGCGCAAGGCACACCAGAAAAGTGATCATTATCGGGTTAGTTTTGCACGAATATAGTAAGAAATGTGAGAATTTTTGAAAAATTGTTGTTTGAAAAAAATATTTTTCAGATATTTGCAGTCCCAAAGGGAACTTAATGTTCCCGGCAAGCCGAAATAGCTCAGTTGGTAGAGCGTTTCACTCGTAATGAAGAGGTCCCGGGTTCAAGTCCCGGTTTCGGCTCAAGCCACCGCAAAAGCGGTGGCTTTTTTTTATCGGAGAAGTCCCGCCCAAAGCGCCGAAATGCACCGGCAGCGAAATATCTGCAAATAAATGCAGATATTCCGATTATAATGCCTATCTTTGGCAACCCGGACAATCGAGTTCATATTGTAACTTTCTTGGCAATACACTGTCCCGCTTATCTTTAGCAGGTCTTCTCCATCGCTGATTCAGCCTTCAAAACCGACTTTTTTTGTTCGAATACCGACTCGCTCCAGCAACAGCGCGGCACGGAGCATATCCGGCGGCGTGCGGCAACGGCGGCGAAAGCCTGGAACAAACACATTTTAATCATATAATTAATGGCGATTTCATTCAGCAAAAGAGAATTAGAGAAGAAAAAACAAGGCAAGAAGTTAGAGAAGCAACAGCGCAAAGAGGAACGCAAAGCCAACAGGGGCGGCAGCTCGCTCGACGACATGATCGCGTATGTCGATGCGAACGGCATGATTACCGACACGCCGCCCGACATGAGCAGCAAACCGAAGGTCGATGCGGAGACCATCGCGGTATTCGTCCCCAAAAAGGAGGAGCAGGAGCCGGTCGCACTGCGGGGACGCGTGGAACATTTCAACACAGACAAAGGCTACGGTTTCATCAAGGACCTCGACAGTACGGAGAAATATTTCTTCCACATCAGCAACGCACCGGCCGACATCGCCGAAGGCGCGCTGGTGACCTTCGAGACGGAACGCGGTCAACGGGGACTCAATGCGGTCAACATAGCATACGCAAAATAAACAAGCATCATTTCACATAATCAAAAGACAGATGAACATTTACGTTTCAAAACTGAACTTCCGCACGACAGGCGAGAGTTTGCAGGCACTTTTCGCACAATACGGAGAGGTATCTTCGGCTAACATCATCACAGACCGGGAGACCGGACGTTCGCGCGGTTTCGGCTTTGTCGAGATGCCCGACGAGGGCCAAGGTCAGAGCGCCATCGACGCCCTGAACGGCACCGATTTCGAGGGTATGACGATCATCGTAAACGTAGCCCGCCCCAAGACCGAACACGGCAACGGCGGCGGTTACGGAGGCAACCGCGGCGGCGGTGGCTACAACCGCGACGGTTACGGCAAAAGACGGTTCTAAACCGGGAATATAATTCCACAATCCGGCCGCAGGAGTCTGTTTCGACAGGTTCCTGCGGCTTTTTCGATGCCCAAGGCCGGCGAATCCCGGAGCGTACGGCCAATCGCAGAGTGCATGACCGGCTATGGAGCACATGGCCGATCGCGGGACACGACCGGCTGCAGACCGGGAAACACCGGAGATACGACAGAAAACAGACGAAGGGGCGCAGGTCTATGACTACGCCCCTCGTCCATATCTGTAACGCCAAGTCATTCGGTCCAGCCGCCGCCCAACGCCTTGTAGAGCTGCACCAGCGCCAGATGCTCGTCGCGCACGGAGTTGCTCAGGCCGATCTGGGCGTCGAAATAGCGCCGCTGGGCGTCCAGCACGTCGATGTAATTGGTGCTTCCGGCACGGTATTGCAGGTGCGCCAGCTCGACGTATTTGCTCGCCGCATCGCGCAGATTCAGCTTCAAGGCCGCCGTTTTGCGGGCGCTGCGATAGGTGATCACAGCGTCGTCGGCCTCCTTGAAGACCGTCAGGACTTTCTGCTCGTAGGCCAGACGCGCTTCGTCGTAGGCCGCCAGCGCGGCACGGTAGCGGGCCTGCTTGCGGCCGAAACCGAAGATCGGCGAAGCGAGCGTCCCGGCGACATACGAGAAAGGCGAACGGAAAAATCCGCTCAGGGCGTCGTTTTCGAGACCGCCTGTCAGATTGAACGTCAGGCGCGGAAACCGGTCGGCGTAGGCCATGCCCGCTGCAGCCATCGCCGCACGGAGCCGCTGCTCGGAAGACCGGACGTCGGGACGGCGCTGCAACAGCCCGGAGGGCAGTCCGACGGGCAGGCTGTCAGCGAATTCGGCATCGGTATTCATCTTGCCGCGCACCACCCGCCGGTCGGGATTTTCACCCATGAGCAGCAGGATGCCGTTCTCCATGATCTTGATTTTGCGTTCGAGGTCCGGAATCAGCGCGGCCGTCGAGGCGTACTCCACCTTCGCCTGCTGATAGACCATTTCGGAGGTGAGACCGCCCTCGAACCGCAGCTGCACCTGATAGAGTCCCTCGCTGCGCGTAATGAGCGTACGCCGCACGATCGACAGCTCGTTATCCAGCGCGATGAGGTTGAAGTAGGCCGCGGCGACGGACGCCACCAGCGTCATGCGCATCGCCCGCCGGTCCTCGACCGAAGCGAGGTATTCGGCGCCCCCTTTGCGTTTGGCCCAGCGCAGGTTGCCCCACAAATCCAGCTCCCAGCTGAGCGTGACTTTGGCCCCGAATCCGGGGTCGCGGCTCGATTTTTCACCGGCGTAGTCGTTGGTCTCGTAGTCGCCGTAAGCGGTTCCCGTGACCGACGGCAGGCGTTCGGCCCGGCTCACCCGGTACAGCTCCCGCAGGCGCTCCACGCGCGCGGCGGCGGCGAGCATGTCCCGGTTGTTGTCCAGCGTGCGTTCGATGATTTGGCAGAGGGTCGAATCGCCGTAGAACCGCCACCACTGCACGTCGGCAACGGTCAGGGAGTCGGAATCCTCCCCGGCGATGCGCTCCGGCAGATCGACGTCGGGCGCCTTGCAGTGCCGCACGGCCGAGCAGGAGACCATTCCGGCCGCTGCGGCCAGCAGAATGATTATCGTAAGTCGTTTCATCGTTTCAGTTTTGCTTTGATCCTGTAAATCCACACGAAGAAGAAGGGCACGAAGACAATGCCGACGGTAATGGCGACCAGCATGCCGAAGAAGACGCCCGTGCCGATGCCCTGACGGCTGGCCGAACCCGGTCCCGAAGCGAAGACCAGCGGCAGCAGGCCGAGGATGAAGGCCAGCGAGGTCATCACGATCGGGCGGAAGCGCAGGTGCGCCGCGGTAAGGGCCGCAGAGACGGCGTCGCGTCCCTTCTCGATCTCCTCCTTGGCGAACTCCACGATCAGGATGGCGTTCTTGGCCACCAGCCCCACGAGCATCACCAGTCCGATCTGGAAATAGATGTTGTTCTCCAGCCCGCAGATCCAGATGCCCAGATAGGCGCCGATGCCGGCCACGGGAAGCGACAGGATGACCGCCACGGGCACCGACCAGCTTTCGTACTGTGCGGCGAGGAACAGGAAGACGAAGAGGAAGGCCAGCGCCAGCACCAGCCCGGTCTGTCCGCCCACGTGCTTCTCCTGATAGGAGAGTCCGCTCCACTCGACGCCGACCGATGCCGGGAGGTGCTTGCGGACAATGCTCTCCAGCACGTCCATCGCCTGCCCCGAACTGTAGCCGTGGGCCGCTTCGCCCGAAATGGTCGCCGAGTTGAACATGTTGAAGCGCTTGATGTTGCCCGCACCCGTGGTATAATGCGTCGTGCCGAGCGCCGTGATGGGAATCATCACCCCGCCCGCCCCGCGCACGAAGAAGAGGTTCAGGTTGTCGCGCTGGGCGCGGTAGGGAGCCTCGGCCTGAATGTAAACGCGGTAGATGCGGTTGAACATGTTGAAGTCATTGACGTAGATCGACCCCGTAAAGGCCTTCATCGTCGAGAAAATGTCCGACATCGAGACGCCCAGCAGCTGCGCCTTGTCGCGGTCCACGTCGAAATAGAGCTGCGGGATATCGCCCTGCATCGACGACGAGAGCCCCGTGAGTTCGGGCCGCTGCGCGGCATAGCGCATCAGCGTATCGACGGCGCGCTGCAGCTCGGCGTAGGTCGTATTGCCGCGCGCTTCGAGCACCATCTCGAAACCGCCCGAATTGCCCAGACCGGGAATCACGGCCGGACGCGACAGGTAGACCCGGCTTTCGGGATAGCGCGACATCTCGGCGCGCACGCGCTGCATCACCTCGCTCAGGCCGTCCGAATCGCGGTCGCCCCACGGTTTGAGGATCACGGTCAGCTGGCTGCGCGCCTGATTGGTGCCCACGCGGGGACTCGAACCCGTCACGTTGAGCACGTACTCCACGTCGGGATCGTTCATCAGAAACTCGACGGCCCGGTCGGTCACCTCGCGCGTACGCTCGATAGTCGCCCCTTCGGGGAGCTCCAACTCCACGGTGAAATAGCCCTGATCCTCCTGCGGCATGAAGCTCTGGGGCACCAGACGGTTCATCAGCCAGATGCCGACCAGCACGATGCCGAAGGCGGCCAGCATGCGCCGCGAGTGCTTCAGCGCCCCCCGAATCATCCGGCCGTAGAACCTGTTGCCCGTCGCCAGTCCGAGATTGATGCGGCGGAAAAACCGGTTTTTCTTCTCCCCGCTTTCGGGTTTGAGGAAAAGCGAACACATCACGGGGCTGAGCGTCAGCGCCACGACCGTCGAAATGATCACCGAAACGGCGATCGTAATGGTGAACTGGCGGTAAAGCTGTCCCGTGATTCCCGCAAGGAAGCTCACCGGGACGAACACGGCGCACAACACGAGCGACATGGCGATCAGTGCGCCGCTCAGGCTGCCCATCGCCTTCTTCGTCGCTTCGTAAGGCGAAAGATGCTCCTCGTTCATGATGCGGTCCACGTTCTCGACCACCACGATGGCGTCGTCCACCACGATGCCGATAGCGAGAATCAGTCCCAGCAGCGTCAGCATGTTGAGCGAGAAGCCGAAGACGAGCATCACGCCGAAGGTGCCGATCAGCGAAATGGGGACCGCCACGATCGGGATGAGCGTCGCGCGCCAGCTCTGCAGCGAGAGGAAGACCACCAGAATCACCAGCAGCAGCGCTTCGAAAAGCGTCCGGTAGACGTGGTGGATCGACTCGGAAATATAGGTGGTCATGTCGAACGGAATCTCGTAGCTGATTCCCTCCGGGAAATTCGCACGGATCTCCTCCATGACCTTCTTGACCGAACCGGCGACCTCCATGGCGTTGGCACCGGGAAGCATGTTGATATTCAAGACGGCGGCGTTCCCGCCGTTGATACCGCTCTCGGTGCTGTAGGAGGAGGCTTCGAGCGAAATGCGCGCCACGTCCTTCAGACGGATGATCGAACCGTCGGGATTGGCCCGCACGACGATATCCTCGAATTCGCTGACCGATGACAGGCGGCCCTGCGCCGTGATCGGAATCGTCACGTCGATGCCGTTCATGGGGGCCTGCCCCAGCACGCCGGCCGCCGATTCGCGGTTCTGGTCCTTGAGCGCGTTCTGCAAATCCTTGACCGTCAGGCCGAGGTCGGCCAGCTTGTCGGGCATGACCCATATCTGCATGGCGTAATAGCGGCTGCCGACGTTCGAGACGCTGCCCACGCCGGGCACGCGGCGCAGCATGTCCAGCACGTTGAGCGTGGCGTAGTTGCTCAGGTAGATTTCGTCGAACTTGGGGTCGGATGACAGCAGCGTGATGGTCATCAGCTTGCTGGCCGCCTGCTTCTCGACCGAGATGCCGTTCTGCACCACCTCGGCCGGAAGACGCGCTTCGGCCTTCTTCAGGCGGTTCTGGATGTCCACGGCCGCCAGATCGGGATCGGTCGAGATATCGAAGGTCACCGTGGCGGAAAAACCGCCCGAATTGGAGCTTGACGACTCCATGTAGATCATGCCGGGCGTGTCGTTCAGCTCCTGCTCGATGGGCGTGGCCACGGCCTGCGTCACGGTCTGTGCGTCGGCGCCCGGATAGGAGGCCGAGATGCGGACCACGGGCGGCACGATCTGGGGGTACTGATCGACGGGCA
The DNA here is from genome assembly GCF_000265365.1 of Alistipes finegoldii DSM 17242. Classification (NCBI taxonomy): domain Bacteria; kingdom Pseudomonadati; phylum Bacteroidota; class Bacteroidia; order Bacteroidales; family Rikenellaceae; genus Alistipes; species Alistipes finegoldii. Next base: position 1,428,359 of record NC_018011.1, read on the forward strand.
GCAGGGCGAGGCCGATGCCGCCGACGATCACGATGATGATGGACAGCACCGTCGAAAAGACGGGCCTGTCGATAAAAAAGTCCGCTTTCATAGGTTACTGCTGATTTTCGGTCTCCTCCTCGCGCCGCGTAACGACCGGTTCGACTTTCATGCCGTGCTGGAGCTTGTGGTATCCCTCCACGACGATGTCTTCGCCCGACACCAGTCCGCGCTCGACGACGATGTTCTGTCCGATTTCGGGCCCCGTTTCGATGAAACGCTTCTCGACAATGCTGTCGGGACGCACCACGAAGATGTAGGCCCCGCCCTTCTCAATCACCACGGCCTTCGACGGCACGACCACGGCGTCCTCACGCACGTCGAGCAGCAGCCGCACCTTGGTGAACTGGCCCGGCAACAGGATATGGTCGGGATTGGACATCTCGGCGCGGACGGAGAAGGTACCCGTCTGGGGATCGACCTGCGGATCGGCGAAATCGACCAGTCCCCGGTAGGGGTATTCGGAGCCGTCGGCCAGCGTCACGGTGATATAGGGGTCCCATTTACGGGCCGTATCGCGGTGTCCGAGATTGACGTTGCGGGCTTTGCTGCGCAGGTAGTCCAGCGCCGTCATGCTGAAATCGACGCGCACCGTATCGCTCTTCACCACCGTCGCCAACAGCGATTTGCCGTTCGGTCCCACGAGCGTCCCGATGTCGGCGTTGCGCTCGGAGATATACCCCGCGATGGGCGACTTGACATTGGTATAGCCCAGCGTCATTTCGGCCTGCGTGAGGTCGGCCTCGCCCACCACCACGTCGGCCGCGGCGCTCTCGTACGAAGCGATGGCGTTGTCCAGTTCGAGCTGGCTGGCCGCGCTCTGCTGGTAGAGCGGACGGATACGGTCGAGGTCGCGCTTGGCCTTGAGGGCCTGCGCGCGCGCCTTGTTGAGCTGCGCCTTGGCCTTGTCCACGCGCGCCCGGTAGACGAGCGGGTCGATCACGAAAAGCGTCTGGCCTTTTTTAATATAGGTGCCTTCGGCGAAGAGCATCTTTTCGAGGTAGCCCTCGACGCGGGCGCGGATTTCGACGAACTGCTGGGCGCGGATGCGGCCCACGTAATCGCCGTAAATATTGACGTCTTCCGTCTCAACGGGTTCGACGGCCACGACCGGAAGCGTGACCGATGCAGGCCGCGGCCGGAGCAGCACCACAAGCAGTACGCCCGCGACGATCGCGGCGCAGGCTATCGCAATCCACTGCCTGCGGCTCAGCTTCACACGGACACGGGCCGCACGCGAAGCTGCCTTCTTCACGCCGGCCAGATTCAGGTTCTGCAAATCGGGTTTCAACTTATCAAATTTCATAGAGTGTTTATAAAATGAGGGTACAGAGCAATCGTTCAATCCTTGCGCCAAGATGCACCCGTATGTTTAAAACATTTATTAGCAGCAAAATACCGTCCAAATGCGGCTCAAAGATATGCAAAATTGTGTAGAATTATTCCACACGGCTGTGGAATAATTCCACAACGCCCGACCCGGAGAGCGGCCCGAAAATCCCTGCGCAGAGGCCCTGCCGGGCACATTCCGGCCGCGGCGGAACTTCGGCCGCACCTCCGGCGACAAAAAAAAGGACCCGCCGGGGGTCCTTTCAGATTACATTTCGGGAGGAAGAGACTGCCGCAGCAGCCCTTTTCACGGCTTACCGACGGGTTCGAACCAGACTGCCGTCATCGGCTACACGGAGGGTCTTTGACGTCTCCCGAAGGCTCCCCCCCCTCACGGTGCTCCCGATCCTCTGGGAGCCGGAGTCCGATGGGATGGGCGAAGATAAAGCGGGCGCCGCCCGTATAGGTCGGATCGACCCAGATGCGGCCGCCGAAGATCATGGCGATCTGACGGCAGATGGCCAGTCCCAGTCCGGTACCCTTCTTCTTGTTGCCGTCGAGTTTCTCGAAGCGGTTGAAGATCATCTCCTGCTTGTCGAGCGGAATGCCGGGACCGGTGTCGGTCACCGAGAAGAGCACCTCGTTTTGTTCGGGACAGATCTCCACCCCGAGTACGATGCTGCCTTCGGAGGTGAACTTGGCCGCATTGGTCAGCAGGTTGATAAGTATCTGCGACAGGCGGTGGACGTCGGTAGTGAGCATGTACGAATCGACGGCGCATTCGAGACGCCCCTCGACCCCCGGCTGACAGGTATGGGCCGTGGTCATGAGGATATGCTGACAAATCTGCACGATCTCCTCCGCAGAGTAGTTGAACCTGATCTTGCCGCATTCGAGCGACGAGATATCGAGGATGTCGTTCAGCAGCGTCAACAGCATTTCGGAATTGTTGACCACGATGGCGCAGTATTCGGCGCGCTCCTCCTGCGAGAGTTCCTCGCCCTGCATGAGCGACGAGAAGCCGACGATGGCGTTCAGCGGAGTACGTATCTCATGGCTCATATTGGCCAGAAAGGCCGATTTGAGCATATCGGACTCCTCGGCTTTCTCGCGGGCGATCACCAGCTGGCCTTCGCGCTCTTCGAGCGTGCGCTTGAGACGCCGCGTACGCAGGAACAGGAACGCCACGAAGATCAGCAGCAGCACCAACAGTACGATTCCGCCCACGAGCAACTCGATATAGTGCGAATATTTCGAGAGTTTGGCAGCCACCGTATCCTCGATAACGCTGCCCTTCGGCAAGGCGTATTCGGCGATCTTCAGCTCCTTGAGCTTGCGCGAGTCGAAGACATATTCGCCGTCCGAGAGGTGGAAGTGCACACCGCCCAAGCTGCCGGTCTTATAGTACTCCTTGATCTGGGCGGCGATGACGTTGGCCCCGTTCTCGTAGTTGGGCACGAAGCCGCCCACAGCCACGTCGCCGATGCCCGTGCGGGTGACCGAGAAGACCGGAAGACGGGGGTTGAGCTGCACCAGATCGTTGAGCGAACGCTGCATGAGGTATTCGCCGTCGCTGCCCACGCGCCACGTGCCCAGCATCACGGCCGACCGGGGAGAAAGCGACGCATAGGCCGCATGCGAAGCCTCGTCGCCGTCGCGGCTGTCCACCAGCACAAGATTCAGGTCGGGATAATTCTCCATCTCCTCACGCACGAGCGCCTGCAGCGAGATGCCGCCGTAGGTGTTGTCCGAGATAAACGCGAGGTTCTCCACCTCAGGATAGAGCGTGCGGATCAGCTCGATGTTGCGGCGGATGTCGTATTTGTTGAGCAGGCCGCCCACATTGTGCAGGCTGTCCACCATATTCATGTAGTTGATCGACCGGGGCATCCAGACATCGGCGCTGTCGGACGGCGGCGGAAACACGATGCCGTTCGAACTGACAAAGCAGCTGAAGCACATCACCTCCTTGGGAATGCGTCCCAGCGAGACGAACGACGCCCACGCCTCCTGCCCCAGCAGCACGATGGCCCGCAGGCCCCCTTTGGATTCATAACGGGTTATCAGGTTGTCGGTCTGCGAAATCCAGAGGGGCGCGTCGTTGATGCTCTTGCATTCGAGCGTCTCGACGTAAATATCGCACGGCACGCCCGACGCCACGACCTGACGCTCGAATTCCGTGATGAAACTCGACATGCGGCGCGTGTCGGGATTGTAGGACGAAATGATCAGAATGCTCTCCCGTCCGCGGGCCTCCTCGGCCCGAAGCAGCGAGGGCAGCAGAATGCAGCAACTCAGGAGCAGCAGCGTCCAGTGTTTTATCACTTGATTACCGGTCATAGTTTTCTCTTTTACCGCGAAAGCAGCGAAGCGATACGGCTGCGAAGCTCGTCCGCACGCAGCGGCTTGGCAAGGCATTCGTTGAATCCGGCCTGAAACATACGCTGACGATCGGTTTCGAAAGCATAGGCCGTAAGTGCGATGACGGGAATGTCGGGAGCACGCTCGCGGATAAGCCGCAGCGCGTCATAACCGTCCATGACGGGCATGTTGATATCCATCAATACCAGATCGGGGTGTACTTCGGCGAACATATCGACGGCCTGCCGGCCGTCCCATGCATGCACCAGTTCGTAATCACGACGCAGCAGCACTTCTACCAGTTTGAAATTACTCGGATTATCCTCGGCAACGAGTAACCGGGGACGGCCGTCGTCGGAATTTACGCATTCGTTACACTCCATCGCTTCATCGGTTTAACAAAACCGTCCGGATGCGGAAAGTCCGGACAATTGCACAAAACTACCATTTTTTTTGATTAACACCATAGTATTTCCGGAAAAAATTAATATCATCGCAGTCCGGGAGCATGGAAATCCGGGCGTTTTTGCGTTATAAATTACCTCAAAAGTTCATAATGACAAATATTTTTCCGATATTTGCAACGGGAAAAAAGTGACTCATAGCGAATATTTACTACATTTACTGTCGAAACTCAGGCCAGACCCTCCGCAGGCGGCCCGCATGCCCCCTGCGGCACGCACCGGAAGCGGAGAGACATAGCTGCGACACACCCACGGCAACGAACGAACCGACATGAACAAGAAACAAATACTGATCGTAGACGACAAGGAGCAGATCGCCAAAATTCTTTACGCATACCTCCAAGCGGATTACGACTGCCATTACGTGCAGAATCCGCTGCACGCCATCAAACGGCTGCTCGCCGGCCACATGCCGGACCTGATCATCTCGGACATCCGCATGCCCGAAATGCGCGGCGACGAATTTCTGGAATACCTCAAACACAACGAATTGTTCAAGCAGATCCCGGTCGTGATGCTTTCGAGCGAGGACAGCACCTCGGAACGCATCCGCCTGCTGGAAGAGGGCGCGGAGGACTACATCGTCAAACCGTTCAACCCGCAGGAGCTCAAAATACGCATTAAAAAGATTCTCGATTGAAATACCCCGTCATCTACATCAAAGGCAAAGGCAGCCACACGGCCCGCTTCTCGGAAATGGTCGAAGGCAGGATGTACGTCGTGGGGGACATCGGCTCGGCGATGCGCACGCTGACGTCGCTCAGGACGGATCATGCGTTCATCCTCTACGAACAGCGCGACCCGGCCGCCGACCTCTCCGATATCCGGCTCCTCAATTCGTGGCCGGGCGGGGGCATCGTGCTCATCACCTCGCGGGAACTGACCGAAAGGGAACGCCGCGAATACCTGCGCGCAGGGGTGAACAGCGCCATTGCGGGAGACATGCCGCGGAAGGATTTCCTGCGCACGCTGCAATTCATGGGCGACTACGCCTTCACGCACAAACCCGCAGCGCAAAACAGCCCCGAAGTGCAGATTTTCCGCATGCCGCTCTGGAAACGGGCCTTCGACATCGCGGCATCGCTCTCGGCGATCCTCCTGCTCTCGCCGCTGCTGATCGTCGTGGCGGCAGCCATCAAACTCGACAGCCCCGGACCGGTGGTCTACAAATCGAAGCGCGTCGGCAGCAACTACCGGATTTTCGACTTCCTGAAATTCCGCTCGATGCGCACCGACGCCGACCGGCGGCTCAAAGAGCTGGGCGAACTGAACCAGTACGCCGCCCAGCCGCAGGAGGCCGATTCGGGGAAAATGGTCCTCGGCGAAGAAGAGATGCGCAGACTGCTGGAAGACACCCAAAACGGGATGCTGTATGCGGACGACTTCGTGATCGCCGAAGAGACCCACCACCACAAGGTCGAGACCGAGCAGGAAAACGCCTTCGTGAAGATCGAGAACGATCCCCGCATCACCCGTCTGGGCCGCTTCCTGCGCAAATACAGCATCGACGAGCTGCCGCAGCTCTTCAACATCCTGCGGGGCGACATGTCGGTGGTGGGCAACCGCCCGCTGCCGCTCTACGAAGCCGAACGCCTCACGAGCGACGAATATATCGAACGTTTCATGTGCCCCTCTGGCCTCACGGGCCTGTGGCAGGTCGAGAAACGCGGACAGGCGGGCAAGCTCTCGCCCGAACAGCGCAAGCAGCTCGACATCGAGTACGCCCGCAAAATGTCGCCGTGGTTCGACCTGAAGATAATTCTGCGCACACTCACGGCGTTCATACAGAAAGAAAACGTATAAAAACAGCAACTATGAAAAGAGCGGTCTTCACACTATGGCTGCTGCTGGCTGCCGTCGCCGCGACGGCACAGGGCAACTCCCCCGACTTCGAATTCGGATACAGCGACCTGCAGCTTTCGCCTGACGACTACATCGGCCTGCAACTGCCGCCGCTGCACCAGCTGCTCGAAAACGCACGCAATACGCCGCAGGTGGAGTATTACAACAAAGCCGTCGAGATACAAGAGCGCGAACTGAAGAACGTGCGCCGCAACTGGCAGCACTACTTCAAGATCAACGCCAACTACAATTACGGCTCGTCGGACATCTACAACCAGAACTATCAGGACAACAGCAACCAGATCTGGACCACGACCACCACGGGCCGCGAGCAGAGCTGGTGGAACGTCGGAGCGTCGTTCTCGCTGCCGATCGACGAGATATTCAACCGCCGCAACAAGATCAAGCAGCAGAAACGGCGCATCGAACAGGTCGAGCTGGACACGGAACGCTGGCTCGAAGAGCAGCGCATCAAGGTCATCCAGCAATACACGCTGGCCGTCCAGCAGCTTTCGGTCCTGCGGAGCGCCGTCGAAGCCATGGTCACGGCGCAGGCGCAGTACCGCCTGAGCGAAGCCGACTTCATCAACGGCAAACTCGACGCCCAGACGCTGAGCCGCCAGAAAAACATCGAAAACGTGGCCATCCGCGAGTATGAAGAGGTCCGCCGGAGCCTGAACAACGCCCTGCTGACGCTCGAAGTGCTCACCCGAACGCCGATCATCAGCAAACCGGCGCCCGCAACCGCCCCCCAAGCCCCTAAAACCGAATAGTCCATGAATTACATCGCTTATACCGCCCGGTTTCTCTACCGCATCAAGTGGTGGCTGATCCTCGCTCCGACAGTCGTAGCGCTGGCCGTCTTCTTCAAAATGGGCGCCCAGCCCCGCAACTACAAATCCATGACGACCGTCTACACGGGCATCGTTTCGGGCTACGACATCACCACCACCGAAGGCACGCGTCAGGACTGGAACATCATCAACAACGCGATGGACAACCTGATCAACATCATCCTGTCGCAGAGCACGCTCAAGAACGTCTCGATGCGCCTTTACGCGCAGGGACTCACGCACCTCGATCCGGACAACGACAACCAGTACCTGACGGCCCGCACCTCCCGGTACCTGCTGAACCGGACCCCCAAGGAGGTCATGGACCTCGTGGACCGCACCTCCGAGGAGAAGACGCTCGAAAACCTGCGCAGATTTGAGGAGGCCGACCACGACAACCACGTATACGGCATGTTCCACTGGAACCCGCCCTACTACAGCTATCAGGCGCTGAGCCAGATCAAGGTCAAGCGCGTCACCAGCAGCGACATGCTCGAAATCAGCTACGAGAACGACGACCCGTACATCGTCTACAACACGCTGGTGATCCTCAACGACGAATTCGTCAGGCAGTACCGGGACCTGCGCTTCGGCGAGACGAACAACGTGATCGCCTACTTCGAGTCCGAACTGGCCCGCGTGGGCAAGAACCTGCGAGAGCTGGAGGATTCGCTGCGCGACTACAACGTCGAGCACAAGGTGATCAACTACGACGAGCAGACCAAGCATATCGCCGCCCTGTCGCGCGACTACGAACTGCGCTACGAGGAGATCCTGCTCAACTTCGAGAGCGCCGAGAAACTGCGCAAGTCGATCGAAGAGCAACTCGAAGGGTTGCAGACCTTCCACAACAATGCGCAGTTCATCGAGAAGCTCCATACGATCGGCAGTCTCTACTCGCGCATTTCGGCGGCCGAAGCTTTCCAGCCGGCGCCCACCGAGAGCGGCGAGACGCTCTCCGACCGTCCGAGCATAGCGGCCAGTCGCAGCAATACGGGCGACCTGCGCAGGAAACTGGCCGAGGAGACCCGCAACCTGCAGGAGATAACGACCAACATCGCCAGCCGGCAGTACACCAAAGAGGGGCTTTCGACCAACTCGATCGTGGCGGAGTGGCTCGCCGCCGTACTGCTCGCCGAGAAATCGCGGGCCGAGCTGGCGGTCATGAAACTGCGCAAGACCGAACTCGACGACAAGTACACCCACTTCTCGCCCGTGGGTTCGACGCTTAAGCGCAAAGGCCGCGAGATCAACTTCTCGGAGCAGTCGTACCTCTCGATCCTCACGGCCCTCAACACGGCCCGCCTGCGCCAGAAAAACCTGCAGATGACCTCGGCGACGCTCAAGATCATCAACCCGCCGGTGCTCCCGATCAACGCCGAGCCGAACAAGCGCAGGCTTGTCGTGGCCGCGGCGTTCCTCGCCACGTTCCTCTTCGTGCTGGGATTCTTCATCCTGCTGGAACTGCTCGACCGCACGCTGCGCGACAAGGTCCGCGCCGAGCGCATCACCGGCGGCAGGGTCATCGGAGCTTTCCCCGGCAAAGGACGCTTCGGACAGCGGCGCTACGCCAAGCAGTACCGCGAAATCGCGGCGCGCTATATCGGCAACGCGGCGATCAACTATTTCGAGCCGTCGCGCCGGCCCAACATACTCAACATACTGAGCACCGAGGCCGGCGACGGCAAGAGCACGATTTCGGAACAGGTGGCCGCCTATCTGCGCGAAGCCGACATGAAAGTCCGCGTGATCTCATGGAACAAGGACTTCGACGTCGAGCAGAAATCCTACCTGCTCGCCGGAAAACTCGAAGATTTCGTGCAGGACAGACCGGGCGACCTTCCGCTCTGCGAAGCCGACGTCGTGCTGGTGGAATACCCGCCCTTCTCCGACAAGTCGGTACCCAAGGAGCTGCTGCGGAACGCCGCGCTGAACATCGTCATCGCCCCGGCCAACCGCACGTGGAAGGATACGGACCAGCTGCTTTTCGAGAAAACCGAGAAACTCGCGGGCCGCACGCCCGTGACCCTCTGTCTCAACTGCGCGCGCCGCGACGTGGTGCAGTCCTTCACGGGGCTGATGCCGCCCTACACCCGCATGCGCAGACTGGGCTACCAGATCAGCCAGTTCGGATTCACGGCCGTCAAATAAACGCAACCCGCCATCCGCTTCAAAAAAAAGCCCGCAATGGAACGCTACGGCAGCATAACCACACCCGTCAGCATCCCCCGGTTCATCATCGGGGGCATGCTCGTCGGCGGCGTGGCCGTGGTCGCCATGGCTTTCCTGAACTACGGACTGCTCGCCGGGACCGTCGTCGCCGCCATTCCCGCCGCACTCTGCATCCTGTGGGTCACGCTGCGCAATCCTGCGCTGGCGATGCTCGGACTGTTCGTGATCAATTACTTCATCATGGGGCTGACCCGTTACGCCCACGACCTGCCGTTCGGCATGATCCTCGATGCGCTGATATTCTACAACATCCTGATAATAAGCCTGCAGGCCATGATGCACCGCATCGAATGGAAACGCGCCAGCTCCGGGCTGACCGTCGTCGCGGCGATCTGGGTGGCGTACTGCGTGCTCGAAGTGGTCAACCCCGAATCGGTTTCGGTTTCGGGATGGTTCTCGTCCGTGAGGTCCGTGGCGTTCTACTTCTTCTTCATCGTGGTGCTCACCCAGCTCACGATGAACGAATACAAGTACCTGAAATACATGCTCGTCATCTGGTCCGTCCTGACGCTGATCGCCGTGGGCAAAGCCTGCATCCAGAAGTTCTTCGGCTTCAACGCCGCCGAAAACTACTGGCTGTTCGTTCTCGGCGGACGCTCGACGCACATCATCCACAGCGGGGTCCGGTATTTCTCGTTCTTCAGCGACGCCGCCAACTTCGGCGGCTCGATGGGACTTTCGATGGTCGTCTTTTCGATCTCGGCGCTCTATTACCGCAATCCGTGGATGAAGATATACCTGCTGCTGGTCGCCGCCGCGGCCTGCTACGGCATGCTGATTTCGGGCACGCGCAGCGCGCTGGCCGTGCCGTTCGTCGGCTACACGGCCTTCATCATGATGTCGCGCAACATCAAAGTCATCGTCATGGGCGTCCTGCTGGTCATCGCGGCGTTCGTCTTCCTGAAGTTCACCTCGATCGGGCAGGGCAACGCCTTGGTCCGGCGTGCGCGCAGCGCCTTCAACTCGGAAGATCCGTCTTTCAAGGTCCGTCTTGAAAATCAGGCCAAACTGCGCGAAATAATGGCGGACAAACCCTTCGGCGCAGGCTTGGGGCACGGCGGCGGCAAAGCCAAGACTTTCACCCCGACCGCGCCGCTGTCACAGATTCCGACCGACTCGTGGTTCGTGATGATCTGGGTCGAAACGGGCGTCGTGGGCATCCTGCTGCACATCGGCATCCTGCTCTACATACTGGCGCGGGGCGCCTATCTGGTGGTCTTCAAGCTGCGGAACACGCAGCTCAGGGGATTCACGGCGGCGCTCACGGCCGGAATTTCCGGCATCGTCGTCATGGCCTACGCCAACGAGATTCTGGGACAGATACCCACGGGCGCCATCCTCTACATGAGCATGGGCTTCATCTTCCTCGCGCCGCGCTTCGACCGCGAGCTATCGCGCAAGGAGATTCTCGACAAGGCGACCGCGGCACAACAGCCCCCTCTGCGGGAAAATTACGAATGATGGAGAGGCGGATATCGGTCATATCGGTCAATTACAACGGCTACGACCTCACCTGCGCGATGATCGACTCGCTGCGGCGGCATGTCACGACTCCGCTGGAGATCGTGATCGTGGACAACGGCTCAACGCGCGACGAAGCGGCCCCGCTGCGGGAACGCTACCCCGACGTCAAGGTGCTGCGCAGCGAACGCAACTTAGGGTTCGCCGGCGGCAACAACCTCGGATTCGCGGCGGCGACGGGCGATTATCTGCTGCTGCTGAACAACGACACCGAAGTCACCGAGGACACCCTGCACTACCTCCGCGAAACCCTCGACAACGACCGCTCGATCGGCGCGGTCTGTCCGAAAATCCGGTTTTTCGCTCCTCCGCAGCATATTCAGTTCGCGGGCTACACGCCCCTGACGCGCATCACGCTGCGCAACGCCCTGATCGGCTTCGGGGAACCCGACGACGGGCGGTACGACACCCCGCACGACACGCCCTATGCGCACGGCGCGGCGATGATGGTCCGGCGCGAAACGCTCGAAAAAGCCGGACCGATGCCGGAGATCTACTTCCTCTATTACGAGGAGCTGGACTGGTCGGTACGCATCCGCGAACAGGGCCGGCGCATCGTCTACGATCCCCGCTGCACGGTATTCCACAAGGAGAGCGCGACCACGGGCCAACAAAGCCCCCTGCGGAGCTACTGCCTGACCCGCAACCGGCTGCTCTTCGCATGGCGCAACCTCCGGGGCGGCGCGCGGCTGCTTTCGGTCGCCTACCAGCTCTGCATAGCGGCGCCCAAAAACGCCGTCTCGGCGCTCGCGCACCGGCGCGGCGACCTCGCGAAAGCCGTATGCCGGGGCGTACGCGACTTCTTCACCCTGAAAAACAAGCAGGCATGACGACTCTTCTGAACATAGCCGACTGGATTTTCATCTTCGTACTGGGACTTCCGGTGCTCTATCTTTTCGTCTTCGCGCTCTTCTCGACGCGCAAAAGCATGGACGACTATCCGCAGGCCAAACGCCGGCGGAAGTTCGTGACGCTGATTCCCGCCTACAAAAGCGATGCGGTGATCGTCCGCACGGCGCAGGCGGCCCTGCGGCAGGAGTATCCCGCACAGCTGCACGAGGTGGTCGTGATCGCCGACCGGCTGAAACCCCAAACGCTGGCCGAACTGCGCACGCTGCCGATCCGCGTGCTGGAGGTCTCCTTCGAAAACAGCTCCAAGGCCAAGGCGCTGAATTTCGCGGTCGAAGAGCTGGGACCCGAAGCCGCCGAAGCCGTCACGATCCTCGACGCCGACAATCTGGCCGGCGAAGATTTCATCGCCCGGCTCAACGACGTCTTCGACAGCGGCGTGCAAGCCGTACAGGCCCACCGCACGGCCAAGAACCGCGACACCGACACCGCCGTGCTGGATGCGGCGAGCGAAGAGATCAACAACGCCATATTCCGCCGCGGACACGTGGCGCTGGGACTCTCCTCGGCGCTCATCGGTTCGGGCATGGCCTTCGAATACAAGTGGTTCCGCGACAACATCGCCCGCTGCACCACGTCGGGCGAAGACAAGGAACTCGAAGCGCTGCTGCTCAGGCAGGGCATCTACATCGACTACATCGACGGCCTGCGCGTGCTGGACGAGAAGGTGCAGGGCGAAGGCGCCTACTACAACCAGCGGCGCAGATGGATCGCCGCGCAGTTCTACGCGCTGGGGTCGGCCGTCCGGCAGCTGCCGGGCGCAATCGCCGCGGGCAACCTCGACTACTGCGACAAACTCCTGCAATGGTGCCTGCCGCCGCGCATCCTGCTGATGGGGCTGGTGCCGCTTTGGACGGCCGCGATGACCGTATTCGATCCCCTCGGCTCGATAAAATGGTGGATCGTACTGCTCCTGCTGCTCTTCGCGCTGGCGCTGGCGCTCCCCGACGAGCAGACCGACCGGCAGCTGGGCCGCGCCTTGCGCCGCATGCCCGTACTGTTCCTGCTGACCGCAGCCAACCTTTTCCGCCTGCGGGGCACCAAAGACAAATTCATCCACACCGAACACACCGGGGCCGGCGGCAACGCTCCCGGTGCCAACACCCCGACCGAACCATGAAAATAGCAATCGAGGCACAGCGCATCTTCCGCCCCAACAAACACGGCATGGACTTCGTGGCGCTCGAAACCATCCGCTGCCTGCAGAAGATCGACACGAAAAACGAATACTTCATCTTCACGGGCGAAGGCGGGGACCGCTGTCTGGAGGAGACGCCCAACATGCATATCGAGACGCTCCGCTGCCCGACCTATCCGCTCTGGGAGCAGTGGGCGCTGCCGCGCGCCGTGGCGCGGGTCAAACCCGACCTGCTGCACTGCACGAGCAACACGGCGCCCGTATGGGGCCGCACTCCGCTGGTGCTGACGCTGCACGACATCATCTTCCTCGAAAAGCAGGCTTCGCGCAACAAGTCGTCCTACCAGTCGCTGGGACGCATCTACCGCCGGCTGGTCGTGCCGCGCATCCTGCCCAAGTGCCGGAAGATCATCACCGTCTCGCAATTCGAATGCGACCGCATCCGCACGGCCCTCGGTCTCGATCCCGAACGGATCACGGCCATCTACAACGGCTACAACGAACGGTTCCGGCCGCTGGACGATGTGGCGCGGACCGTCGGCAAATACCTCTCCGATCCCGGCTACATCTTCTTTCTGGGCAACACCGACCCCAAGAAGAACACGTCCGGCACGTTGCGCGCCTACGCCGAGTACGTGCGCCGCTCGGAGAAACCCCTGCCGCTGCTGGTCGCCGACCTGAGGGAGCAGGCCGCGGAGGAGATTCTGCGCGAGATCGGCGCGCCTGAACTGCGCGGGATGCTCCGTCTGCCGGGGTATATCCCCAACGGCGACCTCCCGGCCGTCTACAACGGCGCATCGGCGTTCCTCTACACCTCGCTGCGCGAGAGTTTCGGAATTCCGCAGCTCGAAGCGATGGCCTGCGGCACGCCCGTGGTGACGTCGAACACCTCGGCGATCCCCGAAGTGGCCGGTCCGGGAGCAATTCTCGTCGATCCGACTTCGCCGACGGCGATCGCCGACGCCCTGCTGCGCCTCGAAACCGATCCGGCGTTCCGCGCCGAACAGGTCGCCTACGGACTCGAACGGGTCAAACTCTTCTCTTGGGAAGAGACGGCCCGGCAGCTGCTGGCGCTTTACGAATCGCTCGGCAGATAGAGCGCAAACCCGCCCGCCGCCCCGAATCGGCGGAGCGGCGGGCGGAACAGGCCGAAGCGGCCGATAAAAAAAGGAAGGGCGTTGCCCTTCCTTTTCCGTTTCCGGTATTTGCGGTCTTATTTTCTCTTCACGAGGTGCTTCTCCACGCCGTGCAGATACCACTCCTGCGCCACCGCGCCGCCCGACTGCGCCCATTCGAGCATTTGGGGATAAGCCTTCAGGAAATCGGTCTTCTCGTAGGCATGCTGAATGTCGAAGGGAATATTGATCGCCCAGACCAGCCCGTCGTTCGAATAGTAGAAGCGGCCGGCTCTGTCGGTATAGGCGCTCTGTCCGGCCAGCGCATTGTAGTCGGCCGTCGCGGCGGGCGTAGGCTCGAAACCGCCCCGGTGGATCTCTATGCGGCGGCCGTCCGATTCCCGGTCGCGGGTCAGGAAGAAATCGAACGTATCGAAAGCCACATTCTCGATGGCGATCGAATTGCGGAAATAGACCATGAACGAAGCCTCGGCAAGCCGGTCTTCGGGCATCTCATAGCCTTCCTCCGTATTCACATAGGCGGCACCCGCAGGGCGGTTGGCGTTTTCACGGATGTTCAGGAACTTCAGCACCGCCGGCTCCTTGACGTAATTCGGAGAGTTGAGCGCGACCAACTCCGCTTCGGGAGCGTTTTTGCTGTTGTAGGGTTCGATCTGGTCGATCTCGCCGCCCTTGACGCCCTTCATCGCAAGACACAAATCGTAGGGAATGGAACCGCCGACCGCCTTCACACGGACGCCGATCAGCATCGCATTGACCTTGTTCTTGTTCTGCATGTAGAGCTGGATCTTGTAGTTGACGACGAAATCGTTGAAATCGAAGTCGCCGTAAGCGGGCCAGAGGTCCTCGAACATCAGCGTGCCCCATCCATTCCTGCGGGCGGGGATGTAGATCAATCCCTCATCGACGCTGGCTTCGTCGTCATTACCGATTCCGGCGCGGGTGCCGCTCGCCGCTTTCGGATCGAGGGAGCAGAAAGCGCCGTCGGAAGTCACTGGCACGGCCACCTGCGGCGAAACGCCGCTTTCGGTCCGGCAGCTCACATAGAGCGTCCGCGTCGCGGCCGGCACGTCGAGCTTCACCGGATCGGCGTCGCCGCCGACCATAAACGAAGCGAAAGGCTCGGCCTCTTGCCCGGCAGCCACATATACGCGGGTGGGTTGCGGAGCGGTGAAATTACAGGCGACCGAAGCCGTCGTTTTCCAACCGAACGAGGAAGGGACGCTCATCTCCGCGAATTTGCCGGCATCGCCTGCCGGTCCGGGAGTCGGCGCATCTTCGGCACACCCTGCAAAGCTCAGTGCAGCGGCGGCGAAAAGGAGAATTTTTTTCATAATTCAAAAAGTCGGATCATCCGATAAAAGTGTCGCAGAAACAAAAGTAGCGCATATATTCAATTCCGCCAAATTTTCAAACAAAAAAGCCCGTAATTTTATTGAAATATGCCAAAAACTGCGCCATAACACTCCTGATTTCGCACAACACGGTTACGTATATCGCAGAAGTTTGCTATCTTTGTGGTTATGATTGACAAAATCAAAAACAATCCCCGGCTGAAAAAGTTCGTCATCGGGTTGATTTCGCCTCACAAACACCCGCGTCCGCGGCTCTGGGTGCGCTGGCTGGTAAACCCTTTTGTTCACAAAAAGGGCCGGGGTGCGCTGATCCGCCGCCATGCGCGGCTCGACGTTTTTCCATGGCGGCGGTTCGAGGTGGGGCGCGACGCCCTGATCGAAGATTATGCGGTCGTCAACAACGGCGCCGGAGACGTCCTGATCGGCGACGCGGCCCGCATCGGCATCGGATCGGTGGTCATCGGTCCCGTGCGCATGGGCGACCGCGCCGGACTGGGACAGCACGTCTTCATATCGGGCTTCAACCACGGCTATGCCGACGGCACGCGCGACTCGAACGAGCAGAAGCTCGTCCGCAAGGAGGTGGTGATCGGCCGCGAATCGCACATCGGAGCCAATTCGGTGGTCGTGGCGGGCGTTGAGATCGGCGAACGCTGCCAGATCGGCGCCGGGAGCGTCGTGACGAAGAATATCCCTCCGTACAGCGTCGCCGTGGGCAATCCGGCGCGCGTCATCAAACGCTACGACCCCGAAAACAAGACATGGGTGAAAATCTAACCGGCGCATGAAGATTCTGATCGCATATACGGCTTCCGGCACTTCGGACAACCCTTTCGTGCGGCTGCTCGCCGACGGCATCCGCGCCTGCGGATACGAGGTCGTATGCTCGGTCGAAGAGTTCCGCAGCAACGCCGCGGACTACGACATCGTACACCTCCAATGGCCCGAAGAGCTGTTCCGCTGGAAGGCACCGGCTCCGGCCGACGTCGATACTCTCGAACAGCAGCTCCAGACGCTGAAAAACAACGGAATACCGCTGATATACACCCGTCACAACACCCTGCCGCACCACGGCAATCCGCTCGTGGCCGAGGCTTACGGACTAGTGGAAAGATATGCCGACGCCATCGTACATCTGGGCGACTGCAGCCTCCGGGAATTCACGGCGGCGCATCCGGATTCGGAGCAGCTGCAGGTCATGATCCCGCACCACATCTACGAAGGGCTGTACGACATGGACATTACGCGCGACGCAGGCCGCCGCGCGCTCGGCATCCCGGCCGACCGGCTGGTGGTGCTGGCCTTCGGGGCGTTCCGCCACGCGGAGGAGCGCAGGCTGGTATGGGGCGCGTTCCGCCGACTGCACTACCCGGCCAAATTCCTGCTCGCGCCGCGCCTGTGGCCCTACACCCGGCGCGGATCGCGGTTCAAAGGGCTGAAACGGCTCGCCGGACGCCTGCTTTACGCCGCGGCGCATAGCGCCGAAGGCTTCTTCGACAGCCGCATCACCTCGCCCGAACCGCTGATTCCCGACGAACAGCTGCCCTGCTACCTCGCCGCCGCCGACGTGGTTTTCATCCAGCGGACGGACATCCTCAATTCGGGCAACGTCCCGCTGGCGCTGAGCTTCGGACGCGTGGTGACGGGTCCCGCCAGCGGCAACATCGGCGGCCTGCTCGCCGAGACGGGCAACCCGGCATTCGATCCCGCCGACCCGCGGTCGGTGGATATCGCGCTGGAACGGGCCGCGCGCCTCTCGGCGACGGACCAAGGCGCCCGCAACCGCGCCTATGCGCAGGAACACTTCGGCATCGGACGCATCGCCGCAATGTACGGCGGGCTTTACGAACGACTTTATGACGGAAAACGACAATAAACAACCCCATACGGTAGGGCGTCAGCTGGCTTCGGGCGTCTTCTACACCTCGATCGCGAAATACGCCGGCATCGTGGTGACGCTCGTGGTGTCGGGCGTGCTGGCGCGCCTGTTCACCCCCGAAGAGTTCGGCGTGGTGAATATCGCCACCGTGGTCATCGCCTTCTTCGCCATCTTCAGCGATCTGGGCATCGGCCCGGCGGTCATCCAGCACAAGAATCTCGACAAACGCGATCTGGGCGGCATCTTCTCGCTCACGTTGTGGTCCGGAGCCGTCATGGCGCTGCTCTTCTTCGCCGCATCGGGGCTGATCGCCTCGTTTTACGACGATTCGGCCGAACTGCGCAACATCCTGCGCATACTCTCCGCAAACCTCTTTTTCGCCGCGGCGAATATCGTCCCCAACGGACTCATACTCAAAGAGAAGCGATTCAGATTCGCTGCCGTGCGATCGCTCTCGGTGCAGGTCGTCGGCGGCGCGGCGGCCATCGCCGCCGCCTATGCCGGGGCGGGGATTTACGCGCTGACGATCAATCCGGTCTTTTCGAGCCTGATGCTCTTCGTGATAAACTACCGCCAGAATCCGCTTTCGGTGCACCTCAAACCCGGAAAGGCGGCCGTCGGCAAGGTGTTCTCGTTCTCGGCCTACCAGTTTTCGTTCCAGCTGCTCAACTACTTCAGCCGCAACCTCGACAAGCTGCTGATGGGCCGTTACATGAGCCTTTCGCAGCTGGGGTACTACGACAAATCGTACCGCCTGATGATGCTGCCGCTGCAAAATATCGCCTACGTCGTATCGCCCGTCATGCACCCGATCTTCTCGGAGATGCAGAACGACCTGCGCAAACTGGCCGACTCGTACCGCAAAGTCGTCCGCCTGCTGGCGCTGATCGGCCTGCCCCTCTCGGTGGTGCTGTGGTTCACGGCGCAGGAGCTGGTCCTCATCATCTTCGGCGACCAGTGGCAGCCTTCGGTCCCGGTATTCCGGATTCTGGCGCTCTCGGTGGGCATCCAGATCGTCATGTCCACCTCAGGCTCGATTTTCCAAGCGGCCAACGCCACACGGATGCTCTTCTTCTGCGGCCTCTTCTCGGCGGCGCTCAACACGGCGGCCATATGCACCGGCATCTTCGCCTTCGGCACGACCCAAGCCGTGGCGTGGTGCATCTGCATCTCGTTCGCAATCAACTTCATCCAATGCTACCACGCGCTGTTCTGCCTGACGCTGCGCACGGGGTGGGGCGCCTTCTGGCGCAGTTTCCTCTCGCCCCTGCTGCTCTCGGCGCTCGTCTGCCTGCCGCTGGCGGCCGTCGAATGGCTGCTGCCGCCGATGCCTATGCTCGTGTCGCTTGCGGCGAAAGGCGCCGCGGCGCTGGCCGTATGGCTGCTCTACATCCAGTTCAGCGGCCAATACGACCTGAAAGGAACCGCCCTCCGTCTCCTCTCCCGCAAAAACCGATAACTCAATGAAAGGATTATTCGTCGTTTTCCACGGCTTCTCGGCCCATAGCGGCATCAGCAAGAAGATCTTCTCCCAATGCGACGCCCTGCGCCGGAACGGCGCCGACGTCGAGCTGTGCCACCTCGAAATCGCGGCCGACGGCACGCAGCGCCGCATGGTCGGCGGACGTGCGATCCGCACGTTCGGGCAGGGACTGCGGGCCAAGATCGCCAAACGGGTGTCGCTGGGCGACATCACGCGCCACATCCGCGACGAGGGCGTGGAGTTCCTCTACATCCGCTACGACCACAACGCCAGCCCGGTGCTGATCCATTGGCTGCGCAAAGTCAAAAAACTCGGCGTGCGCATCGCGCTCGAAATACCGACCTACCCCTACGACGCCGAATTCGCACAGTCGCCCTTCGTGCGCAAACTCAAGCTGCGCATCGACCGCATCTTCCGCCGCCGGATGGCCCGCTGGGTAGACCGCATCGTGACCTTCTCCGACGACCCCGAAATCTTCGGGCGTCCGACAATCCGCATCTCCAACGGCATCGACTTCCGGAGCATCCCGCTCAAGACGCAGCGGCACGGCAGCCCCCACGAAATCAGGCTGCTGGCCGTGGCGAACATCCACTTCTGGCACGGTCTGGACCGCGTGATCGAGGGCCTGAAAGCCTATTACGCCGGTCCCCACCAGTGCATCATCCGCCTGCGCATCGCGGGCGACGGCATCGAGTCGCTCATCGACGGCTACCGCCGCACGATCGAGGAGTACGGGCTGAGCGAATACGCCGAAGTGATCGGACCCCGTTCGGGTGCGGCACTCGACGCCGAATTCGAGTGGTGCGACATGGGCATAGCCAGTCTGGGCCGTCACCGCAACGGCATTACCCGCATCAAGACCCTCAAAAACCGTGAATACGCCGCACGCGGCATCCCGTTCGTTTACTCCGAGAACGACAGCGACTTCGACGGCATGCCCTACGTGATGAAGGCCCCGGCCGACGATACGCCGCTCGACATCACGGCCCTCGTCCGCTTCTGCGACGGCGTGAACCTCACTCCGGCGCAGATCCGCGCGTCGGTCGAAGGCACCCTCTCGTGGGACAGACAGATGAAACAGGTATTAACCGAACTTTTCGAAGCATGACGACCATAGCCATACTCTTCTGGGCGGGGGTTTTCCTCGTCTTCTACACCTACCTCGGCTACGGCATCCTGCTGTGGACGCTGGTGAAAATCCGCGAAGCCCTGCGCCCTGCGCGCCGGTACGAAGTTCCGGCCGAGGCGCCCGAAGTGACGCTGCTGATCGCCGCCTACAACGAACAGGAGATCGTGGCCGAAAAGATGGCCAACTGCCGCGCGCTGGAGTATCCCGCCAGCAAACTCCGCATAACGTGGATCACCGACGGCTCGACCGACCGGACGGTCGAACTGCTGGCGGCCTACCCCGACGCGACCGTTCTGCACGACGCACGGCGCGGCGGCAAGACCGCGGCGCTGAACCGCGCGCTGGAACACATCCGCACGCCGCTCGTGGTCTTCACCGACGCCAACACGATGCTCAATCTCGAAGCCGTGACGGAGATCGTCCGCTGTTTCGAGGACCCGCAGGTCGGGTGCGTGGCGGGCGAGAAGCGCGTGGCCGACGCAGGCGGAGCGGGAGCCGCCGCCACCGAAGGCGTCTACTGGAAATACGAATCGAAACTCAAGGAGCTGGACTACCGGCTCTATTCTGCGGTCGGAGCCGCGGGCGAACTGTTCGCCGTGCGACGCGGACTGTGGCAGACACTGCCCGAAGACACGCTGCTCGACGATTTCGTCTGCTCGATGCTGATCGCGTCGCAGGGTTACAAAATCGCCTACTGCAAGGAGGCGTACGCGCTGGAGACGCCCTCGGCCGACATGGGCGAGGAGGGCAAGCGCAAGAAACGCATCGCGGCCGGCGGCCTGCAGTCGGTCTGGCGGCTGCGCAAACTGCTCAATCCGTTCCGCTACGGCGTGCTCTGGTTCCAGTACGTCTCGCACCGGGTGCTGCGCTGGACGCTGACGCCCGTGGTGCTGGTCGCCCTGCTGCCGCTCAACGTCGCCCTGCTGTGGTCGGGGCATCCGACGCTTTACGCCGTGACGCTGGGCCTGCAGTGCGCCTTCTACCTCGCGGCGCTCGCGGGCCGGGCGCTCGAACGCAGCGGACGCCGCAGCCGCCTGCTGTTCATCCCCTACTACTTTCTCTTCATGAACCTCAACGTGTTCCGCGGCACGACCTACCTCGCAACCCATCGGGGACGGGGCGCTTGGGAAAAAGCCAAAAGGGCCTGAAGTTTTTGATAACGAGCGAAAAATAATACTATATTTGCATTGTAAAAAGTCGTTCCCCATGAAAAACATCGCCATAAAACCGGAGGATTACACGATCCTCGCCGTCGATGACATCGCGACCAACATCATGCTGCTGAAAGCCGTGCTGAGCCGCGCCAAGTACAAGATCGTCACGGCATCGGGCGGTTACGAAGCGATAGAGAAAGCGTCGAAAGAGACTCCGGACCTGATCCTGCTCGACATCATGATGCCCGATCTGGACGGTTACGAAGTGATCAAGCACCTCAAGGCCGACCCCGTCACGCAGGACATTCCGGTGATCTTCCTCACGGCGCTCCACAACCCCGAAGACATCGTCAAAGGCTTCAAGCTGGGCGCCAGCGACTACGTCTCCAAGCCGTTCAACCACGAAGAGCTGATCACCCGCGTAACCCACCATATCTATCTGGCCGCGGCGCAGCGGACCATCATGCAGCAGCGCGACGAACTGCAGGCCACGGTCGATGCGCGCGACAAAATGTATTCGGTCATCGCCCACGACCTGCGCTCGCCCATCGGGACGCTCAAGATGGTCTTCAACATGCTCCTGATGAACCTCACCCCGGAGCAGATCGGCGAGGAAAACCTCGAAATGGTGACCATGGGCAACAACATCACCGAAAGCACCTTCATGCTGCTGGACAACCTGCTGAAATGGACCAAGAGCCAGACGGGACGCATGAATTCGGTCTTTCAGGAGGTGGACATCTCCGAAGTGGTGGTCTTCGCCAGCAAAATGTCGGACCTCGTGGCGCAGGTCAAGAGCATCTCCGTCGAATACGACATTCCCGGTCCGATTTCGGTGAACTGCGACGTGGACATGGTCAAGACGATCATGCGCAACCTGATGTCCAACGCCATCAAATACAGCAACGAGGGCGGACGCATCGTCATCTCGGTGCACGAGACGCCGACACACGCACGCATCAGCGTCCGCGACTTCGGCACGGGCATCAGGGAGGAGGACATCCCCAAGCTGCTCAACCCCGAAATCCACTACACGACCTACGGCACCAAGAACGAAGAGGGATCGGGTCTGGGTCTCCAACTGGTGCAGGACCTCACGCGGCGCAACGGCGGCGAGCTGACCATCGAATCGGCGGAGGGAGAGGGTTCGACCTTCACCTTCACGATCGCCAAGGAGCAGCCCCGGTCCGAAACCGTGGAGGACACCAGCGGCGGCATCGCCCGGCCGTAACGCGCCGAGGCGCACTCCGCGCACGAAACCGATATGCAACAGCAGACGCGAAGCCCGGCCCGAACCGCGCTCCGCGTCTGTTTTTTGCACCCCGGCCGAAAAGCGGCGGCGCAAACGTACCGCCACCCCGGCCATCGCCAGCAATAAGACCAGCCGCACAAACGCCCGCCACTCCGCGCCGATACAGACCGATGCAGAGACGGGGAAAGCCGCGAAAGCCGAAATCTATTTGAACCGGAGTTCTGCGATCACGACCTTATGGTCGCTGACCACTTCGGAGGGCATGTAATAGCGAACGCACTCGAAGGTGTCGTCATAGAAGACATAGTCGATACGCAGCAATCCGCCCAGATAGCGGAAAGTGCCGCCGTACCCGTTTCCGCACCGGCGGAAACCGTCGGTCAGAGCACCCTTCATCTCGCGGTAGGTATACGACGAGGGCGTATCGTTGAAGTCGCCCGCCAGAATTACCGGATAGGGCGACGCATCCGTCTCGGCGCGGATTTCACGCACCTGCGCGGCACGAATCCGGCTGTTGCGGTCCACGGCGCCGAGCATCGAATCGACCGGGGCTTCCCGGTTGTAGTCCTTCTGGAAGCGGCGGCGCAGCTGGGCGATGCCCGAAGTCTGGAGGTGCACCGAAAAAATGCGCAGCGTGTCTCCCTCCACGAGCAGGTCGGCGCGCAGGTAGTCGTTGCTGGTATCGGGAAACCGGACGTATTTGCAGTCGAGGATCGGATAGCGGCTGGCGACGGCTCCGTTGCCCTCGGAAACGAAATAGGGCATCCGGCGCGAAAAGAGTGCGCCGATGCTGTCGGCCGGGAACTCGCCGTCGTCGAGAAACTCCTGCAAACATAACACATCGACCTGCTCGTGGCGCATCATCTCAGCCACGGCGGCCGCGGTGATGGACTTAGGGCCCAGCTGGCGGAATCCGTTGACGTTGAGCGTGGCGATACGGATGTCGTGCGACCCGGCGGGCGCGTTGAAGTCGGGCAGCTGGATCATGGACGAGACGTAGCCCATATTCAGAAGCAAAGCCGCCAGCGGCATCAGCGCGACGATCCACCTGCGGCGGATCAGCCACCAGACCAATGCGGCCAGATTGGCCAGCAGGACGACCGGCAGCAGCAAGGCGATCGTAGCCCAGAACCCGCCCTGTTCCGGCGAAACGAACGACGCGCGCCAGCTCAGCACAGCGGCGGCAAGCAGCAGTCCGGTAAAGACGACAGCCAGAAAATAGAGCAGACAAAAGACGGCTTTTCGACCCATTTTGTGTTATCTTGTAACGATTTGTGCGTGCAAATATAACTTATTCAAAATAAAAATCGTACATTTACACGCCTTAATCAAAACTATTTCGTGCCAATGAAGCGAATACTCATCTCCGGTGGTGCCGGATTCATCGGTTCCCACCTGTGTGAACGCCTGCTTAAAGAGGGCAACGACGTCATCTGCATCGACAACTACTTCACGGGACACAAGAGCAACATCCGCCATTTGCTGAAACACCCCAACTTCGAAGTCATCCGCCACGACATCGTCTACCCCTATATGGCCGAAGTCGAGGAGATTTACAACCTCGCCTGCCCGGCATCGCCGATCTACTACCAGCACGACCCGATCAAGACGACGCAGACCTCGGTCATAGGCGCCATGAACATGCTCGCCATCGCCAACCGCAACCACGCAAAAATCCTGCAGGCTTCGACCTCCGAAGTATACGGCGACCCGCTGATCCATCCCCAGCCGGAGGATTACTGGGGACACGTAAACCCGCTGGGACTGCGCTCGTGCTACGACGAAGGCAAACGCTGCGCCGAGTCGCTCTTCATGAGCTACTACCGCGAACACGGCGTTCCGGTGAAAATCGTCCGCATATTCAACACCTACGGCCCGAAAATGGACATCAACGACGGCCGCGTGGTTTCGAATTTCATCGTGCAGGCGCTGCGCGGCGAGCAGATCACCATCTACGGCAACGGCGAGCAGACCCGCAGTTTCCAATATATCGACGACCTGATCGAGGGAATGCTGCGCATGATGACCGCAACGCCCGACGACTTCACGGGGCCGGTCAATATCGGCAACCCGAACGAATTCACGATCTCCGAGCTGGCGCACATCGTCCTCGAACTCACCGGCTCCAAATCGAAAATCATCCGCATGCCCCTGCCGTCGGACGACCCGCAGCAGCGCAAACCCGACATCACCCTCGCCCACAAGATGCTCGGCGACTGGGAACCGACGATCCAGCTGCGCGACGGACTGCTGAAGACGATCGCCTACTTCGAAGAGGTCTTGTCGCGGGGAGGAGTCCGGCGCTGACGACCGTCCGCCGTTTCCGCCCCACCGCCTCAGCCGTTCCGCCGGCAGCGCCTCTCCCGCCGGCATTCCGATCCAGCCGATCCCTCGATCCAGCCGATCTCACTCCCGCCGATCCAGCCGCGCCAGCTGATTCCAGCTGGTTCCGCCGATCCTCCAGTCCCGCCGACTCTCCGTTCAGGCCGTTTCCGCCGGTCCTTCCTCCTCTCCCGGCGAACCGCTATTCCCTCAGATAATCGCGGAGCACCGCTCCTGCCAGCCGCACCAGCGTCCGCGTCGGATGCAGTCCGGCAAATCCGTTGAGCATGCCCCAATCGTGTATCACGCCGTTGAAGCGCACGGTCGTAACCTCGACGCCCGCCTCGTCCAGCCAACGTCCCATCTTCTCGCCCTCGTCGCGCAGGATATCGTTCTCGGCGACGGCGATCAGCGTAGGCGGCAGCCCCCGCAGGCGTTCGGCCGAAGCCCGCACGGGCGACATCAGGTCGCTGCCGCGCTGCGCCGGGTCCGAGACATACTGTTCGAACATCCACTTCATCAAAGGTGCGGTCAGAAACCGCTGACGCCCGTACTCCACATAGGAATCCCAGTCATATCCGGCGTCGGTCACCGGCCACATCAGCACCAGCGTGCGGATCTGCGGTCCGCCGTGATCCTTGGCCAGAAGAGCCGCCGCCAGCGACATGTTGCCGCCAACGCTGTTGCCGGCCAGAGCCAGCCGGCTGCCGTCCACACCTATCTCACGGCCGTTTTCGGCCACCCATTTCACGGCAATGTAAATCTCCTCGACGGCCTGCGGAAACCGCGCTTCGGGCGAAGGCGTATAGTTGACGAAAACCGCCGCGCAACCCGACTCCGCGACCAGATCGCGCACCAGCCTGCGGTGGGTCGGATAATCGCCCAGCACCCAGCCGCCGCCGTGGACGAAGACGAAAACCGGCAGCCGTTCCCGGCCGGTTCCCGCCGGCCGCACAAGATTCAGGTGCAGGGTGCGCCCCTCGCTCTCGATGGTCCGTTCGGACTCTTCGACGCCCGACAGATCGACCGGAACGGCCGCCTGCAGATCGGCCAGCACGCGGCGCGCGTCGGGCACGGGCAGCGACTCGACGGCGGGTCCGCCGCCGTTCAACACGTCCAGATAGGTCTTGGTTCCCTGCGACAGCCGTTACTGCGCCATGGCGTGGCGGTAGCCGTCGATTTTGGCCCAGTCGCCGCGGGTGAAATCCGGAACGGCGACGGGCGCGTTGTTATGTTCGAGCGAAGCCGCCGTCAGCGCGCCGATGCAGGACCATTCGGCCGCGTCGTAAACGTCCTGATCGAGCGGAAGACCGTGCTGCAGGCAGTAAACCAGCCGGTAATCCATGATGAAGTCCATGCCACCGTGGCCGCCCACCTGACGGGCCTTGTCCTCGATGTCGCGGACGATCGGGTGCTTGTAACGCTCCATAAGCGTCTTCCGGGCCTCGGCGGGAATGAACGAGTGTCCGCTCAGGTTCTCGTGGTCGGGGACCTCGCCCGCCAGCTGTTCGGGACGGAACGCATAGCCCTGAACCGGATATTTGTTGGCGAACCCTTCGGTGCCGGTAAGCTGATACATGCGGCTGTAGGGACGGGGCGTATAGACGTTGTGTTCCAAAAGGATCGTGCGGCCCTTCTCGGTCTTGATGAGCGTCAGCGTCTGATCGCCGTTGGCGAAGGTTTCGGCGCCCATCTTCTCCTTGGCGGTTTTGAGTCCGTTGATCGACTCGGTGTCCATCGACACCAGACGGGTCATCCTGTCGCCGCGGTGGATGTCCAGCAGCTGGCAGGCCGGACCGAGTCCGTGCGTAGCGTAAACGTCGCCGCGGTGCGACTGGTTGAAGTCGAGACGCCAGTTGCCCTGATAATGCTCCCAGAACGGATCGAGGTCGTGGATGTACGAACCTTCGGTGTGGATGATCTCGCCGAACAGCCCGTGCTGGGCCATGTTGAGCGTCGTCAGCTCGAAAAAGTCGTAAACGCAGTTTTCGAGCATCATGCAGTGACGCTGGGTCTTTTCGGCGGTATCGACCAGCTGCCAGCACTCTTCGAGCGACATGGCGGCGGGAACCTCCACGGCCACGTGCTTGCCGTGCTCCATGGCGTAAACCGCCATCGGCACATGCAGCTGCCACGGGGTGCAGATATAGACGAGGTCGATGTCGTCGCGCCGGCAAAGCTCTTTCCAGCCCTCCTCACCGCTGTAGGCCGCGGCTGCGGGGAGATTCCGGCCGGCGAGGATCTCCTGCGACTTTTCGACCCGG